>DAOUHB010000075.1:0-12176 GCA_034428935.1 Anaerolineae bacterium | reverse complement strand
CCAAGTCCATCTCGTGCCTGATACGGCCAAGCAGGTTATGGAGGTCCGCATCTGGTGGAAGGGCAAGATGGTGCACTCTGTGGCCCTCCCGCTGGGCGAATTTCGAGTTCACCTTTGAACTTTAAACGCGTCGCGAACGGTTCACTTTTCAACTTTTCCTAACACCTCGGCCTGGCGGGCGCAGGTCGTAGCGCATGACCAGGCGCGGCTGGCCGCGGCTGCGGCCGCCGACCCCCACCTCGCGAAAGCCCAGCGCCTGGAAGGTACTGGCCATGCCGGTGTACGCATCACCGGGACCCGTCTTATCCCCCCAGGCGGCAACGGGATAGGCTTCGACGGCGGCGGCACCCTGGTCCGCGGCATACTGCACGGCGGCCTGTATCAGCGCCCTGGTCATCCCTTGCCGCCGGTAGGCGGGGTCCGTGTAGAAGCAGACGATGGACCACACCGGCAGGTCATCCACCGGGCGAAGCGCCGGAGAGTGCTGCAGCCGGGCAAAACTCTCCCGGGGGCCGACGCTGATCCAGCCGGCCGGGCGGCCCTCCACGTAGGCGAGCAGGCCCGGAACCGTGCCGGACGCGATCAGGCCGTGCATCGACTCCCGGTTCCGGCGGCGGGCCTCGCTGCCAAACCGATAAAAGTCCTTGGCGCGCGTGCGGGGGCTCATGCACCAGCAGCTCGACATGACGGGCGACGTCTCAAACAGCGCCTCCATGGGTGGCCAGCGATCGAGTGTCACGGGCTGGATTTCCAGGCCGGCCGGCAAGGTCTTGTTCTCTCGGTCTGGCATTGCTCTCCCTCCTGCCCGGATTATATCACCCCATCGTATCATCGCAAAATGCAGGGGCGAACCCCACCTGCACTGCGCGCAGGCGCAAGTGTTGCGGTCGCCCCGTTGGGCAGGTCCGAGACCTGCCCCTGAACGAGTGATTGAGAAGATACGTCCCATCCAACGAAAATCAAGGGCCAGATCGAACTCCGGAGCCCGGCGCTTGCCAAAAGGCAAGGATCGGGCTATAATGCAGCGGCCAGCGGAGAGAGGAGCTTCCATGAGTAGATTCAAAACGCGCTTGATCCTGTTGATTGCCATCGTCCTGAGCTGGTTCGTGCTGGCCTGCACGGCCTCCGACCTGATGTCCCTGCGCCAGGCGCGCGTCACCGCCACGCCGACACGGACGGCCAAACCCACCTTTACCGCCACGGCAACGGCGACCAACACGCTGGTGCCCAGCGCGACGCCGACGCCCAGCCACACGCCGACCAACACCCCGCCCCCCACCGACACCCCGCCGCCCACCGACACCCCGCCGCCGAGCATGACACCCACCGAGACGCTCACACCGTCGCCCACGGTGCCGCCCACGGCCACCCGGAGGCCCCCGGCACCCCGGCCCACGAACACCCCGGTGCCGCAGCCCACCAGGACCCCGGCGCCGGCGTTCACCGTCGCCATCGTCCGTGGCTACTCTCACTGCGGAGGCTACGCGGGTGTCACGGGCTTGGTCAAGCACGGCAACGGCTCGCCCTTTCCCGGCGTGTCCGTCGGCGTCTGGTCGCCTACGTGGGTAGGTGCTGTGAGTACGTCGGCGCCGGATGGCAAGTTCGAGATCCCCCTCACCAACCTGCCCCACGGCGAGTACCAGGTGGCCGTGGTCAAGCTGGACACCTGTGCCCAGCAGGACGGGCTGCCGACGGCCATCGAGTGCCAGCGCCTGTCCAACGTCATGAAGGTGACCGTCACCGATGACTGCAAGGTCAACCGCGTAACCGAACTGGCCGTCACCGGGCCGTAGCCGGCTCGCTGCGTAGGGGACGACACCGGGCGCCAGGGGAACACGGAGACGGCCAGGCGCGTCTTGAAGGTGATGCCCGGACCTGCACGAGAGGTGCGCATGTTGATAAGAAGGATGGCCGTCCTGCTGGTTGCCCTGTTGTTCGTGGCCGCCTGCGCCGGTACGCCCGAGCCCTCCCCCGAGGCGACGGCCGGCATTGGCGCGCCGCTCCCCTCGGCCACCGCCGAGGGCGCGCAGCCAGCAGAGACCCAGGCGCCCCGGCCGGCCGCCACGGCGACCGTGGCGGCGACGGCTGCCAGCCCAACGGCCCAGCCGTCGCCGGGACCGGCGGCCGCAGCCGCGGAAGAGTCGCCCTGGCCGGTCCTGGTGCGCGAGGTCGACTTTCGCGTCCCGGCCGGGAACAGCTACGGGCCCCGCTGGCTGGCCCTCGATGCCGGGCAGGGCCGCCTCTATGCCCGCACGTACCACACGGCCCAACCCAACACCGGGCTGGTGACGATGCTCGACGCCCACAGCGGCGAGGTCCTGGCCGTAGCCGAGACCGGCCCCGATAGTTATGCCGAAGGCCAGCTCCTCCTCGACCCGGAGCGGGGCCTGTTGTACGCCGTCAATGCCGGCGATTACACCTGCTCGGTCCTCGACGCCGTCAGCCTGGAACCCGTGGCCCTCCTCCAGGGCGTCGAGCGCCTGGCCCTCGACGCCGAGGGTGAAGGGCTCTACCTGGCGGGCAACGGCGCACTGCGCCTGGCCGGCGCCGCGGGCCGCGAGACCCGGCGCGAGGTGCGCGTGGGCACCTCGCCTCGCTTTCTCCTGGCCGCCCTGGACGCGCCCGGCAGCCGCCTCTACCTCGCCTACAACGACGGCGGGCGCTACGTCCTGGGTATCCACGAGACCCCGTTCCTGGCCGAGGTGGCGTCGCTGACGCTGCCCGGCAGGCCCGACGACCTGGCCGTCGATGGCCAGCGGGGCCGCCTGTACCTGACCCTGGACGACGGCCGGCAGAGCCTGCTCTTGACCCTGGATCGCGAAGGCCAAACCCTGGACGAGCGGGCGCTGGGCGAGTGGACCGAGAACGTGAGCCTGGCCCTGGATGCCGGCGGCGGGCGGCTCTTCCTGGGCCGCGAGGGCTACCGGCGCAACGCCATCGTCGTCCTCGATCTGGAGAGCGGCGCGGAGACCGAGATCCCCCTGGAGGCCGCGCCGAACGTTCTGGCCTGGGACCCGGCCGGCCGGCGGCTGCTGGCCAGCCACACCTACGTCGACCAGATCGGCGTCGTCGACGTGACGCGCGGCGAAAAGGCTGCGACGTGGCCCACGGCCATCAACGTCAGCGACCTGGCGGCTGACCCCGCCCGCGGGCTCTATTTTGTCACCGACACGGCCGGCCGCCTGCACGTCCTGGACGCCGGCGACGACCAGGAGCTGGCCGTCCTGCCCGGCGCGGGCAGGATCGCCGTGGACAGCAGCCACGGCCGCCTGTACACCGGCGGCCTGGAGGCCAGCACCGTCCGCATCTATGACCTGCTCCCGGCCGGCTCTACCCCGCCGCTGGCCGAGGGGGGCGAGATCCCCATGCGCGCCGTGCCCGTGGCCGACGAGTACCACGGCAGCCTGCTCCTGGTGCAAAACGGCATCCACCTGGCCAGCCTGGAGAGCCTGACGGTCACCGCATCCATTTCGGACACCCTGCCCGACCCCGCCGGCTACTCGCCCAACCCGGCCGCCGTCGACGCCGCCGTCGATCCCGGCAGCGGCCACATCTATGCCATCGTCAACAACGGCATCCCCGGCTCCAACAACGGCAACTATCTGTACGTGTACGAGCCCGAGACCTACCGGCGCATCCTGACCGACACGGAGCGCAGCGTTTCCTACGTCACCATCGACGCCCAGGGCGGCCGGGCCTACGTCTCTCGCACCCACCTGGCCGGGCAGTCCACCAGCCTCCTGGCCGATGGCCGGCGCTACGAGGCCCGCCTGGACGCCGCCTTTGGCGCCCTGCGGCTCGATCCGGACCTGGGGCGCCTTTACCTGGCCTTGTCCGGCGACGACGAGGGACAGCTCCTGGTCCTCGACGCCGCCAACCTGGACGTGCTGGGCAGCGTGCCCATCTCGGGCCGCTTTACCATACGGAGCGCGGACCCGGAACGGCACCTCCTCTACCTGGCCTCGCACGACGGGCGCGTGCAGATCTGGTCGGCGACGGGCGGGCGGCTGCCCGAACCCGTGTCGCCCAGCCCGGTCCCGCTGCCCGTATCGGAGGCCTGGCAGTTCTTTGCCGGGCCGGGCGACACACCGCTCTTTGCCGCCAGCCTGTATCGCTCCGACGACGGGGGGCAGAGCTGGGCCTTCCTGGGCGAGGGCCTACCCGATTGGGGCGTCGCCCGGGTGGTCGTCTCCCCCGAGTTTCAACAGGACCGCACGCTTTTCGTCCTGCCCACGGCCACCGACCGTGGCCTGGGCGTCTGGAAATCGGCCGACGCGGGGCGGAGCTGGCGCATGGCGAGCCGCGGGCTGAGCGACCTGGCCGTGCAGGAGCTGACCATCTCACCGGCCTTCGGGCAGGACGGGACGCTCCTGGCCCTGACGCGGAAACAGGGCCTGTTTCGCTCCACGGACGGCGGCGAGCGCTGGGAGCGACTGGCGGAACGCTACGAGACGCCGTCGCGCTATGCCGGGACCGCGGGCATGGTCGCCTTCTCGCCGACCTACGGGCAGGACCGGACCATCTTCCTGGTCCACGGCGGGCTCAAGCGCTCTACCGATGGCGGCGAGACGTGGACCTCCCTGCCGGGCCTCGAGCCCGCCTCCCTGGCCCTGTCGCCCGATTTCGCCCACGACGGGACAATGTTCGGCTGGTTCGGCCGGGCGGGCCTGCTCCGCTCCGTCGATGGCGGCGAGACCTGGCAGCCGGCGGTGAAGGGTCTCTACCTGCGCGGCTACGGCAGCGCCCGCCTGGTCATCGCCCCCGACTACCCCGAGGACAAGACCGTTTACCTCTGGTGGGTGCCCTCGTCGCCCGACGAGGAGCGCCAGCTCTTTCGCTCGGCGGACGGCGGTGACAACTGGCAGCAGGTGACCGGCCCGGTCCCCACCGCAGCCACCGACGCCCGCCTCTCGGCCGATGGCAGCGCCTTCCTGGCCCTCGACAGCGATGGGCGCCTGGTCCGCTGGCCCGTGGACGAGCTAGCCTGGCAGCCGGGCCGGCTGCCCGCCCTGGAAGAGATCGAGCTCTACCGCCTGACCACCTCGCCGGGCTTTCAGCAGGACCGGACGCTCTTTGCCTTTGGCGAAGGCGTGGGCGTCCTGCGCTCGCGGGATGCCGGGCTCACCTGGGAAGACACCGGCTTTCCCCTGCGGGTAACCCTGGGCGACCCGCCCGCCCTGACCGTCCTGGGCCCCGACCGGGTCCTGGCCGGCACCGCCCTGGGCCTCTACCGCTTTGACGGGGGGGGCTGGCGGCCGGCCAATGGGGACCTGCCCCCACAGAGCGCCCTCAGCCCCACGTCGGGACCGGACGGCTCGCTGCGCCTCATCGTCCAGGACGAGGCGCGGGCGGAGGAGGAAGGCCCGGCGGTCTGGATCTCGGCGGACGGCGGCGGGAGCTGGCGGCAGGCGGTGCGGCCCGCGCCCCGGCCGGCAGCGCCCGACGACCTGGTGCTCTCGCCGGCCCTGGCGGGCGACGGCACGGCGTTTCTGGCGTCCGCTTGGGAAGAGCCGCTGCGTACCCGGCAGGGCGGGCCCTGGGAGCCCCTGCCCCTGCCGCCTGGCGGGCATCTCACCTCCCTGGACATATCGCCGGCCTTTGGCGACGACGGCCTGCTCTTCTTGCGGACCGAGGACAATCGGCTGTGGCGCTCTCGCGACGGCGGCGATACCTGGACCCCCGTCGACGGGCCGTGGGGCAGCGGCGTCGCCCGGGCGGTGGCGCCCACGGGCAGCTACCGGCTGTCGGCCGTGACCTTCTCGCCGGCCTATGCCCAGGATAGAACCTTGCTCCTGGAGGCGGACAACGCCCTCTATCGCTCCACCGATGCCGGCAGCACCTGGCAAAAGGTCCTGGAGCCCGGCCCCCTCACCTTTCGCGCCACGTTTTCGCCGGACTATGCCCGGGATGGCGTCATCCTGATCCAGCAAGGCAACAGCATCTACGGCTCGGCCGACCGGGGCGCGTCGTGGCAGCAGTTGCCCGCCGCTCCCTGGCGGGCGGCGGACGAGGTCGGGCTGCAGCTTTCGCCCACCTTTGCCCGGGACCGGACGGCCCTGGCCTGGGGCCTGCCCGGCCTGATTTACGGGTCAACGGACGGCGGGCAGTCGTGGCAGGACCTGCGCGGCGGGCTGCCTGCCGACGTGGGCGGGATCCGCCAGGCCGTCTTCTCGCCGGCCTATGGGGAGGATGGGCTGCTGTTCCTGGTGCCCTACGGCGGCGGGCTCTACAAGCGTGGCACCCACGGCCCCTGGGTGCCCGCCGGCGAGGCACTGCCCCAGCCGCCGCCGGCCACGGCCCAGGTACCGCCCACCCCGGCGCCTACCTCGGCACCCACGCCGAGTGCCACACCCTGCCCCGTGGAACCGGTGCAGTTTCGCCCCGCGTGGCAGCAGGCAGCCGGGCGCCTGGGCTGCCCCGCCGGGCAGGCGGAGCAGAGGATGCTGGCCCAGCAGCCCTTCGAGCAGGGCACCATGATCTGGGATTCGGGCCCGCGGCGCATCTATGTCCTGCTCTCCTCGGGCACGTGGCAGGCCTTTGACGATACGTGGGTCAACGGGCAGGATCTGACCTACGATCCGGCCCTGCCGCCCCCTCCCCGGCAGCCGCAGCGCGGATTCGGCAAGGTGTGGCGCGAGCAGATGGGCGGCGCCCAGGCGGCCATCGGCTGGGCCACGGAAAACGAGCGCTCGGTGGACGGCTGGGTGCAACGCTTTAACGGTGGGCTCCTGGTCTGGACCGACGCCCCGTTAGGCGGCGCCGGCGGCACTGCCCACCTGCTCTACGACGACGGCACGTGGCAGGCAGTGAGCGCGGACCGGCCATAAGGGGTTCCTTTAGAGATCCGTTCTTCTCTTTTCCCCCACCAGCACCAGGTTGTCATAGTGGTCCTTGTCGTCGCCCACCTCGAAGCGGGCAGGCGCCAGGCCCTGCTCCGCGGCCCGCTCCCGGCAGTGGGCCACCAGGCTGGGGGAAATGTCCACGCCCAGCACGTCCAGGCCGCGCGGGGCCAGGCGGCGCGCGTGGTCGCCGCTGCCGCAGGCCAGGTCAAGCACCCGGTCGCCGGGCTCGAGCTCCAGGACGTGGACGATGAGCTCCACCAGCTCGTCGTCCCACCGGCCGATGCCGGGGATCTGGCTGCGATGCACGACGCGATAGTGGTAGGCCCACCAGTCCCATTCCCGTTGGATCGTCTTCATGGGCAGTTCCTCCTCAGCCGGCCTGGACCCGCGTTGGGATAATGGACGGCCTTTTCCCATAGAAATTAGCCATCAACCCCAACGCCAACTGCAGGCACCGCAGAATCGACTTGAGACGCCCTTCCAGGGCCGCGTCCGTGCTGCGCAGCGCAAACGTGGCCAGTCCCACCTTACCCTCGACGAGGATCAGGCGCGTATCGCGGTAACCCAGCAGGTGGCCCAGATACTCCACCGGCAGTCGCTTGACGTACTCGTAGTCCAGACCGGCGCGTCGCAGCTCTATCATACTTGCCCGTCGATACACGTGGTGCAGGAACCCTGGTCCCAGCACCCAGTGGACGCGATGGCAGACCTCCTGGATCCGGCCCACCAGCTCAGCGTGAAGCAGGTCGGTTGGGGCTGGCCGTCGCTCCCACACGAACTCGGGCCGCCGGTCCCGCAAGAAGTTGGGTAGCCGCTCGATTTCGGCCGAAGGGCCGCCAAAGTTGGCGACGAGGGCCAGATCCGCGTCCGTGACCTTCAGGTAGGACAAAGCCTGGGCTTTGTGGATCGGCTCTATGGCCGGAGCCACCTTCAGCTCCAGCAGGAGCTTGCCCTCCTCCACCCACAGGTCGACATAGTACAAGCCCACCTGTTCCCCCTCGTAATAGACCTCGAACGGTTTTTCCGCCTCGCACCGCATACCGCGGGCTTCCAGCCCCAGGGCAACAGCATCCCGATAATAGTCCTCCGGGAGCCCCGGCCCAAGCTTGTTATACACATCCAGGAGCACCCCGCGTACCACGTAGCTGAGCTGTCGATGAATGAGCTGTGACATGGGTTCACTCTCCAGGAACAACAACGGATTTAGAAACCAACGGATGTTGCCGTGCCGCTCAGTTCTGCCCTTCTCTTCTCCAACACCGCGCGCTTCATCCGTTCTATTCCATATCCGTTGTTCTATTCTTCCCACAAGACAACAACGGATTTAGAAATGCCCAGATCCAGGACGCGCATCCCCGGCCCGGCAGCCGCCCGCCGGACGGCCTCTCTCAGCACCATGTCGTAGCCGTCGAAAGGGAACCCGGCGTCGGATGAGGTGAACTCGGCGTCGTAACTGCCCGCCCACCGGTCGAACAAGTGCGCGCGGCGTGGTTGGCTCACCATGGTAACTCCTGCAAGCAATGAAAGGCAATCATCCCTATAGTTTTCCTCCGTGGAAGAGATCCCGTTTGTTCCAGCCAATTATAGCACAGGCGCGCCCCTGCCACCAACCGCGGCCAGAAAAAAAAGAGCCTGGCCCCCTGTTGAGGGCCAGGCCCTGTCGACCTGCGGCCTGTCGCTTCCCGGGACTATCCGTTGGGCGGCACGACGAGGTAGCGGCACGACCCGTCACCGGCCGCCATGCTGGACTCGCGCCTGGGCTCGACACCAAGCAAGCGCCGGATCAGCTCGGTGTCCAGGAGACAGACCTCGCCATGCTGCTGGCTGACGCGCCGGTAGGGGCAGTTGACGTTGATGAGGACGTACCCCTCGTTGTTCTTTTCCCAGCGGCTCAAGAAGCCCCGCTCCTGCAAAAAGTCGACCACCTGGTCGAGGCGCTCCTCAAAGCTCTGGCCCTCCACCGACGGCGGCGCTTCCTCGGCCACGCGCTCGGCCACGCGGCGAAAGATGTCCTCCGTCTGCGCCTGGCCGACCGAGTCCTTGACCTCGGTGACCAGGTGGCGTGCCAGCTCCCCATATCCCTGGGGAAAGAGGGCGTCGGCGGCATCGGTAAGGGTATAGACCAACCGCGGCCGTCCTACCTTCTTGGAGCGGCGCACTTTCGAGGCAGCGACTAGGGCCTGGGCCTGCAGGACATTCAAGTGGTGGCGAATGGTCATGGGCGTAAGCTCCAGGCGCTCTGCCAGATCTTCCACTGTCGCCTGTCGCTCTTCCTTCAGAATTGTGAGGATCTCTTGGCGTGTGCTTTGCATTGCAATATTCCTTTCTGTCCAAAAGCAACTCAGCATGGGCAAGTGCCGCTCTGCACCCGTGCCAGTGGCTGGCTGCCCTCGCTCACGCTCACAAGCATTATAGCACGCCATGCGCGATTTGTCAATTCTTATTATATTAATGAATTCTCCACGGGGCGTGGGGCAGCGAGAAGTTGGCGGGGGATTAGCGGCGCGCGGTCCACTCCGGATCCGTGTAGCGCGTCCGCCTCAGCTCGGCCGCGCGGACCTGCTCGCCGGCGCTGAAGGAGCCCGGCGCCAGGGTGACGTTCAGGACCTGGGCCAGGCCGGCGGCCAGGGCGTCAGCCACCTGGTCAAAGGGCACGCGGCAGCCCAACACCGCCTCCAGTGTCGTAGCGCGGGCCAGCAGCCGCCTGGCCTGCTCCTCGCGCTCTTTCTCGGGGAACGACAGGTAATGGACGATACGGCCCAGGTCGCCCTGAAGCGGCAGGGTGCCATGCTGCAGCACAGCGCCCCGGGCGCGCCATTGGGCGCTGCCCACCAGCTTGAGCCCGTTGGCCACGATCTCGTAGGCCGAGGGGGTCTCGAAGCAGATGGGCGTCTTGACGCCGGCGTCCGCCTTGCCGGCGGCGCTCACCGCGCCGACACCCAGGCGATTCAGGCCCAACAGGAGGCCGTCGCTCAGGAGGCGATAGACCTCCAGCACGCCACCCTCCGCCCGGGGATCGGTCTGCCGCAGGGCGATAGAGTAGGTCAGCTCGTCGGTGTGCAGGATGGCCTGCCCGCCCGACGGCCGGCGCACCACGTGCACCCCGGCGGCGCGGCAGGCTTCCAGATCGGCCTCGGCCTGGGGCTGGCTGCGGCCCAGGGTCATGCAGGGCGGCGACCAGCCGTAAAATCGCAGCGTCGGCGGGCTGGCTTCGGCGCCGACGGCCTCCAGGATGGCATCGTCCAGGGCCATGTTGGTCGGGCCATCGGCCTCGCCGTCAAGGATGAGCCGCCAGGTCGCGGCCGGAAAGCTTCTTCCCTCGGTCTCGGGCATCTACATTCCTCTCTCAGGACCGGTCCCCCAGGGACCGGGAGCGTTGGTAAGCGGCCCAGATGGCCCGCGAGAGCACCGTGCGCAGGCCGCCCTTCTCCAGGTGGTAGAGCGCCTCGGCCGACGTGCCTCCGGGCGACGTCACCTGGTTGCGCAACGCAGCCAGGTGCCGCGGTGACTGGCGCACGTACTCCACGCTGCCCCGCAGCGTGGCAATCACCAGCCTCTCTGACACGTGCCGCGAAAAACCCAGGTGGACGCCGGCGTCGACCATGGCCTCCATGAGCAAGAAGACGTAGGCCGGCCCGGTGCCGCTCAGGGCCGTCGCCATGTCCAGGTAGCCCTCGTCATCCACGTACACCTCTTCGCCCAGGGCCGTGAGAAGGGCCAGCGCCTGCTGCCGCTGCACCTCTGTGGTCGCTTCGGTCGCCGTCCAGACCGAGATACCCATGCCGATCTGGGCTGGCGTGTTGGGCATGACTCGCACCACGGCCGCGGCCCCCAGCTTTTCCTGGATGGCGGCCATGCGCGCCCCGGCCACGATGGATATCACCAGGATCTCGCGGCCGATGGCCCCGCTCAGCTCCTCCAGCACGCGGCCCAGAACCTGGGGCTTGACGGCCAGGACGACCAGGTCAGCGCCGCGGACGGCCTCTACGTTGTCCGTGGTCGTCCGCACCTGGTAACGGTCGAACAGCTCCTGCCCCCGCTCGCGCCGCGGGCCGCTGGCCACCACCTGCTCTGGCAGCACCAGGCCCTGGCGCAGCATCCCCTTGATCATGGCCTCGGCCATGATGCCGCTACCTACGAAGGCAATCGTCCTGGCCTCAAACATCCTCCTGGACCTCCATCTCGGTCAGCGCCTGCGCCGCTTCCGCGGGGCTCGGGGGCCAGGGATAGTTGTAGAGCGTCCCGCCCGGCTGCTCGTTGTAAAAGGGGCGGTTGCAATCGGGGCAACCAGACGTGCGAAAGGCCTGCCCGTCGTCCGGCAGAGGCACTCCGAAGCCCACCAGGGCCCCCGCCACGTCGAAAGAGATGTCTTGCGCCCGGGCCAGCCCGTGGACGATGAGCCAACGGGCCATCTGCATGCGGCGATAGACGGGCAAGGGCGGCGGCGGCAAGTGGGCAAGGTGCGTGCCCCGCACGGGGGTAAAGGCAAAGAGCCCCACCGCGGCTCCCAGGTCGTGCGCCCACTGGATGCGCGCGACCATCTCTTGCTCTGTCTCGCCCAGCCCGACGATGAGGTGTACCGCCGCCCGCCCCGGAAAGGTGCGGGCCGTGTCTTCCACCAGGGCCAGGTGCCGGGCCCAACTGCCGCCCTTTACCTGGCCAAAGACCCGCTCGCAGGCCGCGTCGAGGCCAAAGCCGACGTGGTCCGCGCCCGCCTCCACCAGGCTGCGCACCTGTTCCAGGTCGCGGGGCAGCACGGCCACGTCACAGGGCACGTCACAGGCGCCCTTGACGGCCTGGAGCACCCGCAGCGCGTCGTGGAACGACTCTCCGGTCACCGTCACCTGCAGGCAGGTCCGCCGGATGGCACCTGCCGCCACGACGGCAGGCAGCCGCTCCAACACCTCTTCCAGGTCGTACTCGGGCCAGGTCACCCGCGAGAGGTTCAGCGCCCCGGCCTGGCTCTCCCGGGCCTGGGCGCAGAACGCACAGTTCATCAGGCAGCGCCCACCCAGCATAAGGTAGGCAGTGGTGGGTGCTGCCGCCATGGCCGCTCGGGTCAGGCCCAGCACGGCGGCCGTTCCCAGGGAAACGTTAATCTTCACAGCTCCTCCAGGCCGGTCATTATAGCGCACGCCCGTCGACAAGTCAACCTGCTCGCCGCCCCGCTCAGCAATTCTGATTTTGGGGGAGTCGGGAGTTTGAGAGGCGAACCAAGGCATGATCCCGGCAACTTGGATGGCAGAGGCTGCTGCTGCAATCTGGCAAAGCGGAGTGTATGAGGGTCGCCGCAAGGCGCGAGGGAGCCAAGCAGCGATGATACGTGGGGAAGCA
>DAOUHB010000074.1:0-42872 GCA_034428935.1 Anaerolineae bacterium | reverse complement strand
GCGTGTGGGCCGCCTTCGTGGACGACGCCCTCGCCCGCCACGGCCTGGCGCCCGCGTCGTCAGACAACGCTTGAGAAAGGTACAACATGAGCATCGTACAACCCAGGCTTACCGTCCTCGATCCCGAACAGATCGCCCGCGTTCACGGCGATTCCCTGCGCATCCTGTCGTCCACCGGCGTGCGCGTGGACTCGCCGCGGGCCCGCGACCTGCTGGCCCGAGCAGCCGGGCCGGGCGCCGTCGACGGCGCCCGCGTCCGCATCCCCGCCGAGCTGGTGGACTGGGCCCTGGGCGCCGCCCCGCGCCAGGTCGAGGTCTATAACCGGCAGGGGGAGCCCGCCTTTCGCCTGCCCGGTGAGGCCCGCTTTGGCATCGGCGTCACCTGCCTCTATTACCAGGACCCCGCCGACGACACCGTGACGCCCTTCTCCCGGCGGCACATGGCCGCCTCCGTGCGGCTTGGCGAGGCGCTGCCGTCCTTTGACTGCGTCTCCACCGTGGGCATCGTCCAGGACGTGCCCGCTCGCCTCTCGGACCTGGTCGCCACCCTGGAGATGGTGGCCAATACCCGCAAGCCCCTCATCGTCCTCATCTCCGACGACGCCGCCTTTGGCCCCGTCCTCGACCTGCTGGAGCACGTCCACGGCGACCTGGGCCGGGCGCCCTTCGTGGTGCCCTATCTCAACCCCATCAGCCCCCTGGTCAT
This sequence comes from Anaerolineae bacterium, assembly GCA_034428935.1. Classification (GTDB taxonomy): domain Bacteria; phylum Chloroflexota; class Anaerolineae; order JAAYZQ01; family JAAYZQ01; genus JAAYZQ01. Next base: position 42,166 of record DAOUHB010000074.1, on the reverse strand, counting down.
CAACGCAGGCACGTCCGACAAGATGTTTGCCGCCGCCGAGCGGGGCTTGCCCTACATCTATTCCAACTATGGCATGGCCGGCGCCTCGACGCCCATGACCCCCGCCGGCACGCTGGTGCTGCTCAATGCCGAGCTTCTGGCCGGGCTGGTCCTCAGCCAGCTCATCAAGGAGGGCTCGCCCGTCATCCTCGGCAGCCTGCCCGCCTATTTCGACATGAAGGGCATCGGCAGCTTTTACGAGCCGGCCAGCTATGTCATCGACCTGGCCTGCGCCGAGATGATGGCCCACTACGGGCTGCCCCACTGCGGCACCTCGGGCAGCGGCATGGGCTGGGGGTCGGACCTCATCTCCGCCGGGCACCAGTGGATGAACCACCTGGTGAGCTGCAGCGGCAAGATCGGCCTGGTGCCCTTTGTCGGCGACAACCTGGGGGCCATGGCCCTCTCGCCGGCCATCATCGTCTATGCCAACGACGTCATCGAGCAGGCGCGCCTCTTTGCCCGGGGCTTTGCGCTGGACGACGAGACCGTGGGCCTGGACGAGATCGCCCAGGTAGGGCCGGGGGGCGACTACCTGACGACCAGGCGCACGCTGCGCCTCTTCCGCCAGGCCTACCACCGCGGCCTATTCGTCAAGCTGACCCTGGAGGACTGGGAGTCGCGGGGCAGCCCCGACGCGAGCCGGGTCCTGCGGCAGCGCACCGCCGAGCTGCTGGCCACGGCCCCGCCCCCCGCCGACCACGACGAGATCCTGGCCCGCGGCGGCGAATTCATCGCCGCCCGGGGTTAGAAGGTCAAGCCGGCCCTGCCCGGGACCGCCGAGCGCCTGCTCGGCCTTTCCCTCTGCACCCAATCTGCCGAGCCGGCGCTCGGCGCTCCCAGTTAAAGTCGGTCCCGTCGCCCGGGACCGCCGAGCGCCTGCTCGGCCTTTCTCCCTACAATAGCCATACATCGACGAGGGTGCGGCACCAGCCGCACCCTCGTCAGTGCATCTATTCCGAAGCGGGCTCCCTCTGCCGCTATTTGTACACCGGCCCCTTTGGGACCTTGTCGCGGGCATCGAGCGACTGCACCGGGTGTGACCCTTCGCTCGTCCAGCGATAGTCCTCGCCCTTGCGGTCGATGTTCCGCGTGATGACGTCGCGGCTGGGCACCGTGTCGCCGCTGTTGACCATCTGCTGGTACTTCTCAAAGCGCGAGTCGGTGCCCATCATCTCGCTGACCGGCACAAACTCGGTCTCGCGCGCGGTCAGGTTCACCTGCTCGGCCAGCACGCGACGCACGTAATCCTTGTTCGACTTGAACACGGTCAGCTCCGGGAACTGGGAGGGGAACATGCTGATGGGATCGCGCCCCTCCATCTTCTGGATGATCTGCCGGTCCATGTGCAGGTGGCCGATCTCCATGTCCAGGCACATCTCCCACAGGCGGCGGATGCGCGGCTCCACCTCGGTCTCCATGCACGAGTAGTACAGGTAGGCCTCGTTATAGTCGTGGAGGATCAGGCGGTCGAGCCACGACACGTTCGGGTCGGCCAGCGACTCGTAGTGGCTGACGTGCTGCTCCTCGATCTGGCCGATCTCCAGGTACAGCCCCCGACCCAGCATGTTGGGATACCGGTTGCCCGAGTTCATGTAAAAGTTCATCGTCTGCTGCTCGGCAGCGACGATGGTCTGGACGTGCAGCTTGGTCAGGATGTCGGCCGTCCTGTCGTTGTACGGGCGCCGCACCGAATCAAAGGGGTGGCGGTGCTCGACGATGGTCGGCCGGCCGGGCATGATCTCGGTATAGTCGCCCACGATCTCCTCGGCGCGCTCGCCCACGTCCATCTCCAGCAGGTTGGCGTAGCGGTACAGGTGGTCAAAGTCCTCCAGCAAGGCGAAATCCAGCGCCGCTTTGACGTACGGATCGGGTTCCGTCTGCGCCAGCCAGGCGGTCAGGTCGACCGCCACCTGCTCGTAGCCGATGGTCACCTCCAGCACCGACTCCTCGGCCGGGATCAGCCAGTTCACCATTTTCTGCTGCTGCTGCTCGGCGCGGCGCGCCTGGGCCAGCAACTGCTTCAACTGCGGGTCTTCGGTGTGGCGGTTGAACTGGTGCAGGAACATGACCGACTCGACCTCGATGCCATTCATGAAAATGATGCGGGTGCGGGTGTAGGGATCGATGCCGAGCCTCTCGTACGGCTTCACGTTCAGCTCGGACCAATTTTGGACCTGCTTGTCGGGAGGCATGCCCTTCTCGTCGAATGGATTAAAAGCCACTGTCCGTCTCCTTTCTCAAATAGCGCATCGCGCAGCCGGCCGGCCGGCGACGCTTCAATCACAGCGCCCGAGACAGGGGTGGTGCATAGGCCCTCCTCGTGAATGGGATACGATTCGGTTGTGGCTTGGGAGCGTTGCCCTCCGGTTCCGACCGGGCCATCACTGGCCATGAGGGCGGTTGCACGCAACGTGGTGGTTGCCCATGCTTTGTTGCGAGAGCAAAGGAGGCAGCGAACAGCGCTGTTGGGGGTCTACGACATTGTAATACGGAGCGATGCAGAAGTCAAGTTTGTTGACAGCATGATTTGCCAGGAGTGCGGCTACCCGCCGCCGGCCTTTTCGCTGTCGGGCAACAGGCCACGCAGCCGCGAGCGGATGAGGTGCCCGCGTTCCACCTCCTCCGCCGGCTTGCCCTCGATGAGCATCTCCTGGGTGTGGGCCGACACCTCGCCGCCCAGGAGAAGGATGTTTGCCACGAGCCACGCCCACAGCAGCAGGATGATGGCGATGGCCAGCGAGCCGTAGATCAGGTTATAGTCGCCCATGCGCCGGACGTAATAGAGGAATAGGGTGCGTGCCAGCAGGAAAAGAAGGATGCCCAGCGTGGCCCCCACCAGGGCGGCCCGCCAGGTGGGCCTGCGGCGGGGCACAAAGCGGTAGGACAGCAGGAACGCGGCAAAGAGGGCCACGATGGGCAGCACCTCGTTCACCAGGCGAAACGACCAGCTCCCTGCCTCGCGGCCCATGACCTGCCACAGCCACCTGCTGATGGGCTGGCCCGCAAAGGCCAGGACGAACACGACGCCCAGCGTCAGCAGCATGACGATCTCGACCAGGATGCGCCGCAAGGGACCATAGCTCTGCTCGGACCCGGCGGCCATGTTCAGTGCCACAGCAACGACCCCAAAGACGCGCGTGCCCGTCCACAACAGGCTGGCAATGGACAGGAGGCCGGCCGCGGCCCGGCTATCGATGGCGCCCTGGACAATGTCCTCCACCTGGCCCGACAACTGGGGCAGGAACTCGTCCATGGCCTGCGTGAGTTGGTCGACGGCCCACTGCGGATCGACAAAGAAGGCGGCGATGGAGACGGCGGCCAGCATCAGCGGAAAGGCCGACAGCAGGGAGTAGTAGGCGATGGACGCGGCCCACTTTGGCCCGTTGTCGTGAAAGAAATCCTTGCCGGCAACCAGCAGCATGATAAAAAAGCGCCTCAGCGGTTTGTCCTTCTTCCTGGCTTCTTCCTCGGCGGAGGGCATGCTACTTTTCCTCCTTCTCCTCCTCGCCCTTCTCGTCCTCCTCGTGCGGCTCGGGCGGAGCTCCGGTCCGGCGGCGAATTGCCGGCGCGACCACCTGGAGGACAAACACGCGCAGTGCCGCGGCCAGGGGAATCGCCAGCAGGGCCCCCAGAAAGCCGCCCACCGCCCCGCCCACAAAGAGGGCCAGCACGGTCAGCAGCGGCGACATGGACGTCTGGGTGCGCATGATGTTGGGCACCAGCAGGTGGTTTTCCACCTGCTGCAGCGCGACCATGTAGGCCAGCGCCAGCAGCCCCTGGGTGAGCGACTGCAACAGGGCGACGATGGTCACGACCACGGCGGCAATGATCGGCCCCAGCATGGGTATGAACTCCAGGACCGCGGCGAGCACCGCCAGCACGATGGGGTAGTCGACTCCGATGATCAGCATGCCCCCGTAGGTGATCAGCCCCACGGCGGCGCTGTCGATGGCCGAGCCCCGCAGGTAGCCGCCCATGGCGTCGGCCATGTCGCCCAGGACGTCTTCGACGCGTTGGGCTTGTGGCGCGGGAAACAGCGATCGGACAAATCCGCTGATCCTCGGCGATAGGATCAGCCAGTAGATGGACACAATGATCACCAGGGCCGCGCCGGTCAGGGCCCCGGCAATGGCCGCCGGTACGCTTGCCGCCGCCGAGCCCAATGGACCCAGGGCGCCCGTCACGACGCCGCCCAATGACCCCTCGAGGGCGCCGCCCGCCATGCGCTGCCAGCTCTCGATGAGCTGCTCGCCACGGTCGACCAGCTCGGGCAGCCTGTCGACCAGTGCCTGAATCTGGCCCACGAGGGGCGGCACCAGGACCCAGAAGATGCCGGCCAGGACCAGGATCAGCGCCAGGTAAACCAGGATGACCGCCAGGGTGCGGGGTATCCAGCGCTCCAGCCACGAGACGATGGGCGCCAGGGTAGCGGCCAGGGTCATGCCTACAAAGATGACAGCCAGGGGCCGGATCAAGACCTGCAGGAGCCCGAGGCTTCCCAGCCCGACGATGAGGGCCACGGCCATGGCCCACATCCACCACCACCACGAGCCCCGCGTGGCCTCCCGGCCCTTGAGCATTTCGGACATGGCTGCTCAGTCCCGGAGCCTGCCGGACGCCAGAAAGAACAACGAGAGCCCGGCTACGATGCCGCCCAGGAGCCAGTTGCGCCGCGTGTTGAGCCACAGTTGCGTGCTCCTGGGCCTGGCCTCGGCGACAAAGCGGCCGTGGGCGCCGTGGTCGCCCGGGACCGGGCTCCACAGGTTGTCCTGCCGGTGGGGCTCCAGGGGCTCCCTGTCCTCCTGCATCTCGTAGCCCCTGGCAGCCAGGAACCGCTCCGTGATGGCGGGCGCGAATTTGTTCGCCAGGACCACGGGCAGCAACGGCGCTCCCACCAGCAGCTCCCGCCGGCGGTGGTGCGCTGCCCAGACGATGGCCTCGGCCGCCACGGCTGGATCGTAGACGGGCGGCACGGGGCGGGGTTTGCGGGTCATGCGCGCCTTGACCCAGGTAAACTGCGGGGTGTTGACCGCCGGCAGGTGTACCATGGTCACGTGTACGCGGCTGCCGTCGTGGAGCAGCTCGGCGCGCAGCGCCTCCGAAAAGCCGCGCACGGCGTGCTTGGCCGCCGAGTAGGCCGACAGCAGGGGCAGTCCCCGGTAGGCCAGCGCCGATCCGACCTGCACGATGGACCCGTGGTCGCGGGGCACCATGCGCCGCAGCGCCGCCAGGGTGCCGTGGACCACGCCCAGGTAGGTGACCTCGGTCACGCGCCGGTAATCCTCGGCGTTCATCTGCTTGACCGGGGCAAAGATCGAGACCATGGCGTTGTTCACCCACACGTCAATGGGGCCAAAGGCCTGCTCCACGGCGTCGGCCGCGGCCTCGACCTGGTTCGGATCGGAGACGTCGGTGGGCAGCACCAGCGCCCGGCCGCCGGCAAGCTCGACCTCCTCCCGCGCCCCTTCCAGCCCGTCAATGCCCCGCGCCAGGAGGCCCAGGTGTGCCCCGCGCCGGGCAAAGGCCCGCACCGTGGCCCGGCCTATGCCGGCGGAGGCGCCGGTGACGACGACCACTTCCGGTTTGGTATTCAGGATGTTCACGTTTCCTCCTCTGGGGCAGGACGATTCCCGGGCGGCCACATCTCGCTCGTAATCTCGCTTGTAGTAACGACTTCAGTCGTTCTAAACGGCTAAAGCCGTTACTACGAACCTCTCCGACAAGGTGCTAGCCCTGGAGCAGCGACTCGGCCCCGTCGATCCACATCTCGGTGCCGCTGATGAGGCTGGAGGCGTCGGACGCCAGGAACAGGGCCAGGTGGGCCACGTCCTCGGCCTTGCCGGGCCCGCCGCCCGTCAGCGGCACGCGGCCCTCGGGATAGTCGGCCGCCCAGCCCGTGTGCTCAAGGTCGCGTTTTTCCGTGTTCTCGTCGATCTCGGTCTCGATGGCGCCGGGACAGATGACGTTTGCCCGGATGCCAAACTCGGCCAGCTCCAGGGCCAGCATCTTGGTCAGGGCCACCTGCCCGGCCTTGGACGTGGCATAGGCCGACGCCCCCGAGTTGCTGAACATGCGCGTGCCGTTGACCGAAGAAGTGACAATGATCGAGCCGCCCCGCCTCTTCAGGTAGGGCACCGAGTACTTGATGGTGAAAAACGTGCCGGTCAGGTTGACGCGCAGGGTCTGTTCCCATTCCTCCGGCTTGAGCTCGTCGATGGGCGCCCAGACGCCGTTGAGGCCGGCGTTGGCAAACACCACGTCCAGCCTGTCCCAGCGGTCCACCAGCGTCTCCACGGCGCGCCGCACCTGGTCGCCGTCGGCCACGTTGGCCACCAGGGGAATGGCCTTCCCTTCGCCCAGCTCGTCGGCGGCGCGGCGCACCTCGTCTTCGGTGCGGCCCAGCACGCCCACGCGGGCGCCATGCTCGACGAACAGCCGCGCCGCTGCCCGGCCGATGCCCGAGCTTCCCCCGGTGATGAGGGCCACACGATCCTGCAGGGATAATTCCATCTCGTCACGCTCCCGTCCTGTTGGTATCCCTCCATACCAACAGGGTGGTACTCTGCCTGCTGGCCGTTCCCGGCCAGGGGGAGTACCACCCTGCTGTCACGCTTCGGCGATGCCGTGTCGTCTATCGGGTCCAGTAGGGTTCGTAGCCGTAGTAGTCGTAGACGTCCACCAGCCACTGGCTGCCTGTCTCCGTGCCCGGCCAGTTGTCCTTGTCAAAGCCAGGCGCGTTCTCGAGGGTTTCGCGGTCGATGTTCAGGACCAGTTCCTTGTTCTCGGTGTCGACGGTGAGGGCGTCCCAGGGGACGGCGAACAGCTTGTTGCCCATGCCCAGCACGCCGCCGAAGGACAGGACCGCGTAGGCAACGCGGCCTCCGTCCATGTCGAGCATGATCTCTTCCAGCTTCCCGAGATCCTCGCCGGACATGTTGCGTACCCGGTCACCGATCAGCGTGGTGGCCGACATCATTTCCGCTTCGCTGCGACCAGACGTGCTGGTCGAGCTGTAACTCTGGTAGGTCATATGGCCTTCCTCCCTGTCTTACGATTCTCGTTCGTCCAATCACGACTCCGGTGCCGGGCCCGGCCCGGCACCGGCCATCGTACCTATCGCCAGGCTCTACGTGTAGGAAACGTCGTCCGTGGAAGTGACGTCATCCCAGTCCTCAAAGAACTCGTCGACGCGACTTTCCGCCTCTTCCCTGGCGTAGCCGTAGCGGGACTGGAGCTTGCCGATGAGTTGGTCTCGCCGGCCTTCGATCTGGTCCATGTCGTCGTCGGTCAGCTCCCCCCACTTTTGCTGGATCTTGCCGCGCACCTGCTTCCACCTGCCGCGAAGCATGTCTTCGTTCATGTTTTCTCCTTTCCTTTCTACGGGATATTAGGGCACGATCATAATAGCATGCCAAAGGGCCGTTGTCCATGTATCCAGATACAGAAGGGAGATACAAGTGGGGATACAATTGAGAAAAAAAGGGCCGGCCTGATCCGCTCAGGCCGGCCCGCAATCGCCAGGGAAGGGCGCTACTCGGCCCCTCCGCTGCGAAACACCTCCGGGTTGTCGTCGCCTTCGACGATGAGAAAGCCGACCAGGCCCCGCTCCAGCCGGGAAAGGGCGTGATCGACCAGGATGTAACGGCCGGGCACCTCCAGCTCGAACTCGATCATGGCCGCCCCGCCGGGGGGCACCAGCGTGGTCTGCAGGTCGGTGAGGGGTGCCGCCGTCAGCGAGCCCTCGTGGTAGACGCGGTCCATGATCTCGCCGATGACGTGGAACGACGAAGCCAGGTTTGGCCCGCCTACCCCGAAAAAGATGCGCACCGTCTCGCCGGTGTTGGCCCGCAGGGGGCTCACCTCGGTCAGGGCGCCGACGGCGCCGTTCAATAGGACGTACTCGGGCTGTTCGTCCAGGAGCTTCTCAACGCTGAAATCCTGGTGCCCGTGCCGCCCATAAGGCGCCTCGGTATAGATCTCGCCCTGCATGACATAGAACTCGCGATCCACCGGCGGCAGCCCGCCCTCGGGCTCGACCAGAATCAGGCCGTACATGCCGTTGGTGATGTGGTTCGCCACCATGGGTGTGGCGCAGTGGTAGACGTAAAGCCCGGGATTAAGCGCCTGGAAGGTGAAGGACTTCTCGTCGCCGGGGGGCACCTGCGTCAGTTCCGCGCCGCCGCCGGGGCCGGTGACGGCGTGCAGGTCGATGGAGTGGATCATCAGGCTGTCGTCCATGTTGCGCAGGCTCAGCTCGACGGTGTCGCCCACTCGCACGCGCAGGAACGGGCCGGGGACCGTGCCGTCAAAGGTCCAGTAGCTGTAGGTTGCCCCGTCGGCCAGGCGCCCTTCCAGCTCCACCGCCTCCAGCTCCACGCTGATGGTCTGTGGCGCCCGGTCGCCCACGGGCGGGGGCACGTCCGCCGGGTCCCGCACGATATTCTCGCCCTCGGGCTCGGGCTGCGCGGCGTCGCCGCCTACCACCAGCAGTCCTTCCATCCCTGCTTGCCGGTGGCCGGGTATGGTGCAAAAGTAAAAGAACTCGCCTTCCTGATCGGCCCGAAAGACGGCCGTGGTGCTGGCGCCCTGGCGCATCACCTGGTCCGACTGGGCGTTAAACTCGGGGAAGGCCACGTCGTGCAGCGCGCCGTCGCCATTGATGAGCGTCACCTGGACGACCTGTCCCAGGGCCACCTCCAGGGTGGGGTTGACGACACCGTCGATGGTCCCGCCGACGCCCACAAAGGCCAGCCGGCCATCGGCGATGGCGGTCTCCAGGGTAAAGGACACGTCGGGCGTGTAGGAGGCCGGGCTTTGCTGCGACGTAGGAGCCGGCTCGCCGGCGGGAGCCGTGGCCTGGCCCTCGGGTGCCATCTCCTGGCCCGCCCCGGCGTGCAGGGCGGTGGTCGAGTCCTGGCCCGTCTCCGGTTGAGCGGGCTCCGGCGCCGCGTCCTGGCCGATCTCCTGGCCGGGCTCCGGCTGGGCGGGCTCTGGCGTTGCGCGCTGGCCCCACGGGGTCGAGGGGGGCAGCGGCGCCTCGTCGATGGGGCCGCAGGCCGCCAGGAACAAGGCGACGACGAGCCCCAGGGTCAGCATGACGCTTACCCTGGAGCGAAGGGGGGTTGTCTTCATTCTCTATACTCCAATGATTCCAGAATCCCGGTGCGTTGCACGTGCCGTTCGTGCGACGCACCTGATATAACATCCTCGGTGCGTTGCACATGCCGTTCGTGCGATGCACCTGATATAACATCCTCGGTGCGTTGCACGTGCCGTTCGTGCGATGCACCTGATAGATCCCACATCGACTCGACTTTAAACCGAGTGCATCCGGTCCACGATGCTCTCCTGCTCCTCCTCCGACATGTGCTGCTCCATGAGGGGCAGGTAGATCCTCTCCTCCTTCTCCAGGTGCACTTGCAGCACCGCCTGGAGCTGGAGGACGAGGCGTTCCAGGCGCTCCCGCGCGCGCGATGCGTCGCCGCCGGACTCGATGGCCTGCACCGCCTCCGCGATCTCGGAGACGTAGCCCTCGATGTACTCGTGATCGACGCTCATGGTCGCCGTGGCCCGGCCGTGCTCGCGCAAAAGCCCCTCGACGGCGGGATAGAGGTGGCGTTCTTCGCCGCGGGCGTGGGGCAACAGGTCGCCCTTGAGAAAGGCGACCAGGGCCGCCGGGTCCACGTCCTCCCGCCCGGCGGCCAGCGCCGAAGCGTGCCCGTCCAGCGTGGCGATGAGGTCGCGATGGTGCCCGCGAATGGCTTCGTTTGCCTGCATGTCCCTCCTCCGTGCCTAGCGGGTACGCTCGCGCTGCTCTTCCAGGTCAAAGGCCCAGTAACCGGGGCCCTCGCCGAAGAAGCGAGCGTTCAGCTCGATGTTTGCCTCGTACTCCTCGGGCACTTCGTCCTCCGGAAAGATGGCGTCCACCGGGCACTCGGGCACGCAGGCGCCGCAGTCGATGCAGGTGTCCGGGTCGATATAGAACTGGGCCGCCCAGACCGGGTCGTTCTTGTCCCCCGGGACGATGCACTCCACGGGGCAGACTTCGACACACGAGCCGTCGCGCGTGCACAACTGGGTGATAACGTAGGCCATTTCCACATCCTTTCTGGATCTTGTCCAAAATGTTTGATTTATTATAATGGATTTTTGGAGAATAGTCTTTGCGCTGGCGCAAAGATGGGGGATCTCGATGGTCCTGTTTCGATCTCGTCTACGATATCGTCAGCGGGGCAGCGACTGCCGGGCGTCCTCGCCGGGGGCGATCTCGCCGCCGGCGTCCGCGGAGGCGGGGGAGGTGTCTTCGGCGACCTGCACCAGCCCGTCGGGGCGGCGAATGAGGACCCGCTCGCGGCGGCTCTTGACCAGCCCCTCCTGCTCCCAGCGGCTGAGAATGCGGCTCACTGTATAGAGCGTGGTGCCCGTCATCTCGGCCAGGTCCTGGCGCGAAAGGCGGATGTCCAGCAGGATGCCGCCGGGCACCTGGCGGCCCGTCTGCTCGCTGAGGCGCAGCAGCGCCCGAGCGATGCGCCGCTCCACCCGCTCGGTGGCCAGCTCCCGGTAGCGCTGTTGCAGCTCTTGCACCTGCCGGGCCAGCATCCTGAGGGCGGCCATGGTCAGCCGGGGATGGCGCTCCATCAACGCGATCATGGTCTCGGTGTCCCAATAGAGGGCCGCGCAGTCGTCCGCCGCCTCGGCCGAAGCGGGATATTGGCTGCCACCCAGGCTGCCGATCCAGCCGAACGGCTCCCCGACCGACACAAAGCGCAGGAGAACCTGCTGGCCCTCGGCACTCACCTGGTTCAATCGCACCCGGCCCTCGGCCAGGACGTAGAGCAGCGTCGCCGGCTCTCCCTCGTGAAAGAAATAGCCGCCGCGCTCCACCCGGCGATAGCGGGCCGCCCTGGCGAACTGGGCCAACTCTGCCTCGCCCAGGTCCCGGAAAAAGGGCACGCGCCGCAGGTGCTCCCGAATCTGGTCCGCCGATTTCATGCTGTCATTCTACCCCCAAAGCCGGGAAGCGCCAAATGGGCCGGGCCGACCGCACCTGTCGCCCGGCAGGATATAGGCCAAGATATATCTCTATCTGTATCCTCTGCCTATATCTCGATACATTGACCGCTTCTGAGCGGGCTGCTATACTGGTTGAAGAGGTCTGGGCTTCGGGCCCCGCCGGTCGCGCCTAGGCCGGTGTTCGGTGTCGTGCGTTTAGCAACCGAACGCTGGGTCTTGTAGGGGGAACGACATGCGGAAGCTGTATGTCTACGTTGCCAAGGACCGGCAACTCCAGGCCAGCAACCGGGATCCGTTCGTCGAGACGCCGAACCGGACTGTGGGCACCAGGCCCCAGGATCTACTGGGTCCCGGGCCCGGAAGGTTGCCCTGCCACCGCATAGCACTGGAAGTCATCGAGCGTTGCAGACCCGGGGTGCCTCGGATCCGGGCTTCATACCCCGCAATGCGAGTGCCTGCACCTTGCGAGTGTCTGCACCTTGTCCGTCGTAGCCCCCATATTGCCGCGGCCGTTGGTCTGTGCGGAGCACCGTATGGCAGCCATTCCAGCGGCGGTTTCGTGGAAGGAGAAGACGCGTGAGCAAACAGGAAGAAAAACAACTCCGGCCCGAGCAGCATCAGGAAGGCCAGCCTGGCCGCCAGGCTCCCATGACGCCCCAGCCGGAGAGCGAGGATAGAGAGTACCGGGGCAGCGGCAAGCTGGAAGGCAAGGTGGCCCTCATCACGGGGGGCGACAGCGGCATCGGGCGGGCGGTGGCCATCGCCTTTGCCAGGGAAGGCGCCGACGTGGCCATCGTTTACCTGAACGAGCAAGAGGATGCCGAAACCACCCGCCGCGAGGTCGAGCAGGAGGGCCGCCGCTGCATCAAGATCGCGGGCGACGTGGGCGACGAGCAGTTCTGCCGCCACGCCGTGCAGCAGGCGGTGCGTGAGCTGGGGCGCCTGGACGTCCTCGTCAACAACGCCGCCGAGCAGCACGTCCAGGACAGCATCCACGCCATCTCCGAGGAGCAGTTGCTGCGCACCTTCCGGACCAACGTCTTTGCCCAGTTTTTCCTGGTCAAGGCGGCCCTCGAGCACCTGGGCGAGGGCAGCGCCATCATCAACACCACGTCGGTAACGGCCTACCGCGGCAGCTCGCACCTCATGGACTATGCGGCCAGCAAGGGCGCCGTCGTCGCCTTCACCCGCTCCCTTTCGGCGAACCTCGTGAGCACCGGCATTCGCGTCAACGCCGTGGCGCCCGGGCCCATCTGGACGCCCCTCATCCCGGCTACCTTTCCCGAGGAGCACGTGGCCAAGTTCGGCAGCGACGTGCCCATGGAGCGCGCCGGGGAGCCCAGCGAGGTGGCGCCCTCCTACGTCTTCCTGGCGTCCGACGACAGCTCCTACATGACCGGCCAGGTCCTCCACCCCAACGGCGGCGAGATCATTGGCGGGTAGGGGCAGCCATGGGTAAGGCAGGCCGTTCAGGGTCCGGTGCAGAGATTGCCGCGGGAGCGGCGCGGGAGCCGGGCTTCCGCGGCGAGGACGAGTGACCGGCGCCCGGTTGGCGCGGGCCCCGGGCGAGGAGGAATCAGATGCCTTACGACAAGAACAAGGATCTACCGGAGAGTGTGAGAAACGTGCTTCCCAGCCATGGCCAGGAGATCTATCGCAAGGCCTACAATAGCGCGTGGGAGCAGTACAAGGATCCCGAGGACCGGCGCGGCGACGACTCGCGAGAAGAGGTATCGCACCAGGTGGCCTGGGCGGCGGTCAAGAAGGTCTATCGCAAGGACGAGGACTCGGGCAACTGGGTGAAGAAACAAGACGGAAAGGAAGACTGACATGGATCTCTTGGGTTGGGCCATCGCTGCCTTTGTCATCTCGGTGATTGCCGGGCTGCTCGGTTTCAGCGGCGTGGCGCGCGGTGCTGCCACCGTCGCCAAGGTGCTGTTCGGCCTGTTCTTGCTCATTGCCCTGGTGCTGCTCATCCTGGTGGTGCTGGGCATCAGCATTCTCTAGTCCATGGCCGGTTGACCCGGTCGGGTGCGACGCACTCGTCGTAACAAGTGCGTCGCACCCGATGAGTCGGCCAAAAATCTAGCACGAAAGGAGAAACGACATGAGTCTCTTGACCTGGGCGATCATTGCCTTCGTCGTGGCGATCATTGCCGCCTTTTTCGGATTCGGCGGCATCGCCAGTGGTGCGGCGTCGATCGGCAAGCTGCTTTTCGGCTTGTTCATCATCGTCGCCATCATCCTCCTGATCGCGAACTTCCTGTAGATCGCGCTCAGGCCAGGGCGGGGTGCTCTGCGTCCCAGGCAGAGCACCCCGCCGTCCCGCTTCCCGGCGGCACTGCCCGGGCGGTGGCCACCGGAGCTGCGCGCCTTCGGCCGGCCGAAGAGTGCGCTACGTGTCCATGTCGTTGAGGTAGGCAAGTGCAGCAATCCCCCCATCGGAAGGAGCGATCGACGTGAGATCCATGTGGACCGGCGCCATCAGCTTTGGCCTGGTGAACATCCCCATCAAGCTCTACAAGGCCAGCGAGAGCTCGCGCCTGGACTTTGACCTGCTGCGCCGCGACGATCGCTGCCGCATCCGCTACGTGCGCGTCTGCGGCGAGACCGGCGAAGAGGTGCCATACGAGGACATTGTCAAGGGGTACGAGTACGAGAAGGGCCGCTACGTCATCCTTGAGGACAAAGATTTCGAGAAGGCCAACGTGCGCAAAACGCGCACCATCGACATCATGAGCTTTGCCGACGTCGACGAGATCGACGAGAAGTACATCGAGCAGCCCTACTACCTGGCCCCCGACGAGAAGGCGGCCCAGGCCTACGGGCTGCTGCGCGAGGCCCTCAAGGAGAGCAAGAAGGTGGCCATCGCCCGCTTTGTGTTGCGCAGCCGCGAGCACCTGGCCATGCTCCAGGCCGAGGGCGACGTCATCGTCCTGCACCAGATGCGCTTTGCCGCCGAGATCCGCTCGCCCGAAGAGCTGAACCTGCCCGGCAAGGTGGAGGCCGAGGAGCGCCAGATGAAGATGGCCCTGCAGCTCATCGAGCAGCTCACCGAGCCGTGGAATCCCGAGCAGTACAAGGACACCTACGTCGAGGACCTGATGCGCATCATCGAGCAAAAGGCCCGCGGCGAAGAGATCGAGGCCGAGGAGGAGCCGGTGCCCATCGAGGTCGTGGACCTCTTTGCCCAGCTCAGCAAGAGCCTGGAGATGGTCCGCGAAGGGCGCGAGCAGAAGGAATAGGAGCCGGATCGCCGCGTGTCATTGGAAGAGTACCGCCGCAAGCGCGACTTCGGGCAGACCCCCGAGCCGCAGGGCGCCGCCGCCGGGGAAGGCGGCGATCTCCGCTTTGTCATCCAGAGGCACGACGCCACGCGCCTGCACTATGACCTGCGCCTGGAAATAGACGGCGTCCTGAAGAGCTGGGCCGTGCCCCGGGGCCCTTCCATGGATCCCCAGGACAAGCGGCTGGCCGTGCGCACCGAGGACCACCCCCTCGACTACCTGGACTTTGAGGGCGTCATCCCCAAGGGCAGCTATGGCGCCGGGACCATGATCCTCTGGGACCGGGGCACCTACCGCGTGCCCGAGGCCCGGGACCGCGCCCACGCCGAGGAGCTGATGCGCCGCGGCGAGCAAGAGGGCAAGCTGGTCTTCTGGCTGGAAGGCGAGAAGGTGCGCGGCGCATTTCACATGGTCCGAATGCGCGGCGAGAAGGACCAGTGGCTGCTCTTCAAGGGCAGCGACGAGCACGTGGGCCGGTCGGGCCTGCCCGGCGACCGGCGCTCGGTCAAGAGCGGCCTCACCCCCGACGAGCTGGAGCGCCGGGGCGACGCCGACGGGCAGCGCCACGGCGTGAACCTGGACGACCTCGACCTGCGCGGCGCCCGCAAGGCGCCCATGCCCTCCGGCGTGACGCCCATGCTCGCCACCCTGGCTCCCGAGCCCTTTGACGACGACGGCTGGATCTACGAGATCAAGTGGGACGGCTTTCGGGCCATCGCCGAGGTGCGCACCGGCGAGGCCCGCCTTTACTCCCGGACGCAGGCCGGCTTCGAGACCGAGTTCTCGCCCCTGGTCCGCGAGCTGGAGCGCCTCAGCTTTGACGCCGTCATCGACGGCGAGATCGTGGCTCTGGACGAGCAGGGCCGGGGAGAGTTCAGCCTCCTGCAAAAGTACAGGCGCACGGGCGAGGGAACGCTGGTCTACTATGCCTTCGATCTCCTCTACCTGGAGGGCCACGACCTGCGCTCGCTGCCCCTGCTGCGGCGCAAGCAGCTTCTGGCCCAGATTCTTCCCGATCTGCCCCGCATCAAGTACAGCGATCACGTCCGGGGCCAGGGGGTGGCCTTCTTCCGGCAGGCCGCGGAGAGCGGCCTGGAGGGGGTCATTGCAAAGGACGGGCAGAGCGCCTACCAGGCCGGCAAGCGCAGCGAGGCGTGGCAAAAGTTCAAGGCCCGGCCCTGCCAGGAGGCCGTCATCGGCGGCTTCACGGCGCCCCGCTCCGGGCGCCAATTCTTTGGCTCGCTCCTCCTGGGCGTGTACGAGGGCGACGACCTGGTCTACGTCGGGCACACGGGCACCGGCTTTGACCAGGAGACCCTGGCGGAGCTGCGCGCCCGCCTGGAGCCCCTGCGCCGCCCCAGCTCGCCCTTTGTCGTCGAGCCCAAAGCCAATACCCCCGCCACGTGGGTGGAGCCGGAGCTCGTTTGCCAGGTGCAGTACGCCAGTTGGACCGAGCTCGGGCTGCTGCGCCAGGCCTCCTTCCTGGGCTTGCGCGAGGACGTCGACCCCCGCACCGTGCGCCGCGAAGAGATCACCGCCCTGGCCGGGCGCCCGCCCCCGGCCGAGCCGCCCGCCGTCGAGGAGCCGCCCGCCGAGGAGCCGGCGGCCTCCCCCGAGCCGGAGCAGGCGCCGCCGCGCCGGGTCTACGCGCCGCGCACCAGGAAGCCCATCACCGTCGAGGCGGGCGGGCGCCAGGTGACGGTCACCAGCCTGGATCGGGTCCTGTGGCCCGACGACGGGCTGACCAAGGGCGACCTCATCGACTACTACCGGCGCATGGCTCCCCTCGTCCTGCCCTACGTGGTGGACCGGCCCCAGTCGCTCCACCGCTTTCCGGCAGGCATCCACGGCGAGAGCTTTTACCACAAAGACGTGGACTATGCTCCCGACTGGGTAGAGACGGTGAACCTCCCCTCCGAGTCGGACCCCGAGGGGATCAACTACCTGCTCTGCCAGGACGAGGCCACGCTCGTCTACATGGCCAACCTGGGCTGCATCGAGCTGAACCCCTGGAACTCGCGCGTCGGCCACCTGGACCGGCCCGACTGGCTCGTCTTTGACCTCGATCCCGGCGAGATTGCCTTTGGCGAGGTGGTGCGCACCGCCCTGGCCATTCACGAGATCCTGGGTTCGCTCGACGTCCCCCACCGGGTCAAAACCTCGGGGGCCACGGGAATGCACATCTACGTGCCGCTGGAGGCCCGCTATACCTACGAGCAGGCCCTGAAGTTCGGGCTCATCGTCGGCCACTTGGTCCACAACCGCCTGCCCCTCATCACCAGCCTGGATCGCGACCCCCGCCGCCGCCGCGAAAAGATCTATATCGACCTGTACCAGAACCGGCGCGGGCAGACCCTGGCAGCGCCCTACTGCCTCCGCCCCAGGCCCGGCGCGCCGGTCTCGACGCCGCTGCGCTGGGAAGAGCTGGCGTCCGACCTGGACCCCCGCGATTTCAACATCCACAACATCCAGGAGCGGGTCGACGAGCTGGGCGACCTGTGGCGCGACGTCCTTGGCCCGGCCGCCGACATGGAGGCCGCCCTGCAACGCCTGGAGCAGATGTGGCAGGGCCAGAAGGCCTGACCGGCGCCCGGAAAATATATCCCAATCTGTATCCGCTGTCTGTATCCACGTACATTGACAAACGACCTCCAATCCTGTACGCTGTAGGTATCATGGCCCGGTGCACCGGGTACATTGAAGGGAGGAATGACCATAATGGAACAACGAAACGATTTTGCTTTGGGAGCCCTGTTGCTGGGCATGCTCATCGGACTGGTCATTGGTGCGGGTGCCACGCTCATGATCTCACCAAAGTCGGGCGAAGAGATTCGCCACGACATCCGCCGGGCTGCATCGGACGTCCGCAGCAAGGCGGAAGACACCTATTCCGACGTGCGGCACAAGGCCGAGCAGACAGCCGACGACATGCGCCAGAAGGCGGAAGAGACGGCTTCGGACGTGAAAAAGCGCGCCCGGAGCGAGTTCGAGTCGTAAGATTATTGGACGGTATTGCTGAATCGTAGTTGCACTGGCATAGTTGCACTGAATCGAACACCGCCGGCGGCTCCTGGCCGCCGGCGGTGCTTCGTTCTCAGGCCCGGTGTCCTCAGGGGGTGACCTGGATGGCCGCCGGCGCCAGCACGGCGGTCACGCCCGGGTTATAGTAGTCGTAGGCACTGCTGGGCGGCGTCTGGGCCCTGATGGGGTACCGGGCACGGATGCGGTAGCGGAACTCCAGGGGCTGCCCCGCCTTGAGCCCTTCGACGTAGCAGATGATCTGCCGCCCCGTCAGGTCAACGCGTGAGAATTTCGCTCCCTCGTACCCCTCGGGCAGGTCGCCGTGGCGGGCCACCAGGTCGGCCAGATCCTCACCCACGACCTCAAAGCCGGGCGGAACGCCCAGGTCCACGATGGCCTGCCGCGCCGCGCCTGCCGTCAACGCCACCCGCACCGAGACCTCGACGACGTCGTTTACCGCCAGCTCGGTCCGGTCGTAGGCCACCTCGATGTCCATGAGCGACTCTTCCGGCGCGGGCATGGTCACCACGGACCAGGGCAAGTAGTAGCGGGTCGAGACCTGGTACATGAGGCTGCCCTCGCCCTCGACGTCGATGCGCACCTTGTTGTCGCCCAGCGCCGGCCGGTCCGTAAAGCTGACCATCTGCACCACGTCGAAATTGTCTTCGGTGATGACGATGGGCTCGGTCTCCTCGCCGTTGAGCGAGACGCGCACCGTGGCGTCGGTTCCCTCGCCCCCGGCGCTCACCGAGAGCAGGAGCGCCTTCAGCGTCTGCACCGTGGCCTGGGTCGAGTGCCAGGTGCCATAGCTGTCCTTCTGCTGGATGAGGTAGGTGAGGGCCTGGTTGGCCAGCTCGACGTGCTCCTCGGCCCGCAGGAAGGCATAGGCCGCCAGGGCCGTGGTCTCGATGGAGCCAGTCTGGCCGGTGCCGCCCATGAACGTGGAGATGTCGCTCTGCCAGTAGGCGACGCCCTCCTCGACGACGGCCATTTCGGCCAGCTTGTCGAGGGCCTGTCCCGTGGCGCCGCCTTCCGGATCCGCCGCCGCCAGGGCGTTGGCCACCAGCGCCAGGGAGTAGGCGTCCTCGGCCTGGGTCCACGACTCGCGCACGTAATCCAGGCCGGCCACGGTGCCTGCCTCGTCCTCGTAACCGGCTTCCGTCAGCGCCCAGACGATGTAGGCCGTCACGGGCAGCCGCTCGTTGCCCAGGCTGCTCCAGCTCTGCTCGTGGACCAGCCCCTCGTCGTTCTCCCAGCTCCCGTCGCTCCGCTGCTCGCCCAGGAGCCAGCGGGCCCCCCGCTCGACCAGGCCCTCGTCCACGGGATGCACGCGGGCCATGTCGGTGAACTCCATCAGGCCGTAGGCGGTCAGCATCCGGTCGGCCGGAGGCGAGCCAAAGAGGCTAAAGCCGCCGCCCGACACCTCAAAGGTGGTCAGGCGCTGGTAGCCCAGGTTGATGTACTGCTCGGCCGTCATCTGCACCTCGGGACTGGCCTGGCCCGTGCTCTTCAGATAGTCCATGACCAGCACGTTGGGGTAGGTGGTGCTGCTCGTCTGCTCGAAGCAGCCGTAGGGCATGCGCAGCAGCGCCTCCAGCCCCTCCACCACCTGGCTGAGGATCCCGGGATAGACCTTGACCAGGATCTGGGCGGTGCCGGGGATGGTCTGCTCGGGGATGGTGACCGTGTGCTCCGTGCTGCCCTCCAGCCGGTCCGAGGTTGTCTCGTCCATGCGCTTGCCGTCGGGCACCACCTGGACGTCGTGGCGCAGCGTCGTGGCGTCGCTCATCTTCTCGCCGATGGCCGTCACCACGGGCCGGAAGCGGCCCTCCGTGGCCGTGACCTTGATGGGAAAATAGACCACCGTCACGTCGCCGGGCTCCAGGTCCACCGCCTGGGTGGCCTCGCCCTGCATGTCGAACCACTCTTGCGCCTCCAGCGTCAGCTCCACGCGCTGGCCCGTCTCCAGGTAATTGTAGACGGCCACGGGCATCGAAACCTCGTCGCCCTGGGTGAGAGCCAGGGGCAGGTCGATGTCCACGAAAAAGTCCTGGAACACGCGAATGGGCGCCGTCGTCGAGCCCAGGCGCCCGTCCTGGGCGCTCGCCAGGGCCGTCAGCCGCCACGTGGTGATGGTGTGGGCCATGTCCAGCTCGGCCTGCCAGCGGCCGGCGTCGTCGGTCAGGGCCTCGGGGTTCCAGTACATGGTCTCGGGGAAGAACTGGCGCAGCAGCGGCGCGGCGCCTTCTGTTGGCTGCCCCGCTCCGGCGGTGGGCTCGGTGCTCTTGGCCTCCCCCTCGCCGCGCACTTCCTGGAGAGCGAGCATGGGGGGCATGAGGCCGGGCGCCACTCCCTGGAGGGCCATCTCTTCCACGATAGCGCCATCGGCCGGCATGGCCCCGCCGGCCAGGGTAAAGGCCGAGGCGAGGACCACGGGCCCGGCCACGAGCAAGAGGGCCAGGAGGGCCACGAGCCCGGCCCCGGCCAGGGCCCAGCCCTCGCGCTTGAAGCCAAAGCCGGCCGCCCGGGCGCCAAAGGCCAGGGGGATGGCCAGGTAGGCAAGGGCAAAGATCACGATGGCCACGGTTGGGGGCTCGGCGGGATCGACGGCCATGTATGCCACGAACACGATGGCCAGCAGCAGCCCGTAGCCCACCAGGAGCAGCAGGGCCAGGCCCAGGGGGAGCTCGCCCTTGCGCACGGCCCGCACCGCCAGCCCGACGAGGCCCGCCAGCCCGCCCAGCAGCGCCGGGGCCACGAGGCACAGCAGCGCCGGGCCCAGCTCGTCCAGCAGGTAACCCAGCTTGTCGAGGGGGTCCGTGGCCCAGGGAGCGCCCGGCAGGGGCACGATCCAGAGTGTGACCGCCGCCCAGGCCAGCAGCAGCACGGGCACGCCGATGCCCACGGCCAGCGAGCGGCCCAGCACGCGGTCGTTCCGCAGGCTGTAAACCAGGGCGCCGACGACGGCCAGGGGCAGGAACACGAGGAGGGGAAAGAGCCCCTGGGTCAGGCTGTGCAAGAACCTGGCCTGCCGCTCCAGGGCCTGTTGCCGCTTCATGGCCACCGAGTTGGCCTTGAGGCTGAAGGGATCGCCGCCAAAGCCGGCCAGCGACGCCTGGGCCGCCGTCTCTTGCGCCGTGCCGGCCTCGCCCATGATCTCGCCCAGGCTCAGGCCGTGCAGGTCGAACTTGGGCTCCAAGAGCTCCTGTTCCAGCAGGAAGTACAGGCGCGCAAAGCCGGGGTCCTGCTCTTGCAGGGCAAAGACCGATTCGTCGACGACCGCCAGCCCCAGGGCCGCGGCCGTGCCCTCGCCCTCCTGGCCGGTGACGGCGATCTGGAGGTGGGCCCTTTCGCCGGGCAGATAGGTCTCCCGGTCCAGTTGCACGTCCAGGGCCAGGTCGTCGGCGGCGTCGACTACCACCAGGCGCGTATCGCGCACGATCTCGCCGGTGCCAAGGGACTTGTAGGCGTGGAGGGCCAGCGTGCCGTACAGGTCGGGGGTCAGGTCCACGGCCGCCGCCGCGCGCCCGTCGACGATCTCCAGGGCCCGGGTGGAGAGGGTCTGGCCCTCGCGGGTGATGTCCAGGTAGATGGCGCCGGCGCTCTCGGTGGCCAGCACCTCCAGGTTCATCGTCTCGCCGACGCGGTAGGTGGCCCGCTCGGGCCGCAATAGCACCTGGCTGCCGCTCCAGCGCTCGGGCTCGAAGGAGACCTGTGCCTGGCCCGTGTGGCCCAGGGCGTCGTGGGCCTCGAGCATCACCTCGGCATAGGGCTCGGCCGGGGTCAGCCGCAGCTCGCCGAGCCCGTAGGCGCCCGTCTGCGCCTGGTACGTGGCGCCGTTGACGACGACGGTCACCTCGCACTCGGCGGGCGTGCCGTCGGGGTAGGCCGTCAGCAGGTAGAGGATGTTCTCCAGGCTGGCCTTGAGATCGCCGCTCTCGGGCACGGCCTCGACGATGATGCCCTGCTGCGCCACGGGGATGGCGATGCTCACCTGCTCGGTGTGGGCCGCCCCATCGGTGACTGCCACCTCCAGGAGGAGGTCGGCCACGCCGCCCTCGGCGCCGGCCACGAAATAGTCGGGCAGGTCGAACTCGAAGCTGAACCGGCCCCCGGCGTCGGTCTGGCCCGCCAGCTCGACGACCTGCCGCCGCTCGACGTCATAGACCCAGCCCGCCAGCCGGACCTCGCCCTCCACGGCCTTGCCGAAAAAGTAGGCCGCCTCCACCTGTCCCGTGACGCGCTGGCCGGGCCGGTAAAAGTCGTCGTCGGTGGCCGCGGTCACCTTGAACTTGGGCAGGACGTAAGGCTTGACGGCCACGGTCTTTTCCGAGGACGTGCCGTCCAGGTTGGCGGTGAGCTTGTAGTTGCCGTGGTTGACCTCGTCGGCCAGTTGGAAGGTCCAGGAGGCGACGCCGTACTCGGAGGTGGTGGCCGTCTGCTTGAAGACCTTGTTGCCTTTGGCGTCGGCGATGGTCAGCTCCACGGCGCTGCCGGCGGCGGGGCGCTGGTCAAAGGCGCCCAGGGCCAGGGCGCGGACCATGATCTGCTGGCCGGGCTGGTAGATGGGCTTGTCGGTGGTGAGGAGCACCTTGTAGTCGCGCTCCACCTGGACGCTCATCTCCATCCGGTCGCTGCCCAGGCGCGAGCGGGTCTCGACAATGATCTCCTGCTCCTGGCCGGCGCTGGTCACCTCGGGCACAGTAAAGGCGGCCGTCGCCCGGCCCTCCGCGCCGGTGGTCCCGGTGTACAGCACCTGCGCCTCGCCGCCGTCCCCGGGCCGCATGGAGACCGTGACCTCGGCGCCGGTCACTGGCTGCTGGTTGTCGTGCCGCTGCACCTGGACGTGGACGGCGGCCGGGGCGCCGGGAACGAGCCGGCTCTGGCCCAGGACGAAGGTGTCCTGGTCGCCCATCTCCTCGGGGAGACGGAGGGCGTAGAAGGTGCCGCCGGCCAGCCCACAGATGGTCAGGGCGAGCAGGACGGCGATGGAAGCGAGGACCTGGATGCTTTTCTTGCGGGCCATTTCTCCTCCTTGACGACGGTGCCATGTTGTACGTCCTGGCTATGAGACGCGGCCGAAAGCCGAATGGTTCCCCTCGCTCCTCGCCCGCGTCACGTCACCTGGCCATCGCTCAACTCGATTCGGCCCAGCGGACCACCAGAATGGAGGCGCCGGAGAGCAGGGCCAGGCCGGCGATCAGAGGGAGCACCGTGCCGTTGTAGCCCTTGCCGATGAGCGTGCCCAGGGGCATGGATATCAGCGTCGACAGGGAGCCGACCACGGCCGCTCCGATACCGGCGAGATGGCCCAAAGGCTCCATGGCCAGGGCATTCTGGTTGCCGAACAGAATGCCGACGCAGAAAAACGTCGCCATGAGGTAGGCCAGAAAGAGCCACAATGGCACCTGCCCGCCTGGCAACAAACCGCTCCCCAGGGCGACGATAGAGAGCCCCAGGCTCACCCACAGGGATCGACGGACCAGAAGTCGCATCCCAAAGCGCATCACCAGGCGCGCGTTCAGGAAGGATGCCAGCCCGATGGACAGGGAGACGAGGCCAAAGACGATGGGGAAGAGCTTGCCGAGGGCATACTGCTCCTGAAAGATCTGCTGGGCGGAGTTCAGATAGCCAAGAAACGCTCCGCTGATCAGGCCGGCCGACACGGTATAGCCCAGCGCGCTTCTGTACCTCACGACTTCGAGGGTGGCCACGGCAATGTGCCTCACCGTGAACGGCGCCCGGTGTTCAGGGGCCAGGGTCTCGGGCATTCGCAGCGCGAACCACGCCACGGTGACGATCGCAACCAGCACAAAGCCCCAGAAGATGCCGCGCCAGTTAGCGAACAGCAGGACCGCCTGTCCCAACGTCGGCGCGAGCATGGGAACCAGGATAAAGACCGAGCTGACGAACGACATCACCCGGGCCATGGTCCGGCCCGCGTATCGATCGCGGACCAGGGCCAGGGTAATGGCGCGCGGCGCCGAAATCCCGAGCCCCTGCAACACCCGCCCCGCCAGCATCACGGGGTAGCTGGGCGCGACGACCGAGAGCAGGGCGCCGGCGATATAGAGGACATAGCCCGCATAGACCGTTGGTTTTCGCCCCACCCGGTCGGAAAGCGGCCCGAAGAACAACTGCCCCAGGGCCAGCCCCAGGAACAACACAGACACGACCAACTGGCGGTCGTTGGCATTCTGGACGCCCAGGTCGCTGCCGATCTGGGGCAGCGCCGGCAGCATGGCATCCGTCGATAAAGCTGTGATCGACATCATCAGGGAGACGATGATGACAAATTCGGCAAAGGCCGGCCTGGCCTGCTCTACTTTCATGCATTGGCACCTTGGTCGACTCGGAGCAAGTCCGGGACTGGTTTCCAGGAGTATACTGCCTTTGCCCCGGCCGGGCAAATGCGCGCCAGCCGCAAACAGCTCCGCCCCAACAAAAATGAGGCCACCGACGATGCTTCAGCACCATCAGTGGCCTCATTTTAGTCATCTTCTCAGTGCTTCACCCGGTCTTTTATCTCCCACACGTGGTCGAGGACGTGCCAGCCGGCGCGCCGCACAAAGTAGCGGAGGGGCCAGCGCGTGCCTCCCCGCGGCCCGCGGGCCGGCAGCTCGCCGCGCGCGGCGACGGGCAGGGCCTCCAGGACCGCCTCCCGGGTGCGGCGCAGCTCGCCCTCCCGGTCCGGTGCCTCCCCCTTGCCCATCTTCCAGCCAAGGGAACGCAGGTAACCCGCCTCGGCCTCCATGACGTGGTTCTCGATCTTTTCCAACTCGCGGCCGCCGCCCCGCGGCCCCTTGCGCAGCTCCTTGCCGGCGGCGTCGCGCCTGGTGGTGTCGAACGCCCGCCAGTATGCCTGCAGCAGGGCCCCCATGCGGGCCAGCTCGGCGTCGTCCACCGGCTCGGCGTCAGAGTCTCGAACGATGGCAGGCGCGCCAAAGTCGGTCGTCGCGTTGCCCTCCAGCCGCTCGACCACGCGAAGGTCGGACACGTCACGGGGCGCCTCGAACTCGATCCCCGTGCCGTCCAGCAGGGAAGCGTAGCGCGGCCCGTAGGCCAGGAGGGCTTCCAGTGCCGCCTCCTCGTCGCCCCCGCTCCGGCACCAGCCGGGCCAGTCGACGGCGCAGGCAAACGTCTTCTTCTCGCCGATCTCCAGGTAGACGTCCATGGGAACCCTCATCGCCGGCCGTCAGAGCGCCGGATCAGGCCATGGCCGCGTCCGTGTACGGCACGAAAGACGCGCGCCGGCCTGATGGCCTCCACCGTAACGGTCCGCTCGCCCTCGGCAGGCGGCACCAGGACCGTGGCGCCCTGGCGCAGCTCCCGGCCGTCCACCTGCACGTGGCCCTCGCGGATCGCTAGCAGGCCGCCCTCGCCGTTGGCAAAGCGCGCCGTCAGGTGGCCGCCCTCCTCCAGGTGGCTGTCGGTGAACAGGCGCAGGTCGCCGTGGACGCGCAGCTCCGAGCGCGGTCCGACCAGCTCCTTGGTGCGCACGCCCTCGCCCTCGTCGTAGCGAGGCGCGTCCTCGCTGCGAAAGCGCGTGAATTTCGTCTCTTCCGGAATGGGGTCCGTGGTGTAGACCAGGATATAGGCCTGGGCCGGCACGTCGCCGTTGTTCCACTCGGAGTGGACCATGCCCCGCTGCCCCTCGGTAAAGAGGCCGACGTCGCCCTCGTCCATGTGGCCCTGGATGTTGTTCAACGAGTCGTCGTGGTCCAGCTCGCCGGCGGTGATGTAAAAGAGGCGCTCGTTATAGCGGTGCCGGTGGTGGCCGATGCCCAGGTGCGGGTCGATGGTGGAATCGTGAACCGTGATCAGGGGCCCCGAGGCCTGAACGTCCACGTAGGGACCCAGGACCTCTATGGCTACCAGGCCGGGCCCGCCAAAGTCGGCGGGGCCCAGCACGCGATAGTCTTCCTGATCCAGGACGAGATAGGGCGCCGGCTGCCCGCGGCCCGGTCTGCCGTGCATTGAAGTAGACATAAGGCTCTCCCTTCAGATTTGCCCCGGCACTGCCAGGGCGGAGGTGGAATGCTGCCTTAGCGCTGCCTACCGCGTCGTGGGTCGAGGATTATGATAGACCAGCAGGCGGCGTTTGTCAAGATGCTTTGCCGCGAGCGGCGCTCCCAGCGGCAGTTCGGCCCTGGTGCCCCGGGACCGCCGAGCGCCTGCTCGGCATTTCTCTCCACAGGTCACTTGCCGAGCCGGCGCTCGGCGGTCCCAGCTTCCCGGCCGGCCCCGCCGGAGTGGGTATGGCCTACGGCGCGGGCGAGACCCGGTAGCGGTAGACCGCCGGCTCGGTGGTCATGGGCGCCAGGCCCGAGATCACCAGCACGGCCTGTTCCACGTCGCTGCCCAGGCCCGCCAGATGCAGCGTGCCGGTCATCTGCTCGTCCAGGGCCAGCCGCTCGACGCGCAGCTCGTCGCCCAGGAGGATCACCTGCACGGCAAAGTCCTGGGGGATGTGGTCCGCGACGCGCAGCCAGCCCGCGGCCTCCCAGCCGCCGTCGCCCGCCTCCACGTCGTCGGCGTAGCCCAGCTCGGGGACGGATATGTCGTCCAGGGCCAGGCCGGGATGGTTGACGCTGTCGTCGGTGACGACCTCGAAGCGGACCAGGACGGGCCGCCCGGCAAAGGGCGCCAGGTCAAAGGACTGCTGCACCCACTCGGCCGATCTGCCGCCGCCGCTCAACCCCGTCAGCGCCGGCCCGAAGCTGCTGTCCGACGGGTCGAGGGTCGTCGTGTGCTCGTTCTCCAGGAGGGTCCAGGTTTCGCCGCCGTCGTCCGAGACCGAGACGTAGGCATAGTCGTAATCCACCTCCAGGTCGTACCACGTCCAGGCCTGGAGCCTCGCCTCCTCCAGCCCCGAGAGGTCAAAGGCCCGGGTGAGGGTGGCGTTGCCCTCGTCGCCGCGCACCGCCCACCACTGGTAACTCCCGCTGTGCGTCTCGTTGCCCACCAGCGAGACCAGGGAGCTGCCCTCGAACTCGACCAGCAGGTCGCCCTGGCCTTCCAGGACGATATAATCGGCGGCGTATTGCTTTACGGCGCCCGCCTGGTCGATGGGATAGCTTTGATGGCGGGCCGAGAGGGCGATCTGATCCAGGGACAGGCTGTCGTAACCGTGCTCCTCCGCCGCTCCGGCAATGTCGTCCAGGTAGTTGGCGACGAGCCAGTCGGCCACCAGGTCCTCCACGGAGCGCGCCGGATCCACCTCGGCCAGGACGGCTTCGAAGCCGGCCATGCCGTTGGCCGGCTCGGATACGAGGCGGCGAATGGCCCCTTCGCCGTACTGCTCGTAGAAGTAGAGGAGGAACAGGTAACTGGCGCCATAGTTCGGGCTAGAGTCCTCCAGGTCGGGCCACGTCGTGAGCTGCGTGTCGGGCATGGACAGGTAGGCATAGTCCGAGCCGCCCAGATCGTAGCCGCCCAGGTGGGCTGCCAGCTCCGAGAGGCCCTCGTTGACCCACGTGTCCTCATTCCGGTCGTGGAACCAGTGGATCATGTGCTGGTGCTCGTGGGCCAGGACGCCGTCAAAATAGGCGTTGCCCGGCAGCGAGTTGTCCAGGCTGATGTAAAACATCTCGTGCTCGTTGGACCGCTGCCGGACGGTGGCCGGGTACTCGTCGGGTCCCGAAAAGAGGCCGCCCACACCGGGCACGTTCCCCAAAAAGATATAGACGTGGGGGTCGCCGTCGATGCCCGGCGACCATTCGCTGCCAAAGGCGCGGTGGTTGGTGGGGTAGGTGTTCTCCTCAAAGGCCCGGGCGGAGCGTTCCAGTGCCTCGGCGTTCACCTCGTAGCCCTCCTCCACCCACCAGTAAGCGTGCTCGGTTTCGTAGCGCAGCACCGCCGTGGTGCGAAAGTACGAGGTGGCGAGCGTGTCGTGCACCCAGAACGTCTCGCGGTCGCCCAGGCGATAGCCCCTCGGAGCAGGTGTTGCCGCCGGGAGCCGGATGCTCTGCCCGCCCAGCCGCTCGTTCAACTCCAGGAGGTCGCGTTGGGGCAGCTCTGCACCCGCCAGGGCGAGCAGTGTCTCCTGCTCGGGGTTGGTCGGCTCGCGCACGACCGGGGTAGGCACGTCCCGCTCCGTGGGCAGCACCGCTACCCCGGGCTCAAAGCCGGGCCGCAGCCCGTAAACCCAGGCCAGGCCGGACAGGCCGCAGACCCCCACCAGGCAGCAACTGGCGATGAGGGCCAGGCTGATCCACAAAAGCTTGCGGCGATTCGCTGTCATTTTCCTCTCGTCAACCTCGTTAACCACCCGTAGGGGGCAGGGCTCGCCCCTGCCCTGGGCAACCGCACCCCGGGCAACCGCACCCCGGGCAACCGCGAGGGTTGCCCCTACCCCGATGCCCGCCCCTCGATAACTCGCCCCTGCCCCGGGCAACCACACCCCGGGCAACCGCAAGGGTTGCCCCTACCCTGGTGCCCGCCCCTCGATAACTCGCCCCTGCCCTGGGCAACCACACCCCGGGCAACCGCAAAGGTTGCCCCTACCCTGGTGGGGCTACGCCGGCCACACAAAAACGAGCCGGGATGCAGGGCTGGACCCGCATCCTGGCTCGTCTGTTTAACGGCCTGCTGTCCGGCGCCTATTCAATCGGTTCTTTGCTGATTACGAAATCGCAGGATGGATCCCCCGCGGCGTGGCAGGTCACCTGCGCTACCTTGAATTTCTTGCCGCCCGTGCCCCAGTCCAGGCCCTCGAGGATGATGCCCATGGCGGCGTGGCAAATGGGACCATCGCTCTTGCGTCCCCAGCAGACGGGGCAGCGTTCGATCACGTACAAAAAGTGGTCGTCGGCCTCCCGGACGTAGCTGATCTGGTCGCTCGTGGCGGAAAACGCCCTGGCCATGGCGCCCAGGCCCACCTTCATCTTGAGCTTCAGGGGTAGCATGCGGAAGGCCTTGTCGGCGACGCCCACCATTGCGCCAAAGTTCTTCAGACCCTGGTCAAAGGCCTTGCGCCCGGCGCGGAGCGAGAGGGCACGCCCGCCTCGCGGGCCGTACATCATCTCCATGGCCTCGTTGAGGTGGGCGAAATCGACGAAATCAAACTCTTTGTTAAGGTTAGCCGGCGGATAGTTGTCTATCAGGTGCTTCATGTCGGCCATGTTGAGCAGGGCCTTGATGCCGTTGGGGCCCATGATTTCTTCGATGGCACCCAGGTAAATCCTGGCGATCAGGTTCGGGTAGCAGTATCCGCTCTTTTCGTATTTCGCTTCCGACACGCGCGGTTCCTCCTTAACATTGCTTCGTTGCACGCTCGCACGGCCTATTATACCCAGTTTTTACCGGGATGCAAACTGGGCGCAAAAGCTACTCCTGCCTAGGCGGCGGGCATTGCCAGCAGCGCCTCGACTTCTGCCTCGTTCAGCGTCTCCTTCTGGATCAGTTGCCGGGCCAGCTCGTCCAACGCTGCCCGGTGCGTCCTCATGATGTCGAGGGCGCGCTCGTGAGCCCGTGCGATAAAGTTTCGAACTTCTTCGTCGATCTTGCGGGCCACCGACTCGGAATAGTTCCGGTGCTCCGACAGGCTCCGGCCCAGGAACACCAGCTCCTCGCGCTCGCCAAAGGTCAGGGGGCCCAGCTCGTCGCTCATGCCGTATTCCATGACCATCTTGCGCACCAGCTCGGTGGCGCGCTCCAGGTCGTTGCTGGCGCCCGTCGTCACCCGCTGAAAGACCACCTCTTCGGCGGCCCGTCCGCCCAGCATGGTCACCAGATCGGCTTCGAACTTGGCCCGGTTCGCCAGGTAGCGGTCCTCGTCGGGCAGGGCCATGGTATAGCCGCCGGCCATGCCGCGGGGGATGATGGTCACCTTCCGCACCTTGTCGGCGTGCGGCGTGCGGGCCGCGGCCAGCGTGTGGCCCGCCTCGTGGTAGGCGACGACGCTCTTTTCTTCCTCGGTGATGACCCGGCTCCTGCGCTCCGGCCCGGCCATGACGCGCTCGACTGCTTCCTGGAACTCGTCCATGTCGATGGACTTCTTGTTGCGCCGCGCTGCCAGGATGGCCGCCTCGTTCACCAGGCTCTCGATGTCGGCCCCCACAAAACCAGGCGTCTGGCGGGCCAGCGCCGCCAGGTTTACGTCCTTGCCCAGGGGCTTGCCCCGCACGTGCACCTTGAGGATCTGCTCGCGGCCCTGCATATCGGGCCGGTCCAGGACCACGCGCCGGTCGAATCGCCCGGGTCTCAGGAGGGCGGGGTCCAGGATGTCGGGCCGGTTGGTGGCGGCGACGACGATGACGTTGGTGTCGGTGTCAAAGCCGTCCATCTCGACCAGGATCTGGTTGAGGGTCTGCTCCCGCTCGTCGTGGGAGCCGCCCAGCCCCGCGCCGCGGTGGCGGCCCACGGCGTCGATCTCGTCCACAAAGACGATGCACGGCGAGTTGCGCTTGGCCTGGTCAAAGAGGTCGCGCACGCGGCTGGCGCCGACGCCCACAAACATCTCCACGAACTCGGAGCCCGAGATGGAGAAAAAGGGCACGCCGGCCTCGCCCGAGACCGCTTTGGCCATGAGGGTCTTGCCCGTGCCCGGGGCGCCCATGAGGATGACCCCCTTGGGGATGCGCGCGCCGAGGGCGATGAACTTTTGCGGCTCTTTCAGAAACTCGACCACCTCGGCCAGCTCTTGCTTGGCCTCCACGACGCCGGCCACGTCGTCAAACGTGACCGTCGGCTTCTCGCCCGTGAACATGCGGGCGCGGCTCTTGCCAAAGGACATGGCCTGGCTGCCGCTGCTCTGGGCTTGCCGGAACACGACCAGGAAAAAGACGCTCAACAGCACCAGGGGCAAGATCCAGCTCAGGATCCCGAGCCAGCCAAAGAGCCCGCTGGGCGCCTCAACCGTGACGGTGACCCCTTCCCACATGGCCGGAGTGACCCCCAGGTAGCCCAGCGTCTCCGCCAGCCCGACCCCTTCCTCCTTGTGCGATTGGACGGTCTCGCCGTTGCTCAGCTCGACCAGCAGGGTGTCGCCCTCGACGGCGATCTCGGCAACCTCGCTCGCCTTCATGGCTGTTGCCAACTGCTGCAACGAGATGGTGTTTTGCGGCTCTTGAGGGCCGGCAAACTGATTGTACAGAAAAACCATAACCAGGATGGCGAGGACGATGTACACTGCCCATCGCACGATGTTTCTAGTTTCCAAGTTGACCTCCACTGTTACGTTTGTAGTCTAGCACAGAGAGGGGGGAGTGTCAAGTAATGTCGTTTACT
The DNA here is from genome assembly GCA_034428935.1 of Anaerolineae bacterium. Classification (GTDB taxonomy): domain Bacteria; phylum Chloroflexota; class Anaerolineae; order JAAYZQ01; family JAAYZQ01; genus JAAYZQ01. Next base: position 11,573 of record DAOUHB010000074.1, on the reverse strand, counting down.
TAAGAAGCGGCGATCCACAACTTGACAAATCTGCAGAGCGGTGTATAATAGCCTGCAATCATCGTTAAAGGCTGTGACGGAGAGGAGTAGGTGGCGGGGCGCCACCAGGGAGGAAGGGGCCATGGACTGAAAGCCCCTTCGGGCAGAGCGCCACCGAAGTTCGCTCCCGAGCCGACGGGTGAAAGGCTCCGTGCCCAGTAGTCCGCTCCGGAAACCCACCGTTATCAGGGTAGCCGATCGCGGCGATGCCTGCCGCCGTCAGGCACAAGAGGGGGCCGGGCGAGCCCGGCCAAACAGGGTGGTACCGCGGGAGTTGCCTGCTCTCGTCCCTGCTGGGACGGGGGCTTTTTTTTATTATGTGGGCAGTCATGCCCACCGGATAGTGTGGGAGGTGTCATGACAAAGGATCTGGATCACGTGGAACGAGAGGCCCTCCAGGCGTTGGAGGCCATCGACGACGAGGCTGCTCTGACCGCCTGGAGGACCGGCTACCTGGGCCGCAAGGGAGAGGTCACCGAAGCGGTCAAGGCCCTCGGTAGCCTGTCGCCCGAGGAGCGCCCGGCCTATGGCCGGCGGGTGAACGAGGTCAAGCAGGCCCTGGAGGCCGGCTACGAGGCGCGCCTTCAGGCGCTCAAGGAGGCCGCGCACGCCCGCTCGCTGTCAGCCGATGCGGTGGACGTCACGCTGCCTGGCCGGCCGCCGCGGCCGGGGAGGCTGCACCCTGTGAGCCGTACGCTGCGCGAGATCTACTCCATCTTTGGCGAGATGGGCTACCAGGTCTATCGCGCGTGCGACGTGGAGACCGACGAGTACAACTTTGCCCTGCTCAACATGCCGCCCCACCACCCGGCGCGCGACATGTGGGACACGTTCTATACCACGGTCCCGGGGGTCATCCTGCGCACACACACCTCGCCGGGGCAGGTGCGGGCCATGCACGACTATTACCCGGAGCCCATCCGTGTCATCCTGCCGGGCATGTGCTATCGCTATGAGCAGGTCAGCGCGCGCTCCGCCTTCATGTTCTACCAGGTGGAGGGGCTGGCCGTGGGCGAGACCATCACCATGGCCGACCTGAAGGGTACGCTCGTCTCCTTTGCCCGGCGCATGTTCGGAGCGGGACGCCTGGTCCGATTCCGGGCGAGTTACTTTCCCTTCACGGAGCCCAGCGCCGAGATGGACATAAACTGTATCCTCTGCCAGGGGGCCGGCTGCCCGGTGTGCAAGCACACCGGCTGGGTAGAGATCGGCGGCTCTGGCATGGTCCACCCCACGGTGCTGCGCAATGGAGGCTACGACCCGGACCGCTACACCGGTTTCGCCTTTGGCCTTGGGCCGGAGCGCATTGCCATGCTCAAGTATGGCATCGAGGACATTCGCTACTTCTGGGGCAACGACCTGCGTTTCCTTGAGCAGTTCTAGGTGGGGAGGCTGAGACGATGAAGGTACCATTGAGTTGGTTGCAAGACTATGTGGATGTGCGCGGTTCCCTTGAGGACCTCCTGGAAAGGATGACCCTGGCCGGCCTGGAGGTTGCCTCCGTCGAGCGTGTCGGCGACTGGTGGGACCGCGAGCGGCTGGTCGTCGGCGAGGTTCTGGAGGTGCGGCCGCACCCCAACGCCGACCGGCTGGTGCTGGCCGACGTGGCCTACGGCGGCTCCGAGGTCGAGCAGGTCGTCACGGGCGCGCCCAACCTGTTCCCCTACAAGGGCGCCGGCCCCGTGAGCCTCAAGGTGGCCTTTGCCCTGGAGGGCGCCGATCTGTACGACGGGCACAAAGAAGGGTTCGTCAAGACCCGTCTGAAGGGGACCAAGATCCGCGGCGTGCCGTCCCGGGCCATGGTCTGCTCCGAAAAGGAACTGGGCATCTCGGAGGAGCACGAGGGCATCATGATCCTGCCCGACGACGCGCCCGTGGGGACGCCCCTGGCCGACTACCTGGGAGACTCGATCGTCGACCTGGACCTGACGCCCAACCTGGCCCGCTGCTACAACATGGTGGGCGTGGCCCGGGAGGTGTCGGCCCTGACCGGCGCTCCGCTGCGCTACCCCGACACCGAGTGGCAGGCCGGCGGCCCGCCCGCCGCCGATCTGGCCCGCCTGGAGATCGAGGACCCGCAGCTCTGCGCCCGCTACATCGCCACCGTCATCCGCGACGTCGAGATCGGCCCCGCGCCGCAGTGGATGCAGGGCCGCGTGCAAAAGGCCGGGATGCGGCCCATCAGCAACGTCGTGGACATCACCAACTATGTGATGCTGGAGTGGGGGCAGCCCCTCCACGCCTTTGACTACGACAAGCTCGTGGCCCGCGCCGGCGGCGGCGTGCCGACGATCATTGTGCGGCGTGCCCGGCCGGGCGAGACCATGACGACCCTCGACGGGGTGCATCGCGTCTTTGACGAGGACACGCTGCTCATCACCGACACCGCCGGGCCCATCGCCGTGGCCGGCGTCATGGGTGGCCTGGACACCGAGGTGGACGAAAACACGCGCAACGTGCTCCTGGAGGCGGCCAATTTCTACTTTCTCAGCATCCGGCGGACCATGCAGGCCATGAAGCTGCCGAGCGAGGCCAGCCAGCGCTTTGGCCGTGGCATCCACCCGGCCCTGGCCGAGCCCGCCGCGCGCCGCGCCAGCGAGCTGATGCGCCTGTACTCCGGCGGCACCATCGCCCGCGGCATGGTGGACAACTACCCGCTGCCGCCCCGGCCGGTCGTCATCGACCTGACGGCCGCCGAGGTCAAGCGCCAGCTCGGCATCGAATTCGGCCTGGAAGAGATCACGGCCTACCTGGAGCGCCTGGAGTTTGTCTGCGAGCCGTTGGACGACCAGACCGTGCGGGTCGTCGTGCCCGAGCATCGCCTGGATTGCGAGGTGCCCGCCGACCTGGTAGAGGAGGTGGCCCGGATGTACGGCTACGACCGTATTCCGGTGACCGACCTGGCCGACCGCCTTCCGCCCCAGCGCAGCAATCCCGCCCTGGAGCGCGAAGAGAGGGTGCGCGACGTCCTGGTGGCCTGCGGCCTGCAAGAGATCGTCACCTACGGCCTCGTCCATCCGCGCCAGGACGCGATCCTTTGTCCGGGGACGCGGGTCGAAGACCTGCCGGCCGAGACCTATGTCACGCTGGCCAATCCCATCAGCCAGGACCGCTCGGTGATGCGCCACACGCTGCTGGCCAATGCCCTGGAGACCGCGGCGGCGAACCTGCGCTTTCGCGATCGGGTCGAGCTGTTCGAGGTGGGCAAGGTGTTCTGGCTGCGTCCGGGCCAGGAACTGCCCGACGAGCCGCTGCGCCTGAGCCTGGTGCTCGGCGGCACGCGGCACGAGCGCCACTGGCTGCTCGGAGAGGCCGCCCAGGAGGAGGGGCTGGACTTATTCGACCTGAAGGGCATCGTCGAGGCGCTGCTGGAGCGGCTGCACGTCACGGGCGCCGCCTTCGAGCCTGCCGAGCACCCGACCTTCCAGCCGGGCCGCACCGCTCGCCTGGTGCTGGCGGATCCGGCCGGGGGCGAGGCGGTCGAGCTCGGTTTCCTGGGCGAGCTCCATCCCGCCGTGCGCGAGGCCTTTGACCTGCCGCCGATGCGCGTGGCAGCAGCCGAGCTGGACCTGGACGCCCTGCTGGCGCGGATGACCGACACGTGGCTCGTGGAGCCCATCTCACCCTACCCGGCGGTCCTCCAGGATCTGGCGGTGGTGGTGGACGAGCAGGTGCCCGCCGCCGCGGTGCAGGCGACCATCGTCCAGGCAGGTGGCTTCTTGCTGCGCGACGTGCAGCTCTTTGACGTCTATCGCGGCGAGCCGGTGCCGGCAGGCAAAAAGAGCCTGGCCTACGCCCTCACCTTCCAGGCGCCCGACAAGACGCTGCGCGACGAGATCGTGGCCCGCCAGGTGAAAGGCATCGTGCGCCGGCTGGAGCAGGAGCTGGGCGCCGAGATGAGGACCTGAGAGAACACAAAAAAAGGGGCCGCGGCCCTGCCCGGCGGCGGGTCCTGCCCCTTTCGTATCACATCGTGCATGTTGCCGAGTCGACCGGCCTGGACATCAGCGCCGGTCGACTCGGCCCTTATTTGGCTTTACCAGCGCTGTGGGCGCCTGCCCCCAGGCCGCCGATCTCCGCGGTCCGCCTGCGGCTTGGCCTTGTCGACTCGGATCTCGCGGTCATCCACCATCCTGCCGTTGAGGGCAGAGGTAGCAGCAGCCGCGGTCTGCTCCGAGTCCATCTCCACAAAGGCAAAACCTTTGGACCGCCCGGTCTCGCGGTCGGTGATGACGTTCACCGACTGCACCTCACCGAACTCGGCAAACAGGGTTCGCAAAGTGTTCTCCGTTGTCCGGTAGCTCAGATTGCCGACGTACAGCTTTTTCGACATTTCCTTTCTTCCTCCTTTAGTGGCTCAGCACCACCACGTCTGTTGCCCGCGGTCCTTTCTGGTCCTCTTCGACTTTGAATTCTACGCTTTGCCCCTCCTCGAGATTGCGGAACCCCTGGCCCTGGATCGCAGAGTAGTGGACAAACACGTCACCGCCGCCCTCTTGCTCGATGAACCCGTAGCCCTTGGCTCCATTGAACCACTTGACCGTTCCGGTGACTCGTTCAGACATTTTTACACCTTTCGTACATTTTGTTGTTAGGAGGAAGATACGGCTGCCGGACTCGGATCGAATCGCGCCCAGACTCGTAAGCCTGGGCGCTTGATGCTGTTTGCGAACCAGATTCTTACTCCATCCTACAAGGTACATAATACACCGCTCCTCGAGAACTGTCAAATTCGGGAAGCAGCGGTTACAGCCCGTTATCACTGCTGTTCAATGCCCCTGGAGGGGGCACTGCCGAAACGCAGGGCATGCAACTTGCGCGCTCTGGCCCATTAGTGGTATAATCAAGGTCGTCCAACTCTGTGCTGGGGACCCGAGACTCCTTATACGCAGGCAGCTATGCCAGACAACGCAAATCCATACATACCTGGCCAGCCGGTAGACAATCCTGACCTGTTCTTTGGCCGCCGCGAGCTTCTTGTGTCCATCGGCGAGCACCTTGTCAAGGGCCGGCGCGTCCTGCTGGTCGCGTCGGCGCCGCGCATGGGCAAGTCATCGCTGTTGCGCCAGCTCCCCCACCACCTGCCCCCCGAGCTGCTGACCGTGCGCCTCGACCTCCGGGAAGAGAATGCCCGCACCCTCGACTGGCTGCTGTGGCGCCTGGCCGGCGCCCTGTCGGCAGAGCTCGGCGGCCACCTGGCCCGGGAGCTTCCGGCGCCCGAGTGGCCGGCCTTCGAGGGGCGGACCGGGCAGCTCGTCGGCACCTTCTGGCCTGCCCTTCGGGAGGCGCTGGGCGAGCGGTCCGTGGTGATCCTCCTGGACGACTTGCACTGCCTGGCCGACCTGCCCGATGGCACCCTCGAGGGCTTGACGTCCATCCTGGCGGATTGGCGGGACCGCGACGAGCGCATTTCGTTTGTCCTCACCTGCGATCTGGCTGCCCAGGAGGACCTGGTGCGCAGCTACCCGCATCTCCTGGCCGGCTCTGTAACCTACACCCTCGGCGTCCTGAACAGCGAGGAGGCCTCGCGCCTCATCACCTGGCCCGTGGATGGCGTTCTGACGTACGATTACGGCGTGCCGCGGCGGGTCATCGAGATCGCGTCCGGCCAGCCCTACTATTTGCACCTTGTTTGCTTCGAGGTCTATAACCGGTGCGCCCCGGCAGGCTGGGTCAACCTGCACGACATCGACCTCGTCGTCGCCGACCTCGTGGGCCGCGAGATTGCGGATTTCCGCCAGGTGTGGGACGAATCGACGCCGGCCGAACAGGCGGCCCTGGCCGCCCTGGCCTCCCTGAAGGGAGCCCGGGGAGTGGCCACCATCCAGGAGGTGCGCACCATCCTGATCAAGGCCGGTGCGCGCCCGGAGCGGGGGCAGGTGGCCGCCGCCCTGGATCACCTGGCCCTGCGGGGCATCGTGGAGCGATTGGGAGCCCTGACCTATCGCTTTCGCGTGGCCCTCCTTCGCGACTGGCTGGCCGAGCGCCTCGACCTGCGCCAGGTGGCCCGCAGCACGCGCTGGAAGGTCGTGCCAGAACGGCCGGCCGCTTCCCGGCAGGTGTCCAGGCTGGCCCCCGGCGGCGTGCGGCAGTCCCCGGCCCCGCCCCGCGAGGAGGAACCTGAGGAACAGGCGGAGGCGGCGCCGGTCCGGACACGCCGGCGGAACCTGGTCTGGATGGCTCCCGCTGCCCTGGGCGGCCTGGTGTTGGTGGTCCTGTTGGGATTCAGCCTGTTCCGCGGAGAGCCGGGGGGCACGGCGACGCCCACTTCCGGCGCGGCCCGGACGCCCATGGCAGCCATCACCACCGGCACGCCCTCGCTGCCCACCGGCGGGCCTACCACCCTCCCGGCAGCCCTGCCTTCGGCCACCGCAGTGCCCGGGCCCACGAACACACCCACGCCCACGCCGCCCGTCGTCCTGGCGCGCCCCGTCCCCGCCATCGCCTACCAGTCACGGGCCCAGGGCGAGAACGCCTGGTCGCTGGTCGTCGTCGACAGCGACGGCGGACACCGGACGGTTGTCACGTCGGGCCAGTCGGGCTTCCTGGCGCCGCCCGCCTGGTCTCCCGACGGCTCCCGCCTCGTCCTCGTCTCCGATCGCAGCGGCTTCTCGGATCTGTGGCTCGTGGATCTCGACGGGAGCAACGCCGTCAACCTGACCCTGGACGAGGCCAAGGACCACTCGCCCGCCTGGTCGCCCGACGGCCAGTGGATCGCCTTTGCCTCGCTGCGCGACGCCCTCTACTGGGAGCTGTACGTGATGCGGGCCGACGGCAGCGACGTGCGGCGCCTCACCTGGTGGGAGGACGCCTCAGACCTGTCGCCGTCGTGGTCGCCCGATGGCAGCCGCATCGCCTTTGCCAGCAAGCGCGATGGAAACTGGGAGATCTATACCATGGATCGCGACGGGGGGAACCTGCTGCGCCTGACCGACCATCCCGCCGACGATACCAACCCTGCCTGGTCGCCCGACGGCAGCCGCATCGCCTTCGAGAGCCTGCGCGAGGGCTATGCCGAGATCATGATCGTTTCCGTGACCGGCGGCGAGCCGGTCAACGTCAGCAACGCCCCCTTTTCCAGCGAGCACGGCCCCACCTGGTCGCCCGACGGCAGCCGCATCGCCTTCTACTCGGACATGGACGGCGAGTGGGACATCTATGCCATGGCCGCCGATGGCTCGAACGTCGTCAAGCTGACCGGGGAGGACACCAACGACCAGGTTCCGGCCTGGCGGCCGTGACCGGGCCGCCGGTTGAAACCGGCGTCTGAAACCATAAACCCGTTAAAGACGGGTTCAGCTTTGGCGCGTGAGAACCGTTTCAACCGGTTTTCGATATCAGCCTGGCATTTCAACGCCTGGCGCCTGCTTGTTGTGGATGTCAGGCCTTGCCGGGATCTGACCACTCCTCGCCCGTGTCCTGGCACCAGCCGTTCTCCAGCCCGGCGGCGTCCAGGGCCTCCAGGGCCTCTTCGTACTCTTCCGGGGTGACCTTGCGGTTGAGCAGGGGGTCGTCCAGGGCGCGGTGGGCGGGAAAGTACTGATCCATGAGGCTGATGTGCACCCGGGGCGACAGCTCAGCCGCGATCCAGCGCAGCACCTCGCCGGTGCCCGCCAGGCCCCCGGGCAGCACCATGTGGCGCACGATGAGGCCCCGGCGGGCCAGGCCGTCGCCGTCCAGGACCAGCTCATCGCCCACCTGCCGGTAGATCTCGAGCAGGGCGCTCCGGTTGTGCTCTACATAATCCTTGAAGCCGGAAAGCCGCCGGGCGACGGCGTCGTCGGCGTATTTCATGTCGGGCAGCCACAGGTCGACCACGCCCTCCAGCAGGCGCAGCATCTCGGGCCGCTCGTAACCGCTGGTGTTGTACAGCAGGGGCAGGCGCAGGCCGCCACGCACGGCGGGGGGCAGCGCCGCAAGGATGGCCGGCAGAAAGTGGGTGGGCGTTACGAGGTTGATGTTGTGCGCGCCCTTGCGCTGCAGCTCCAACATCATGCCCGCCAGGCCGGCGGGGCTCACGTCCCGGCCGTGGCCCATCTGGCTGATGGGATAGTTCTGACAGAAGAGGCAGCGGCCGGTGCAGCCCGAAAAAAAGATCGTGCCCGAGCCCCGGCTGCCGCTGATGGGCGGCTCCTCCCAGGCGTGGAGGTTCCAGCTCGAGACGCGGGGCTGGTCGCCGCTGCGGCAGGCGCCCCGCTCGCCCGCCAGGCGATTCACGCCGCAGCCGTGGGGGCACAGCTCGCAGCGGGCCAGCAGCTCCCGCGCATCGGCCGCTCGCCGTGCCAGCTCGCCGCTGCGCGCCAGGTGCACGTACCCCGGCTCAAACTCGTCCATCTCGTTCCACTGAAAGCTTTCCACCAGCCTGCCGGAAAAGAGAACGATTCTTGCTCATAGTAACGACTTCAGTCGTTTTTGCACGGCTAAAGCCGTTACTACGAACCCTCTCAGGCAACCTGCTACGGCGCGGGCTCGGCCGGGACGTTGTCGATGGCCAGCTCAAAGGTCTCGGTCACGCCGTTGGCGTCCACCGTGTAGACGCCCGCCGGCAGGCCCAGCACGTCCAGCGATACCACCTCTTCAAAGGCCTCCAGGGCCAGGGTGCAGACGGCCTCGGCCGGCCTCTGGGTTGTGAGCCGGATGCGGAAGGTGTTCCCCTCCCGGGTAGTGGTCACCGGGTCCAGCGTCGTGCAGCCATCCCCCAGGGTGCCCCGCACCACGGCGTTCACCTGCACCGGGAACGACTCCATGATCAGCACGTCGATGCCTTCCACCGTAGCTTCGCCGCGGATAACCTCGCCCTGGCCTGCCGGCGGTGTGGCCGTCGGCTCGGCCGCGGGCCCGCAGCCCGCCAGGGCCAGCAGAGAGACGAGTCCCAGTACAAGAATCCAGTATTTCCCGTTTGACATGACGCCTTCTCCTTACGCGTTCGGTTTCACCCTTTTCGACGTGCTGTGGCGCAAAAGGTTCCATCGTTGGCAGCAGTCTACAGGCGTGCCGGGCCCGTGTCAAGTTCTAACGCGTTCTTAACAAGCCTGCCTGGTCAAATATTTGACAAAACCAGGACAATGTGCTACCATGGCGCTGCTATGCAGAAAGAAGCTTACTACAACCTCAAGGCTGTACTCAAACAAACCGGGCTCAAGGCCGACACGCTGCGTGCCTGGGAAAGGCGCTACGGGCTGCCGAGCCCGAGGCGGAGCGAGGGGGGCCATCGTCTCTACTCGGAGCGCGAGATCGAGACCATCAAGTGGCTCGTGGCTCGCCAGGAGGAAGGGCTGAGCATCAGCCGGGCCGTGGACCTCTGGCAGCAGCTCCTTGCCCAGGGCCGCGATCCACTGGGCGATTCCCCTCCCGAGGCAGCTCCGCCGGCGCCGGTGCACGTGGAGGGCGCAACGGTGGCCGAGCTGCGCCAGGAATGGACGGCTGCCTGCCTGGCCTATGACGAGCGCCGGGCCGAACAGGTGTTGGTCCAGGCCTTTGCCCTCTACCCGCCCGAGACCGTTGTCCTGGAGCTGCTGCTCAGGGCTGCGTCGCACATTGGCGATGCGTGGGCTGCCGGCGAGATCACCGTGCAACAGGAGCACTTTTGCTCCGGCCTCACCGTCCGGCGCCTGCAGGCGCTGATCATGGGCGCTGCGCCTCCCACCCTCGCCGGGCGCATCGTGGTCGCCTGCCCGCCCCGCGAGGAACACGTCATTAGCCTGCTGGCCCTCACCTTCCTGCTGCGCCGCCGGGGGCGCGAGGTGCTCTACCTGGGCGCCAACGTGCCGGTCGAACGGCTGGAAGCCCTGGTGCGGGCCGCCAGGCCGCGGCTCGTCGTCCTGGCCGCCCAACTGGAGGACACGGCGGCCACGCTGCAGGACATGGCCGCGGCCTTGCAGCGGGCCGAGGCGCGGGTTGGCTTCGGAGGCCGTATCTTTAATCTCGAGCCCCATCTGCGGCAGCAAGTGGCCGGGCACTTTTTGGGAGAGACGGTGGACCAGGCGCTGCCGGCCATCGATGCGCTCCTCGAAGGGCCGGCCGCCCGGTAGCCCCGCCTCCCCGCTGCGGGCGTGACGCGGGACAGATTTGTGGAGGACAAAATGCGTTGGATCATCACCGGTGGTACCGGTCTCATCGGCCGGGCCCTGGCCGCTAACCTGGCCCACGACGGCCACGAAGCGATCGTGCTCACCCGCTCGCCACAGAAGGCGGCGGGCCTGCCGCGCAACGTGCGCGCCGTGGGCTGGGATGGCCGCACGGCCGAGGGCTGGGGTGCGCTGGCCGACGGAGCGGACTGTATCGTGAACCTTGCCGGGACCAACCTGGCGGGGGGCGGGCTCCTGCCCAGCCGCTGGACCGCCGAGAGAAAGGCCGCCATCCGCGACAGTCGGCTGAACGCGGGCCGGGCCGTGGTTGATGCCGTGCGCCGGGCAGCCGTCAAGCCGGCGGTCGTCGTCCAGTCCTCGGGGGTGGGGTACTATGGCGACCGGGGCGACGAGTGCCTCGACGAGGATTCGAGCCCGGGCGACGATTTCCTGGCCCGCCTGGCAGCCGAGGATTGGGAGCCGTCCACCCAGCCCGTGGAAGAGATGGGCGTGCGCCGCATCGTGCTCCGCACCGGGGCGGTCCTGGACGCCCGGGAGGGAGCCCTGCCCCGCTTTGTCACCCCCTTTCGCTTCTTTGTCGGCGGGCGCCTGGGCAGCGGCCGCCAGTACCTGTCCTGGATCCACCCGGCCGACCTTATCAGCGCCGTCCGCTTCCTGGTAGAGCACCCGGACGCCCGCGGGGCCTTTAACCTCGTGGCGCCCGAGCCTGTAACCTATGCCGAGCTGGCCCGCACCCTGGGCCGCGTGCTGCGACGGCCCGCCCTCATCCCTGTCCCCGCCTTTGCCCTGAGGCTGCTGGTGGGCGAGGTGGCGTCCGTCGTGCTGGAAGGCCAGAGGGCCAGCCCCCAGAAGCTCCTGGACCTGGGCCTTCGCTTTCGCTTCCCGGCGCTGGAGCCGGCCCTGCAAGACGTCTTGCGATGACCCCGGGGCTGCGGGCGACCTCCCCTGGCCTCGCCCGGGTGGTGGTCGTCGGGGCCGGCGTCGGCGGGCTGACGGCCGCGGCGCTCCTCGCCCGCGCCGGCCTGGACGTCACGGTCCTGGAGGCCCACGTCTATGCCGGCGGCTGCGCGGCGACCTTTTACCACAAGGGCTACCGCTTTGACGCTGGCGCCACCCTGGCTGCCGGCTTTTATCCGGGGGGCCCCATGGACCTCCTGGGCCGGGCCACGGGCATCGACCTCTGGCCCATTCGCCCGGCGGACCCGGCCATGGTCGTGCACCTGCCGGGGGGCCAGGCCGTGGCGCGCCGCACCGGCGAGGAGCGCTGGAATGAGCGGCGGCGGGCCTTTCCCGGTTCCGAGCCCTTCTGGCGCTGGCAGGAGGCCACGGCCGACGCCCTCTGGGATTTCGCCCTCCGCCTGCCGCATTGGCCTCCCCGCTCCCCGGCCGACCTGGGTCGCCTGGTGTCCACCGGCCTCGCCTGGCTGCGCGCGGATCGGGGCCACC
>DAOUHB010000073.1:0-50809 GCA_034428935.1 Anaerolineae bacterium | reverse complement strand
CCCTGGAGTTTTCTCCAGGGCCGTCTATTCTTCCACTGCGCCATGCTGCCATGCCCACGCCACCGCCTTAGCCCGTGAATCTACGTTTAGCTTGGCCAGAATATTTCCGATGTGGGTCTCTACCGTACACGTTTCGATGGTCAAAGCCTCGGCGATTTGTAGGGTGCTCCGCCCTCCAGCCACGAGCGCTAGTACCTCCCGTTCGCGCTTGGTCAGGCTCTCCCAGCGTGCCCCCACCTCTTCTTGCCAACGATGAGCCCGAGCCAACTGCGCCTCAGTGAGGATCACCTCTTTGCGGGCCACGCACCGTACTATGTTCACGATCTCCTCCGGCACTTCCTCCTTGAGCACGAATCCTGCTATCCCCGCGGCCACCATTGCGGCCAGGTAAGCATCTACGTCGTGGGCGGTCAGCACCAGCACCGCTGTCTCCGGGGAGTGACCACGCACCCAGGCTACCGTGTCCTCCGGCTTGGGGCCGGGCATGCTCAGGTCGAGTAGCAGCACCTGGGGGCCCAGCTCCTCCGCCAGGCGCCGCGCTTCCTCTCCGTCGCCTGCCTCTCCGACGACCTGAATGTCAGACGCTTTTTCCAGGATGGCGCGGATGCCGGCTCGCATGGCCGGGTGGTCGTCTGCCAGCAACACGCGAATGCATTCTGAACCACGTGTGCCCTCTGTACCGTTCGTCTCATTCATGCCTGTCATAATGCCCCTCCCCCCGCTCCGCTGCGCTTCGGGGATTGTGATCGTGGCTCCTCGATGGGGAGCCAGGCCTGTACCCGGGTTCCCGCCCCAGGCCGCGACCGCACGTCCAGCCAGCCCCCCAGGCGTTCCAGCCGCTCCTCTAACCCCAGCAGGCCGAAATGGCCCGTCCTCGCCAACGTTGACAGCCGCCCGGGCACCCGGAAACCCTGGCCATCGTCCACAACGGTCAAGGCAACCCCTTGCCCGTCGCACATCATCGCCAGTCGAACGTGCTTCGCACCGGCGTGCCGCGCTGCGTTGGCCAATGCCTCCTGGGCTGTGCGGAAGAGTGTCACCTCTGCCTCGTCCGACATCTGCGCCATGTTGCCGTGGACGTCGAGGGCAACAGAGAAACCGTGAGTTTCCTCACATTCAATGGCCAGGGCACGCACCGCCTGGCACAGCCCCAACTCGTCCAGGGTGCCGGGGCGCAACTCGGCGTACAACTCCCGCAGCCGATGAACCTGGGAAACGACCGCCCGGCGAAGCTCGACCAGCACCTGCGTATGTTCCTCCGCCTCGGTCTCCAGAGCGGCCAACCGGTGGCTGATGACCAACAGATCCTGGATGGGACCGTCGTGCAAGGCCCACCCCAGGCGCCGCCGCTCCTCCTCGCGTGCCGCGAGTAGTTGGCCGTGGGCCTGGGCCAGCTCGGAGCGGCTGGCGCGCAGCCCGTCGGCCAGGCGCACGTTTTCGGCAGCCAGGGCAGCCTGGAGGGCCACGGCCTGCAGAATGCGCCGATCCTCGCCATCCAACACGTCGCCCCCGGCGCGAGGCCCCAGGAGCAGCAGGCCCAACAGCTCATTCTCGCGAACCAACGGCAGCAAGGTCTCGATCCCCTCGCCGTGCAGCCAGGCAGCTTCCGCGGGCAACAGGGAGGTGCCTGCGAGCCGCCGGTCGAGTTCCGCAGCCGTCAGGGGGCCGTCTTGAACGACCAGGGCCGCAGCCAGCGCGCCGCTTCCCGGTAATGGCGGGTACGATTCGGCCGGCAAAGTCGCCGGCGGCTGGAGGCATAGGCTTTCGTCTTCTTCGCGCCCCAACAATAACGCTGCACCTTCGAAAGGCATGACCTGTGCGAGCGTTTCTACCAACAGGTATCGCAGCCGGGGCCGATCGAGGGTGCGGGCCAGGGGTTCGCTCAGGGCGGCCATCACCCCGGCATAGTCATACCGAACATCGAAGAGGATCCACTCTGTCCAACGCCGGGCGATGCGGGCCAGGGGCCAGAAGGCCAGGCCGGCTGCGAGGGCCAGGATGGCCGACTGGAGGTGCAGTCGCAGCCAGGGGATGGCGGGAGGTTCGAGCTGTTGCACGGCCAGGCCGAAGGCGCCAAAGAGCAGGATCGCCGTGCAAAACACGGTCAGCACCCGGGAAATGGTCCGATCCCACCGGCTCAAGCGCTCCCGGCTCAGGGCGTAGCCATAGGCCAGCGGCAGGATGAGCGTGAAGGGAAAGGTGTACTGGTAGGGCCACCAGGGAGAGCCGGTCAGCAGGTGAGGAAAAAGCGCCATCAGCAAGAACGGCGCCACGCCCAGGCCGGCCCCGGCAGTCAACAGCCGGGAGTGGCGCCGAGCCAGGGGCCGGCTACTCCGCGTTGCCCTGACCAGCAGAGCTATTTGGCCGAGCAGAGAGAGGGCCAGGCCGAGCTGGATGCCCCACTGCAGGCCGGGATACCAGGGTTGCCACCGCCACGCCGACCAGGCAGGGAACAGGAAAAACAGGGTGAACAACCCGGCCAGGCCATAGGCCAACCTCCGGATGGTGCGTTCGGCCCGGCCACTGTGCACTGTTGGGAAAACGAGATGCAAATGCATACCCAACACCGCCACCCACACCAGAGAAGCATTGAACAGGCGAGAGGCGAGTGGGATTTTGAACGTCGAAAGCGTACCGGCCGCCAGGGCGCCAGCCACGGCCAGGCATTCCAGGGCCAGGAGCGCCGCCGGGAAACGGCGGCGGCTCAACACGTACGCACCGAGGCCGATGAGCCCGAATCCGAAGCCAATGGCGATGGGGATCACCCGCTCGCCGACAGTGGACGGGGCTGCGGGCTGCAGGGTTAGCGAGACGGTGTGCCTTTCACCATCCCGGTCGATGGTGAGAGATAGCGTATCACCCGGCCGCTTGCTGTGGCCAGCATTGGGCAGATCGGGCAAAGACAGGCCATCGACCTTGACCAGTCGATCTCCTACCCGTATCTCTGCTCGGTCAGCCGCGGGGCCGCTGACCGCCGTCACCCTACCAGACCGCGTATCCCACTGCACCCCGGTCTCCGGCTGGATCACAGCCACGGCCATGCTCGCGGCCATCGCCGACAGGACGAGGAGGCCGACCACAAATAGCAGGTAGGCTCCTCTCAACCGCAAGTGAGAAACCGCCCGATTCTTCAGGGGCATGGTGACACCTCAGGCGGTGCCAGGGTGATGCGGCGCAGCAGGGCAACCAACGCCTGGCGGGCGGGCGAGTCGGCGAGCGGCGCCAGGGCAGCTTCTGCCACGGCCCGGTGCTCCTCCGCGGCCACGATCATGGCCAGGGGCACGTCCAATTGGGTTAAAAGCGTGCGCGCTCTTGCTTCCGCGACAGGATTGTCCTCGCCGCGGCTCAACAGAGAATCGAGTTGCACGAGTTGATCTGCATCGCCCATTGACCGGGCATAGAGAAGTGGCCACGAGTGGTTCGCGGCCGCCAGATCGCTCCTACCACGCGGGCGCCAGGTGCCGTTAAAATCGTCGGCCAACTGAAGCATCAGACCGAGCTGGTGGCCATATTGCGCCAATGCCTCGACGTAAGCCGGCACGTCGCTGCGCGCCGTTCCCTGGCCGGCATGTTCGCTCCAGCGAACCAGTGCCCCCACCCGTGTGGCGAGGGCAAATGGACCGCCGCTACGCGCGCTGACCACAACTTGATAGTCATCCCACGAGCCCGTCGTTGTTTTGTGCAGCCGCGCGTGCTGGCCGGCAGCCGCCCGGAGCCCGGCGCGGGCGAACTCTGCCTCCAGGGCCACGACGGCTGTGGGCGTGGCACCGACCTCTGTCGCCCGGCACAGAATCGCCTGGGAAAGGAAGATCAGGCTCGTGCCGACGTTGAGGACACCAGACACAGGCTCGTCGGGCAGCAGCGCGCTGGCGCATCCGGCAGCAGCCTCGTTCAACAGCTTGCCGGCCAGGTGCAAACAACGCCAGGCGGAAGCCACGCCCGCGACGCGTGTCCAGGGGTGCCCTCCGGCAGCCAGGTAGCTCCACATGGGCAGCAGCCCCAACGGCAGGGCATCGTCCTGGAGCCGTGCCGTGCGGCATAGTCGCTCCAACGTGGCGCGCAGACCGCCCGCAATTCCAGATGTCGCTAGCTGTGCGAGAATGTAATCGTAGAGTGTGTCGAGTGCCGTAGACGGTGGCAGGGAGGCGCTCAAGCGGGAGGAATGGGTTCGGGTGGCGTCCCCTCCCATACTGGCGGGTCTCCTTCCAGAACGTAGGCGAGGATTTGCTCCGGCGACCGGTCCAGCAGCGAGTGCAGGGGGCCGGCCAGAATCCTGGCTGTTTCGGCATCCTCCATCTGCATGCGTACAAGAAGCGCCGTGGGATCGCTGGACGGTGTGCGACAGAATTGGGGGTTGCCTCGGTAGAGTGAGCGCACGATCCTGACGGTTTCTGTGTCCATGGCAGATCCTCCACTACTTTGCAAACGGTTCGGGTTCCAGAGTCAAGGCTCCACGAATCGCTCATGGGCCACCGGACGTGGTTATCCAGCCTGGAGCAACAGTCAACACAGCATCGCCCCGCATGGGAGCCCAAACATTATACCACATGGCTGCAATAGGAGCAAATCCGCCCGGGCCATTTTTGATATCGGCAAACCTAGTTTATAATGTTCAGGCCATGATTGACTGGCCGGCAGGTCGTTTGCCGGAATATGATTCGGAGGTCGAGACCATGACGGAGGAGCCACCCTACGTGGACGAGGGCTACACCATCGTCGCCCGCGTCATCAAGCAGGAGGGCTACTGCGCCGCCGGCCACAAGGTGGGCGACGAGGTGCTCTTTGACGGGCAGACGGTGCAGGGCAAGGTGTGCATCCATGCCCTGTACAGCTTCTTGCCCAAGGTGTTTGCCATGCGCTATGGCGCCGAGTTTCCCTGGACCGCCGAGCGCGACGTGGCCACCCACGCCTGCCCCGATGCCTGGAACCCCGTCGTATTCGAGATCCGGCGCCTGAGGACAGAACCATGACCAACTGCCTGAGCTGCGGCGGCCCCGCCGAGGGCCGCTTCCGGCCGGTGATGGGCCGCGGCCGCATGGAGCGACTCTGCCCGGCCTGCTCCGACCGCCTGTCGGCCCTGGTGCAGACGGCGGGCGAGACCTGCGTCCTCCACCTGGACGATCCCCGCTTCGGGCACTGGCTGGAGACCGGCCGCTGGCCGACGCGGGACGGCGGCTCCATCGGCCCGGAGGACGTGCCGGCCGGCCTGCACGCCAACACCTGCCCCTGCTGCGCGGCATTTGCCGACGAGGACGAGTGAGGATACCTACCCGGCCGACGATGACAGAGACTCACGGCTTGGGAGCCCCGAACTGGTTCGGGCAGTCTGCCTCTCATGTAGGCCCGCCCGAACAAGTTCGGGACTCCTCCACTGCGCGCAGTTCGGCAGATCTTACCCTGATGAGCATGGGATGCTCGATAGCACAGTGAGGAGAAGAGACATGGCACAACTGGCGGTTCGCACCGGGCTGTTCTTCGAGGAGTTCGAGCCCGGCCAGAGCATCACCAGCCCCGCCCGGACCATCACCGAGGCCGACGTGGTGACCTTTGCCGCCCTCAGCGGCGACTGGAACGCCATCCACACCGACGCCGTCTATGCCGCTGAGCACGCTTTCGGGCAGCGGGTGGCCCACGGGCTCCTGATCATGTCCATCGCCAGCGGCCTGGCCATGCGCCTCGGCTTCCTGGAGGAGACGGCCCTGGCCTTTCGCGAGATCGGCGACTGGAAGTTCAGCCTGCCGGTCTATATCGGCGACACGGTCCGGCTGCGGGCCACCGTCACCGAGACCAAGGCCATGCCCCGCCTGGGCGGCGGCCTGGTCAGCCTGAAGGTCGAGGTCGTCAACCAGGACGACAAGGTCGTCCAGCGGGGCACCTGGAGCGTGCTGGTCAAGGGCCGGGACTGACCGCGCGGCGCGCGCCCGCTTTGCCAACCCCCATCCCGGAATCGGAAGCGCGGCCTCACCCGTGGTATAATGGCGGGCGAGGTCTAGACGTATGCACGACGAGCGAATGCCCGGCTTTATCCGGCTGGTGAACCTTTCCAAAAGCTATCGCGAGGGCGTCCACCTGCGCACCGTGTTGTGCGGGGCGAACGCGACCTTTGCCCGCGGCGAGTTTGTCGCCATCCTGGGCAAGAGCGGCAGCGGCAAGAGCACGCTGCTGAACGTCATCAGCGGCATCGACCTGGTGGACGAGGGCGAGGTGTGGGTCAACGGCCAGGGGCTGGCCGCCCTGGACGAGCACCGGCGCACCCTCTTCCGTCGCCACAACATCGGCTTTGTCTTCCAGTTCTTTAACCTCATCCCCACCCTCACCGTCTGGGAGAACGTGGTCCTGCCCCTGGAGCTGGCCGGCGCCGCCAACGGCGAGATCCGGCCCCGGGCCGAGGGGCTGCTGGACGCCGTGGGGCTCCTCGACCGCCGGGAGACGTTCCCTGACCGGCTGTCGGGCGGCGAGCAGCAGCGCGTGGCCATCGCCCGCGCCCTGGTCCACGACCCCCTCCTGGTCCTGGCCGACGAGCCCACCGGCAACCTGGACGAGGAGACGGGGCGCCAGGTGATGGACCTGCTGGACCGCCTCACCCGCCGCGTGGGCAAGAACCTCATCCTGGTCACCCACAGCGCCGAGGCGGCGGCCTATGCTGACCGCGTCCTCACCCTGCGCGAGGGCCAGCTCGTCGACGGCGGGCGGGATGGCTGAGGCACCGCGCACACTCTGGAACGTCGGCTGGCGCACCCTGGCCCGCCACCCCTGGCAGACGGCGCTGATGATCCTGGGCATCGCCCTGGGCGTCGGCGTGGCCGTGGCCGTGGACCTGGCCAACAGCAGCGCCGCCCGCGCCTTTGACTACAGCACCGACGCCGTGGCCGGCCGCGCCACCCACCAGGCCGTCGCCGGCTCCCAGGGGATCGACGAGGGGATCTATGTGGCGTACCGCCGCGGCGGCCTCGACCCGGGCACGGCCGCCGCGCCCGTGGTCACCGACATCCTGTCGTCGCCCCAACTGGGCGGCCGGCCCCTGCAGCTCCTGGGCGTCGATCCCTTTGCCGAGGCGCCCTTTCGCAGCTACCTGTGGGGCGATGGCAGTGCCCCCGTGGACCAGCTCTCGGCGCTCCTCACCCGGCCCGGCGCCGTGCTGCTGTCGTCCGAGATGGCGGCCCGCTACGGCCTGGCGGCGGGCGATCCGCTCTCCCTGGAGGTGGGCGGCTACGAGCGCCAGGCGTTCGTCGCCGGCCTCCTGGAGCCCGCCGACGACCTGAGCCGCCGCGCCCTCGACGGCCTGCTCCTGGCCGACATCGCCACCGCCCAGGAGATCACGGGCCGCCTCGGCCGGCTGGACCGCATCGACCTGATCCTGCCCGAGGGGGATGCCGCCGCCCGGCAGCGCCTGGAGGCCATGCTGCCGGCGGGGGCGGCCGTTGTGGAGGTCGCCGCCCGGGCCGGCACCGTGGCCGAGATGACGGCCGCCTTTCGCCTCAACCTGCTGGCCCTCAGCCTGCTGGCCCTGGTGGTGGGTCTCTTTCTCATCTATAACACCATGACCTTTTCCGTCGTCCAGCGCCGGCCGCTCTTTGGCACCCTGCGCGCCCTTGGCGTCACCCGCCGCGAGATATTTGCGCTCGTTACCGGCGAGGCGCTCCTGGTGGGCATTGCCGGCTCGGCCCTGGGCCTGCTCCTGGGCGTCGCCATGGGCCGCGGCGCGGTGCGGGCCGTGACGCAGACGGTCAACGACCTCTACTTCTCGGTCACCGTCCAGGAGGTCGAGATCGCAGCCTCCAGCCTGGTCAAGGGCGCGGTCCTGGGCGTGGTGGCCACGGTGCTGGCCGCAGCACCGCCCGCCTGGGAGGCGGCCTCCGTGCCGGCCCGGGCCGCCCTCTCGCGCTCGGTGCTGGAGGGCAAGGCGCGGCGGGCCGTGGGCCGCGTGGCCCTCGCCGGGCTGCTGGTCGGCCTGGGCGGCGCCCTGCTGCTGGCCCTGCCCACCGACAGCCTGTTCGTGAGCTTTGCCGGCACCTTTGCCGCCGTGGCCGCCTTTGCCGCCCTGACACCCATCACCACGGCGCTCTCCATGCGCCTGGCGGCCGGGCCCCTGGGACGGCTGGGGGGTGCCCTGGGCCGCATGGCGCCGCGCAACGTGGTGAGCGCCATCAGCCGTACGGGCGTGGCCGTGGCCGCCCTCATGGTGGCCGTGGCGGTGACCATCGGCGTCAGCTTGATGATCGGCAGCTTTCGCCACACCGTCGTCACCTGGCTGGACCAGGTGCTCCTGGGCGACGTGTACGTGACGGCCCCCGGCTATACCGGGACCCAGGCGACGACGCCCCTGGCCCCCGGCGTCCGGGAGATGGCCGCCGCGTGGCCGGGCGTGGAGCAGGTGGACGCGCTGCGGTCGGCCACCGTCGAGTCGCCCGAGGGGCCGGCGTCGATCTTTGCCGTGGAGGATCCCGGTTTTGCCCAACGGCCCTTCGTCTCCACGGCCATGCCCCAGGGCGAGCTGTGGGCCGCCATGGAGCAGGGGGCCGTCGTCGTCTCCGAGCCCTATGCCAACCGCCTGGACCTGCCGCGCCGCGGCACCACGGTGACGCTGCAGACGGCCGAGGGCCCCCGCGATTTTCCGGTGGCCGGCGTCTACTATGACTATGCCACCACCAGCGGCACGGTGGCCATGACCCTGGGCACCTATCGCCGCCACTGGGACGACGACGCCCTGACGGCCCTCTCCCTGCGCCTGGCCCCCGGCGTCGACGCCACCCTGCTGGCCCGGGAGCTGGGCGACGCCCTGGCTCCCCGGCAAAAGCTCTTTGTGCAGCCCAACCAGGACCTGCGTGGGGAGGCGATGGCCGTCTTTGACCGGACCTTTGCCATCACCGGCGCCCTCCAGATCCTGGCCACGGGCGTGGCCTTCATCGGCGTGTTGAGCGCCCTCCTCTCCCTCCAGCTCGAGAAACAGCGGGAGCTGGGCATCCTCCGCGCCGTGGGCCTCACCGCCCGCCAACTCTGGGGCCTGGTCATGCTGGAGACGGGGCTCATGGGCGCCGTGGCCGGGCTGCTGGCCATGCCCACGGGCGTGGTGCTGTCGCTGATCCTCATCTATATCATCAACCTCCGCTCCTTCGGTTGGACGCTCCAGATGCGGGTGGAGCCGGGGCCGTTCCTCCAGGCCCTGGTCGTGGCGCTGCTCGCCGCCCTGCTGGCCGGCGTCTATCCCGCGCTGCGCATGGGCCGGACGGTCACCGCCGAGGCGCTGCGCCATGAGTAGAGCCGGCCGGGCGCGCCTCGTGTTGGCCCTGGCAATCGTGGCGGCCCTCGTGGCGGCCGCCTTCTGGCTGGCCGGGCGCGACGGGCAGGGCGGGCAACGAGTGCAGGCCCGCCTCGTGGCCCTGGCCAGCGACGCCGAGGGCTACCGGCGGGCCGAAGGTCCGCTGCCCATCAGCTTCCCCGCCGACCACGGCCCCCATCCCGATTACCAGGTGGAATGGTGGTACTATACCGGCAACCTGGAGACCAGGGACGGCCGGCACCTGGGCTACCAGCTCACCTTTTTCCGGCGGGCCCTGGCGCCGCCCCACGAGCGGGTCGAGCGCGAGTCGGCCTGGGCAGCCGACCAGGCCTACATGGCCCACCTGGCCGTGACCGACGTGGCCGGCCGGCGCTTCCACGCCTTCGAGCGGTTTGCTCGCGACGGGGCCGGCCTGGCCGGCGCCCGGGCGCAGCCCTTTGCCGTCTGGCTGGAGGATTGGAGCGCGGAAGAGACGGACGATGGGGCCGTCCGCCTCCGGGCTGCCCAGGATAGCGTCGCCCTGGACCTGCTCCTGGCCGCGACCCGGGACCCGGTGCTCCACGGCGAGCGGGGCTACAGCCCCAAGGGCCCCGAGCCGGGGAACGCCTCCTATTACTACAGCCTGACGCGCCTGGAATCAGCGGGCAGCGTGCAGGTCGGCGACCGGGCCTACCAGGTCACCGGCCTGAGCTGGATGGATCACGAGTGGAGCACCAGCAGCCTGGGCACCGGGCAGGTGGGCTGGGACTGGTTCTCGGTGCAGTTGGACGACGGCAGCGCGCTCATGGCCTTCCAGCTCCGCAGGGAGGACGGCGGCATCGATCCGTACTCCAGCGGCACCTTTGTGGCGCCCGACGGCTCGGCGCGGCACCTGGCCGCCGGCGACCTCCAGATCCGCGCGGAGGACACCTGGCGCAGCCCCGGCACCGGCGCCGTCTATCCCGCCCGCTGGACTTTCAGCGTGCCCGATCTGGCCCTCGAAGTGGAGATCGTGCCCTACCTGGCCGGCCAGGAGCTGGACCTGGCCTACGCCTATTGGGAGGGCGCCGTGCGGGTCGAGGGCCGGCGGGCCGGGCAACCTGTGGCGGGCAGCGGTTACGTCGAGCTCACGGGCTACACGGGCTCCATGCGCGTCCGCTTCTAGGGCGGGGCCGCCCGTTGCCTTTTGTGCTGCTCCTTTTGAGCTTTGCGACCGTCCATGCTACAATAGCCCTGTCCATTCAGCATACGCGGCGCCAGGTGCCAGGAACCGACGACGTGGCAGTCCGCAAGCACCCGGAGGCAACATGACAACGTTGAGGCGGAATTCGGAAATCACGGGGCGGACGGTGGGCCTGGTGCTCGCCCTCGCCGGCGCGCTGCTCATGGTCCTGCCCCCCGTGGCCGGCATGGACGGCTTTGAGTGGGGATTTGGCCTCCAGTTCCTGGGGCTCTTTCTCCTGGTCAGCGGGCTCGTGACCGCGGTCATCTTTGCCCGCCGGGTGCGGCGCCTGGAGTCCATGCTCCGCGGCCAGGAGGTTCTGGCCCGCTGGGCCTATGACCCGGGCCTCCAGCGGGAACAGGCCGAACGCGACCTGGCCGCGACCCGGGGCCGGAACTGGCTCATGCTGCTCATCGTGGCTGTCTTGACCATAGCCTGCACCGTGCTGTTCGTGATCGTGGGCTTTATGGAGGGCGAGGAGGAGAACATGCCGGGGTTCGTGGCCCTCATGCTCGGCATGCTCGTCGTGGTGGCCTTCTTTGCCCTGGTCATGCCCACCCTCCAGCATCGCCGCGCGCTGCGGAGCGGCGGCGAGGCCATCATCGCCGCCAACGGCCTCTACATGAGCGGCGTGCTCCACACCTGGGGCGGGCCCCTGGCCGGCATGGAGGGCGTGGACCTGGTCGACGACGGCGGGCAGGCGCGGCTGCTGTTCAACCTGCGGAGCCTGGACAGGACGGGACCCATGGGTTACCGCCGCTATACCGTCGAGGTGCCCGTGCCGCCGGGCGAAGAGGCCACGGCCCGCCGCGTGGAGGAGCACTTCCGGCACCGAGACTTTCCCGTATAGCGGCATCCTGCAACAGAAGAAAGGATGAGGATCCATTGGCCAAAATCAAGTATCCTCCGACGCGCACCAGAGACCAGGTCGACGACTACCACGGCACCCCCGTCACCGATCCCTACCGCTGGCTGGAAGATACCGACTCGCCAGAGACGCGGGCCTGGATCGAGGCCCAGAACGAGGTCACCTTTGCCTACCTGGAGCGCATCCCCGAGAGGGACAGCATCCGCGAGCGCCTGACCGAGCTGTGGGACTATGCCAAGGCCTGGGCCCCGGTCAAGCGCGGCGGCCGCTACTTCCAGCTTCGCAACAGCGGCCTTCAGAACCAGGACGTGCTCTACGTCCTGGAGAGCCTGGACGCCGAGCCCCGCGAGCTCCTCGACCCCAATGGCCTATCGGAAGACGGCACGGTGGCCCTGACCCGGTGGGAGCCGAGCCCCGATGGGCGCTGGCTGGCCTACGCCACCAGCGCCGCCGGCTCCGACTGGCTCACCTGGCGCGTGCGGGAGGTGGACACGGGCCGGGACCTGCCCGACGTCGTGGAATGGAGCAAGTTCTCGGGCGCCGCCTGGTCCGCCGACAGCTCGGGCTTTTACTATGCCCGCTACGACGCGCCGGCCCCCGGCACCGACTATACGGGGGTCAACTACTACCAGAAGCTCTACCTGCACCGGCTGGGCGAGGCGCAGGCCCGGGATACCCTTATCTACGAGCGGCCCGACGAAAAAGAGTGGGGCTTTGGCGCCCTGACCAGCGAGGATGGCCGCTACCTGATCCTGGAGGTGTGGCAGGGCACCGACGTCCGCAACCGGCTGTTCTACCAGGATCTGCACGCCGGCGGCCCCGTCGTCGAGCTCATCGGAGAGATGGAGGCCGCCTACCACTTTGTGGGCAACGACGGCCCGGTCTTTTATCTGCGCACCGACCTCCAGGCGCCCCGGGGCCGGCTCATCGCCGTCGACACCGAGCACCCGGAGCGAGAGTCGTGGCGCACCCTCATTGCCGAGAGCGACGACGTGCTCGGCGAGGTGCGCCTGGTGCACGGCGAGTTCATCGCCGTCACCCTGCACGACGCCTACCACCAGATCCTGCGCGTTTCCCGGAATGGGGATCCCCTGGGCGCCATCGAGCTGCCCACCCTGGGCTCCATTCCCTCCCTGGGCGACGCCTTGCAGCTCACCGGGCAGCCCGACGACGACGAGATGTTCTACGCTTTCCAGTCCTTTCTCTACCCGGTCACCATCTTTCGCTACGACCTGGCCCGCGACGAGGGCGAGCTGATGTTTGCCCCACCCCTGGATTTTGACCCCGGCGCCTACGTCACGCGCCAGGTCTTTGTCCCCGGCCGGGACGGCACCGCCATCCCCATGTTCCTCACCCACCGGCGCGCAATGCCGCTGGACGGCCAGAATTCGACCCTGCTCTACGGCTATGGCGGGTTTAGCATCCCCCTGGTGCCGGCCTTTGCGGCCAGCCGCCTGTCATGGCTGGAGATGGGCGGGGTCTTTGCCCAGGCCAACCTGCGGGGCGGCGGCGAGTATGGCGAGGAGTGGCACCAGGCCGGCATGCTCCACAACAAGCAGAACGTCTTTGACGACATGATCGCCTGTGCCGAATACCTGGCCTCCTCCGGCATCACCTCGCCCTCCCGGCTGGCCATCATGGGCGGCTCCAATGGCGGCCTGCTGGTAGGCGCCTGCCTGACGCAGCGGCCGGAGCTGTTCGGCGCGGCCGTGCCCCTGGTGGGCGTCATGGACATGCTGCGCTTCCAGAAGTTTACCATTGGCTGGGCCTGGGTCAGCGATTACGGGTCCGCCGACGACCCCGAGCAGTTCAAGACCCTGCTCGCCTATTCGCCCCTGCACAACCTGCGACCCGGCACGCGCTATCCCGCCACCCTCATCCTGACGGGCGACCACGACGACCGGGTAGTGCCTGGCCACTCGTTCAAATTCGCCGCGGCGCTCCAGGCCGCGCAGGCCGGCGACGCCCCCACGCTCATCCGCATCCAGACCCGGGCCGGCCACGGCTTTGGCAAGCCCACGGCCATCGTCATCCAGGAGGCAGCCGACATCTGGGCCTTTCTCGTCGAGGTCCTTGGCACGCGCGCCGGCACTGTGCACCCTGCAGAGGGGGTTGAGCCGGCCGGGTAAAAGGAAACGAGGGATAGAGATGCAGGTGAACAAATACCACGCCCTTGGCAACGATTACCTCGTGCTGGATCCCGCCGGCTCGGAGGTGAGCCTGAGTGGCGCCCAGATCAAGCGCATCTGCGACCGGCACTATGGCATCGGCTCCGACGGCCTGTTGATCGGGCCGATCCCTGCCGAGGGCTGCGACTTTGGACTGAAGCTCTACAATCCCGACGGAAACGAGTTCGAGAAGAGCGGCAACGGGCTGCGCATCTTTGCCCGCTACCTGTGGGACGTGGGCCACGTGGGGACCGAGCCCTTTACCATCGGCACGCCGGGCGGCAGGGTCACGGCCCGGGTGCACGAGGGCGGGCGGCGAGTGACCATCGAGCTGGGGCAGGTCAGTTTCGACAGCGAGAAGATCCCCGTCGCCGGCCGGCCGCGGGAGGTGCTGGATGAAAGCCTCACCCTGGGCGGCTGGTCATTGCAGGTGAGCTGCGCCACGGTGGGCAATCCCCACTGCGTGGTGCTGCGCAAGGAGGTGAGCGCCGCCGAGGCCCAATCGCTGGGCCCCCTCATCGAGACCGCCAGCCGCTTCCCGAAGCGAACCAACGTCCAGTTTCTCCAGGTGCTGGATCGCTCCAACGTGCGGATCGAGATCTGGGAGCGGGGGGCCGGCTACACGCTGGCGTCGGGAACCAGCAGCAGCGCGGCCGCGGCGGTGGCCCATCGCCTGGGCATGGTCGACTCGCAGGTGGCCGTGCACATGCCCGGCGGCATCATCGACGTCACCATCAGCCCCGACTGGTCCATCACCATCGCGGGCGATGTCACGCGGGTGTGCCAGGCGACGCTCTGGGACGAGATGTTTGACGTCAGTTGACGGTGGTAGACTCGCCCGGCTGGAGGATCCGCACGTCGGTGCCCGGGGAGAGCAGCGAGGCGTGCTCCGCAAAGGTGTGCGGCGGCCGCTTCAAATAGTCCGCCGAGTTCCAGAGGGCGTGGGGGCCGGGCAGGCGCATCGCCCCCCAATGGATGGGCACCGCCACCCGGGGCTTGAGCCGGAGCAACGCCTCGGCCGCCGTCCTGGGGGTCAGGTGCCCGGCGCCAACGCGAGGGGTAAAGCCCCCCACGGGCAGCAGGGCCAGGTCCAGGTCGAACTCGCGCCCCACGTCGTGCATGCCCTCAAAGAGCTCGGTGTCGCCCGCAAAGTAGACGGACATGCTGTTGCGCAGGGCATAGCCCAGGCAGGCCGTGCCCGGTAGGGGCAGCGAGAATCCCTCGCCGTGGGCCGCCGGCAGGGCCGTGATCTCCACGTCGGCAAGCCGCAGGCGATCGCCGGCCCGCACCTCGTACACCTCCAACCCGGTCCTCCGTCCCAGGTAGCGCCCGCTGCCGTGCGGAGCCACCACCAGGGTTCGCCCGGGAAGCATGCGCAGAGACGTCAGGTCGGCGTGATCGTAGTGCAGGTGCGAGATCAACACCACTTCTGGGGACCGCTCGGCGAGCATGTGGGGGGCGGGATTGTCGCCGTGCCGCTGCAAAAAGGTGACCCGATCCCGCAACAGGGGATCGGTCAGCACGCGTATCTGTCCAATGTCGACAATGATGGTCGCGTGCCCAATGTAGCTGATTTTTAACAGTAGACAGTCCTTTGCTGATGATTACCGGATCGCCGTCTCCGGTGCTGGGTAAGGATTATACCCCGCCTGCCCCGCCCTGTCAACCTTGACGGCGGTTCAGCCCAGGTCGCCCAGCTCGTACAGGACTGCGGCGGCTGCCACGAGCCCGGCTGTTTCGGCCCGCAGGATGCGCGGTCCCATGGTGGCCGGCACCACGCCATAGCGCCGGGCCAGGGCCACCTCGCCGGGTTCAAAGCCTCCCTCGGGGCCGATAAAGAGGTTGATACTGAACGGGGGCCAATGCTTCTCGCGGCCGGGGGGCGCCGTGCGAAGCAGGGTACGCAGCGACGCCGGCCCATGTTCTTCCCACAGGATAAGCGACAGTCCCCCGGTCTGGCGGGCGTGATCGCACGCCTGGGGCAAAAGCGCCGAGTTGCGCAGCGAGGGCTTTCGTCCGCGCCGGCTTTGCTCCGCCGCCTCCTGGATGATGGTTTCCCAGCGCGGGCGCTTTTTCTCCAGCGAGTCCAGGTCAGAGACGATGCAGCGCTCGGAGATGAGGGGCACGAACTCGACGATGCCAAGCTCGGTGCCCTTTTGCAGCACCACCTCAAAGCCCTTGCTCTTGAGCACCGCCTGGTAGAGGCTGATCTTGGTCCGCGGCTCGCCCGTCGATAGCCGCCGGCAGACCACGGTGCCCCTCACCTCCTGCCCATCGAGCGACTGGAGCTCGGTCTCGATCTCCCAACCGGAATTGTCCAGAACGACGACCTTGTCGCCCGGGCGCATGCGAAGGACGTGGCGGATCTGATGCGCCTGGGGCCCGACAATGGACACCTGGTCACCCTGGATCCCGGACGGCGGCACGAAAAAGCGGTGCATATCGCCTCCTCAGGGACGCCCGGCCAGGAGGCAGACCCAGTCCTCCTCCTGGCTGCGCCCGGCAATCTCGAAGCCCTGACGCTGCAGGGCATCCACCACGACGGCCTCCTGGTCGAGGATGAGCCCGGAAGCAATGACGGTGCCGCCGGGCCGCGTCCGGGCGGCCAGTGAAGGCGCCATACCGGCAATGACCGGCGCCAGGATGTTGACGACGACGAGATCATACTGGCCGTCTTCGAGGAGGGGCAGCGGGCCCTCCAGGGCAAAGCTCAGGGGCACCGCCTCGCCGCCAGGCAGCGAGCCGTGGCGCACCTCCACCCGTCCCGCCACGCCGTTGGCGGCCACGTTTTCCCCCGCCACGCGCACGGCCACCGGGTCTGCGTCCAGGGCCACGACGGCCCCCGCCCCCAGGAGCGCGGCGGCGATGGCCAGCACGCCCGAGCCGGAGCCCACGTCCAGGACGCGGCCGCCCGGCGGCACGGCCGTCTCCATGGCCTCCAGGCAGAGGCGGGTGGTGGGGTGCAGGCCGGTGCCAAAGGCCATGCCAGGCTCCAGGCGGATCACCACCTCGCCCTCGCCGGGCTCGTAGCTCTCCCATGCCGGCACGATGACCGTGCGCCGGCCGATGCGCAGCCGGTGGTACTGCTTCTTCCACGACTCGGCCCAGCTCTCCTCGTCCAGCTCGCGCATGGCCGGCTCGGGGATGGGGTACAGCCGGGACAGGTGCCACAGCCCTTCTTCGAGGCGCTGGCGCACCTCCTGGCCGTCCACGTCCAGGGGCAGGTAGGTCTTGACGATGACCGTCGCGGCCTGCACCTCGCCTTCGAGCTGGTGCTCGAAGCAGTCCAGCGGCGTCTCGATCACCGCCTGGCCGTGGCCGTAGCGGTTAAATAGCTCAACCACCGCCTCGGCGGCCTCGCCGTCGGTGGTGACGCTGATCTCAAGCCAGCGCACCTTGGCCTCGTCCCAATCTACCTAAACCCCCAGCTACCTAAACCCCCAGGGCCTCTTTCAGCTTGTCCAGCAATCCCTTTTCCGGCTGGTGGATGACCTCCTTGCCCAGGGTCTTGCTCAGCTCCTGGAGCAGGTCCTTTTGCCGCTTGTTTAGCTTGGTCGGCGTCAGGACGTGAACCAGGACCAACTGGTCGCCCCGCCCGTTGCGCTGCAGGTAGGGCACTCCCTTGCCGCGCAGCCGGAAGGTATCACCCGTCTGCGTGCCGGCCGGGATGGCCATCTCCTCCTCGCCGTCAAGGGTAGGCACCACGAGCTTGTCGCCCAGGGCCGCCTGCGCTACGTTTATGTCCAGTTGTAGGAGGATGTTCGTGTCCTCACGGTGGAAGAACGGATGGGGCTGGACGTGGAGCACGACGTACAGGTTGCCCGCGGGACCGCCTCGCACGCCGGGCTCGCCCTCGTTGGCCAGCCGGATCCGCGTCCCGTCGTCCACGCCCGCCGGGATCTTGACCACGATGGGCCGCTCCACCTGGATGACCTTGCGGCCGCGACAGCGGGTGCAGGGCGTCGTCACGATCTCTCGCTCGCCCTGGCAGCGCGGGCAGGTGGTCACCTGGACAAAGGAGCCCAGCATCGTCTGCTGCTGGCGGCGGACCTCGCCGGTGCCGTTGCACTGGGGGCAGCGGATGGGCTGCGTTCCCGGCTCGGCGCCGCTGCCCTGGCACTGGGGGCACGTCTCGTTGCGTGGCACGATGATCTCTTTTTCGCAGCCAAAGACCGCCTCTTCAAACTCGATGGTCAGGTCGTGGCGCAGGTCGGCGCCCCGGGCCGGTCCACGGCGCGCCGGGCCGGCTCGGGCACCGCCGAAAAAGGTCTCAAAGATGTCCTCAAAGCCCCCAAAGCCAAAGTCGCCAAAACCCCCGCTGTAGCCGCCCCCGAATCCGGCCTGCGACGCAGCGTGGCCGAAACGATCGTAGGCGGCGCGCTTGTCCTGGTCCGATAGGATTTCGTACGCCTCGTTGATCTCCTTGAAGCGGGTTTCGGCGTCCGCTTGTTTGTTCACGTCGGGGTGATACTGGCGGGCCAGCCGTCGAAATGCCCTCTTGATCTCTTCCGGCGTGGCCCCCCGGTTTACCCCCAGTACTTCGTAATAGTCTCTTTTGGCACTCATGCCTCGTCCGTTCCCTGCCTATCTTGGGACCGATTCCTATGCCTCGGTATACTCTCCGTCCACCACGTCCTCGTCGCCCTCGGGGCCGGGGCCGGATTCGCCGCCGGGCGGTGGCGGTGAGCCGGGCTCCTCGTACATCGAAGCGCCGATCTTTTGCACCGACTCGCCCAGGGCCTGCACGGCGGTGCGGATGCGGTCCAGATCCTGGCCCTCCAGGGCCGAGCGAGCAGCCGCGACCTTTTCCTGGACGTCGTCCTTGACCTCCTGCGGGATCTTGTTTTCCTGTTCGCGGATCAGTTTCTCCGCCTGGTAGATGAGCGTGTCTGCGTTGTTGCGCAGCTCCACGTCCTCGTGGCGCCGGGCGTCCTCCTGGCGGAAGCGCTCGGCCTCCTGGACCATGCGGTTCACCTCGTCCTTGCTCAGCCCGCTGGACGCGGTGATGGTGATGGACTGCTCCCGGCCGGTGGCCTTGTCGCGCGCCGACACGTGCAGAATGCCGTCGGCGTCGATGTCAAAGGTCACCTCGATCTGGGGGATGCCCCGCGGGGCCGGCGGGATGCCGTCCAGGATAAACTTTCCCAGTGTCTTGTTGTCGGCGGCCATGGGGCGCTCGCCCTGGAGGACGTGGATCTCGACGCTGGTCTGCCCGTCGGACGCCGTGGAAAAGATCTGGCTCTTCTTGGTGGGAATGGTCGTGTTGCGCTCGATGAGCGCCGTCGCCACCCCGCCCAGGGTCTCGATGCTGAGGGTCAGCGGCGTGACGTCCAGGAGCAGCACGTCCTTGACCTCGCCCGCCAGCACGCCCGCCTGGATGGCAGCGCCCAGCGCCACCACCTCGTCGGGGTTCACGCCCTTGTGGGGCTCGCGGCCAAAGAACTGGCGCACGGCCTCCTGGATGGCGGGCATGCGGGTCATGCCGCCCACCAGGATGATCTCGCCGATGTCCTCTTTGCTCACCCTGGCGTCTTGCATGGCCTGCTCGCACGGGCCCAACGACTTCTGGATGAGGTCCTCCACCAACTGCTCCAGCTTGGCGCGCGTCAGGACCATCTGCAGATGCTTGGGGCCGCTGGCGTCGGCGGTGACAAAGGGCAGGTTGATCTCGGTCTGTTTCGTCGTCGACAGCTCGACCTTGGCCTTTTCGGCGGCCTCGGTCAGGCGCTGCAGGGCCATGCGGTCCTGGCGCAGGTCGATGCCCTGCTCCTTGCGAAACTCGTCCGCGACCCAGTTCATGATCCGCTGGTCGAAATCGTCGCCACCCAGGAAGGTGTCGCCGTTGGTCGACAGGACCTCAAAGACGTCGTCGCCCACGTCGAGGATGCTGATGTCAAAGGTGCCGCCGCCCAGGTCATAGACGGCGATCTTTTGTTCCACGCCCTTGCCCAGGCCGTAGGCCAGGGACGACGCCGTGGGCTCGTTGATGATCCGCAGAACGTTCAGGCCGGCAATCTTGCCCGCATCCTTGGTGGCCTGCCGCTGGCTGTCGTTAAAGTAGGCCGGCACGGTGATGACGGCGTCCGTCACCTGCTCGCCGAGGTACGCTTCGGCGTCCTGCTTGATCTTTTGCAGGATCATGGCCGAGATCTCGGGAGGGGAATAGCTCTTGTCGCCCATCACCACCCAGGCATCGCCGTTGGGCTGGGCCTCGATGCGATAGGGCAGGATCTTGCGCGCCTTGCCGACCTCCGGGTCGGTGTACTTGCGGCCCATCAGCCGCTTGATGGAAAAAATGGTGTTGTCCGAGTTGGTTATGGCCTGGCGGCGAGCCACCTGGCCTACCATGCGCTCGCCCGTCTTTGGATTTACGGCCACCACCGAGGGAAAGAGTCGCCCTCCCTCAGAGCTGGAGATGATGGTCGGCTCGCCCCCTTCCATGACAGCGCATACCGAGTTGGTCGTTCCCAGATCGATGCCAATAACCCTGGCCATGATTTCTCTCCTTCTTGTTGCTAGATCAATGTAATCTGGCCCTGCACGTGGCTCTTGACGAGCGGCAGGCCTAGTCGTCGTTCGTGTCGTCGCCGGGCGTCGCCTCGGCCTCCGGCCCCGATGAGACCCGGACCATGCTGGGGCGCAGCACCTGTTCGCCCATGCGATAGCCCGTGCGCAAGGCCGAGATGATATGGCCTGCCGGCACGCTGTCGGAAGGCTCGTGGGTGACGGCCTGGTGCAAGAATGGGTCGAACTCTTGCCCCGCGTCTGCTATGGCGCTCACGCCCTCTTGCTCCAGGACGTGCTGGAAGTTGCGCTCGATGAGGCGAATGCCCTCCAGCCACGGATCGTTCGAGGCCTCCTCGGGCACGTTCTCCAGCGCCCGCTGAAAGTCGTCGACGATGGGCAAGAGCCGCACCAGGATGTCGGCCCTGGCGCTGTCGTACGCCTGCCCTTGCTCTCGCTGGAAACGCTTGCGAGCGTTGGCCAGCTCGGCCCGGGCCCGCTGCCAGCCGTCAAGGTATTCGGCCTGGCGGGCCTGGGCGTCCTCCAGCTCCTGGCGCAGGCTCGCCAGCGCCTCCTCGGGCGCGGCCTCTTCGGCCTCGGCCGGCAGCACCTCGCCGGCGATGACCTGTTCCTCCCCCGCCTCCTGGCTCTCCTGTTCAACCTTCTCTGTGATGTCCGGTTCCTGGTCTGTCATGACTCTGTTCTACTCCTCAGGTTGAAAACTCTTCGCCGCCATAGACCTCGCGGAAAAGGTCGCTCAACAGCCCCGCCACGTAGCGCACCGTGGAGATGGCCCGGCTGTAAGGCATGCGCATGGGGCCCATGACGCCCAGGGCGCCCCGGGCCTCGCCGCTGACACCGTAGGGCGACACCACCAGGCTGCACTCCTTCAGCTCGTTCCAGCGCCCCTCGCCGCCGATGACCACCTGGACACCGCCCACTTCAAGCATCTCGGTCAGCAGGTCCTCCAGCAGCGTCCGGTCTTCCAGGAGGTGCACCACGTTCCTGGCGCTCTCGGGCAGGGAGAACTCGGGCTGGTGCAAAATGTGGATCAGCCCATCGCGGTACAGGTGCAGGTCGGTCTGGTCGTCGACGCGCTTCATGATGAGCACTACCACGTCCAGCACCTGCTGCTCGACCGCGCCGAGCTTTGGGCGGCTCAGGGCAATCCTGTTGGCCGACGCCCCGGCGCACAGGTCGTTGAGCCGGTTGGCCGTCTGCGTAAGGGTGTCCTGGTCCAGGGGCTCTTCCAGGGCCAGCATCTGCTGGCGCACGATGCCACCCTCCAGGACCACGATGAGCAGGGTCATGGTCTCCTGGATCGAGATCAGCTCCAGGTGCCTCAGCCGCGACTGCTCCATGCGCAGGCTGGTGACCACGGCGGCCGATTGGGCGGTGCGCGCCAGGACCGAGGCTGCCAGGCGCATCCATTGCTCCAGGTCTACCCCGACCTGGTGAAACTGGTGGCGGATGGTCCGCTGCTCCTCGGCCCCCAGGTGCGACTCGCGCATCAGGCGCTCGACAAAGTAGCGGTACCCCTTGTCCGTGGGCACCCGACCCGCGGAGGTATGGGGCTGTGCCAGGTAGCCCAGTTCCTCCAGGTGGGCCATCTCGTTGCGAATCGTGGCCGAGCTGACCCCCAGGCCGTAGGCTTCCACGGTCCTGGAGC
Source organism: Anaerolineae bacterium (assembly GCA_034428935.1). Classification (GTDB taxonomy): domain Bacteria; phylum Chloroflexota; class Anaerolineae; order JAAYZQ01; family JAAYZQ01; genus JAAYZQ01. The sequence continues at coordinate 29,119 of DAOUHB010000073.1, read as the reverse complement.
CAACCGGCTGCGCCGCGGCCACATAGTCGCGAACCACGAGGCCCAGGATCAATTGTTGGCGTGGCGTCAATTCATCCATCATTTCCTCAGCATGCACCAGCGGGGTGGTCGATTCGGCCACCCCCCATCATGTAATTAGCACTCCAAGCATAGGAGTGCTAATTACACCTCATCGATGATACCACGAACCCTCAACGCTGTCAAGGTAGAGGACGCGCTGCGTCAGGGCAGGGAGCGCCCCTGAGGGGTCAATAGGCATGGCGATCGCCGAGGAAATTGGTCAGGGTGCGGAGGATAATCTTGAAGTCAAGCCAGAGAGACCAGTTCTCGATGTACCAGACGTCGTACTTGGTTCGTTCGGCGATGGACGTGTCGCCGCGCAGGCCGTTGACCTGGGCCCAGCCGGTCAGGCCGGCCTTTTCCCGGTGGCGGTCCATGTAGCGCGGAATGCTGCGCCGGAACTGCTCGACGTACACCGGCCGCTCCGGCCGCGGGCCCACCAGGCTCATGTCGCCCACCAGGACGTTGACGAGCTGTGGCAGCTCGTCGATGGACAGGCGCCGCAGCAACCTGCCCAGGCGCGTGACCCGGGGATCGCCCTCGGTCGTCCAGCCCGGGCCGCTCCGTTCGGCGTCGGTGCGCATGGAGCGGAACTTGATGCACCAGAAGGACCTGGCGTCGAGCCCCATCCGCTCCTGGGCGTAAAAGACCGGCCCCGGCGAGTCGAGCTTGATGGCCACTGCCACGAGCATCAGCAGCGGCGACAGGAATACCAGGCCCACCGCGCTACCCACCAGGTCCACGGCGCGCTTGAGCGTCAGCTTCCACCCGCGCAACGCCACGTCGCGCACGTTGAGCAGGGGCAGCCCACCCAGGTCGCCGATGCTCATCTCGGTGGCAATGATCTGGAACAGGTCGGGAAAGATCTTGATGCCCACCTGGCCGCGCTCACAGCGGGCGACGATGGCCAGCAGCTCCTGGTTGGGCAGCTCCGGCCGGCCGATGATGACTTCCTGGATCTCGTGCTCGCGGATCACGTCGGGCAGGTCGTCGATGCCGCCCAACACCGGCACGCCCATGATGTCTTGCCCCGCCGGGCAGTTGCCGTCGATAAAGCCCACGACGCGATAGCCCAGGCGGGGCATCTGCCGGACCTTTTGCAGGATCATGCGCCCCACGTCGCCCGTGCCGACGATGAGCAGCCGGTCGGTCCACATCCCGCGCCTGCGCAGCCAGTTGCGCAGCAGCACCAGCGCCGAGCGGCTGAAGGAGACCAGGACGACGGTGATGAACCAGCTATAAAGGACCATGGCCCGCGGAAAGTCCATCTCCAGGGCGCTGTTCTTGAACAGGAACGTCGTCAGGGCAATGGTCACGATGGTGCCGATGGACGTCGCCGCAAAGATGCGATAGATCTCGTCCAGGCGGGGCATGGAGCGCTTGACGTCGTACAGCCGAGAGAAGAAATAGAGGGTGGGGATGGTGACGACGTGGATGAGCATCATCCCCGCGTAATCGGAAAAAGGCCCGATGTTGACCGGCGGCGGCACGGCGATCATCTGCCGCAGCCAATAGGCGGCGTAAAAGGCCAGGCTGACCATCAACAGGTCGGTGACGATCAGCAGCGAGACAAAGAGCAGGTTCGCTCTGCGTCTCATGGCCCCCCCTCGCGGCCGATGGGGACCGCCGACGCCACTCCCCGCTGCTCGGCCGGCCGCAGGCGGTCGCGAAGGACGGCCCAGCCCCCCAGCAGCAGCACCGCGGTGTGTATCAGCCAGTTCACCAGGAACGGGCTCTCGTCGCGAAAGTGCTTGTCGTGAAACAGGCGCATGGTCCTGTAAAAGTGAACGTTGGCCAGGGCGCTCCTCTGGCGGCTGGACTGGCCCTTGTAGTGCAAGACCGTGACGTCGGCATTGTACCACACCTGCCAGCCCTGCTCCTTGGCGCGGAAGCAAAAGTCCAGGTCCTCGGCATACATGAAATAGCGCTCGTCCAGCAGCCCCACCTGGTCGATGACCTCGCCGCGGATGAGCATAAAGGCGCCCACCACGGAATCCACCTCTGTCGTCATGTCCGGCGAGAGGTAGGTCATGTTGTAGCGGCCAAAGCGCGCGCTCTTTGGAAAGAGGCGGCTGAGGCCGGAAAACCGGTAGAAGGCAACCTCGGGCGTGGGAAAGCTGCGCCGGCAAGCCCAGTCCAGGCTGCCGTCGCTCCGCACCAGGCGCGGGCCTGCCACACCCGCCTGGGGACGGTCGGCCACAAAGGCCAGCATCTGCGCCAGGGCCAGGGGCGGCAGGAGGGTATCGGGATTGAGAAGGAGGGCGTGCTGGGGGTGCGTGTTACCCTCGCCGAACCCAAGGGCCCGCAGCCCCAGGTTGTTGCCGGCCGCGTAGCCCCGATTTTCGGTGCGCAACAGGCGCACCTGGGGAAACTCGGCGGCCACCATGTCGGCGCTGCCGTCCGCCGAGTCGTTGTCGACGACGCACACCTCAAACGTGAAATCTCCCTTGCTGGCGAACACCGACTTCAGGCAGTCGCGCAACAGATCGCACACGTTATAGTTAACGATCACAATTCCCAGATCGACCATATCGCGTTTCCCGCCCCGCAGAGCGACAGCGCTCCGCGGGGCCAGGCAGTCCATCAGCTCAAGACACTCCGGGCGATGACCATCCTCTGGATCTCGCTGGTGCCCTCATAGATCTCGGTGATCTTGGCGTCGCGAAAGTAGCGTTCCACCGGATACTCTTTGCTGTAGCCGTTGCCGCCAAAGATCTGCACGGCCGTGGTCGTCACCCACATGGCCATTTCGGAGGCGTACAGCTTGGCCATCGACGCCTCCAGGGAGTAGCGGCCGCCCTTCCTGGCCGCCTCGTCCTTCGCGAGGGCGGCCTGGTAGGTCAGCAGCCGGGCCGCTTCCAGGCGGGTCTTCATGTCGGCCAGCATCCACTGGATCGCCTGGAACTCGGAAATGGGCTGCCCGAACTGCACCCTCTCCTTGGCGTAATCGCGCGCCGCCTCGAAGGCGGCTTCGGCAATGCCCACCGCCTGGGCGGCAATGCCGATCCGGCCGGCGTCCAGGATGGCCAGGGCCACCTTGAAGCCGGCGCCCTCCTCGCCCAGCCTGTGCCGGGCGGGCAGGCGATAGTCCTCAAAGACCAGTTCTGAAGTATGAGACGCTCGTATACCCAGTTTGGGTTCCACTTTTCCGGGAGAAAAGCCCGGCAGCGTGGTGTCGGCGACAAATGCCGAGATGCCACGATGCCCCTTGGACCGGTCGGTCATGGCAAAGAGGACTATCAGGTCGGCGTTCGGGCCGCTGGTCACCCACGCCTTGAGGCCATTGATGACGTACTCGTCGGCCCCCGCGTCGTACACGGCCGTGGTTCGCATGTTGGCCGGGTCCGAGCCGGCCTGGGGCTCGGTCAGAGAATAGGCTCCCAGCTTCTCGCCGCTGGCCAGCGGCACCAGGAACTCTTGCTTCTGCTCCTCGGTGCCGAAATGGTAGATGCCGTGACACACCAGGGAGTTGTTGACCGACATGATGACGCCGTGGGAAGCGCATGCCTTCGAGATCTCGATCATGGCCAGCACGTAACTCAACGTGTCCAGGCCCGTCCCACCATACTCCTCGGGGATCTCGATACCCATGAAACCCAGTTCGCCCATCTTCTTGACCGTTTCAGTAGGAAAGCAAGCTTCGACGTCCAGCTCGGCGGCAATGGGCGCAATCTCTTTTTGAGCAAAGTCGCGTGCCATGTCCTGGATCATGCGATGCTCTTCCGACAGTTTGAGTTCCATTCCCCCCTCCTTTGCGGATCTCGGCGTTCGCTATTGCATTATACTACAGGATTTGGGCGGAGGCAATTGAGCGCCCGCTATCTACCACCGCCTACCAATAGCCCGTCCCCCGGCAGATCGGGCAGGTGCGCCCTCCCCGGGTGGTTCCCTGGCCCCGGCAGTAAAGGCAGGGGATCGCCGGGCGCTCTTGCTCGACCGTTGGCGTCGGGGTCCGCTGGCCCGAGCGGCTCCGGGGCGCAGGCCGCCCAAACAGGACGCGCACGAAACTGGCCAGGGCACTGCCCAGCATCTCGCCCAGCGTGGGGCTCCACCGCTTGACCGTGTCGAAAAAACGGCTGCCGGTGGGGGCCAGGGCCCCCAACTCGATCTCCAATTGATCGGCGGTGGGCCGGAACTTGGGGTCGGGGTCCAGGCAGCGCGCCACCAGCGCGGCCAGCGCGGGGCTGACGTCGGGCCGCACCTCCGACAGCGGCGCAAAGGTGGAAAAGGAGCGCAAGATCTCATAGTCCAGCTCCGGGAAGGAGGTGAACCGATCCCGGGGATCGCTGGCCGTGAGGAGATGGTGCATCGTCGCCCCCAGGGCATAGACGTCCGACTTGACCGTCGGCTGCATCTGCCACTGCTCCAGGGGGGTGTAGCCGGGCGTGCCGGCCGCCACCGTCTTGCCCCCGGCGACCATCACCCGCGCCCCGCTGCTGACGGCCGCCCGGGCCAGGCCAAAGTCCACCAGCCACACCCGGTCCTCAGGGTCCACGATGATGTTCGCCGGCTTGATGTCGCGGTGGATCACAGGCCGTGGCTTGCGGCTGTGGAGGTAGACCAGCGCGTTGGCCACCTCCTGCCCGCAGCGCACCACCTCCGTCTCTGACAGGGGGTCGTTGAGTCGTTCCAGGCGGCGCTCCAGGCTCTCGCCTTCGATGTACTTCATGACCAGGAACTGGTCCAGCCCCTCCACAAAGTAGCCATACACCTCGGGGATGCGGGGGTGCCCCGGCTGGTTGAGGCGCGCGAGGACCTCGGCCTCGCGCTTGAAATCCTCCTCGGCTCGCCGCCGCTCGGTCTGGCTGGCAAAGAAGGGTCGCATCTGCTTGACGACGCACAAGCGGCCGAACAACTCCATGTCGCGCGCCAGGTAGACGGCACCCATGCCGCCGTGGCCCAGTTGGCCGATGATCTGGTAGCGGCCGCCTTGCAGCGGCGTACCCACGTCCAGCGTCTTGGTCAGGGCGGCATCGGCCAGCCCGGCGGCCGCCAGCCGCACGCCGCAGCGGGTGCAGAAGCGGGCCCCCGGTTTGACCGGTGCCCCACACTGGGGACAGTTAGCCATCTCGCGACTCCAGGCGGACCAACAGGACGGTGATATTGTCCTCACCGCCCGCCTCGTTGGCCGCGTTCACCAGGCGACGGCAGATGGTCGCCAGTCCCGCTTCAGAGGCAAGGTAGCCGGCCAGCCGTTCGTCAGGATATATCATGTCCCACAGTCCGTCGGAACAGAGGAGCAGCGTGTCGCCCTCCTCCAGGACAAAGGACGAGTAGATGTCAACCTCCACCTGGGGCTTGAGGCCCAGGCAGCGGTACAGGATGTGGCGGTGGGGATGATCGTGGAGCTCGTCGGGCTCGATGCGGCCCTGTTTCAGCAGGGCGCCGGGCACCGAATGGTCCTCGGTCAGCAACCGCATGTTCCCCTTGCGATAGAGATAAGCCCGGCTGTCGCCCACGTGGGCCACGGTCGTCCGCCCGCCCTCGACGACGGCCAGGGTGAGGGTCGATCCCATGTCGCCCGCCTCTTCGCTGTGGGTGCGAGCATAGCCCAGGAGCACCTGGTTGGCGCGCTCCAGGGCGTGCTGCAACAGGCGCGCCAGGTCGGTCTCTTCCAGGCGCACGGTATAACCGCTGCCCACCGCTGCCAGCGCCTCCGCGTCCAGGCGCCGCGTGGCCGCCGCATCCTGGGGCCGGAACAGGGGGGCCAGCTCTCGCCGGAGCGTGCCCACGGCCCAGTGGCTCGCCACCTCGCCCGCCAGGTGCCCGCCCATGCCGTCGGCCACGACAAACAGCCCCAGGGGGCCCTCGTCGGAGGCCTGCACCACCTTGAAGTAAAACCTGTCCTCGTTCAGATCTCGCTGCCGGCCCACGTCCGTGAGCCCGGCAACCGAAAGCCAATAGCTCATCGTTGCCTGCCCCTCATCAGAAGAGCCCTCGCCGCCTCACTTCCAACGCGACGTCGACCTCGACGTCGTGCCCATCGTCCACGGCAAAGGTAAGGCGGACGCCGTGTTTGCCCGAGCGGGCCTTGTCCACCCGCGCCCGCACCTTGACGACCTGTTCGGCGCCGGCCGCCAGGCGAAAGACGTGGGGTTTGATCAACAGCCAGCGAGGCGCGCCCCGTACCCGCACCTGGGCCGGAGCCCCGCCCCTGTTCCTGACCGTCACGCTGACCTCCCGCGTGGTCAGGCTGCCGGTGTTCTCACGGCCCAGGTCGATCCTGTCGGGGCTCACCTCAATGGCGGCCACTGCCCTGCCGGTGTAAAGGGGCGCCGTTCCGCCGCCGGCGACGCGGACCTCCACGGCTACCACCTCCGGCATCCCGCCCGCGGGCATGAGCGTCACCCCGGCCTGGTGAGGGCGGCCCGGCTCCAGCCCCGAGGTGTCGATCTCGATGTCCAGCCGGCAGGTGCGCCCCGGCGGGCAGGCAAAGGATCCGTCCCCGACCCTGACCCAGGGAGCAGTGGCAAAGATCTCGCCGCGCACCGGCCCCTGGCCCCGGTTGGCGATCTCGATGGTCTGCGGGATGCGCTGGTTGCGCGCCGCCTCGGGCAGGCGCAGAATGCCGGTCCGCAGCTCCAACTTGCCCGGGAGCAGGGCCGCCGGGCTCAGTTGCCGGATGAAATCGTCCAGGGCGGCGTCGGGGTTGTTGGACCAGCGCCGGGCCGCCGCCTCGGCGGCCTGGGCGGCGACGGGGTCGTGGAGCGTTCCCCGCAACCAGTTGGCCAGGGTGCCGTCGTGGAGGATGCCGGCCGCATAGCTCCAGTGCTTCAGGGCAAGGGCCAGCACCTCGTCCCGCTCGTCGGCCACGTCGCCGTCGGGAAAGACCAGGGCCCGCAATTGCCCGCTCTGCCCGGCCAGGTAGCGCTCCAGTTGCTGGCGCAGCTCGACGGCTGTTGGTCGCTGCTCGGGGTCGTGGGCCAGGGCGCCCCGCAGGATGTCCGCCAGGGCCGGCGGGAGGCGATCCAGTTGCGGGTACTGCATCGGATGGTCGCGGGGGTCGTCGTCGGTGAGAAGGTGATAGACCGTGGCCCCCAGGGAGTAGATGTCAGAGCGGGGCTCGGAGCGGCCGTGGAACAGCTCGGGCGCGGCATAGCCCACCGTGCCATAGAGGCTCGCCCGGCTCCCGTCGGGCCGGCCGGCAACGTGTAGGAAGCGCGTCTGGGCCGTGCCAAAATCGACGAGCACCGCCCGGCCGCTGTTGCCGTCGACGATGATGTTGCCCGGCTTGATGTCGTTGTGGATCACCGGCGGCTGGCGGTTGGCCAGGTATTCCAGGACCTCGCACACCTGGTTGGTGTAGCGCAGCACGTGCTCCTCGGGAAGCAGGTCGCTGCCCGCCTGGCCGCCCTCGCCCGTCAGCCAGCGGCGCAGGTCGGGCCCTTCGATGTACTCCATCACCAGGTAGTTGTGTCTGCCCTCGGAAAAGAAGGCGTACAGGTCCGGGATGCCGGGATGCTTGAGATCGCCCAGGGTCCGCGCCTCGGCCTCGAAGCGGAGAAGCGCCTTTTGCCGTTCCGCCGGGTCGGCGGGATCGTAGTACTCGACGACCTCTTTCAACACCGCCAGGCGGTCAAAGGCGCGGGTCTGGGCCACCAGCCAGACGGCGCCCATGCCGCCCTTCCCTAGGGGTCGCACGACGCGGTACGAGCCCGCGCCGAGCATCTGGCCCGGCTGCAACCGGGCGGCAGTCGCGGATAGCGGTGCCTGGCACGTGGCGCAGTAACGGGCGCCCGGCCGGTTGAGCCGGCCGCAGTTGGGGCAAACGTCGCTCAACGCCCCACCCTCTTTCGCGGCCGCCTGGCCATCTCCCCGGCAGCGCAGGCGGCGACGAGGGCCAGGCCTGGCAGCAACGCGGCCGCAAGCAGGGCCACGGGCAAGAGCTTCAAGAAGCGCGCCGCCAGGACCTCCAGGCCGGGGGATCCCCCGCTCCAGGCCGACCAGAGGGCCACCATGGCAACGGCCAGCGCCAGGATCTCGACGCCCACGATGACACCCGCCAGCCGCGAGCGCAGCAGGCTGGCAAAACTCTGCCGCCAGAGGGCCAGCCCCCGCCGCGCGCCGGCGCCCCCCACCGACAGGACCGGGACCAGCGACCCGGTCGCGGTCCGCAGGCGGTTCGACCAACGCCGCGGCAGCTCGCGCCACAGGTTCATCTCCACGGCGACGGGCACGGACAGGTGCGCCCCTCTCCCCGGGGCGCAGGTGATCACGGCGTGGTGCTCTCGCCGCAAGCGCAGCGCCGAGGTGTCCACGCACACCGTCACGGGCACCTCGCTGCCGGCCAGGCAGCCCACCGTCGACGGCTCGACCCGGAGCCAGGGCGCCGAGGGCTGAAAGGTCGCCCGGGCATAGCCCCGGCCCTGGTTGCGCACCACGATCTGGCGTGCCGCCCCGCCGCCCGCCACCTGGCGCAGCTCGACGCCGGCGGGATCCACGTTCAGGCGGGGTGGCGGCAGCCGGGGATCGAGGCGGTGCAAGAAGGCCTCCAGGGCGGCGTCGGGGTCGGCTTCCAGCCGGGCGGAATCGGCCTTGGCCACCAGATCGTGGCGATTGCGCGCCCGGAACCAGCGCTCAAAGTCGCCGCTGACCAGGTGCTGCCGCGCCTCGTCCCAATAGAGGTCGCACAGCACCACCAGGTCGCCCGTCGTCTGTGCCGCGCTCCCGTTGCGAAAGACAAAGGGGTGGGCGCCGTCCTCGGGGATGAGCCACGCCTCCAGTGCTTGCCGCAGCTCGGCGGCCGAGCTGCGCCGCCTCACCTCCAGGTGCAGGGCCCGGGAGAGGGCGCGCGCCAGGGGATCGGGCAGCCGCTCGAGCTGCGGAAAACGGAAGGGATGCTCGCCCGGGTCGTCGTCCGTCAACAGGTGATAGACCGTCGCCGCCAGCCCATAGACGTCGGAGCGGGGCTCCGACTCGCCCTGGTACTGCTCCGGCGCGGCATAGCCCTCGGTGCCAAAGGCGACCATGCCCTGCTCCAGGCGGGCCTGGGTCGCCCAGCGCGTCCTGGTCCGCGCCGTCCCGAAATCCACCAGCCGCACCTCGCCGCTCGTGCCGTCCACGATGAGGTTGGCCGGCTTGACGTCGTGGTGTACAACGGGCGTCGGCCGGCTGGCCAGGTATTCCAGCACGCGGCACACCCGGATGGCGTGACGCACCACTTCTTCGGTCGCCAGGGGGCGGGCGGGCGTGAGGCGCCGCAGCGGGTCCAGGTGGGTCACAGCCCGCTCCAGCGTATCGCCCTCGATGTACTCCATGACGATATAGTGGCGCCCGGCCTCGGAAAAGTAGCTGTAGATGCGCGGGATGCCCGGATGGCTCAGCTCGGCCAGCAGGCGGCCTTCGGTCTCGAAGCGGGCCTCGGCCTGGCGCGCTTCCTCCTCGTCGGTGGGGTCATAGTAGTCCAGCAGCTCCTTGACCACGCACCGCCGGTCAAAGGCACAGGTGTCGGCCGCCAGGTAAAGGGCCCCCATGCCGCCGCGGCCCAGGGGTTCCAGGACGCGATAGATGCCGCCGCGCAGCGCTTGCCCGCGGCGCAACGGCGACCATCGCCCGCGTCCCAGTCCCTGCCCGCATTTCTCGCAGAATCGGGCGCTGGGGCGGTTCAAGTGCCCGCAGCCCGGATTAGAACAACGTTGCATAATCGACGACGGCTGCCGGATTCCGGGCGAGGCCTGGAATCCGGCATCCATTTTCCAATCTTTAAGATACTTTCACAAACCGTCAGCCTTGAAACACGACCGCGACCCGCCCGAAGCGGATCTCTTCGCCGGGCTGCACCTGCTGCTGTGTCCCTGGCGTCAGCTTTTGCTTGTTGACAAAGGTAAAGTTGGTGCTGTCCAGGTCCACTACAAAGTAGTTGCCACCGTCCACGACGATGCGCGCGTGGCGCCGCGACACGCCGCCCTCCTCCCCGCCGTGGGGGGTGAGGTCCACGTCGGGGTAGATGCCGCTCACCGGATCCTCGCGCCCGACAATGATCTCTGACTTGGCCGGGAGGGGGATCTCGGCGCCCGTTGCCGAAACCACCAGCCGGGGTCCGCCCAGGGAGGGCGGGGTCACCGCGGCCGGCGCGGGCGCCGCCTTCAGGGCAAACCCGCACGAGCTGCAGAAAGTGTCCTCGGGCGAGATCTCGGCGCCACAGGCCGGGCAGTTCAGAGCCGCCGCGACGCCAGCGTCGGGCGGAGCCGGCATGGGCACGGCGGGCGGAGCTGCGGGCGCGGGCGCCGCCTGCTCGATGGGCTCCTCGACGGCCGCGGCCGGTGCTTCAGCCGGAGGCGCCGGTGCTTCGGCCGGCGCGGGCGGCTCCTCGACGGCGGCAGGCGCTTCGGCGGCTGCCGGCTCCTCCACCGCCTCGGGCGGCAGCGGGGGCTGGGCCAGCGAAGCGCCGCAGTTCTGGCAAAAGACCTCGCCGGGCTCAACCGGGGCGCCACAGGCCGGACAGGCCAGCCCGCCTTCGGCGGCGGGCGCTTCGGCCCCGGCCGGTGCGCCCTCGGCGGCCGGCGGTTCGGCTTCGGCCGCCGGCGGTTCGGCTTCGGCCTCCGGTGCCGGTGTGGGCACGGGCGCGTCCAGGGGCGACCCGCAGTAGTCGCAGAAAGCTTCGCCGGGCACGTTGCCGGCACCGCAAGCCGGGCAGATGACGCTGCCGCTGCCCGGCGCGGGAGCTGCCTGGGGAGAAGAACCGGCCTCGGCCACCGGCGCGGGGGCCGCCTGCGGCGCCTGGGACGACTCGGGCCCCGGTACGGGCTCGGTCACCGGCAGGCGCGCACCACATTGATCGCAGAAAATGGCTCCCTCGCTAGCCTGGTTTCCGCAGTTTGGACAGGTTACCATGAGTTAATCCTCCTTACTCACTTGCACGTTCAAGCAGGCCGTGGCCCTCGCCCGTGCCTTTCCACTCGCGTTATGGGGTCAACCGCTGGGTCAGCTTGCGCGTCTCGTAGCGCAGCTTCTTGGTCCCATGGGACGACATTTGCCCGCTCTTCTCCAGGTTCTCGGCCTCCTGCAGGGCCGACTCGGCCAGCTCCTGCTCGCCCATCTCCAGGAGACGGGTGGCCGCCGCCCGCAGCTTCTCGCTGGCCCCCACGATGTTGCCGATCTTGGCCTCTTCCAGGGCACGGGTCTGAAGCTTGAAGGCCGTCACTTTCTCGACGATGTTCATCACCTCCGCGTCGTACTCCCTGGCGCGGGTGGCGTCGGCGGTGAACTCGAGCACGATGTCCGACTTGACCTTTGCTCCGACGACTCCCAACCCCGGGACATCGTAGCTCACCTCCGCCTGGGCTACCCGGTACTGGCCGGCCGGTCGCGCGCCCACCAGCAGCTCTACCAGTAGGCTGCGGGGCTGGCCCTTTTCCAGCTCTCCCAGGGTCACCTGCACGTCCCGGTCCGAGAGCGGCCGGTAGCCAAGGTTCGAGATCATGGGCAGCACCTGCCACACCTGGCGCGGGGTAATGCCGTTGGCCAGGCGCAGGATCAACTGCACGTTCTGCACCACCGTGTCCTGCATGGTCTGCACGGCGCTCTGGAAAAAGCCCACGATCTTGGCCGGGGAGTCGATGAAATCCGCCACCCCACCGCTGGCCTCCGCCACGTCGTCCAGCAGGTCTTCGTTCCAATCGTCCCCCAGGCCCAGGGCGTTGACGACGATGCCCTTACTGCCCGCCTCTTTGCCCAGCTTCTTGCACTGCTTTTCGTCGCCAAAGGTCTGGCCGTCGGTGAGGAGCAGCATGCGGCTGATGCGATCGGAAGAGAGGGCCTTTTCCAGCTCTGCCAATCCCTGGCCCATCCCGCCGGAGATGGCCGTGCCCCCGCCGTCGCGGATGCGGTCGATCTTGTGCTTCAGGGCCTGCTTGTCGGTGACGGGCTGGCTCTCGGCGATGAGGTACTTGCGATCGCTAAAGGCGACAATCGAAATGAGATCATCGGGGCCGAGGCGATCGACCACGAGCTTGGCGGCCGAGCGCAGGTTCTGGATCTTTTCGCCTTGCATGGAGCCGCTCTTGTCCAGTACCAGGGCGAGATTCAGTGGCATTTGCACGGCCTGCACCGCGGCGCTGGGCGCTGCCTCCACAAGCACGTACACCAGCTGCTGCGTGTTCATCACCGGCATGCTGGCCTTGTTTAACCGGCTGGTCAAGGTCACGTGATTGTTCATACCTTACCTCCTTCTGTCCCACTCTATACGTCCGTTCGGGTCCCCGGGTTGTCGCCGGGCAGCCCATCGCTGCCCCGGCGCGCCCGGGAACGCCGTCAGGTGGCTTCCGCCAACACGACGATAATGCTGATGTTGTCCTCGCCGCCGGCCAGGTTGGCGTGCTTGACCAATAGGTCGCAGGCCGCCTGGGGATCGGCTTCCTGGAGCATCACGTCGGCGATTCCCTCGTTTCGAACCATCTCCCACAGCCCGTCGCTGCACACGATCAGCCGGTCGCCGGCCGCCAGGGGCAGGACCTCGGCATCTATCTCCACGCTCGGCTTGTCGCCGATGCTCCGGTAGATGATGCTGCGATGAGGATGGCTGTAGATCTCTTCCGGCGCTGCCTGGCCGTTGGCGATCATGCTCGCCACCACCGAGTGGTCGGTGGTGAGCTGCTCCAGCCCCTCGGCGTTCCAGCGGTAGGCCCGGCAATCGCCAACGTGGGCCACAAAGAGCCGCGCGTCGCGTATCAGGAGGGCAGTGAGCGTGGTGCCCATGTCGTTGCCCCGCTTCTGGCGCGCCAGGTAGACGGCGTCGTTGGCAGCCTCCACGCCCGACTGCAGCCGCAGCAACAGATCCTCGTCGGGCGACAGGTCGCCCGCCATCTCGGGCAGGACGATGCCCTTCATCACGTGCTCGGCCAGGACGCGAAGGGCGAGCTTGCTGGCCACTTCACCGCCCTCGTGGCCGCCCATCCCATCGGCCACGGCAAACAGGCCCAGGGTCGCCGTACGCGCTTCGTAGCTGGGCGCCAACGCGATCGCCAGCAGGCTGTCTTCGTCCAGCTCGCGAACCCTGCCCGTGTCCGAGCGGTGCCCCACGACCAGGCGCAGGTCCGGCCCCAACGACGCGGCAGGAGCCGGCTCGGGGGCCGGCGGCTCGCTCACCAGGTAAAAGAGCCTGCCCTCGTGCTCCAGAAGGCCGCCCAACTGAACGCCCACCGGCAGATCGGGCTGCCCTTCCTCGCCGGCCACCTGTACCAGGCGCACCAGGGGCCGGGTTTGCAGGGCAGCGCCGCACTGGGAGCAGAACGCGTCCTTGGTCGAGTTGCCCTCGAAGCCGCACTGCCAACAGGCCTGCATATCCTCGGCCTCGTAGAGGATCTGCTGCGACTGCACATCCAGGGCCTCCACCAGGCGATAGCGGCCGGCAACCAGCGTGCCCGCCTCCACCGGCTCCAGGGGCTCGGCCTCCTCCCGCCAGAAGAGCTGCATGTCATCTTCCGCCGGCGCGGCTTCCACCTGCGCGTCCTCTTCCACGGCGCCCGGCTCGGCCGGCGCTTCGGCGGCCTCCACCTCGGCCACAGGCTGTGCGACGGGCTCCTCAAGGGGCTCCTCGTCCTGGACCTCGGGCTCTTCGGCGGGCTCTTCCAGCTCGGGGCCGGCCTCCGGCTCGCCCACCTCGAACTCGGCCTCGGGCACCTCGGGCGGCGCTTCCGCCTCGGGCTCTGGGACCGGCGGGGTCTCTTCCGGGCGGGCCGCTGCCGGCGGCTCGCTGGCCACAACCGCAGGCGGGGCCTCCTCCACCACCGGCCCCTCGCCCTCCTCAGGCGAGAGGGGCTCCCCTTCGCTCACCTCGGCCGGAAGAGGCGTCTCGACGGCCGTCGCCAGCTCAAAGCCGCAGCGCCGGCAGAAGCGCGCCCCCTCTCGATTCTCTGCTCCACAAGCAGGACAGATCATACTCCTTCTCCTATCTCCTTCTCCCGCGAGCCCGCGGCTCGTCGTGTCCCCCGCCACGGGTGCTGGAACGCCTCCGCCGGCCATATCAGCGCAGCCAGAACTGGATGACGACCAGGCCAACCTTGATCCGGTCGCCGTTCCGCAGCAGGCGGGCGCGGTCGGGCACCAGGGGAATGCCGTTGACCGTTGTGCCATTGCTGCTGCCAAGGTCGGTGATGAAATAGCCCGCCTGCCCCTTGGTGATGCGGGCGTGGCGGCGGGAAACGTAATCGCCGTCGTCGTAAAAGGTCATGTCAAAGTCGGGGCGGTAGCCCTCCGCCTCGCTGGCGCGGCCCAGCAGCATGGGGCTGCGGGCTACGGGCATCTCCCAGGCGGCGCGCACCGGCTCGATCACCCTCAGGATGGCCGGCCGCGGCGGGGCAAAGGAATAGCCGCAGGCGCCGCAAAACCGGGCGTTTGCCCTGTTGGTCCGTCCACAGGAAGGGCAGGGCTTGCCCGGCGCGGGCGCGGGCGCGGGCCGGGCCGGCTGAGGCACGGGCCTGGCTGGGGCCACCGCCGGTGGCGCAGCCGCGGCTGGTGGTGCCGAGGGCGCCACCGACCGGGCGGGCAGCGTCGGCGCCATGGCCGGGTCCGTGGCCGCAACCGGCTGTGGTAGCGGCTGCGGCGCCACAGGCTGGGCCGGCGGGACGTAGGGCATGGGCAGGGCGTCCAGCAGGGCCTGGCGCATCTCCCGCGCCGACTGGAAGCGGCGGGCCCGATCGCGGGCCATGGCCTTCTCGATGATGCCGATGGTCTTGTTCGAGATGGCCCCGTTATAGTTGCCCAGCGGCAGGGGCTCTGACGGCAAGAAGGCCGGGGTGGGCGCCATGTTGGCCAGCAGGTGGTACATCGTCGCGCCCAGGGCATAGACATCCGAGCGGGCGTCGGTCTGCCCCTTGCCCCACTGCTCGGGCGCGGCATAGTTTTCCGAGCCCATGGCCACGGTGTCGCGCTTCTTGCCGACCTTGTAGGTGCGAGCAATGCCAAAGTCGATGAGCTTGACCAGCCCGGTGTTGGTCACCATGACGTTGCTGGGCTTCATGTCGCGAAAGATGATGGGCGGTTGAAGCTTGTGCAGGTACTCCAGGGCCTCGCTGAGCTGGATGGCCCACTTGAGCACGTCGGTCTCGAGGAGGGGCGCGTTGGTCGACGTCAGGCGCTTTTCCAGCGACTCGCCCCAGATGAACTCCATGACCAGGCAGGCGCGGCCCTGCTCCTCAAAAAAGTCCGCGATCTTGGGTATGTTGGGATGGTCCAGCTCGCGCAAGAGCCGCGACTCTTGCTGGAACAGGCTCTGGGCCACGGCCCGCTCGGTCCGGTCCTCGGTCTGCGGCCGCAGCTCTTTCAAGGCCCACAGCTTGCCGCTGCCCGGGGGCAGCTCTTCCACCTGGTAGACCCAGGCCATGCCGCCGCCTCCCACCAGGCGGACGATGCGATATTGGTTCTTTAATACGGTGCCTATGGCCAAAGGTTGCATTACAATCTCCGTAAGCGTGCAGTGCGGCCATTGTAACCCACGAGGCTGTTCCATACCTGACGATGATGTCTCATCGCCTTGACAGTTGCAGTCAGGTGGCCGTGCGCCTCCATCGCCGCCGCGCCAGGCCGCCGGCCGTGGCGAGGGCGCGGGCAAAGGCAGCCCTGGCATAACCTCACCACAGCCGATTGATTATAGCACGCTATCCAATTGCGGGCAACCTCACACGATCTCGATCTCGCCGATCCCGGGCTCGGGGGGCGGATACTGCATGCCCAGCCCTTCCAGGGCGTCGACCAGGGCCTGCGAGACGACGAGGTTCCGGTACCACTTGCGGTTGGCCGGCACGATGGTCCACGGCGCCCAGGGCGTGCTGCAGCGGTTGATGGCGTCCTCGTAGGCCTGCATGTAGTCATCCCACAGGCGGCGCTTGGCCACGTCCTCCTCCGAGAACTTCCACACCTTGTTGGGGTCCTGCCGGCGCGCCTCGAAACGCTCCTTCTGCTCGTCCTTGGAGATGTGCAGGTAGAATTTCAGGATCACCGTCCCCGTGTCGGCCAGCAGCTTCTCGAAGTGGTTGATCTGCTCGTAGCGCTTGCTCCACACCTCTTCGGGGGCCAGGTTCTCCACGCGGACGACGAGGACGTCCTCGTACTGCGACCGGTTAAAGATGCCGATCATTCCCTGCCGGGGCACGGCCCTGTGGACACGCCACAAGAAGTCGTGCTCCAGCTCCTCCTTGGTGGGCACCTTGAAACCGGTCACGTGGCAGCCCTGGGGGTTCACGCCGTGAAAGACGTGCTCGATGGTCCCGTCCTTGCCCGAGGCGTCCATGCCCTGGAGGACAATGAGCACCGCGTGTTTCCCCTCGGCCCACAGGACCTCCTGCAGCTCCAGGAGGCGCTTGGTGTTGCGCTTCAGCACCTTTTTTGCCGAGTCTTTGTCGTACTCTCCGGCGTCGTTCGGGTCATAGTCGGCCAGCCGGATGGGCTCGCCAGGCGTGACGACGTGCGGTTGAGCCATGGTCCTTCCTCCTGCCCCTGTGCATTGAGATTGTGGCTATTATACGCCCGAATGGGTGGGGAGGCAAACGGGCGAGGCCCGGGCTGTGAGGGGATGGTCTGTGTTCGCCCCCCTCGCCGCCCCATGGGACAGGCCGCCGGCCCCACCGTGCAGGCTACGGGACCTGATCCGAGCGCCGGCTCCAATCCACCGGGATAGGGTCGCCCAGCACGGGCTCCGGCGTGAGGAGCTCCAAATCCAGCCAGGCGCGGGCCAGCGCCATCACCTCGCGCAGGTCGTACCACGCGGCGCGCACGTACGCCTGGCGGTCCGCGGCCAGGCCCACGACCTCCAGCCCCAGGCGATCGCACGTGTAGAGCGCCCGGGGCAGGTGAAAGTCCTGGGTCACCAGGACGGCCCGCTCCACGCCAAAGATGGCCCTCGCCCGGTAGCAGCTATCGTACGTGCGCCGCCCCGCATAGTCCAGCACCAGGTCCTCGCGGGGCACCCCCCGTTCCTCGGCATAGGCAGCCATGGCCGCCGGCTCGTTATAGTCCGCGAACCGGTTGTCGCCGGTGAGGAGCAGCTTGTTCACCGTCCCGGCCTCGTAGAGGGCGATGGCCGCCTCCATGCGGTCGGCAAGGGCGTCGCTCAGGCGACCGCTGGGCCAGTAGCCGGCGCCAAAGACGATGGCCAGCGGCTGTGATGGCACGGCCGCCGCCTGGCTGTAGACGCGGCCGCGATACGTCCCTTCCACCCAGGCGCGCAGCCTGAGCGGCGCCAACAACAGGGCCAGGCCCAGGGCCACCAGGCACAGAAGGAGCACCGCGAGCTTTTTCAAGCCGCGCCCCCGTTCCCCTCCGGCCTGTTCGATCGTCGCCCGGCAGTCTTCATCCTCGGTCTCTCCTTGCGGCCCCGGACCCTGCCTCCGGGTCAGGGCCGTCGCTCTCGACCTATTATAACGAAAGTCGGCCGAGTTGCAAGAAACCCTGTTTCCAGGTATAATTGGGCATCCTGATAGAGGACAAGACCGTGAGTGATCTCGACACCCGCAGGATCGCAACAGGCGACGCTCCGGCAGCCGTGCAGCCCGAGGGCACCCTTCCCCCTGGCACGGTGCTGGAGCAGCGCTACGAGTTGCTGGCCGTCCAGGGCGTCGGAGGCATGGGCGCCGTCTACCGCGCCCGCGACTTGCGCTTTAGCGCGGTCCAGAAGATCATTGCCGTCAAAGAGATGAACAACGGGGCGCCCGACCCTCGCCTGCGGCGCCTCGGAATCCAAAGCTTTGAGCGCGAGGCCAACATCCTGGCCAGCCTGTCCCACCCGGCCATACCCAAGATCTTTGACTATTTTACCGAGGACCTGCGGAGCTATCTCGTCGAGGAATTTATCGAGGGCGACACCCTGGAAGACCTGCTGGAGGAGCGGCGGCACCCCTTCGAGCCGGAGGAAGTGGTCCAATGGGCCATCGACGTCTGCGACGTGCTCGCCTACCTCCACAACAACAAGCCCCCGGTCATCTTTCGAGACGTCAAGCCCGGCAACCTCATGCTCCGAACCGATGGCCGGCTCATGGTCATCGACTTTGGCATCGCCAAGGTGTTCGAGTACGGGCAGCGCGGGACCATGATCGGCACCGAGGGCTACTCGCCGCCGGAGCAGTATCGCGGCGTGGCCGAGCCGCGGGGCGATCTCTATGCCCTGGCAGCCACGATGCACCACCTGCTCACCAACCGCGACCCGCGCCTGGAGCCCCCCTTCAGCTTTCACGAACGGCCCATCCGCCTCTTTAACCCGCGGGTCTCCGCGGAGCTCGAGGCGGTCATCAACAAGTGCCTGGCCTACGACGTCGAGGAACGGTACGCCTCGGCCACCGAGCTGGCGTCGGCCCTCAGCGCGGCCATGCCCCTGGCCCTGCGGGGCACCAGCCGGCTGGGAACGACGACCTTTGCCGTGCCCCAGGACATCCAACCTGTCTGGGCCTTTCGCTGCGAAGACGACGTCCGCTCGTCTCCGCGCCTGGTGGGCGACACGCTGTTCATTGGCAGCTATGACACCAACCTGTACTGCCTGGGAGCCAGAGACGGCACCTTTGTCTGGAAATTTCCAACGGAGGGCGGCATCGCTTCGACCCCCTGCATTCACGGCGAGTTCATCCTCATCGGCTCGGAGGACGGCAACATGTACGCCGTCTCCCAGCGCCTGGGGCAAGAAGAATGGCGGTGCGTCACGGGCGGCCCCATCCGCTCGTCGGCACGCGTGGAGTATGGCCACGCATTCTTTGGCTCGGACGACGGCCACCTCTATGCCCTCAATGCCCAGACGGGGCGCCAGGTCTGGAAGTTCCAGTCGGCCGGTCCGATCCGCTCCACGCCCCTCATCGTCGGCGAGCTGATCTTTGCCGGCTCGGACGACGGCTACCTCTATGCCCTCGACCTGCGGACAGGCCTGATGAAGTGGAAGCAGAACGCGTACCGCCGGGTGACTTCTTCGCCCACCCTCGACGACGGCCGCGTCCTCGTCGGCTCGGGCGATGGGCATCTCTACTGCTTTAACGCCGGCTCCGGCTGGCCGGTGTGGCGCTATCGCACCCGGGGGCCGGTCTATTCCTCTCCCACCGTCGTCGAAGGTCAGGTGTACATCGGCTCGGCCGATGGGCACCTCTACGCCCTGGATGCCGAGTCGGGCCGGGAGCGCTGGAAGTATGACACGGGCAGCCCCATCACCTCGTCCCCCGCCGTGTCAGACGGCGTCGTGTACATCGGGTCCAACGATGGCACGCTTCATGCCGTAGACGCTCAAAAAGCACGCAACTTGTGGCGCTACAGCACCAAGGGCCCCATTCCTTCGTCGCCGGTGGTCGGCGAGGGATTGGTCTATATCGGTTCCGTCGACCACCACGTTTACGCCCTGCCCACGTAGGGTCCCGTCCAGGACGAGATGAATACACTCGGTCAGCCCGCGGAACAGGACCAGTACCTACAGATCCAGCCTCCTCAGGCCCAGGTCTATGCCAACCTGCAGATCGGCATGGCCTCGGATCCGGGCTGCCTGCGCCCCCAGAACGAGGACAGCGGCCTCGCCTGGCACCTGACCCTGGCGCAACATGGCCAGTCCCCCCTTTCCGTCGGTCTCTTGCTCGTGGCCGACGGCATGGGCGGCCAGGTCAGCGGCGCGGAGGCAAGTTCCCTGGCCTGCCGCCTGGCGGCCCGCCATGTCATGCAAGAGATCTGCCTGCCCCTGCTCCTCGATGCCGAGCCGTACAGCATGGCCCCCATCAACGATGTGCTGGAAACCGCGATTCACATCGCCCACGAGGCCATCCAGCACCAATTTCCGGGGGCCGGGACGACTATTACCATGGCGTTGCTCCTCGGCGACGGCGTCTACGTGGCGCACGTGGGAGACAGCCGCGCCTACCTGGGGCTACGTGGCCGGCTGCGGCCTATCACCCGCGACCATTCCATGGCGGCCCGATTGGTCGAGATCGGCGAGGCGACCGGCGAAGAGGCGGCCGGCCAGCGCAACGTGCTCTACAAAGCCGTAGGGCAGGGCGTGTCGGTGGAGCCCGACGTCCTCTATCGCGATCTGCCCCCGGGCGCCTACTTGATGCTTTGCTGTGACGGCCTGTGGAGCCACGTTGGCGATGACGAGATCTCGGCCATTGTAGATGCCGCCCTTGCGCCCGGCGCTGCCTGCCAGGAGCTGGTGAGCCGCGCCAAGGAAAAGGGTGGCGAGGACAATATCACCGTCATCCTCGCTGCCCGTGAGTGGCCTCTCCCCGACCCCGAAGACGGGCAGTGGACCGTGGGGAGCAGCGGGCCATGAGCTTCGATCGGGACTACTATGCCATCCTGGGCATAGCCGCCTCCGCCGACACCAGGGCCATCAAACACGCCTATCGCGTCCTCGCCCGGCGCTACCACCCCGACGTCAGCCGCGAAGACGAACCCCTGGACCGTTTTCGCGAGATCCAGGAGGCCTACGAGTTTCTCCTGGACCCGGCGCAGCGCCGGGCCTATGACGAGTGGCGGCGGCAGAACGGCCTGGACCGGACGCCGCCCCTGGTGCTGCGCGTGACGCCGAGCCACGAGTGCCTGCCCTGCATCGGCGAGCCGCAGGTCCTCTATCTCCTCGTCGAGATCCTCGCCTCGGACGAGAGCAAGGGCCTCCGCCTGCCCCTCAACCTCTGCCTGGTCCTCGACCGGAGCACCTCCATGAAAGGCAACCGCCTCCAGCAGGTCAAAGAGGCCGCCCGCTACATCGTGGACCAGCTCCAGCCCGAGGACATTCTCTCGTTGGTGGTCTTTGACGACCGGGCCGAGGTGGTGCTGCCCGGCCGGCCTGGCCTGGATCAGGTCGCCGCACGGTCGGCCATCAACCACATCCAGAGCGGGGGCGGCACCGAGATTTTGCACGGCCTCAAGCTGGGCTGGGAGCAGATCCGGCGCTGGCAGAGCAACAGCAATCTCAGCCACCTGATCCTGCTCACCGACGGTCAGACCTACGGCGACGAGGAGGGGTGCCTGGCCATGGCGCGCATGGCCGCCAGCGAGCACATCTCCATGACGCTCATGGGCGTGGGCGCGGATTGGAACGACCGGCTTCTGGATCAGATGGCCGACCTGTCCGAGTCGCCCGGAGGCTCAGTATACATCGACTCCCCGGAAAAGATCGTCAAGGCATTTCACGACCGCGTCCAGAGCCTGAGCAGCATCTATGCCCAGGACGTCTGCCTCTCGCTGCACGTGCACGACGGCGCCACGCTAAAGGACGCGTTCCGCGTTTCGCCGCAGATCGGCCGCCTCACCTTTGTCGACGACGAGACCAAGCTGGGGGTGCTGGAGAAGGGACGCCCGCAGGCGTTTATCCTCGAGCTTCTCGTCAACAACGTCACTCCGGGAGAGCATCGCCTGGCGCAGGTCGACGTCGAGGGCATCATTCCGGCCGCTGATCCGCAGCCGGTTCGCAGCCAATACACGCTGACCGTGACCTTTGACACCCAATTTGGCCGCGGAAGCTCCGTCTCGGCCGACATTGCCGCGGCCATGGGCAAGCTCGCCATATTCAAGATGCAAGACCGGGCCATGGCCGACATTGAGCTGGGCCGCATTGAGCCGGCGGTCGGCCGGCTGAGGACCGTGGCCACTCGCCTCCTCGACATCGGCGAGGTCGAGCTCGCCCGGGCCGCGCTCCTGGAGGCCGGCCGCCTGGAGCAGACGGGGTCCCTTTCCCCCGCGGGCCGCAAGAAGATCCGCTTTGGCACGCGTGACCTTGGGATTTTGCCAAAAGAGGTTCGTTATGATTAAGTGCCCGTTTTGCAACAGCGTGTTTCCCGAGAACACGCTCTTTTGCGAGGAGTGCGGCTCCTATCTCCCGCCAAGCGACAGCCAGACCACGGATCCCCTGACCAGCCCCATCGAGGCCAAGGGCGGCCGGCGGACGTTCAAAACCCTGGTCCTGTCCGTCCACGACGGCGGCCGGATCGAGCTCCCCCTTTCCAAAGAAGTGATCATCGGGCGGCTGGATGCCGGGCGCGCCGTCTTTCCGGACGTGGACTTTACCAACGAGCAGGGCATCGAAAAGGGGCTTTCACGCCGGCATGCCCGCATCTCGTCCCGTGAGGGACAGATCTTTTTGGAGGATCTGCACAGCCTGAACGGCACGTTCCTGAATGCCACGCGCCTGGTGCCCGACCTACCCTATCCCCTGAAGGACGGCGATCAGGTGCAGCTTGGCAAGCTGGTGCTGACGGTGCATTTCAAATAAGCTCGAGGAGCCAACCCGAGGAGGCCAGGCCCAGATGGAAGTAATTGTGCACATGCTGAACGAAGACCCAATTCTGGCCGACATGGAGGCAATGCCCGACCCGGCGCACAACAGCATCTATATTACCAATCCACGCCGGCGAGACGGCCGCCCCGTGCACTATATCACGCAGGGAGCCACCGGCTTTATTTTCCCCATGACGCGGATCACGTTCATCGAGATCATGGAGGCGGAAAAGGCCGAAGAGGTGGTCGAGTTCTTTCGCGAATGACCGGCGGTGTTGGCTGCTAACGCACCTCGGTGACCGTCACGTTCGCGGCACCGGCCAGGCGCAGCATCATGTCCACGGCCCCCCTCGTTTCCTGGGTGACCAGGGCCACCATGTTGCCACCCCGGCCCGCGCCCGACAGCTTGGCACCCAGCGCGCCACCCTCCCGGGCAGCGATGACCAACTGGTCGAGCGCCGGACAGCTCACGTCCAGCTCCTGGAGCAGGGCGTGGTTCTCGTCCATGAGCCGGCCCGTGGCTTCCTGCTGCCCCAGCTCCAGGGCGGTCCGCGCCGCGCGCGTGACGTCTGCCACCTGGTCAAAGAGGGCCTCGTAGCGCCCCGGGTCGGCCGCGGCGCGCTGCCGCAGGTCGCCAACCACCTCCCGGGTCGAGCTCTCGATGCCCGTGTCGCCGATGGCCAGCAGGAGGGGCTTTGCCAGCCAGAACACCTCCCAGCCCTCGTCCTTCACGAAATAGATGGGCTTCTCGAAGGCCACCACCGTGTTGTCGATGCCCGATGGCGTGCCGTGGTAGAGCACCTCGGACTGGTACACCAAGTCCGAGATGGTGCGCGACGCCGCCCAATGGCCCAGGTGCTTGATGAGCGCCCGGGCGATGGCCGTCGCCACGGCCGCCCCACTGCCCATGCCCCGGGCGATGGGCACCGTGGAGGTCACGGTGATGGTCAGGTCTGGATCGCGCCCGGCCCGCAGGCGCTTGAGCACCAGCCGCACCAGGTGCGCCAGGGCCTCACCATCGCCTGCCTCGCGCAGCACGATGCGCTGCCCCATGTCGCTGGCGACAATGACCGTGCCCTGCCCGCGCTCGCCCGGCTCGACCTGGGCCTCGGCCTTGACTTCGGTCACCGGCACGGCGATGGCCGGCCGTCCGTAGACCACCGCGTGCTCGCCAAAAAGGATCACCTTGCCGGGTGCCTGTGCAATCGTCATGCTCATGGTGGGCCTCACGGCGCCGGCGTCGGTTCCGGGGTCGGGGTGGGCTGGATGTCAAAGTAGGCCTCCACCACCTTTCGGAACAGCGGCGCGGCCCAGGTCGCCCCCTCGCCGGCGTGCTCGACGACGACGGCGATGGCCAGCTCTGGATTCTCGGCCGGGGCATAGCCGGCGAACCAGGCGTGAGGCTCCTCCTGGCCGCTCTCGGCCGTGCCCGTCTTGCCCGCCACGGGCAGATTCAGCCCCTTGAACGCCTCGTACGCCGTCCCTGCCGGCGACGCCGTGACCCCCAGCAGGCTGCCCTGGATGACCGCCAGGACGTCCTGGCTGACGGGAAGCTGCCCGGCCACGACGGGCTCGAAGGTCCATTCCGGGTTGTTGGGGTCGGCGGCGATCATCTGCACCACCTGGGGGCTGTAGAGGGTGCCGCCATTGCCCACGGCCGCCATCAACACCGCCACTTGCAGGGGCGACACGAGCAGCTCGCTCTGCCCAATGGCCAGGTTCACCGTGTCGCCCGGCGCCCAGCCCTCGCCCTTGGCCTGGATCTTCCACGCCGGGTCGGGCACCAGGCCTGCCTGCTGCTCCACCTCCATGCCCGTCAGGGCGCCAAAGCCACACTGCCGGGCAAAGGCAGGCAAGAGGTCCTGGCTCAGGCCGTTGAGGAGCAGGCCGACCTGGTAAAAGGCAATGTCGCACGACGAGGTCAGCGCCCGATCCAGGGGGATATTGCCGTGCCCGCTCGCCAGCCAGCACTTCTTCGGCCAGTCGGCGCCCAACCCCGTCCATGTGCCCCGGCAGAGGAAAGAGCTGGTGGCCGTCAGGCCGCCCTGCCCCATGGCGGCGGCCATGGTCACCACTTTGAAGACGCTGCCCGGGGGATAGGTCCCCTGGGTTGCGCGGTTGACCAGCGGCCGGCGCCCGTCCGCCTGTAGGGCCACCCACTGGGCCTCGCTGATGCCCCTGGCAAAGGGGTTCGGATCGAAGCCTGGATAGGTCGCCAGGGCCAGCACCCGACCGGTCTGGGCCTCCAGGACGACAATGGCCCCCAGGCGCTCGCCCAGGATGTCCTGCACCTGCCTCTGAAACTCGCGCTCGAACGTGGTATACAGGTTGCTGCTCTGGCTGGAAGGCTTGTCGGCCAGGACGGCCACCTGCTGCCCCTTATATGAGCGGATCTCCAGGAGCCCGCCCTGGTCGCCCGCCAGGTAGGGCTCGCCCCAGCGCTCCAGGCCCAGGCGGCCGACGAGCTCGTCGCCCGTGTAGCCCTGGAGGCGCCACTGGTCCAGCTCTTCCTCGGGGATGGGGCCCACGATGCCCACCACGTGGGGTGCAACGATCTCGGGGCGGTAGGAGCGGGTCCACGCCTGGCGGAACTCGACCCCAGGCAAGGAGCTCATGGTGAGGTAGGAGGCGGCAGCGGTGTTGGCGCTGATCTCACCCAGGGGCACGTACCAATCGGGCAGGGCCTCGGCGTAGAGAGCCCGCAGCGCGTCGGGCGTTCGCCCCAGGAGGGCGCTCAACTCGGCCAGCAGCGTACCCTCGTCCTGGATCTGCCCGGGAATAACGCCGACCTCCACCAGCTCGCCCTGCACGGCCAGCCCCAGGCCATTGCGGTCATAGATGTTGCCCCGCGACGGAGAGCGCGGCGAGAAGTGGATGAACGTCTCGTCGCTCAACTGGGGCAGGATGAGGGCCGGCGACCAATCGACGCCCCACATTCCGTCCTCGTAGGTGAGCGACATGCGGTTGGGCACCTGGAAATCTCCCGCCGCGGCCGTGCGAAAGGTGGCGGAGAACGTTACCTCGGCCTGCGTTCCGGGCTGAAACGCCGCCAGGATCTGCGGCACGACCTCCAGGATAGTGGCCTGGCGCACCACCCCCTCGTAGGCCGCGACGAATTCCTCTTCTGTGTAGCGCTCCTGCGACGCCAGGGAGAGCAGCCCGTACATGGCCGGCAGATCGTAGCGCGCCCAGGCCTCCAGGAATTCGAAGGCCACCTCGTCGGCCGGGGGCAAGGACGGCGTGGGCGAGGGCGCAACCGTCGGCGTAGGCTCCAGCAGGGGCACCTGGCAGCCCGTGGCCAGCAGAAGCAGAGCCACAATCGGGAGGAGCGGCCCCCATCGGCCCGCGCCCTTCATGCTACGCGCCCCCCGGGCTGCCAAGGAGCATGATCTGGGTCGCGATGACGAGGACGAGGATGTGAAAGACCTGGTCGATGACGATGGCCAACCACGGCTGATTCTGCGAGATGCCCACCGTGCGCATCCACCACGCCGTGAAATCGCGCCGGTCCAGGACAACGTGCGTGGCGGCCATCAGGAGTAGACCCACGAGGGCCGGCAAGGCAGAGAGAGAGTTCTGCCAGGCATAGAGGAGGGTCGCCAGGGTGACGGGCACCATGTACACGCCAACGTGCGTGAACATCCACCGCCACTCGCGCGCCTTGTGCCCGGCCATGCCATCCGTTTGCAATAAAAAATCGCCGGCCAAGTGGCCTACCAGCAGCCAATCAAATAGACTCATCGACACCCCGGCTGGGTCGGATTGCAGTTTCAGTCCCTGTCTCCCCCAACCGCTATTGTAACGCAACTCGGTGGAAAATACAAGGCGCGCCGTGGCTGCTCCCGGGGCGGCCCGCCAATCCCCGAATCTCAACCCTCTTCGGGCTCGGTCGGCTCCGGCTCAGGCGTGTCGGGCGGCGGCGCCGGCGTGTCGGGCGGAGGGGCGGGTGTATCCGGGGGCTTGGGCGTCGCCGACGGCTTGGGGGTGTCCGTCGGCCGGGGCGTGTCCGAGGGCTCGGGCGTGTCCGAGGGCTGGGGCGTGTTCGAGGGCTCGACCGGGACCTCGGTCTCGGGCGGCACCGGGGTATCGCCCGGCTCGCTCGTCTCCGTGGGCTCCTCGGTGGCCGGCGTCTCGGGCGGCGGGGTCGTCTCGGTCTCTTCCGGCGTGGCGCTCTCGGGCGGCGGGGTCGTCTCGGTCTCTTCCGGCGTGGATGTCGGCGAGCCGGTGGGGGTCGGGCTGCGGGTGGCGCTCGGCGCCGGGCGCCGCGTGGCCGTGGACAGGGGCCGCGGCACCCACAGCGTCGCCCCGGCATAGATGGTATCGCCCACCAGGCAGTTGGCGCTCTTCAGGGCGCTGATGCTGACCCCCAGGCGAGCCGCCAGGCTGGAGAGGGTGTCGTTCCGCTGCACGGTGTAGGCCACCCAACCTTGGGGCCGGCCGCAGGCCTGGCGCGGGGAAACGTCGGGCACATAGATGCGCTGCCCGGGGCGCAGCGTCCTGCTGGTCAGGCAGTTGGCCTGCAATATGCTGTAATCGGTGGTCCAGTAACGCCAGGCCAGGGCCTGCAAGCTCTCGCCCGCGCGCACCGTGTAGAGCTGCCAGTTGGCGGGCGGCACGCACCCGGCAGCCCGCGACGGCGAGGGCCGCGGCGTTGGAGCGTCGGTGGGCGCCGTGGTGTCCGAAGGCGACGGCAAAGGGCCGGGCGACGCGCCGGGCGTGGCCGTCGGCGGCGGGGCCTGCGTGGGCGCCGCGGCGCCCACGGTGGACGTGGCGCCGAGGGTCGGAGCAGCCGTCGGATTGACGCGGGCGACCAGGGCCTGCTCGGTGCCGCCCATGGCAAAGGCGACCCCCAGTGTGAGGGCCACCAGCAAGGCGACGAGAAGGCCGCTGAACAGGGGTTCAAAGCGCGCCAGGATGCCGCCGCGGGTATTTTGCCGTGAACTCATGCTACGCGCCGTCGCCCTCGCCGGTGCTCCCCCCGTCGTCTATGGGCAAGACAAAGCGAAAGGTGGTGCCCACCCCCTTCTCGCTTTCGACCCAGAGACGGCCGCCATGCACCTCGACGAGGGTCTTGACCAGCGACAGGCCGGCTCCCGATTCGCCCAATCCCCGCGGCACGCGGCTGGGGCGTGCCCGGTCAAACACGCGGCCCAGCGCTTCGTCCGAGAGCCCACCGCCCGAATCACGGACCGAGACCACGACGAATCGATCGCCATTGGGCACCCAGCCGTCGGAACCCGGAGGCGAGCCCTGGGAGGCGCTGGTCTGCACCTCGATCTGCCCGCCGAGGCCGGAGGCCAGGCAGGCGTTGGACAGAAGATTGTCCAGCACGCAGCGCATGTAATCGGGGTCGGCGTTGATGGCCGGCAGGTCTTCCCCAAGCTGAAGATCGATGGTCAGGGCCTTGTCCTCCAGCCTGACCTGGGAACCGGCCACCGTGTCCTGGATGACCTGGTTCACGTCCAGGGGCTGCGTCTGGGGCCTCGACCATGGCTGCTGGTACTCTGCCTCCGCAGAGAGCGCCCCGGCCATCTGCAGGATGCTCTCGGCGCCCGACTTGATCTGGAGCACAAACCGGCGCTGGGCATCGCCCAACAAGCCCATCGTCTCGCCCAACAGGACTTCGGCATAGTTGATGATGGTCGTCACCGGCGTGCGCAGCTCTTCTGCGAGCGCGGCGGTGGCCTCCATGTGGCCCCGTCGCTCCCGAACCTCGTCCGAAATGTCCTGCAAGATGACCACCAGCCGCGGCTCGTCTCCCTCGGCCGCCTGGGGATCGGGCAGAGGGGCCACGTCGCACATAAGGACGTTGTCGCCCATGCCCAGGGTCAGGCGCACGGCCTCGCCGCTGCCGGCCGTGGCCAGGGCTTGCAGCCAGCGCTCCTGGTCGCTGATGCCTGCCAGGGGCGCGCCCTGTAGCTCCTCGGCGCCGCGGTCGAGGAGGATCTCGGCGGCGACGTTGGACTCCTGGATGAGGCCCTGGGCATCGCTCACCAGGACCCCGGCGGTCATGCCCTGGAGGATAGCCAGCGTCGCCTCAGCGCTGCGCACGGTGGCCGCCCACTCTTCAAGCTCTTGTTCCAGCTCCTGCTCGTGCCAGCGCTGGCGCGCTTCGGCGTTGGCGTGGGCCTGGGCCAGGTCGCTCTCCAGGATGGACAGGCGCTCGGAGAGGGTATCCGCTTCGGCCCGGCTGCTGACCAGCCGGATCTCCAGGGCGTTGCGCGCTTCCCTGGCCGCCGCCTCGCGCTGGGCCAACGACTCGATCTCGCCCTGGGACTGGGCCACGCGGTCGGCCATCTCTTGCAGTTGGTCACGGAGCTGCTGGGCCAGGCGCCGCTCTTCGGCCTGGTCCTTGGTCAATGTCTGGATGGTGCGCTGCGCGGCCTGGTGGCGCCTGGCGTTCTCGATGGCCGTCACCGCCTGCTCGGCCATCGACTGGCACAACTTGGCCTCGTTGGGAGTGAAGGGCCGGCGGCTTCGGGAGTTGCCGACGATGATGGCCCCAATGACGTCCTTCTCGCCGATGAGGGGCTGCACCAGGAGGGGCCCCGTCTCGCCCGAGCCCAGCAGCGCGAACAGAACCTTGAGCTGGACGTTGTCCGACTCTTCGACGATGACGTATTTGCGGCGGCGCACGGCCTGCTGCACCGTCAACTGGTATTCCAGCGGAAAGGCGACGGCCTCGCCGCGTCCCTGGCGCGTGGGGTTGTGAATGGCCACCAGCCGCATCTGCCCGGGGTTCGACTCTTCCGGAAAGGCAATGGCGCACTGATCGGCGCCCAGCACCCGGGCGATGCCCCGCACGGCATTGTCCAACACGGTGGGCATGTCCAGCGAGCTGGAGGTCTGCTGGCTGGCCTCAAAAAGGTAGAGCAGGCTCTTGATCTGG
>DAOUHB010000072.1:0-5012 GCA_034428935.1 Anaerolineae bacterium | reverse complement strand
CGTTGCCTGGACAAACCAACCGTCTTGTTGTACACTCGGGCCCTACCCAAGGGGTTACGCTGGGTCGAGGGTGAACCGTGACAAACCGCGTGAGCGGCGTGATGCTGCCCGTTCTGGTAGGGCTGATGGTCCTCCTGGGCGTGCCGGCGGCTGCCCAGGAGCAGCCGGGGCTGACCCTCTACTACTACCGCGATGGGCAGGCCGTGGCCGTCGAGCGGCCGCTGGCCCTGCGCGGGGCGGCCGGGGCCGATGCCGAGGCCGCCCTCCGCGCGCTGCTGGCCGGCCCGAGCCCCGCCGAGCGGGACGCCGGCCTGGCGTCGGCCCTGCCCGCCGGCGCCGAGCTGGCCGCCGTGGCGGTCGATGGCGAGGAGGCAACCGTCGACCTGCGCCTGCCCCTTACCTTCCTGCGGGGCGAGCTGGAGGCCGCCGGCAGCGACGCCATTGTCGAGCAGGTCGTCAAGACGCTCCATCCCCTGGGCCTGCACCGCGTCCAGGTGCGGGCCGCCGACGAGGGCGGCGCCTGGCTGCCCCTGTCGTCCTTTTTCCCGCGGTCGGAGGTTCCCGCCCCCTCCCTGCCCGAAAACGGCGAGCCGCTGCCCGCCCGGGCGGCCCCTGCCCTGGAAGCGGCCGGCCAGCCGCCCGCCGGCGGCCAGGGCCGGCCCCGGGGTGCCCTCACGGGCAAGACGGTCTGGCTCAGCGGGGGGCACGGCTGGTATTGGAGCGCCACGCTCAACCGCTGGACGACCCAGCGTGGCAACAACTATGGCCTGGTGGAGGACCTGTCCAACGCCGAGGCGGTCAACTATTACCTGGCGCGCTACCTGTGGAACGCCGGCGCCGACGTCTGGCTGGTCCGCGAGCGGGCCATGAGCCAGGCCGAGGTGATCGTCGACAATGACGCCGGCTCCCCAGCCTACAGTGAGACCGGTTCGTGGGCGGTGAGCAGCACCCCGGGCTACAACGGCGGCACCTATCGCTGGGCGAGCACCTACAGCAGCCAGACCTCGACCGCCACCTGGCGGCCGGACCTGCCCCGGGCGGACTGGTACGCCGTGTGGGCCTGGTACCTGGAAGGGGCCAACCGGCCCTTTGACGCCCGCTACCAGGTGCAACACGCCGGCGGTGTGACCGAGGTGCGCCTGTCGCAGGAGGTGCACGGCCGTACCTGGCGCTACCTGGGCGAGTACTATTTCGAGTCCGGCACGGCCGGCGCCGTGACCCTGATCAACGCTTCGGACGAGACGGGGCAGGCCGTCATCGCCGACGCCGTGCGCTTTGGGGGCGGCATGGGCAGCATCGCCGTGGGGGGAGGCACCAGCGGCCGGCCGCGCTGGGAGGAGCAGGCCACCTACTGGGCCCGCTACCAGGGCGCGCCGCCCGAGGTGGTGCCCAACGACGTCACCGCCCGGCCCCTCTATGCCGAGTGGGAGACGGCCAGGGGCTATCCGGGCGAGGCGCAGAACGCCGTCTTCATCTCGTGGCACACCAACGCCGGCGGCGGCACCGGCTCGGAGAGCTATATCCACGTCAGCGAGCCGACGCCGGGCAGCGCCCAGCTCCAGGATTGGATCCACGCCGAGCTCATCGCCGACCTGCGGGCGGGCTGGGACCCGGAGTGGCGGGATCGGGGCCAGAAGGCCGCCGATTTCGGCGAGCTGCGGGAGCTGTCGGCCATTCCCGGTGTGCTGCTGGAGGTGGCCTTTCACGACAGCGACGACCCGGGCGACGCCGACGACCTCCGCGAGCCGATCTTCCGGCAGGTGGCCGCCCGGGCCGTGGCCCAGGGCATCGTCCGCTACTTTGCCGCCCGTGACGGCCAGCCGGCCCAGCTCGCGCCGGAACCGCCCGGGCGCCTGGTGGCCCGCAACACATCCCCCGGGCAGGTGACCCTCTCCTGGGCGCCGCCACCCTGCTGCGACGGCCTGGTGGGCGACGCGGCGGCGGGCTACAAGGTCTATCACAGCGCCAACGGCCGCGCCTTTGACAACGGGCGCGAGACGACGGCCACGAGCCTGGCCTTCGAGGACCTGTCGCCCGGCTCGCTGCACTTTTTCCGCGTCACCGCCCTCAACGCCGGCGGCGAGTCGTTCCCGACGGCGGTGGTGGCGGCCCGCACCCCGGCGGGGACCGAGGGGGCGCCGCTCCTGGTCGTGGACGGCTTTGACCGGCTGGACCAGGCGGCCATGATTCCCGAACGGATCGCGATCTATCCCGATCCCATCGTGAAGCGCATGTTCCTGGAGCAGATGAACAGCTACAGCTATGCCGTGGAGCACGGCCAGGCCCTCCACGCCTGCGACCTGGCCTTTGACGGCGCCCTGGACGAGGCGGTGACGGCCGGCGACGTGGCCCTGAGCGCCTACGATGCCCTGGACTGGTTCACGGGCGAGGACTCGACGGCCGACGCGTCGCTGGACGGCGCCCAGTGCGCGCTGCTGGCCGCCTATCTCGACGATGGCGGGGGGCTGCTCCTGTCGGGTGCCGAGATCGGCTACGACCTGGTGGAGCGGGGCCGCGATCCAGGGTTCTTTGCCGGCTACTTGCGGGCCGGCTACGCGGGCGACAGCGCGGGCACCTACGAGTTTCGCGGCACGGGCGGGACCTCCTTCGAAGGGCTGGCCGGCCGGTTCGACGGGGGTTATGACGCCGCCAGCGCCGATCTGCTGGCCCCTGGCCCGGGCGCGCGAGAGGTGCTGAGCTACGTGGGGGGTGAGGCCGGGGCCGCGGCCATTGCCTACGACGGCGACTACCGCCTGGTGTACGCCGGGTTCCCCCTGGAGACCGTGGCAGACCCGGCGACGAGGGACGCCCTCGTCTGCCAGGCCGCCCATTATCTCCTGGGCGCGCCGCCGGCGGCGCCTGGCGTCGAGCGCCTCATCAACCCCGGCTTTGAAGGCGGGCTCGCCCAGGCAGCCTGGACGGCCGATGCTGCCCCCGGCCTGCCGGTCCTGGCCTCGCGGGATGCGCTGCCCGCCGGCGTCGAGCCCCACGATGGCGACTGGGTGGCCTGGTTGGGGGGATACCAGGCCGGGGTGGCCTCGCAGGCGGCCCTGGCCCAAACCGTGGCCCTGCCCGCCGGCGAGCCGGCCGTCACCCTTAGCCTGGCCTGGCGGGTAGAGCCGGGGGCCGGCGCCGCCCCGGGCGACAGCCTGGCGGTGGGCATCTATGACCTGGCGGGCAACCTGCGCGCCACGGCCCTCACCCTGAGCGCCGGCTCGGCACCGGGGGCCTGGCAGAGGGCCGAGTTCGACCTATCGCCCTTTGCCGGGCAGGCGGTGCAGGTGGTCCTGCGCGCCGCCTCGCAGGGCACGGCCTTTTTCGTGGACGACGTCACCGTGCGCAGCCAGGGGTCTCCCGGCCCCGCCGAGTTCCGCGGCCTGTGGGTAGACGCCTACCACCCCGGGTTCAAGACGCCGCAAGAGATCGACGAGCTGGTCGAGACGGCGCGGGCGGGCAACCTGAACGCGCTGGTCGTCCAGGTGCGGCGCCGGGGCGACACCTACTATCCCTCCGGCATCGATCCCTGGGCGCCCGACGCCCTGCCCGGCTTTGACGCCCTGGCCCACCTGGTGGCGCGGGCCCACGCCGCCGGCCTGGAGGTCCATGCCTGGCTGCCGGCCCTGGCCATCTGGGGCGGCAGCGCTCCCCCGGCGGCGCCCGGCCACGTCTACAACCTCCACGGCCCGGGTGCCACGGGCGACGACTACTGGCTCATGGTCAGCGACGGCGGGTCCATCGACGCCGAGGGCGTGTCCTATCTCGATCCGGGCCACCCGGCCGTGGCCGACTACCTGGCGGCCGTGGTGGCCGAGCTGCAAGCGGGCTACGACCTGGACGGCATCCACCTGGACCGCCTGCGGTATCCGGGGCAGGACTGGGGCTACAACCCCACGGCCCTGGCCCGCTTCCAGGCCGACACCGGCCGCGACGACGTCCCCTCCCCCGGAGACGCCGCCTGGCTGCAGTGGCGGCGCGACCAGGTGGCTGCCCTCCTGCGCCGGCTCTACCTGGCGGCCACGGCGGCGGACCCCGGCGTGCAGGTGAGCGTTGCCCTGTCGGCGGCCGGGGCGGCGCCCACCAGCCTGGCCACGTGGCAGGCGTCGACGCCCTACGCGGCCCACCTCCAGGACTGGCGCGCCTGGCTGGAGGAGGGGATCCTGGACCTGGGGCTGCCCATGACCTACCGCGACGCGGAGACGGAGGCGGCCGACCTTCAAGCGTGGATCACCTGGCAGAAGGACCACCAATACGGCCGCGGCGTGGTGGTGGGCACCGGCCTGTACAAGAACACGCTGGAGGGCAGCGTGGCCCAATGGCAGCTCGTGCGGCAGCCTTCTGGCGCCGGCTACCGGGCCCTGGGCGCCTGCGGCTACAGCTATGCCTCGCCCGCCAGCGTGCCGGCAACGGGCCGGGAGCTGGCGAACGCCCTCGTGGAGGGGGTCCTGGACCAGTGGGCTCCGCCGCCGGCCCTGGCCTGGAAGGCGGCGCCGGCCCGCGGGCACCTCCTGGGCCAGTTGGTGGGCCTGGAAGCATGCACGAGGGCCGCCGGCCTGCGGCTGGTCCTCGAAGGCCCCGAGACACGGGCCCTGGCCGTCGACGGCGGGGGCTGGTTCGGCGCCGTGGACCTGCCGCCGGGCGAGTACACGCTCGCCGTCCAGGTCGACCCGCCGGCCACGAGCGTCCGCCTGCCCGTGCAGGTCACGGCCGGCGCCGTGGCCCGGCTCCGGCTGCCCGTGCCCGGCTGCGCGCCCTACGGTCTCCATGTGCCGCTGTTGTACCGGTAGGCTGGGCAACCGCGCCCCGGGCAACCGCGAGGGTTGCCCCTGCGGGGTGGGGTGCCGCATGCATGGTAGGGGCAGGGCTTGCCCTATATGCATCAAGTTAAGGCACATTCAGCAGTAGTTGATAGGTACTGGGATGCTTTCGACGTCGATTGACCTTACAGGTCGTCACCAGGCACAATTTCAAACTGGTCAGTGCCAGCTCCAGGCTGTCGCAGCTGGGGAGCGCCA
>DAOUHB010000071.1:0-9135 GCA_034428935.1 Anaerolineae bacterium | reverse complement strand
TGCGGTTGGTAAAGAGCTGGTGAGAGCCACGAAATGAACGTGACAATCTCAACAGAGTGTTGTACAATGACTCCGAGCATCGGTTCCTCCGGTAGTTGGTGTATAGCAACTCCATCCTACCAGAAAACCGGTGCTCACGCTATTTTAAATTGGCGAAAGTACAGTAAGGAGAATCGATATGAGTCGTTCTGCAAGGTGCCGCTTTCGAGACTTGTGAGAATACATGCCCCTTCCTCCTCCACAAGAGCTGCTACGTGGTCTTTACGTGCAGACTGCCTTCACACATTGGATTGTAGCTGGATCCCCGGTTCGCTGGGGAATATGCCGAGAGCATCCATCAGCCCGATTATCGGGCAACTTCCAATGGGCTGTTTCCTCAATCCCACGTCCTTGTGACAAGTACAGTTTTGCTAATGCATAGGGAGTATCTTTTCCAGACTGTTGACGGTAAAAGTCCGATGAATGGGCTTGGCCGATCTGTTGCAGTACCGAACAAACGACCGAATCGCCTTCTCCAGCGCTTGTAGGCTCTGGGAGTCATTCAGCTTCACGAGCTTGCGCTGCAGAATGTTGAGCCAGATTTCGATCTGGACTACGGCATCAGTATAGCACTCGTAGTCCGACAGGTCAACTTTCTCCCCATTGATTGTGCCGCTGAGCCGCTCGGGGCAGCCATTCTGCCAGGCCTCGCCGAGCTCGGCCTGGTCTTAACGCCGGTGGCTCTCTGCCCGAGGTGACGGTTACAGCGCCCCACTTGCCTGATTCCCCCGGCCGTGATAGAATCGGGTGAGTTGACACCAGGGAGAGAGGGAATCGCGGATGGAAGGCAAGAAGTACCGGCCCCTGGAGAGATCCCACGCGAAGGCGCGCGTCGCGCCAGGCACGAGGTGGCCCGCACGGGCACGCCTGGCGCTCATTCTCCCCGTTCTGCTGGCCCTGCTGGCTCCCGCGGGCACGATGTTCGCCGCCTCGACCCCGCCGGTCATCCTTTTGGCCGCGCAGCCGGGCTCCCCCGAGCCCGGGCAGCAGGCGGAAACACCCGCTCCCGAGCCGGCCGCCGGCGCAGAGGACACCGAGGAGGCATGGCGGGGGATCTGTGTCGGGCTGAGCTGCCTGATCCTGGTCGCCGTGTTGTTCGGATTTGTCGCCATGTTCCCGGTCTGGTACGTACAGCGCCAGCAGGAGCGCCGAACGCTGCCGCCCGATTCCAGGTAGTGGCGGAGGCGCAAAAAAACCGGCCCTCTGCAAAGCGAGGTGCCGGTCAGGTCGGCGTGGAGCAAGAGCCTGGCGACGGGAGGCCCCCCGGCTGATGGTCGAGCTGCTCCGCTAGCCGGGAGCTGCTCATTCGGGGGCTATGTACGAGATGGCCTCCTGCTTCTCCCGCTCGTCCAGGACATAGTCCGCGGCGCACAGATAGGCGTTGCATTCAAAGCACTGGCGGCCGTTGCGGCCGTCGATGCAGGGCAAGGCCCAGCACGGCCGGATTTGATCGCTGGCGGCCGGGCACTTGGCCCGCGCTTCTTCACAGCAGCCGTTGATCTCCCAGCAGGGGATGTGAGCCAGCAGCCGGCGAAGGCCTTCCTGGTTCAGGCCCTTTTCGTGGATCAGGTAGCGGATACACGAGATCCACTGCAGGTCTTTGGCCGAGTAAAACCGCCGGTTGTTCTTCCGGGCGGGACGAAGGAGACCCCCATCCTCGTAAAGTCTCAGCGTCCGCGGGTGAACCTGGAGGATTTCCGCGGCGGTACCTATCGTATAAACTGGGCGTCCTCTGTCCAGCATGCATTGCTCCTGTTCTGGCGACGAACTTCACTGGGTGGATTATACCATGCTCGACTGCTACTGTCAACCAACGGAGAAGCTGCGGGAGCCCAGAAAAGCCCCGCCTCGACGGGTCGCCTGTCCTCGCCGGAGGGGCCGGAGGGGGGCGGGGAAACCGCCCCTGTGTTATGTCAATAAACGAGAGCCCACGGCTCTCAGCGTGGGATACCTCAGGTGCTGCCCGTGGGGCCGCAACTGGCGGCCGAGGCCGAAAGGGACGCCAGTCCGCCGTTGGCAGAGCCCGTGCCAAAGAGCGACCAGCCCTTTTTCACGTGCGTGCCGCCGCACTGGGGGCACTTGATCTCTACCTCCGACGTCATCGAGCGAACAAACTTCTCGAATTGCGCCTCACAGTCCTGGCAACTGTACTCGTAAATCGGCACGTTCTCACCTCTCCATCAACTCGATTTCAGCTTTCATCCGGTTGGCGTCCAGGCGACCCACCTGGGAATGGACCATGTTGCCGGCGCCGTCAAAGAGCAAGAAGGTGGGCACCCCCCGCACGCCAAAGCGGCCGGCGAGCTGGCGGCCGACGGTGCTGAACGCGCTCAGGCGCAGGACGTGGCCCTGCCCCTCCAGGTCTGCTTCGAGCCTGTCCACGACAGGCTTTGCCAGGAGGCAAGCGCTTCAGGTGTTGGAGTAGAACTCCACGACCGTCGGCTGCCCGCCGGTGAGGATCGCCTCCACCTCTTCCAGCGACGATACGTCGCTGCCGGGCGTGCGCAGCGCCAACAAGGCGATCCCCAGGGCGCCGATGATGAGCAAAAAGAGCCAGTTCTCGCGCAGGAGGCGCAGCGCGCCGCCAGCCACCCTGTTCAAGGTCATCGTCGTTCTCCCCGTGCCCATTTCACACGTCTGCTCATACGCCCCACCATTGCCACGACGTCACAAATCACGGTTGCCTGTTCGCATCCTGTGTGCGAAATTCGTTAGCCGCCCGTTTTGACAAAAGACGGCTGCCATGCTATCATTCCCTCCGCACAGCATACCCAGTAGGGGTATATGCGCAAGTATAACAAAGAGCCGGTGACCTGTCAAATTTGCGAGCCGCCAGAGCAATGGGAAACGGGGAAAGGAAGAGAGTCGTGCAGGACCAGAGGATCGAGCAGTTGAAAGAGGCCATCGCGCAGCTCAAGGCGCGCTTTCCAAAGCATTCCGTGCCGCCGGCCATGATGATCGAGCTGGAGGAGCTGGAAGAAGAGCTGGAGCGGGCACAGGGCGGGGTGGACGATGACCGGGACCGCCGATTCGTCCTTTGACCGCCTGGCCGTGCCCTACGACCGGGGCATGGCGCCCCTGGAGCGCCTGTGGCTGAGCGAGATGCGCGCGGCCATGCTGCCCTACGCCGCCGGCCGCGTGCTCGAGATCGGCGTGGGCACCGGGGCCAACCTGCCCTTTTACCACCCCCAGGCCGTCGCCGGGCTGGCGGCCATCGACGAGAGCGCCGAGATGCTGGCCGCCGCCTCCCGCCGCGCCGGCGCGCTGGCCCGCCAGAACGGCAATCCGGGGCGCATGCGCGTGGACATGGTGCAGATGGACGTGGAGGGCCTGGCCTTTGCCGGCGGCTCCTTTGACACGGTGGTGGGCAGCCTGGTGTTATGCAGCGTCCTGGACCAGGGGCGCGCCCTGGCCGAGATCCGGCGGGTCCTGGCCAGGCCGGGGGGCCGCCTGCTCCTCATGGAGCACATGCGCCCCCGCGTCCGGCCCCTGGCATGGCTGGCCGACGCCGCCAACCTGCCCTGGTACGCCGTCAACGGCCGCTGCCATCTGAATCGCCAGACCCAGGAAATGGTTGCCGGTGCGGGCTTTCGCCTGGAGCGGGTGGACAGCCGCCTGGGCGGCCTGTTCAGGCTGATCGTGGCCCGGGCCTGAGCCGTAACAGTCGCTCGACGAGCGACGCCCGGAGGTGAGACGTGGCAACGAAAGTAGAGATCAACCGGGCCCCGGTGCTGACCCTGTGGGCCGCCGTGGTAGCCGAGGCGCTGGGCTTTGCGCCCGACGAGGCGCTGACGTTGGGCAAGACCCTGGCCGGGCTCAACGCCCAGTCCAAGGGCCGGAGCCTGGGCATATACAAGCCATCCGAAGACAAGGGCCGCGACGTGCGCAAGCAGCCCGAGGGCGAGACCTTCTGGATCGAGCTCCTCGGCCGGCCCGTGCCGGCGCTCAATACGCCCGAGGGTGTGCGGGCCGCTTCCAAGGGCCAGCCGGTGGACCCGGAGAGCGTACGGCGCTATTTGTCGGGCAAATTCGGCGCCGACCTGGACGACGTGCGGGCCGCCATGGAAGACCTGGCCGCCGCCTTTGAGCCGGGCGAGCTGGAAAAGATGGCCTACGAGTTGTACGAAAAGTTCAGGCCCGAGATCCCGGGCGGCAAGAAAGGCTGGGGGGCCAAGGGCGAGCTGAACCTGGAGTACATCCGGTCGCTCCGCGAGGAGACTGCGGTCCGCTAGTCCTCCCGCTTCGCATCCGAGCACGAAAAATGGGCCTGCACGCCGGGTGCAGACCCATCCGTCAGCTCAGCGTTCTCTAGTCGCTGCGATTCCTCAGCGTCCGGGCAATGATCTCGTCCTGGATTCGATCCCTGTCCCGATCCCGGTCCCGCTTGCCCTTCTTGCGGCGGCGGTTGTCCCGGTCTCGCCCGTAAGGAAAGTCGACCCCCTCGGCGTCCATGGCCTCGCGCAGCGCAAGCTCCATGGCCGTCGGCAGCTCCTCTTCCTCCTGGTCGATCATCTGGTACTGATCGCTGGGCAGGTCCTTCATGCTCAGGGAAATGCGGCCCCGGCGAGGATCAACCTCGAGGACGCGCACCTGCACCTCGTCGCCCACCGACAGGATCTCCGAAGGGCTGCCGACGTAGCCGCGACCCATCTCGGTCACGTGGATCATCCCGTCGCGCCCGGCGCCAATGTCCACAAAGGCGCCAAAGCTCTCCAGGCGGACGACCTTGCCGGTCAGGACGGTGTCGGGCTTGAGGGATCGCAGGTCCACGTCGGGGGGCTCGACCATGGTCAGGCTGATGCGCCGCTGCTTGCGGTCCACATCCTTGATCCAGACCGAGATCTCGTCCCCTTCCGAGACGACGTCGGAGGGCTTGTTGACCCGCCGGTTGGCCATCTCGGAGATGTGGACCAGCCCGTCGGTTTCGGCGCCAATGTCGACAAAGGCGCCAAACTTTTCCAGGCGGACGACCTTTCCCTGGACCACCATGCCCGGCTGGAGGTCACCCCAGGTCAGATCGGGGGGCTGTACGAGCGTCAGGCTCAATCTCTTTTGCTCAGGATTGATCCGCTTTACCCAGGCGGTGATCTCCTGGCCCTCGCTCAGCACGTCGGACGTGCGGGTTACTCGTCTTTCGCCCAGGTCCGAAATGTGCAGCAGGCCATCGACCGCAGCACCTACGTCGACGACGGCCCCCGATAGGGTGACCTTCTTGACGGTGCCCTGCAGCTTCTGTCCTGTAGAAATCTCGGCGAGGGTTATCATGTTGTCAGCACTCACGTTACTTCTCTCCTAACCACGAACTGGCGGCCTATTATACCTTGACGGTTCCAGGCTGTCAATTCTGGGAAAGCGAGAGACGGCCAACTCTCACGGACACTGGCATTGGGTGCACAGGGGATTGTCGCTGTTCCAGCTATCGCAGCCATCGCAGGTAAAGGCGGCGCATTCGTTGGGCAGGGCCGGGCCAGAGTCAACCCCCGCATAGACCAGGCGCCTGGGGGCGGCCTCGGGGCTAAGCAGCGCCTCGCCCGGCGCGTCGCGCCGCACGACGACGGTCCACAGGTACTCGCCGTCCCCGCCACGCCCGGGCAGCACCACGTCCAGGTCGATGGTCTGCTGCGTCTCGCGGGTGAGGCTGGCGGCCCCGTTGTGCTCCTGGCCGTCCTTCCAGATCAACACCTGGAAGCCCTCGCCGTCAACCAGCGCCCGGGGATAGCTCCAGGCAAAGGTCACCGGCCCCCGCACCCCGTTGGCCTCTTGCTCCGAGGGCGCCACGAGCGCCGGCGCCGGGTAGTCGGGAACGGGCGTGGGCGAAGGCGGCGCAGCCGTGGGCGGCAGAGCGGCCGTCGGCTCGGCGGTGGGCGGAGCAGCCGTCGGCTCGGCAGTGGGCGGAGCAGCCGTCGGCTTGGCAGTGGGCGGCGCGCCCGTCGGCTCGGCAGTGGGCGGGGCAGGTGAGGGCGCGACCGTCGCCGCTTCGGCCTGCGTCGGCGCTGCCGTGGGCGACGACTCCTCCTCCCCCTGGCCGTTGCCGGGCAAGGCGGTGTTCGCCTCGCCGCCATCCGGGAGGAGGGCGCCGCCCGCTGCGAGGAGCAGGGCCAGGGCTGCCACCAGCGCCAGGGCGACGCCGGCCATGAGCAGCCAGCCGGGGCTCCGGCCGCGGGTCCCGCGGGCCGGCGCTGCCGCCGGCTGCCGCACGCTCTCCACCATCAGCACCGTGTTGCCAACCCGCACCACGTGTCCGGGCTGCAGCAGCCTGGGGCCCGACAAGCGCCGCTCGTTGACGTACGTGCCGTGGCTGCTGCCCAGGTCGACGATGACGGGTCCCTCCGGCCGCCACTCGATCCGGGCGTGCTGGCGCGACACCGACGAATCGCGCAGGACAATGGTATTGTCCGGTTGCCGGCCGATGGTCAGCGGCTCGCGGCCCAGGGCAAAGACCTGGCCCGTGTCCTTGAGGCGCAGGGCCAGGGTTGACGATCTGTGTTCGCTCATCTCACACTCTCTTCAGGCGCCGGCCTCACGGCTGCGCCTGGCAGCTCGGGGCGACCGGTTCGGCCGCCTGGGGGCAGGTCGCCCGCCGCGACTCGCCCTGGAAATACGTGTCCCATTCGGCCGCGTTCAGGTTGCGCCCCGCCACCCGGCAGGCCACAGCCCGGAGCTCGTCCACGCTGACCCGCGACAGGTGGATGCTGCCGTCGCTGCCGGCCGACGCCAGCCATTGGCCGGCAGGGTCAAAGGCCACTGCCGTGACGGGACCCTCGTGGCCGCGCAGCACGCGGCTGCTGGCCCCCGGTTGGGGAGGCCCCAGGTCCCAGAGGCGGGCCGTGGCGTCGGCGCTGCCGCTGGCCAACCAGCGGCCGTCGGGGCTCAAGGCCACGGAAGTGACGTTGCTGGTGTGTCCCCGCAAAGAGCGCGGCGCGCCGGGTTCCTCGCCGTCAAACTCCCACAGCCACAGGTTGTCCCCGGCGCCCCGGGTGCCGGTC
Organism: Anaerolineae bacterium; assembly: GCA_034428935.1. Lineage (GTDB taxonomy): Bacteria > Chloroflexota > Anaerolineae > JAAYZQ01 > JAAYZQ01 > JAAYZQ01. The sequence continues at coordinate 2,110 of DAOUHB010000071.1, read as the reverse complement.
GCCAGCCAGCGTCCGTCGGGGCCAAAGGCCAGGGCAAAGACCGGGCTCGCCGGCCCCTCCAACCCTCGCCCCCCGGAGCCCGGGTCCCCCGACTCCAGGTCCCACAGGCGCACCGCGCCATCCGTCCCACCGCTGGCCAGCCAGCGGGGGTCGTCGGGGTTAAAGGCCAGGGCGTTTGTCCCCGCCTCGTGGGCCTGCCAGGCAAAGGCGGCGGTGCCCGCCGGTCCATCGCCGGCCAGGTCCCACAGGCGGACAGAGCCGTCCTGCCCGCCGGTGGCCAGCCACCGCCCCTCGGGGTCAAAGGCCAGGGCGCTGACCCCCTGCCCGTGGCCGGCCAGTATTCGCTCGGCGGCGGCCAGGTCGCCATTCTGCCCCGGATCGCTTCCCAGGGCGTCCAGATCCCACAGCCGGGCGGTGCCGTCCCAGATGCCGGCGGCCAGCCACCGCCCCCCCGGATCAAAGCGGACGGCGCTCACCTGCCCCCCATTCAGGGCATGGACCAGGCTCCCGGGGTTGCCGCCCGCCGCCAGCGCCTCGAGATCCCACAGGCGCACCGTCCGGTCGGCGCCGCCGCTCGCCAGGCGCCGGCCGTCGGAGCTGAAGGCCAGCGACCATGCCTGCCCCTCGTGGCCGGGGAGCACCCACGGATCGAGGACCGGGTCACCGGTCTCGGCAGGCCACAGCCGGGCAGTGCCGTCGATGCTGCCGGTGGCCAGCCACTGGCCATCGGGGCTAAAGGTCACCCACGTGACGTCTCCCTCGTGGCCGCGCAGCACCCGCGCCCCGGCCTCCGGATTGGCCTCGTCGAGGGGCCACAGCCGGGCGGTGCCGTCGGCGCTGCTGGTGGCCAGCCACCGGCCATCGGGGCCAAAGGTCACGCCAAAGACCGTATCGTCGTGGCCGCGCAGCTCGCGCGCCACGACGGGCTCGCCGGCGTCCAGGTCCCACAGGCGGACCGTGCCATCCTCGCTGCCCGTGGCCAGCCGGCGCCCGCCGGGGTCAAAGGCCGCCTGGAAGACCGCCCCCTCGTGGCCCCGCAGCACCCGGGGCTCGGCTCCGGGCGCGCCGCCCAGCTCCCAGATGCGGGCCGTCGTGTCGCGGGACGAGGTCGCCAGGCGGCGGCCGTCGGGGCTGAACTCGGCCGAATAGACGATGCCCTCGTGCCCCACCAACACGACGGGCTCTGCCGCGGGGTCGGCCGCCTGCAAATCCCAGACGCGGGCCGTGGCGTCCGAGCTGGCGGTGGCCAGCCGGCGGCCGTCACCGGAAAAAGAGACCGACCAGACAATGTCGCCGTGGCCCCGGAACACCCGGGCAGTTGCCGCCGGATCGTCCGCCTGGAGGTCCCACAGCCGGACCGTCGCGTCGATGCCGGCCGTGGCCAGCCAGCGGCCGTCGGGAGCAAAGGCCACGGCGGTCACGTCGCCCTCGTGGCCGCACAGCTCGCCGACCTGGCGCGGCGCCTCGCCCGCCAGGTCCCACACGCGCACGCTGCCGTCGCGGCTGGCCGTGGCCAGCCAGCGGCCATCGGGGCTATAGTCGACGCGCAGCACCGCACCGGTGTGGCCGACCAGGGACCGCCCCCCGGCGCCCAGCAGGGCATCGCGCAGCGCCTGCTCGGCCGCCGGCAGGGGTTCGACGTCCAGCGCTTCCAGGGCAAGGAGCAGGCCCTGCTGGGGATGGCTGCCGAGGGCAGCCTGGGCCTGGGCTGCCAGTTGCCCGGCCAGGGCCCGGCGGGCCTCCAGCCGGGCCGCCGACCACTGCAGCGCGGCCAGGAGGGCAAGGCCGAGGGCGGCGACGGCCAGGATGGACGCCCCGATGGCCAGGCGGCGGATGCGCCGCGCCTGTCGTCGCTCCCGCTCCTCGATGGCCCGCGCCTGGCGGCACTCGTCCAGGAACGCGCGGTCGGCCTGGGCCAGCTCGGCCTCGTGGGCAGCGGCCCAGGCCTCGGCCTGCTCCAACAGGCCGCCGCGCAGGAGCAGGCCGTCGGGCCGGCCCTGCTCGGACCAGAGGGCCGCCTGGCGCTGCAAGGGGCTGAGGTGCGCCTGGCGCCAGGCGAGGCCGTCGGCCAGCACCGGCTCCACCAGGCGGTCGTGGGCCAGCTCGTACC
>DAOUHB010000070.1:0-85996 GCA_034428935.1 Anaerolineae bacterium | reverse complement strand
GGAGTCCGAGATGCCGGCCATGGTGGACAAGGGGTTGCAGAGGCTCTATGGCTTCCAGCACGAGGACGGCGGCTGGGGCTGGTGGCGCGACGACGACAGCCGGCCGGGGCAAACCGCCTACGTCCTTCTCGGCCTGGCCATGACTCGCCAGGCAGGCTTTCAGGTAGACGAACGAGTCGTGGAGCGCGGAGCGCAGGCCCTCGCCGCCATGCTGCCGGAGGCCGGCCTTCCGGAACAGGCCTACGCGTCCTATGCCCTGGCCGCGGCCGGCCACCCCCTGACCATCACGGTTCCCCTGTCCGATGCCCTGGGCCTGGACGCCTTTTCCCGGGCCGCCCTGGCCATCGCCGCCGATGCCGCTGCTGACCCAACCACCACGGAGGCCCTGTTGGCCAGCCTGCAAGAGGCAGCCGTCCAGGACGGCGCGACGGTTCACTGGGAAGCGGAAGAGCTTGCGGGCCAGGACATGGGCTCCACGATCCGCACGACAGCCCTCGTGGCCCATGCCCTGGCGCGCCTCGATCCTTCGAGCCCGCTGCTGCCCGGCGCTGCCCGCTGGCTGATGGACCATCGCGCCGGCCGGGGCTGGGGCGACACGCAGCGTACCAGCTTTGCCGTCCTGGCCCTTGCCGACTATGCCCTTGCCGCCGCGGACTCGGGCCCGGCCGCTTACCGGGTCACCCTCAACGGCGTGCCCTGGCAGGCAGGCGTCCTCGAAGGAGCCGCGGTGACCGGGACGCTGGTCCTCACCGCCGGCCGGGAGCTGTCGCCCACCCTTCTGCCCGGCGTCAACCGGGTGGACCTGGTCCTGGAGGGCCAGGGCGCGCGGCTCTACTACGTTGCCCGGCTCCATGCCTGGCGCAACGCGGCACGGGCCGCGCAGGCCGAGGCGCAGGCCCGGCCGGGCGCCATCGGCCTGCGCCGGGAGGTGCGCAACCCAGGCGGTGAGGAGCCGGCGGCGGAGCTGAAGGTAGGCGATCTGGTCGAGGTTGTCCTTACCCTCGACGTGCCCGAGGAGAGCTGGTACGTCGTTGTAGAGGACCCCCTGCCCGCCGGGCTGGAGGCGCTGAACGACTTGCCGGGCGGGCTCGAGCAACCCGTCGTGTCGCCAGCCGGGGCTGCCTACGAGCGCAAGGAGGTGCACGACGAGCGGGTAGTCTTTTTCTTCACGTCGCTGCCCCCCGGAGAGCACGTTGTCAGCTATCGGGCTCGGGCAACAGTCGCCGGCAATTTTGCGGCCCTACCCATCCAGGCGCACCTTATGTACCAACCAGAGGCCTGGAGCCGGTCGGCAATGACTGCCGGCCGCTGCCAGATCTTGCGGTAACGTTCCTGTTTTTACGTTTTCCGCCTACCTCTGCGAGTGGTGGGCGCGGCCCGGCAAAGGTGCCGGCCCGGGGCGTGGCGGGAAAGGCTCCAGGCAGGACCCGGGAAAGCGCTACATGTTGTGCTCCGAGGGCGGTAGACTACTACCCCTCGGGGTTTGCTAACAGGGTGCCAGCACTCGCCAGGGCAGATTGACAGCGTGGTCAACGGGGGCTATAATGACCTTGCTCGCCATGACGGTACCAAACATCATCAACCCAAGGTGTGATGGAGCCGCACACGCTGTTAGTCGTAGCTCGAAACCAATCCCTTGCCAAGCGCGTGGCCGAGGATCTTGAGGCGGAGCATCACTTGCTCCGCTGGGTTTCGAGCACGTCCCAGGCCAGCGTCCTCGATCTGGCCCCGGATCTGATCATCCTGGAGCTGCCCGCCTCGGGCGGAACCCGCAGCGCCCAGCGCCTCAAGCGGCATTTTCAGGCCCCTCTCCTCGTCGTCTGCCATGACGGCCAGGCCCCGCCGGATGGGGCCGATGTTTCCATCGTACATCCCTGGCAGGCGCGAAAGTTGGTGGACCTGGTGGCTTGCACCCTGCTGGCCAACTCTCCGCACCTGGTGCGGTCCGGCGCTATGCTCCTGGACACCGAGACGCGCCAGCTACAGATGGGCGGAGTCATCCACCATCTACGGCCCCTTGGCTGCCGGATACTCGCCGAGTTGATGGCCAACGCGGGCCGGGTGATGTCACGCGACGAGCTTGCACGCCGGGTATGGGAGATGGAAGATGGCGACGTGACCCGCGCGCTGGACGTACACATCGCCTACCTGCGCCGCCAGATCGAACCCGAGCCCGGCCATCCACGGCTCATCGTGACCGAATGGGGTGTCGGCTACAAGCTGGTGCTGCCCGGCGGTTGACGGGCTGACGCCCCAGGGCAAAGGAGGGATCTAGAGCGATGTCCGAAGACGCATATCGTCGCCTGGCCAGGCAACTGGACGCCATTCCCAACGGCTTTCCGCCGGCCGAGAACGGCGCGGACCTGCGGCTCCTGCAAAAGCTGTTCAGTCCCCAGGAAGCGTTCCTCGCCGCCCACATGACCTCCCATCGCGAGCCCGCGGCGACCATCGCAGGGCGGGCCGGGCTCGATCCCGAGGATGCCCTGGCCATGCTCAAGGCCATGGCTCGCCGGGAGCTGATCCGGGTCGGGCGCCGGGAAGGGCAGCTCACCTTCGGACTGCTGCCCTTCATCGTCGGCTTTTACGAGGGTCAACTGGCGCGCATGGACCGGGAACTGGCCCAGTTGTTCGAGGCCTATTTCACCGCGACGGCTGGGGCGGTCGGCCATTGGGCTCCGGCGGTGCACCGCGTCATCCCCGTGGAGGAGGCCGTGCCCGCCGGCATCGAGTTCTATGCCTACGAGCGCGCGTCGGCGCTGCTGGAAAGCGCCAGGGCCTGGGCTGTGCGTGATTGCATTTGCCGCGTCCAGCAAAGGCTCCTGGGCAAGGGCTGCGACAGGCCGCTGGAGAGCTGCATCGCCTTTGGCCCGGTGCCCGGCATGTTCGACAGCGTCGAGACCATGCGGCCCATCGCCCTGGAGCAGGCACTCCAGATCCTTCGCGAAGCCGAGGACGCCGGCCTGGTCCATTCGCCGGGGAACTATCGCGACGGCCTGTCCTATATCTGCAATTGCTGCACCTGCTGCTGTGGGGTCCTGCGCACCGTGGCCGAGTTTGGGCTGCCCACGGCCATCGCCCGCGCCGATTTCGTGGCCGTCGCCGACGAGGACCTGTGTGCCAGATGCGGCGAATGCGTGGACCGCTGCCAGTTCGGCGCCGCCTCGCTGTGGGAGGGATTCTGCCAGGTGGACACCGGGCGGTGCGTGGGCTGCGGTCTGTGCGTCACTACCTGCGCGCCCGGGGCGCTGCGCCTGGAGCGCCGCCCACCCGGCGAGGTGCAGCCACCGCCCGCCAACATCGGTGCCTGGCTGACCGAGCGCGCCCACGCCCGCGGCCTGGAGGGTTGGTAAGAGGTCCCTCGGCGGGGCTCAGGAGATGGCTGGCTCCTGGGCGATCCAGCGACGCACCGCGCCCGGGGTCAGCGCCTCGGCCAACAGCCGAGAAAAGTTCTCCCTGGCCCTGAGGCCGCGCAGGAGCGGCGCCAGCAGCTCCTTGCCCAGGGCATAGTTAAAGATGTAGGCGCGATTGATGGGCGTCTGGATGAACCTGAGTGTCTGCTGCGCCTCGCGTGGTGTGCGCAGCCCCCAGCGCTGGATGTAGGCCTGTACCTCTTCCACAGGCCGCCCCTCGCCATGCAACAGCAGGGCCGCGTTGCCGGCCACGCCCCTCAAACCCTCGGTCGCGCGGTCCAGGCGGATCTGCCGCTCCACGTCAAAGCCGGGCAGGCCGGCGGCGGGGTAGAGGACGCCGCCCAGGAAGCCGGCCAGGGCCTCGTCGTCAAATAGGACATCCTGGGCGCTGTCGGCAATGCCCTCCGATAGGACGCATTCGGGAGCAAGCAGGAGCTGCACTGCGTGCTCGCCGCGCCCCTCTCCGTGATACAGCCGTTGCTCCTTGATGGCGTGTTCCGTGTGGTGGCCGGGATAGGCCTCGTGGGCCAGCAGCGGCACGACACTGCTGGCCCGGAGGGGAAGGTCGTTGTTTATGTCGATGCGCGAGCGATAGTTGCCCAGGTACCAGTTGTAGGCCGACCAGGGCTGGTCCCGGACCACCTGCATGGTCAGGTCCTCGCCGGGGGGCAGCTCGAAGAGGTCACGTGTGCGCCGCCGGGTCTCGGCCAGCGCCAGCTCAAAGACAGGCAGCACCCGGTCGGGGGCCAGGACCTGGCGCTGTTTCCAGCTTTCCAGGCGCTCGCGGATGGAGCCGCTGCCGGGCAGCACTCGATCCATCTCGGCGTGGGCCGCGGCAAAGACCGACTCGTCAACCATGGCCGGCGTAATGTCAAAGGTGCGCTCTACCTCGTCCTGAAAGTCCAGCTCCCGGCCCGCGGCCTTGTCGACGACGGCCTGCATCGCCCGCACCTGGGCGGCCAGGAACTCCTGCCGGCCCGGCGGCAGGCCGCCGGACTCCACGTCGGCCAGCAGCCGCGCCGTTTCTTTCTCCAGCTCGCCCAGGGGGCGGGGAGGCGCAGTGTCGATGGCAGCCTTGATCTCGGGCGGGCCGAAATAGGCATCCACAAAGCCCTCGACGTGCCGCTCCAGGCTCAGGGCCAGCTCCAGGTAACGCCGTACGATCTCGTCCACGTTCTACTCCTTGCCGGAACAGGGAGCGCTTTGGCGGGCGCCTATGGCGCGGGCGCCGGCAGGCCCTTGCTGCGCATCATGTCTTCGTTCTGGGCCTTTTCGAGGCACACTCCCCAGGCCGCGTGCTGCAGCAGGGTATCCAGGGGATAGATCTGGAGCATGGCCTCCCACCACGGCAACCCGTCAGTGCGCTCGTAATGCCAGTATTCGGTCCCGTTGCTGTCCACCAGCCAGTGGTAGTCGCCTTCGATGGCGTAGGAGGCGATGCGCTCCCAGCCGTGGCGCCGGGCGATGCGGGTGACGTCGACATAGTAGCCGGCAGGGATGGGCAGGCGCTTGCCCCCCGCGTCGTAAGCTTCAGGCTCTGCGGCAGGGACGATGTGCCACCAGAATAGCCACGGGTTGTCTGTCAGAGGCGCGCCCTGGCTGCCATCCTGGCGGGCGGTCCGCAGGTACATCCGCCAGTAGACGCTCGGTCCCAGGTCTTCGCGCACGACGAGCATCTGGTCGGCGCCGTCCACCTTGTACTCCAGGGCCAGGTCAAGGGCACGTCCCGTCTTGTGCCAGCTCAGGTAACCATAGTCGTAGGCATACATGTCGCGCCGGCGGACGCTGTCGATGGGCCGCCAGGTGCCAAGGGTGCCGTGCAGCAGATCCCAGCCGCTGGCCTCCAGCACGTCGCTCTGCCAGGCCAGGAGCGAGGGGCTCACCAGCTCGCTGGCCAACACCTCCACCTGATCATAGCTCGTAAGAACTCCGGGCACGGGCAACACCCGCGCCAGGCTGCCAGGCTCCAGGGTGATGATGGGCGAAACCTCCCCGGCCGGGGGCGCCTCGTGGCCGGGCAGCCTGCTGGCCACCAGGGCCGGCGCGGGGGCCGGGCGGCGGTCATCGGCCCGATCGGGCGCCGAGTCCGCCAGGCGCTCCGGGCCGTCCTCTCCCGCTCGATAGAGGTGGTAGCCGCCGGGCCGGTACGGATCGTAGGTCTCAAAGGGCGGCCCCGGATCGTAGGCCGACCAGGTCAGCCGTCCCACGGCATCCCAGGCGGGGTCCAGGTCGGGCCAGGGGTTGTCGGTCATGCGCACCGCCTCGGCGCTGCCCGGCGCCAGGACATAGATCTCGGCGTTGCGGTTGCCCGTCTGCGGGTCGACGTCGCGCCACGAGACAAAGGCCAGGGGCGCGCCCTCCGACGTGGCCGGTCCCCAGGCCGGACTCTCGTCGTCGGCGGGATGTTGGGTCAGGTTTCGGGCCTCGCCCCCTGCCGCCGCCACGACATAGATCTCCTTGTTGCCGTCGCGCCACGAGGTAAAGGCGATGGTCTCGCCGTCGGGGCTCCAGGCCGGTCCAAAGTCGCCCGCCGGGTCATCCGTGAGCCGGCGGGGCTCGCCACCCGCCGCATCCATGACATAGATCTCCAGGTTGCCATCGCGGTAGCTCTCGAAGGCGATCTGCGTGCCGTCGGGGCTCCAGGCCGGGGCGCTGTCAAATGCCGGGTGCTCCGTCAGCCGCGCCAGGCTGCCATCACCCAAGCGCAGGGCATAGATCTCCCAGTTGCCGTCGCGCTGCGAGGCAAAGGCGATGGACGACCCGTCGGGGCTCCAGGCCGGTGCTGCGTCTTCCGCCGGGTGGGCGCTCAGGTTCGTCATCTGCCCCGTCGCCGCATCCAGCAGATATATCTCGCCCTTGCCCTCTCGCGTGGTCTCAAAGGCCACCAGATTTGCCGCCGGCAGAGGCGTAGGCGTGGGCGTGGCCGTCGGGCTGGGGGTCGGGGTGTCGGCTGGCAGCTCGGTAGGCGCCGCCGTGGGCGGTGGGGGCGCGATGGGGGTGCTGGTGGGCGCCTGGGGCGAGGCTGCGAGCGTGGCGGCTGCCACCGTCACGCCCGGCTCCGGCGTCGCCGTTACACCGCATGCTGCGGCCAGGATCGTCAACAGGGCCAGGCACAGGCCAGGCCCAAGGCGGTGTCTTATGTGCCTGTAAAAGGCAGAGACCCCATCCGCGCCAGCGCCGATCAACGAGACTCCTCCTTCAGCGCTCGCTCTACCTGGCGCCTGGAATCGCGCTCGGCGATGGCCTGGCGCTTGTCGTACAGCTTCTTGCCGCGCGCCAGGGCGATCTCTAGCTTGGCGCGGCCGTCCTTCAGATAAAGCCGGGTGGGCACCACGGTAAAGCCCTTTTCCTGCACCCGTCCCTGGAGGCGTTCGATCTCGCGGCGGTGCAGCAGCAGCTTGCGCCGCCTCTTGGGCTCGTGGTTCTCCCGGCCGGCCTGGTGGTAAGGAGCGATGTGCACGTTCATCAGCCAGGCCTCGCCGTTCTCAAAAGCCACGTACCCTTCCTGCAGGCTCACCCGTCCGGCCCGCACCGATTTGATCTCGCTGCCCAGAAGCACCATGCCGGCTTCGAAGGTGTCGTGAAACTGGTACTCGTGTTGTGCCTTGCGATTGGTGGCAACGACCTTGATGGCCATCTTTTACTGCCCGTTCAGAAGATATTCGACGGCCCGCTCCAACTGCGGGTCCCGCTCGGCCTCCAGATCCTCGCTCGTCAGATCCACGGTGATGTCCGGCTCCAGCCCCTCGCCATGGATGGCCCGGTCATCGGGCGTAAACCAGCGCGCCACGGTGACCCGCAGCTCGGCGCCGTTGGACAGCTCGTGGGGCCACTGCACAGAACCCTTGCCAAAGGTCGTTTCGCCGATGAGCACGGCCCGGCCCGCATCCTGCAGGGCGCCGGCCAGGATCTCGGACGCGCTGGCCGAGCCGCCGTCCACAAGCACCACCATCGGAACGTCGGTCGACACGGGCCTGTTGGACGAAAAGTAGGGCCGCTCGGTCTGGTCCTTGAAGCGCTCGATGAGCACCAGCGAGTTCTGGGGCAAAAAGAGCCCGGTGGTGAGAACGGCTTCGTTCAGCCAGCCCCCGGGATTGCCCCGCAGGTCCAGGATAAGTCCCTCGGGGTCCTGCTGCAGGAGCTCTTCCAGCGCCGCTTCCAGCCTGGCGCTGGCATCGGAGCTGAATTCGGTGAGGCTCACGTAGGCCAGTCCATCAGGGCGCATCTCGTACTCGACCACGGGAATGTCGATGCTGGCCCGGACGATCTCGACCTCGAAGGGTTCCTGGTCCGCGCGCAGGATCATCAGGCGCACCGACGTTCCCGACGGGCCGCGGATGAGGGCGATGGCCTCGTAGACGCTCATGTTCTCGATGGGCGTATCGTCAACTTCCAACACAATGTCGCCGCGCTGCAGGCCCGCCGCCTCGGCAGGCTGGCCCTTGAAGGTGCTGACGATCCGAAGATAGCCGTCCTCCATGCTGACGTAGGCGCCGATGCCCTCAAAACTGCCGGTGTCGTCTTCGCGGTTGATGGCCGCCACCTCGGGCTCGATAAAGGCAGTGAAGGGATCGTCCAGGGTCTCGACGGCCCCGCGAATGGCGCCGTAGACCAGATCTTCTTCGGTGGGCAGGTCGCCGTAATAGTCACGCTGGATAAGGTCCCAGGCCTCCCAGAACAGGTCAAACTCGGTGCCCGTGGAGTTGGGGATGGCGATGGTCGGCGCCGGCTCCGGCTCTGCCGTGGGCTCGGGCTGTTGCAGCTCTTTCTCCACGCTCGCGCCGGTGGGCTCGGGCAGCGGCACCACGGCCTCCTCCAGTGGAGTGGGGAGCACCTCCACGCCCGTCCTTTCGTCTGCGACGAGCACTGTGTGCGTCAGGAAGCCGGAGACAAATCCCAGGCCACCCATGATGACAGCCACGACGAGGGCCGTGACCAGGATTTTGCAGCCGTTTGAACCAGACATCCGATTCTCTCCGTTCTTGTACTTTGCCATATCAGCCTTGCGCTGCCAGGTACTCGATGGCCCGCTCCAACTGCGGATCGCGTCCCTCGCTGCGGTCGTTTTCCGTGATGGGCACGTCCAGGTCGGGCATCAACCCTTCGCCGCTGATGCGCCGCCGCTCGGGCGTCAGCCATTCGGCATAGGTAATGTGGACCGACGAGCCGTCGCTCAGGTCATACACCGACTGGACGGTGCCCTTGCCATACGTCTTCTGGCCCACCAGGACGGCCCGGCCGCGATCCTGCAAGGCCCCGGCGACGATCTCCGAGGCACTGGCCGTGCCGCCGTCCACCAGCAGGGCCAGGGGGGCATCCGGCAAGCTCGCCTTGCGGCTCACCTCGTAAACCTGTTCCCTACTACCCTTTTCCAACTGGTAGACCACCACGCCATCGGACAGAAACTCGCTGGCGACGTCGATGCCGGCGTCGAACAGACCGCCGCCATTGCCGCGCAGGTCGAGGATCAGGCGGGTCATCCCTTGATCCTCCAGATCCCCGATGGCATCCTCCAGCTCCAGGGCCGTGCGCCCGCTGAACAGGGCAATGCGCACATAGCCCATGCCCTCGGCCTCCTCAAGCATCCGCCACTCTACCGAGGCGCTGGGGATCTCTTGCCGCTGCACCTCCAGCACGATGGGTGCGGCCTGGCCTTCGCGGCGCAGTGTCAGGCGGACGATGCTGCCCACCTCACCCCTGATGAGGTTGACGACGTCCTCAGCGGTCATCTCGAGTGTGATCTCGGTGTCGTCCACCTTGAGAAGGATGTCCCCCTGCACGACGCCCGCCCGCTCGGCAGGCAGGTCGGGCATGGGATCGAGGGAGATGATTCCATCCTCGTCCTCGTTGATGTAGGCGCCGATGCCGCCGAACTGACCGCTAAGCTGCTCCTTTTCCCTCTGGCGCGGCTGGGGCTCGAGGAACGTGGTATGCGGGTCATCCAGGGTGTTCAGAGCTCCCCGGATGGCACCCCAGGCAACCTGGTGCATGTCGGGCAAGTCGCCGTAAAAATTGTCCTCGACAAGATGCCACGCTTCCCAGAAGAGCTCAAACGACGTTGCCTGCGACCCCCCCGGAGCAGCCGGGCGCAACAGGAGCCACGTGGCACCGATCCCGGCTCCAAAGGCGCCAATAACCAGCCCGGTGATCAACAGGGCCAGCATTGTAATCCTGGTCGTTCGGTTCAGTCGCATCGTCCAGTTCTCATCCTCAACAAAAGTGGGAGGGACCTGCCCCCTTCCCGCCGTCCATGGCATGCACCTCGGTTATGGAAAGGTGATGTTTGACGGATGGGCTTCCACAAGCTTGCATTATACTGCATTTGAAGGCTTGAGGCAAGCAGGCGCCGCGCGCGCACCACGGCTGCTGCCGAGTCGGCCCTGCCGGGAGCGCCGAGCGCCTGCTCGGCATTTCCCTCCACACGCAACTTGCCGAACTGGTGCTCGGCGCTCCCAGTGGAAGTCAAGAGACAATACGAGCCGTGGCGCGGCGGTGAGCCGCAACCGCCGGTTATGGCAAAGCCCTGTTTTGACGAATACCTCCTTCTGCATTAAAATAGGGTGATTTTTGTCTTACACAGATCGGGAGATGGATCATGGAACATGTGAAGTTGCAGTCGTCCCGGCGAACCGTGCTGGGCAAACAGGTGAAACATCTGCGCCGCGAAGGCTTGATTCCGGCCGTGCTCTTTGGTGCCAAGCAGGAATCAACGCCGATCCAGGTGCAGGAGCGAGAGCTGGATTCCGTCCTGCGCCAGGCAGGCTCCACGGCCCTCATCGAGCTGTTCGTGGATAAGGAGCGCCGGCCCCACGTCGTGCTGGCCCGCGACATCCAGCGCGACATCCTGACCAGCCGGTTGCGCCACGTGGACTTTTACCAGGTGCAGCTCGACCGCAAGGTGCGCACGTCGCCGGCCCTGGAGCTCGTTGGCGAGGCGCCTGCCGTCCAGTACGGCGGTGGCGTGCTCGTTCACACCTTGACCCACATCGAGGTTGAGTGCCTGCCTGCCGACCTGGTGGACTCGATCCCGGTGGACATCTCGTCGCTGGAGACGCTCAACGACAGCGTCACCATTGCCGACCTTCCCGTGCCACCCGGCATTACCATCCTGGCCGATCCGACGGAAGTCGTGGTCAGCGTCGTGGCACCAAGGGCCACCATTGAGGAAGAGGAAGCGGCAGCCGCCGAGCTGGAAGCCGAGGAAGTGGAAGAGCTCGAGGAAGAGGAAGAGGCAGAGGAAAAGGAAGAGGCCGGAGAAGAGGAATAACGGCAGGCCACGCGCCGGCTTGCACGTAGGGGGATCACGCCCGGGCAGTGCGGCGTGATCCCCTTTGTTTCGGGTGGAGGATCATGGAGCTGGTTGTAGCCATCACCGGGGCCTCGGGCGTCATCATCGGCGTGCGCCTGCTTCAGGTGCTTTCGGAGCAGGCCGAGCACCGGGTGCACCTCCTCGTCTCTCGCGCCGCCGAGGCGGTCATGGCCCACGAGCTTCCGGACGGCGTCGAGTTGCCCGCCGCACACCGCTGGGCCGCCGACGATCTGGCGGCGCCCATCGCCAGCTCCTCGCGCGCGCCCCAGGCCATGGTCGTGGCCCCCTGCTCCACCCGCACTCTGTCGGCCATAGCCCACGGCTATGCCTCCGACCTCATCGTGCGCACCGCCGACGTCATGCTGCGCATGGGCCGGCCCCTCGTCCTCCTGCCCCGCGAAACCCCCCTTTCGCTGCCGGCCATCGAGAACATGCGCCTGGCCAGGTTGGCGGGCGCCATCCTGCTGCCCCCCATGATAGCCTACTACCCGCAGCCGCGGTCCGTCGACGACGTCACCGATTTCATCGTGGGCAAGGTGTTGGACGTGCTCGGGCTTGAACACGCCCTCTACCGCCGCTGGGGGGAGGAAGCATGAGCGTCAGAGATTATGTCGCCTGGGCAGCGGAGGCAGGCCGCCTGGCCGTCGTCGAGCGCGCCGTCGACCCGTACCTGGAGCTGGCCCGCGTGGCCCACGCCCTGGAAGGCCAGCCCCTCCTGTTCGCCGATCCCCGGCGGCCAGGCTGGCGGGTTCTGACGGGCATGTGCGCTGCCCGCGAGAGCTTTGCCTGGGCGCTCGGCACCGACGTCGCCGGTGTCGTGCCCCGCCTGGTCCGTGCCCTGGAGCAGCCCCTGCCCCCGCCCCGTGTTGGCGAGGCACCGTGCCAGAAGGTGATCGAGGACCGGCCCGACCTGGGCCGCCTGCCCATCCTGACTCACCTGCAGGGCGACGGCGGGCCCTATATCACGGCCGGCATCTCTATCGTCCGCGACCCCGAGGGCGGCCCCAACGCCAGCTTTCACCGGCTGATGCAGATCGACCCCCACAGCTTCACGGCGCGTATCGTCGAAGGGCGGGGTACCGACACGGCCTGGCGCAAGGCGGCGGCTGCCGGCCAGGATCTGCCCCTGGCCATCTGCCTGGGCGTGCCCATCCACGTACTCCTGGCCGCGGCCATGAGCCCCGCCCTGGGCGTCGACGAGATGACCATCGCCCAGGCCCTGGCGCCCACACCCCTGGTCCGTTGTGTTACCTCTGACCTGTGGGTGCCGGCCGCCTGCGAGGCAGTCCTCGAAGGGCGCATCACCCCGCGCATGGCGGACGAGGGCCCCTTCATCGACCTCACCGAGACCTGGGACGTGGTGCGGCAGCAGCCCGTCATCGAGATCGACTGCCTGACCCACCGTCACGATCCGATTTACCACGCCCTGCTGCCCGGAGGCCTGGAGCACAAGCTGCTCATGGGCCTGCCCCGTGAGCCGACCATCTTTCAGGCCGTGTCGCAGGTGGCCCGCTGCCGCGGCGTGAGCATCACCCCCGGGGGTATGAGCTGGCTCCACGCCGTGGTCCAGATCGCCAAAGAAGGCCCCGACGACGGGCGGCGGGCCATCGAGGCTGCCTTTCGCGGACACACCTCCCTCAAGCACGTCGTGGTCGTCGACGACGACGTGGATCTGTACAATCCGGCCGAGGTGGAATGGGCCATCGCCACCCGTTTCCAGGCCGACCGCGACCTGGTCGTCCTGCCTGACCAGCCCAGCAGCAGCCTGGACCCCTCCGCCGTCCTCCCTGGTAAGGCGCGCCCCGGCGGCGCGGCCCCCGGCCAGAAGGCACGCACGGCCAAGATGGGCCTGGACGCGACCATCCCCTGGACCGACCGCGGCGGGCTCCCCCTCGACCCCGCCGAGCGGGCAGGCTTTCGCAAGGTGCGCTATGAGGGGATCGACGTGGGGGCTTATCTCGCCGGCCCGCCGGCAGCCGGGGGAGGGTCCTGATCGTGGGCGCCGAGCCAAAGTTGACGGCCGAAGAGCGGGCCATGCTGGCCGGCGAGGCCGGTCCCGGGGTGCAGAGGGCCATGGAGATCGTCGTGGCCCTGGGCCGTATTTACGGCGCCGCCGACCTGGTGCCTGTCGCCAGCGTCCAGGTGTCGGGCGTCAGCTACAAGAATCTGGGCGAGGCCGGGCTGCAGTTTCTGCAGGAGTGGGCCTCCGAGGGCGCCCGGACGCGGGTGCCGGCGACTCTCAATCCGGCGGGCATGGACCTGGTGGCCTGGCGCGAGCTCGGCTTTGACGAGGAATTCGCCCGGCGCCAGGTGGCCGTGGTCGAGGCCTACGTGGCCCTGGGGGTGGAGCCGGCCGCCACCTGCGCCCCGTACTTGACCGGCGGGGTGCCGGAGCGGGGACAACACCTGGCCTGGGCCGAGTCGTCGGCGGTGAGTTACGCCAACTCGATCCTGGGCGCCCGCACCAACCGCGAGGGTGGGCCCAGCGCCCTGGCGGCGGCCATCACCGGGCGCACGGCGCGCTACGGCCTGCACCTGGACGACGGCCGGCGGGCCACGGCCGTCGTGGACGTGCGCTGTCCGCTCCGGTCCGAGGCCGACCTCGGCGCCCTGGGGTTCCTCGTGGGCCGGGAGGTGGGCAATGGGGTGCCGCTTCTCCGCGGCGTGCGCCACGAGGGCCTGGCCCTGCGAAGCCTGGGTGCGGCTATGGCAGCCAGTGGCGCTGTGGCCCTCTACCACGTGGAGGGCGTGACGCCCGAGGCAAAGGATGGCGTGGACCTGGCTCCCGGACACCGGGAGCTGGCCGTCGACGACCTGGCCCCCGCCTATGACGCCCTAAACGGGCCGGCAGAACAGATCGACCTGGTCAGCCTGGGCTGCCCCCACGCCTCCCTGGCCGAGATCGAGGCCGTGGCCGGATATCTGGACGGCCGGAGGCTGGCGGCGGCCCTGTGGATCACGACCTCGCGGGCTACCCGCCAGGTCGCGGAGCAGGCGGGGCTGGTGGCCCGCATCGAGACGGCCGGCGGGCGCGTGGTGGCCGATACCTGCATGGTCGTCGCCCCGGTGGCTGGCCTCGGTTTTCGCTCCATGGCCACCAACTCGGCCAAAATGGCCTTTTACGCGCCCTCTCACAGCGGCCTGTCGGTGCGTTTTGGGCCCGCGGAACAGTGCCTGGAGGCTGCCCTGGAAGGCCGGTGGCCCGAGCCGCCTTCGAGGCCGGAGGGGCGATGGAGCTGAGGGGCAGGGTTATCAAGGCGGGCAGCGCCGAAGGGCTGGCCCTGGTCTCGCCCGAGCCCATCGGCTTCCTGGGCGGCATCGACCCCGAGACGGGCGTCGTCGTCGAGCGAGGCCACGCCCTGGAAGGGCAGTGCGTCGCCGGCCGGGTCCTGGTCTTTCCCACGGGCAAGGGCAGTACCGTGGGCTCGTATACCCTCTATTGGATGGCCCGGGTCGGCACGGCCCCCGCGGCCATCGTCAACGCCCGGAGCGAGGCCATCATCGCCGTGGGCGCCATCATGGCCGGCATCCCCATGGTGGACGAGATTGACATCGGCCTGCTCCAGACCGGCGACCGGGTGCGTGTGGACGGCGAGAGGCTGGTGTTGAATTGGTAGCTCCACAACAGCCCCCCATCCTGGTCAAGCTCGGCGGTTCGGTCATCACCGACAAGACGCGGCCCGAAACGCCCCGCCCCGAGATCATTCGCCGCCTGGCGGAGGAGGTGGCGGCCGCCCGTGCCGAGCGGCCCGGCCTGCGGCTGGTCCTCGGCCACGGCAGCGGCTCCTTTGGCCACGTGCTGGCGCTGCGGTATCGCACCCACCGCGGCGTCGTGGATGCCCCGGGCTGGCACGGCTTTGCCCACGTGGCCGCCGTGGCGGCCCGCCTCAACCGCCTGGTGACCGATATTTTCCTGGCGGCGGGGGTGCCTGTCTGGTCGCTCCAGCCCTCGGCCTCGGCCCGCTGCCGGGCGGGCGAGCTGCTATCGCTGCAGGCCGGGCCGGTCCACGAGGCGCTGGCCCACGACCTGGTGCCCCTGGTGTACGGCGACGTGGCCCTCGACGAGATCCAGGGCGCGACCATCATCTCCACCGAGCAGATCCTGGCCTACCTGGCCGCCGGGCTGCGGCCCGCCCGCCTGGTACTGGTGGGAGAGGTAGATGGCGTCTTTGGGGCCGATCCCCTGCGCGATCCGTCGGCGCGCCCCGTGCCGCACATCGACCCCGACAACTGGCCCACGGTCCGCCAGGCGCTGGGCGGCTCCCATGCCGCCGACGTCACCGGGGGCATGGCGGCCAAGGTGGAGGAGCTGGTGGCCCTCTTGCAGCGGCAGCCCGGGATGCAAGCCCTCATTCTCTCCGGCGAGCGGCCCGGGGCCCTGAAAAACGCCCTGCTCCACCCCGAAAAGGCTGGAGGCACCACCATCGCCTGGCCCTCGCGGGGCGCAAAGGGCAGCCACGAGAGCAGGAGCGCCGGAAAGTAATGCAGCTAACTTGCCGGTTGGCCGAAAAGGTGATATGATAACGGTGGATGCCGGAGGCGGCACAGGTTGATGGAAAAGGCGACGGCGGTCGCAAACCCGAACATTGCCTTTGTCAAGTATTGGGGCAAGACCGATGAGGAACTGAATCTCCCGGCCAACCCCTCGCTTTCTATGAACCTGGCAGCACTGACGACGGTCACCACGGTCGAGTTCCGGCGGGATCTGCCAGCTGACCTGGTGACCGTGGACGACCGGCCGCTGGCCGGCCCGGCGCTGGCGCGGGTTCTGGCTCACCTGGACCGGGTTCGCGCCCTGGCCGGCATTGACCACAAGGCGTGGGTTGCCAGCCGGAACGATTTCCCGGCCGGCACGGGGCTGGCGTCTTCGGCGTCGGCGTTTGCGGCCCTTTCGCTGGCCGCCACCCGGGCAGCGGGTCTGTGGCTGGACGAGGCCGCGCTGTCGCAGTTGGCCCGCCTGGGCTCGGGCTCGGCGTGCCGTTCGGTGCCCGCCGGCTTTTGCCTGTGGGAGGGAGAGGACGACGAGACGTCCTATGCCCGGCAGGTGGCACCCGCCGAGCACTGGAACCTGACCGACGTGGTGGCCATCGTCAGCCGCGAGCACAAGCCCGTCGGCTCCCACGACGGCCACAGCCTGGCGCCCGGCAGCCCGTTCTATGCGGCCCGCCTCGCAGCGGTGCCGGGCTGGCTGGCCGACGCGGGCCGGGGCATTCGCCAGCGGAACCTGGATCTGCTGGGGCCCGCTGCCGAGGCCGACGCGCTGGCCATGCATGGCGTGATGCTGACTTCGCAGCCGCCCCTCCTCTATTGGGAGGGGGGCACCCTGGCGGTGCTCAAGGCCGTGCCGGACTGGCGGCGCGAGGGGTTGGACGTGTATTTTACAATGGACGCAGGTCCCAATGTCCACTGCCTTTGCCTGGCAGCCACGGCCGCCGAGGTGGAAGGGAGGCTCCGCCGGCTGGGCGTGCCGGAGGTCGTCGTCAGTGGGCCGGGGCAAGGCGTGCGGCTGGTAGACCATTATCTGTTCTAAGCGATCGCGGGAGGAACTGGATGCAGTATAGTGATGCGGTCATGGACCATTTTATGAACCCACGCAACGTTGGCGTCATCGAGGACGCCGACGGCGTAGGGCGGACTGGGAACCCGGTCTGTGGTGACTTGATGGAAATGTCCGTCAAGATCGAGGAGGACGTCATCTCGGACGTCAAGTTCCGTACGTTTGGGTGTGGGGCCGCCATTGCCACCAGCTCTATGGCGACCGAGATGATCAAGGGCAAGAGCATCGACGAGGCGCTAGAGATTACCAATCGCGCCATCGCCGAGGCCCTCGACGGCCTCCCCCCCGTCAAGATGCACTGCTCCGTGCTGGCCGCCGAGGCCCTGCGGGCGACCCTGGCCGACTACTACCGGCGCCAGGGCCACCTGGACAGGGCCGCCGAGCTGCTGGCCGAGGACGTGGTCAAGCCCGTGGAGACACCCGAAACCAAGAACCCTCTACACTGGTCCGACTTTGGCCGGATGGTGCGGGTGCTAAACACTGCCTATCCCGACGTCGAGCCCCTGGATTTGACCATGACCAAGCTGTTCAAGATGATCCTCCAGTTGCCCGGGTTTGATGACGATCCAGAGGCCGCCGGCGAGGAGCAGTTGGAAAAGATTCAGATGGCCTGGCACGAAGTGCGCTCAGGCTAGAAAAAGGTTAAGCCAATATGCTGTTGATTATCGTTTCGCTTCTCATCGCGCTCAGCATCCTGGTCTTTGTCCACGAATTGGGACATTACCTGGTCGCGAAGCGCTTTGGCGTGGTGGTCGAGGAGTTTGGCTTTGGCTATCCTCCCCGGCTGCTCGCCTTCTGGCACACAAAGGGCAAGGTGGTGATTGACGGCCAGGAGATCATCATCCCGCGCGACTTTCGCCTGCCCGAGGAGTTAGAGTCGGGGTCACTGGTGACCTATGAGACGAGCACCGACGGCAAGGGTCGCGGCATCCTCACCCGCATCGAGAAGGTAGAGCCCGGCGTCGAGCTGGGCCGGGCGGGCCGGGTCGAGATGCTGGACCCCGGCACGCTCTTTTCGCTGAATGCCATTCCCTTTGGCGGCTTTGCCAAGATGCTTGGCGAGGAGGACCCCAGCTCTCCCGGGAGCCTGGCCAGCAAGGGCAAGCTGCCCCGCATCCTGGTCCTGGCCGCCGGCGGCGGCATGAACCTGCTGGCTGCCGCCATCTTTTTCGCCCTCGCCTTTGCCGTGGGCGCCCCGGCCGTGGCCGATCCCGAGAATGCCATGATTAGCATGGTGGCCCCTGGCTCGCCTGCCGAGGAGGCCGGACTGCAAGCGGGTGACGTCATCGTCCGTGCCGGCGACACCGAGATCCTCAACATCACGAGCCTGCAGCGGTACACCAACGAGCACCTTGGCGAGCCGGTGATGCTGGCCGTGGAGCGCGACGGGGAAGTGCTGCAAGTGCAGGTCGTCCCGCGGGCCGAGCCGCCGCCGGAAGAGGGACCCATCGGCATCGGGCTCAGCCCACGCACGACCATCAAGAGCTATCCCTGGTACGAAGCGCTGTGGATGGGCGCGAGGCAAACGGTAACGCTCACCGGATTTATCTTTACCGTCCCGGTGCAGCTCATCCAGGGGCTCATCCCCGCCGAGATGGCGCGTCCCGTGGGGCCGGTGGGTGTCGGCCAATTGGTGGGCGACGCCGTCCAGTACTCTATCGACACCGGCTGGTGGTTCCCCGTCATGCAATTGATGGGCAGCCTGAGCGTGGCCCTGGCCGTTACGAACCTGCTGCCCCTGCCCGCCCTGGATGGCGGCCGCATCCTGTTCGTCTTCGTAGAGGCAATTCGCGGCAAGCGAGTCGATCCTTCCAAAGAGGGGCTCGTTCATCTCATCGGCATGATCCTGCTGGTGGCCTTGATGCTATTCATTACGTGGCAAGACGTGATCAACCCCGTGCCCAGCGTGGATTGGGGTAGTTTCTTCTAACCAGATACAGAACGACGCTTAGCCGGCGCTCCCGGGTCCGTCCGCCTGCTGGCCCAGGCGGACGGGCGCGAGAGCAATACCCATAGACCTGACGACGAGGAAGTCCGTTGAAGAAATGTAGTCGGTGTGGCACGGAGCTTGTCGAAGGGCAGGTGGTCTGCCCTCACTGCGGAAAGCCGCAGCACAGGCGAAGCCTGGTCCGCTGCCGTCATTGTGGCTCCCTGGCACGCCAGGGCCTTCGGGTGTGCCCCGCTTGTGGTGAGACCCTTCAGAGCGATTGGCTGCGGCCTATGATGCTGGGAGGCATCGTCCTGGCCGGCCTGCTCTTGGGCCTGTTGGTGGGCCCTTCCCTCTATCGCAGCCTCACCAGCTTTGAGCCGGAGCTGGCCGTCAGCACCGTGCAGGCAGTGGCCGCGGACATGCCGGTGTTGGTACACGTGCCCACCCTGACACCATCCCTGACGCCCTCCATCACCCCGACGCCAACCAACACACCGACCTCCACGCCCACACCAACCATCACACCGTCGCCCACCCTGACCCCGACGCCGACCCACACGCCCACCGCCACGCCAACCCCCACCATCACGCCGACCCCGACCCGGGCCTGGCCGACCTGGACGCCGGTGACGCCAGGGACGCCGACCAGCGAGCCGCCCACCGCCACGCCGGCGCCGGCCCTGGCCGCTCCCGAGCTCCTGATACCCGAGACCGGGGTTGTATATGAGGGCGAGGATACGAGCATCGAGCTCACCTGGCGCAGCAGCCACACCCTGGTCTCCGACGAGTACTTTGAAGTGATGATCCGCTATGTCTCCGGGGGCGCCACGGTCTCGGCGCCGGTGTACGTGCAGCGGCCATCCTGGTTCGTAAGCAAGATGCTCTATGGCAAGGCGGATCAGGAGTCGGAGCGGATTTATACCTGGAGCGTACGCCTGGTGCGCAAGCGCACGGCCGACGACGGCACCGACACGTACCTGCCCATCAGCGCCTGGAGCGAAGAGCGCACTTTCCACTGGAAATAGAAAACTCTGCCAGGTCCACGGTGGCCTGGCAGAGCGTTCTTGACCAGATCTCGCCTGTAAAGGGGAGCTACACCTCGCGCACGTCCAGCAAACGCTGGCCTTCGATGGCGTTCAGCGATTCCAGCAGGCTGTCGCGCTCCACGTTGCGCACCTTGAGCACCAGGCCCCACTTGGTCGGATCTTCCGACATGAAGGTGCCGCAGGCGGCGATGTAGCCGCCCTGGTTGGCGATGGCCTGGGCCACGGCGGCCAACTGGCCCTCCTTGTCGGGGATCTCCAGGCTGATGCGAATGCCCTTCTGCCGGGCGGAAAAGAGCTCCATGAAGGTGCGAAAGATGTCGCTCTCGGTGATGATGCCCACCAGCCGATCCTCGCGCATGACGGGCAGGCAGCCGATCTTGTGTTCCAGCATGAGGTGGGCGGCCTCTTCGATGGGTGTGCTCTCGGTGGTGGTGATGACTTCCTGGATCATCACGTCCTTGACCCTGATCTTGTCCATCAGCGCGTGAAGTTCCCACACGCTCAGAAGCGTCACACCCGAAGGCTCGGCCTTGAGTAGATCGTCCTCGGTCACCACACCAACCATCTTTCCGCTCCTGTCCACCACCGGCAGATGGCGCACCTTCTGCTCTTCCATATAGCTATGCGCCCGCAGGATCGTCTCCTCTTGAGAGATGGTCAGGGGATGCTTTGACATTCGGTCCCGAACTAGCATCTGGGTTTCCTCCTTGCCCCAAAAAGTGTACGCCCAGGTGCGACGCGCTCTTTTGTCGGGAAAGGCGCGTCACACCCGGGCGTTATGACCGTTCGGCTAGTGCTTTGCCCACTTGACCTTGCACACCGCGTACTCCTCCAGGTCAAAGTATTCGACCTTGATGCGGTGGTTGCCCTCGGAAAGGTCCACATCGGCGGTGTAGGTGCGCACCGAGGTGGCGTGCCACTGGTCGATGATGGGCGTATCGTCGACGTAGACGCGGATGCCGTCATCCGCCGTCGCCGTGAAGCGGTACTTGCCGCCCACGAAGTGGAACTCGCCCGTGAAGCGAGCGGAGAAATAATCCGCCGTGATGCCTGACACGGGAGCCTTCAGCCCCCAATCGAACTGGAGGCTATCATAGTGCTGCGTAACGGCCGGAAAATCGTCCAGCCGCGGGTTGTTGTGAAAGTCCGCCTTCCAGGCAGCCACGCCGTCTATGCGGTCCACCCAGAACTTGATCTGGGCTGCACCCTGGTTCTGGTAGTAGTCGATCTGCAGGCTGTGGGTGCCGGCGCTGAGCTGGCTGTCGGCAATGTACTCCCTGGGCGCCGTGTCGTGCCACTGGTCAATGATGAGGACGTTGTCCAGCCAGACGCGGACACCATCGTCGACGACGACGTGGAAGCGGTAGCGGCCCGCGTCAAAGTGGCGGGTGCGATTCCAGCGCACCGAGAAGTTGGTGCCGGCAATGCCCCCACCCGGACCCGCAGTACCCCACTTAAAGTCCACCAGGTTGGCGTTTCTCGTGAACTTTGGGCTGCCGCTCAGAAAACGGTTGGCCCAGTACTGCCCTGTCCATGGCCCCGTCCCTGTGCCGGGTGTAGGGGCTGGCGTGGGCTTCGGGCTCGGGCAGCGGACGGGCACCTTAAGGCGCTGGCCGGGGTAAATGAGGTTCGGATTCTTGATGCCGTTGAGCTGCACCAGTACGTTGACCGTCGTGCCGTAGCGGGTGGCTATGACCTTGAGATACTCGCCTCGCTTGACCACGTGGATCGCCGTGCAGCCCGATGGTGTTGGCGGCGGAGGGGCGCAAGGAACGGGAATCCTGAGAACCTGTCCCGCATAGATCACGTTGGGGTTCCAGAGGTTGTTGGCCTTGATGATGGCTTGCACACTGACGCCATAGGAGGCAGCGATTCGCGTCAGGTTCTGACCAGGTTTGACCACGTGGTAAACGTCTTTGCACGAGTCGCCCTGGGCAGGTACGGCAAAAGTACCTAGCAGGACGACGATGAGCAGGAACACCGAGAGCAGACGGGTCTTCATTTACAAACCACTCCTTTCGTGAGCAAGGGCGAATTGCCAGCAAGGTACCTCTTGCCTTAGATATTATACACCACTTCTCTTGTTATGGCAATACCCCAGAAGGCTTATTTTGGACCAAAAACACTAAATATGGGGCTTTATTTTCCTCAAAACACTATATCTGGGACCTGAGGGGCAGGCGGGCCCGCTGGTTTCAGGGCGCACGGCACCCAAGGTCTCCCGTGCCAGAGACCGGATCGCGAGCAGTCCTGAACAGCTACTCGTCTGGGCTTTTGGGTTGTTCTACGTTTCGCAGATCGAGCACCGAGTCGTACGAGCCGTAGGGATTCTCGACGTGATCGTCCGCGTGCCAGTCGTTGAGCCACTCCTTGCCATCGACCAGGTAGCGAAACTTGTACCGCCGCCCTCCTTCCAGCTCGACGGTCACGCGCCAGTTCGCATCCGTGCGGTTACGGCTCATGGGCGTGGCCATGGTGTCCCAATCGTTGAACTCGCCGACCAGGTTGACACGCTCGGCCCACAGATTAGAAGGCAACACAAAGGTGACTCGCACCCGATTCGACTTGCCCGCGGAGTCCTTCTCGATCATTCTCTTTGCCTCGACAGCCTCTAGTCGTTCGCTCAGTCCCGGATGACGAGGACCCTGGCCGGGGCACCGTCGCCACCCTCGATCTTGAGCGGGAGACATACCAGTTGGCACGGACCTGCCGGAACGTTGCTGAGGTCCAGCCCCTCGACCACGACCAGTCCTGCTTCCAGCAGGATACGGTGAACGTTGTGTGTGGCGCTCTGAAAGGCTTCGACGGAGAGATAGTCCAGGCCCACCAGGCGAATGCCCCGCTGCACCAGCCACGACGCCGCCTTGGGATCCAGGTGCACGTACTCGGGCTCAAACTCGGTCTGGCGGTCGGCCCACAGGTTCGAGTTTCGCGTCCTGAGCAAAAGACGCCTGGTGGAGCGGGGCGGATGGAGGTTGGCAAGATCCAGGGCCTGGATGGTCTTGCCGGGAACGTCCTCCATGTCCAGCACAATGGCCGGCCCGACGAGGACATCCAGGGGCAGCCGGTCCACCGTCTGCCCCTGTGGCAAAAAATGAGCGGGAGCGTCGACGTGGGTGCCCGTGTGGCTGCCGATGTGCAGCCGCGAGACGTTGAACGAGTCGCCGCCCGATAGCTCGGACACGCGCTCGATCTGGACCGGCGGGTCGCCCGGCCAGACGGGCATCCTCTCAGAGATGGGCACCGTTACGTCATAGATTCGCAAGGTCTCCCCCTCAAGCACGCTGCTCGCTGACGGCGACGCCATTATAACCGAACTGGTAGAAAGTGTCAAAGCAGCGCCCGCGCCCTTGGGCCGGTCTTGACGGGCGACCCGGCAGGATGTACAATCATCAAAACAACAGGCATCAAAACAACAGGCATCAAAACGACAGGCACCAAAACGACAGGAGAGCAGATGAGCGAGACCCTTTGCCTCGATGCCAGCGACCCGTCGGCAGTTGAGCACGCCGTGGAGCTGCTGCAGCGCGGAGAGGCGATCGCCTTTCCTACCGACACCGTCTATGGCCTGGGGGCCCACGCCTTTCTGCCTGACGGCGTGGCCCGGCTCTTTGCCGCCAAGGGCAGGCCCGGCCAGAGGGCCATTCCCCTGCTACTGCCCGATGCAGAGAGCATGTCCCTGGTCTGCGTCTCGATTCCCGATCGCGCCTGGGAGCTGGCCAGGCGTTTCTGGCCCGGCGCTCTGACCCTGGTGCTGCCGCGCGCCGCCCGCGTGCCCGACCTGGTCACGGCCGGCGGCCCCACGGTCGGCGTTCGCGTGCCCGACCAGGATCTGGTTCGCCGCCTCTGCCGCCAACTGGGAGCGCCTCTGGCGACGACGAGCGCCAATCGGCATGGCGCCCCCGACGCGGTCACTGCCGCCCAGGTCCTGGAGGGGCTGGCGGGGCACGTACCCCTCATCCTCGACGGTGGGACCACCCGCGGCGGACAGGCGTCGACGGTCCTGGACCTGACCGTCTCGCCGCCCGCCCTGCTGCGTGCGGGGCCCATCACGGCCGCTGACCTGGCTGCCATTACCTGCGACCTGGACCCCGTGCCCCGTGCCCGGCCGGGCCGAACGGCAGGTCCGGGCGATTGACGACCCGTGGGCAAAATGATATAATGCCGCCAGGACTTGTAGGAGGAGACAGATGGAACGAGACAGGATGGGCAACGTGTGGGCCGGGCTGGGCCTCATCGGCCTGGGCATCGCCTTTGTGATCGCCCAGTTGATCGGTTGGGATCGGATCTGGCCCCTGTTTCCGATGCTGGGGGGCCTCAGCTTCCTGGCCTGGTACGTCTTTACCGGTTTCAAGGACGCCGGCCTGGTGTTCGTCGGCATCGCGGGCCTGCTGGTGGGTCTCTTTTTCTTTGGCTTCACCCTCGGCATCTGGGAGTGGGACCAGATGCGCGACCTGTGGCCCGTCTTTCCCCTCATCGGCGGAGTGGCCTTTGTGGCCCTCTTTTTTGCCGAGCGAGCCCGAGACATGGGGACGCTGGGCGTCGGCTGCGCAGCCCTCATCGTCGGCGCCGTCGGCCTGGCCTTTACCTTTGGCCTCGTCAGCCGCGAAATCTGGCGCCTGTGGCCCCTGTTGCTCATCCTGATGGGCGTCCTCAGCCTCGCGGGCGGCCTGCTGCGCTGGGTCCGTCGAGAATAGCGAGTTGCCCTCGGCCAAGAGCATGCTTATCGGCATCGACGCCAGCCGGGCAGTGGCGACGTATCGCACCGGCACCGAGAACTATGCACTGCACCTGATCCGCGAGCTGCTGGCCGTGGGCGGCGAGCATCGCTTCCGCCTGTACTTTCGCCAGGCGCCGCCGGCCGGCCTGTTTCCGCCCGGCGCCGAGGAACGCGTCATCCCCTTTCCACGCTTGTGGACGCATGTAGCCCTCTCGCGGGAAATGCTCGCCCATCCTCCCGACCTGCTCTTTGTCCCTTCCCACGTCCTGCCCCTCGCCCGGCCGCGGCGCAGCGTCGTGACGGTGCACGACCTGGGCTACCATTACCACCCCGAGGCGCACACCGCCTGGCAAAACGTCTATCTGCGGTGGTCGACGCGCCACAACGCCCGGAGCGCCACCCGGGTCCTGGCCGACTCGGAGGCCACGCGCCGCGACCTGGTGAACTACTATCACACCCCGCCAGACAGAATCGCCGTCGTCTACCCCGGCCGGGACGAGACACTGGCCCCCGTGTCCGACCCGGCGTTGTTGGCCGGCGTGCGGGCCCGATATGGCCTGGAGGGCCCCTACCTGCTGTACGTTGGCACGCTGCAGCCGCGCAAGAACCTGGTACGATTGGTGCAGGCCTTCTCCCGGCTTCCGGCGCTCCTCGCCGGCCAGGAACAGCCCCCACACCTGCCCGGCCTCGTCCTCGCCGGCATGAAGGGCTGGCTGCACGACGAGATCGTGAGCCAGGTCCGGGCCCTCGGCCTGGAGGGGCAGGTGCTCCTGCCCGGTTACGTGCCCGAGGATGACCTCCCAGCTCTCCTCAGCGGCGCCCTGGCCTTTGTCTTTCCCTCTCTCTACGAGGGCTTTGGCCTGCCCGTCCTGGAAGCCATGGCCTGTGGCACGCCCGTGATCTGCTCCAACACGTCGTCGCTGCCCGAGGTGGCCGGTGACGCGGCGCTCCTGGTCGACCCCCACGATGTGGAGTCCCTGGCGCGGGCGATGCTGCGCCTGCTGATGAACGGGCACCTGCGCAGCGAGCTGGCGGCCCGGGGCCTGGAGCAGGCGAGGCGATTTTCCTGGCGGCGCTGCGCCCGCGAAACGCTGGCCGTCCTCGAAGCGGCGGCCGGGGCAGGGTAGGGAAGCCATGCAGTCCATCGACATCCTGGGCGTGCGCGTCGACGATGCCACGTACGACGACCTCCTGGCCACGGTCGATCGTTTCGTGGCCAGCGGCCGGCCCCACCAGGTGGTGACGCTGAATCCCGAGATGCTCGTAGCTGCCCACGACGACCCTGCCTTCAGGGCCGACCTGGCCCGGTCGGAGCTCAACGTGGCCGACGGCGTGGGGCTGACCCTGGCCGCTCGCCTCCTGGGCCGCCCCCTCCGCCAGCGGGTGACCGGTTCCGACGGCATCTACCACCTGGCCCGCCACAGCGCCCGCCAGGGCTACCGCGTCTACTTCCTGGGGGCCGGGCCCGGCGTGGCCGAGGCCACGGCGCAGCGGCTGGCGACGGCCTACCCGGGGCTGGACGTTGCCGGCACCTACGCCGGTTCGCCCGCCGACGACGAGAGCGCCGCCGTGATAGCCAGGGTGCGCGCCGCGCGCCCCGACCTGCTCCTCGTGGCCTATGGCGTGCCGGCCGAGGAAAAGTGGATCGCCCGCCACCGCGACGAGTTGGGCGTGCCGGTGATGATGGGCGTGGGCGGCAGCTTTGACTTTGTCGCCGGCGTCACCCGGCGTGCCCCGCCCTGGATGCGGCGCCTGGGGCTGGAATGGCTCCACCGCCTGCTCCGCGAGCCGTGGCGTTGGCGTCGGCAGTTGGCCCTGCCGCGCTTCCTGGGCCTGGTCATCGCCCAGCGCCTGGGGCGCGGCAAACCGGCCGGGTAGGGGCCGGCCCGCCTCGCGCCCATCGACGCAGGCCGGCAGCCCGTCCGGCGTGCTCATTTTCGTATGACAGGAGAGTTCGACAATGCACGAGAACGAACTGCGGCGTATGGTCCAGGACCACCGAGCCGAGTTGGTGGCCTTTGCCCAGAAGCTGTTGCAGACGCCGAGCAGGTCCGGCGAGGAAGGGAACGTGGCGGCCCTCATCCGGGACGAGATGGGACGCCTCGGCTTTGACGAGTCCTGGATCGACGAGGCCGGCAATGCCGTGGGCCGCCTGGATGGCGGTCGAGGCGCGCCCCTGATGTTCAATGGTCACATGGACCACGTGGACGCCGGCGACCCTGGCCAATGGGCCCACCCACCCTTTGGCGGCGAGATCCACGACGGGAACCTCTGGGGCCGGGGTGCCGCCGACATGAAGGGCGCCCTGGCGGCCATGGTCTATGCCATAGGCCTGGTCAAGAAGCTGGGCAAGGCCCCGCCCGGCCCCCTGTACGTCAGCGCCGTGGTCCAGGAAGAGGTGGGAGGCCTGGGCGCCCGGCACATCGCCGCCAGCCTGCCCCCCATGCGCGTCGTCGTGGGCGAGGCCAGCGGCAACCAACTGCGCCGGGGGCACCGCGGCCGGGTCGAGATGCTGGCCCGCTTCGAGGGTCGCTCGGTGCACGCCTCCATGCCCGACCTGGGCGTCAACCCCCACTTTTCCGTGGCGCGCTTCCTGCAAGGCCTGCGCGAGCTGCCCATGCTTAGCGTCCCGGACTATGGCGCTTCCACTGTCGCCCCCACCCTCGTCAGCAGCGAGCCCCGGGGCACCAACATCACGCCGTCGACCATCCGCCTGGCCCTCGACTGGCGGAACGTGCCGGGCGAGGACCTGCCGGCGATCCTTGGCAAGCTGGAGGAGCTGCTCTCCCGCAGCCTGGAGCCCGGCTGCCAGGGGGCCATCGAAACCGGGAGCCGCGAGATGGAGACGTACACCGGCCTGCGCATGCGCTACGACGACTCGTTCGCCTCGTTCACCACCCCCCTGGACCATCCGTGGCTGGTCGCCGCCCGGCAGACCCTGGAGGCGGCCCTTGGGCGGCCGGTAGAGGTCGGCGTGTGGCGCTTTGCCACCGACGGCGGCCACATGGCTGCCGCCGGCTCCACGATCCTGGGCCTGGGCCCTGGCGACGACACCCTGGTTCATACCGTCGAGGAGCGGCTGCCCGTGGACCAGCTTCTGGAAGCCACGGTAGCCTACATGGCCCTCGCCCTGCAGGACTGGCCCGGCTAGCCCAGGCTGATGCCCATGCACCGGGCGGTGCGCACCAGGTCGCCATCGAGGGGCACCGTCTTGAGCCGGGCAATGGCCTCGGCGATGGGCACGTCGACGATCTCTTCGCCCCGGAGCGACACCATGTGGCCGGTACGCCCCCTGGCGAGGAGGTCGACGGCGGCGGCGCCAAAGCGCGTGGCCAGGATGCGGTCAAAAGAGGTGGGCGAGCCGCCGCGCTGCAGGTGGCCCAGTACCGTGACACGGATCTCGCGCTCGGTCAGGGCGGACAATTGCTCGGCGACGGCATAGCTCACCCCACCCAACCGCCTGGCAGCGGCGGCTTCGCCCACCTCCTGGTACACCTGCTCGCCGCCCACGGGGCGGGCACCCTCGGCGACGACGACGATGCTGAACTTGCTGCCCGCCATCTCCCGAGCCTCGACCTTGGCATCGACGTTGGCCACGTCAAAGGGGATCTCGGGCAGAAGGATGGCATCGGCGCCGCCGGCGAGGCCGGCCTGCAGGGCCAGCCAGCCGGCGTTGCGGCCCATGACCTCCACGAGCATGATGCGATGGTGGCTCTCGGCCGTGGTGTGCAGCCGGTCGATGGCCTGGGTCGCCACGTCCAGGGCGGTGTCAAAGCCAAAGGTGAGATCGGTGCCGCCCACGTCGTTATCGATGGTCTTGGGCACGCCGACGAGGGGCAGGCCCATCTCATAGAGCTTCTGGGCGATGTGCAGCGAGCCGTCGCCGCCGATGACCACCAGCCCGTCGAGGCCCAGCGCCTCCGCGTGGGCCATCACCTGAGACGACATGTCCCGGCCGGCCACCCTGCCATCCTCGCCGGTAACGGGATAGTCGAAGGGATTTGCCCGGTTGGTGGTGCCCAGGATTGTGCCACCCAGCGGCAGGATGCCCCGCACGTCGGCAAAGGTCAGCTCCCGGGTCTTGCCCGGAAGGATCAGCCCCTCGAAGCCATCCTCTATGCCCACCACCTGCCAGCCAAAGTGGCCGACTGCCGTCTTGACCACCGCCCGAATGACCGCGTTCAATCCCGGGCAATCGCCGCCTCCGGTGAGGACGCCGATACGCCGGATGCCATCGTCGCTCATGATACCTCCAACTCGACCGGATCATCGTGCAACATGCCGGAATTGTACCATAACGGGCACCAAATGGAAAGTGCATGGCTGAGGAACAAAGGTTGCGTCCGTGGCGATCTATGGTACAATGGCAGCGACACGGCGGGCAGGGCCCAGCTGCCCGCCGGCACCGCCAGGAAGGAAAGCGAGGGCATATGGCCAAAATGGACGAGAAGGCTCCCCAGGGGGGCCTGGTGGCAGAGATCAAGGACCCGGTGACCGGCGAGACCTGGGGTACCATCGACCTCAAGAGCAAGAATTTCGCCACAGGCAGCAAGGGATTTTACGCCTCGGCCAAGGTGACCAACCCGCAGAACCCCGATGCGCGCTACCAGTGCAGCCTGCAGATGATCTTGATTGGAAGCAAGGAGTGAGGCGCCGTCGCGCCGCATCAGCGCCACGCGCAAACTGACACACATGGCGCTGGCCCTGGTACCCGCGGCCGGCTGGTGGTTGTCGTTTCAGGCGGCCCTGGCCCTGAGTATCCTGTTCCTGGCCGCCTCTTTGGCCGTAGAGGTCGCCCGGCGCTGGCGGCCGGCCCTCAACCAGGTTCTGTGGCAGTTGCTGCCCTCCATCTTTCGCCCCTGGGAGGGACAGCGCGTCATGGGCTCCACCTGGTTTGCCCTGGGCGCCCTGCTGACCCTGGCGGTCCTGGGCCGCGACGTGGGGGGCACGGCGCTGCTCTTCTTGACCTGGGGCGATCCCGCCGCCGAAATCGTGGGGCGCACCTGGGGCCGGCAGACCGGAGGCAAGACCGTCGCCGGTAGCCTGGGCTGCCTGGGCGCCTGCCTCGTGGCGGGCGTGGTAGGCATGGGCCTGGGTGGCCTGCCGCCGTGGACCGTTCTGGCCGGCGCCGTGGCGGCCACGCTCGTCGAGCGCTGGTCGCCCCCGCCCGACGACAACGTGTGGATACCCATCGCCGGCGGCCTGGCCATGGCGGCGATGGAGATGGTATTGTGAGGAGACGCGCGACAATGCGTTTTTGTGCCGAGTGTGGCGCCGAGCTGCCGCTGCTGGCGGCCGGCGCCGAAGAAGGAGTGGCCTGCACCGCCTGCGGGCGGATCTGGTACTCGACCCTCAAGGTAGCCGCCGGTGTGCTCGTCGAGCGGGAGGCAGCGCTGCTGCTCTTGCAGCGTGGCCCGGCAGACGACGCCTTTGCGGGGACATGGAACCTGCCGGCGGGCTTTGGCCGGGCGGGAGAAGAACCGAGGCGGACGGCCGCCCGGGAAGCGGCCGAGGAAGCCGGACTGGAGGTGCGGCCCGGCCTTCTGGCGGGCGCCTATTACTTTGACGACGACCGCCGCGGCGACGGGCTGCTGTTGGTGTACGAGGCGGAGGCGTCGGGCGGCCAGGTTCAGGTCGACGGCCAGGAGGCCGTGGCCGCCGGCTTTTTCCCGGCCGAGGCCCTCCCCGAGCCGCTGTGCGGCGGCGGGCACGACCAGGCCATTCGGGCCTGGGCAGCGCGGCGCCTGGACCATTGGTATCCGGGCTTGCCGCCGCGCTACTGCCCCCACTGCACCCACCCCCTGGAGGAGCGCCATGTCTTTGGCAGGCAGCGCCCGGCCTGCGCCGCCTGCGGGTTCGTCCACTTTCGCGAGGCCAAGGTGGGTGTCTCCATACTCGTGGAGCGGGCCGGCCATCTCCTCCTCGTCCGCCGGGCCATCGAACCGGGGCGGGGCCAATGGTGCCTGCCCTCCGGGTTCCTCGATTGGGACGAGTCGCCCGAGGCGGCTGTGGTGCGCGAGTGCGCCGAGGAAACCGGCCTCCAGGTGTCGGACCCGGTGCTCGTGGAGGTGAGGCACTACACCGACGACTATCGCGGGCCGGGCCTCAACCTGGTCTACCGGGCCGGCATCGCGGGCGGACGGCTGCAGGCCGGGGATGATGCCGGCGAGGTGCGATTTTTCGCTCCGGAAGAGCTGCCCGCCGACGAGGAGATTGCCTTTGCCAACCACCGCCTGCTCCTTGGAGGCTGGCGGCGGGCAGAAAGAGGTGCCGGGGATGGATCTCAAGGGCAGGGTGCTGCTCGTCAACCCCTGGATCCATGATTTCGCGGCCTATAATCTCTGGATCGAGCCCCTGGGCCTCCTGACCATCGGCGCTGCCTTGCGCCAGACCGGCTACGCCGTGTCGGTCCTGGACTGCCTGGGCCCCGGCGCCGCAAAGCGCCCGGGATGGCCCCACGGTGCGGGCAAATTCCTGAAAGCCGAGCTGCCCAAGCCTCTGGCCGTGGCCGGGGTGCCCAGACGCTATGGCCGCTACGGACTGCCCATAGAGGAGTTTAACGCCCGGCTCGCCGCCCTGCCCACCCCCGACCTGGTGCTGGTCGCCTCGGGCATGACCTACTGGTATCCCGGCGTCGTCGAGGTCATCGCCCGAATTCGGCAGCGGTTCGGGGGCGTGCCGGTGGCCCTGGGGGGCGTGTACGCCACGCTGTGCCCGGAACACGCCCGGCAGGTGTCGGGCGCGGACCTGGTCATTGCCGGGCCGGGCATGGTACCGGCGCTCCGCTTTGCCGGCGAGGTGAGCGGCCACGACCTGGATCCCGATCTGGCGGCTCTCTACGCCGATCCCTCCACGTGGCCGCCCCCGGCCCACGACCTGGTGCTGCGGGCCTTTGCCGGCCTCCTGACCGCCTGGGGCTGCCCTTACCGCTGTTCCTACTGCGCCGGGCATCTGCTCCAGCCCATCCTAGCCCGGCGAGAACCGGCCGCCGTCCTGGCCGAGGTAGATGAGGGCGTGCGCCGTGGCATCCACGATTGGGCCTTTTACGACGACGCCCTGCTACTGGACGCCGACCAGCACATCGTACCCATCCTTGAGGGCCTGGTCGCCGGGGGCCTGCGCCTGCGCCTGCACGCACCCAACGGCCTCCACATCCGGGCCATCACGCCTGGCGTCGCCGGGCTGCTGCAGCAGGCCGGCCTGGACGTCGCCTGGTTGTCGCTAGAGACCGCGAACGCCGAGCGCCAGCGAGCGACGGGGGGCAAGGTGCCGGCCGGCGCCTTCGAGGCCGCGGTGGGTTTCCTGCGGGCCGCGGGCTTTGGGCCGGGCCGCGTGGGGGCCTACGTGCTCGTTGGCCTGCCCGACCAGGAGCTGGAAGAGGTGGAGGACACGGCGCGCTTTGTCCACAGACAGGGCGTCCAGGCCAGGCTCACCCACTTTTCGCCCATCCCCGGCACCCCCGACGGCGATCGGGCCTTGCCCCCCGGCAGCGATCCCCTCTTGCACAACAAAACGGTGGCTCCCTACCTGCGGGGGGAGGAGTACGTGCGGCGCCTGCAGCGCCTGGTGCTCATCGTCCAGGCAGGCAACGCCGCGCTGGCCGCCCGCACCCATTGATAGCCCGTCAGGAGCGGGCGCGCTCGAGAAGCTCCTCCGCCAGGCGGTTGTGGTGGGCGATGGTCGCGGGCAGGTCGACCGTCCGGAGCTGGGCATCCTCCACCACGACGCACCCGTTGATGACCGACAGGTCGACCTGAGGCGGTTCGCAAAACACCAGGGCGGCCAGGGGGTCGGCCTGGCAGCCGGCAAAGGCCAGCCGATCGAGGCGCACGCCG
Organism: Anaerolineae bacterium; assembly: GCA_034428935.1. GTDB lineage: Bacteria > Chloroflexota > Anaerolineae > JAAYZQ01 > JAAYZQ01 > JAAYZQ01. The sequence goes on along the minus strand of DAOUHB010000070.1, from coordinate 54,189 downwards.
ATGAAATCGGCGGCCATGCCAGGCGCCAGGGCTCCCACGTCGTCGCGGCCCAGCACGGCGGCTCCCCCTCGCGTCGCCAGCCAGAGGGCCTCCTCAGCGCTCAGGGCCGAGGCACCGAGCCTGACCCGTTGGAGAAGCATGGCCTGGCGCGCCTCGGCCAGCATGTGGCTGGAGTCGTTGCTGGCGCTGCCGTCCACACCCAGGCCCACGTTGACGCCGGCGTCGATCATGGCCCGGATGGGCGCGATGCCCGAGCCGAGGCGCATGTTCGAGCTGGGGCAGTGGGTCACCCCCGTGCCCGTTTCGGCCATGAGGCGCACCTCGTCCTCGTTCAGGTGGACGCAGTGTGTCCACCACACGTCGGGCCCCACCCAGCCCAACTCGCGCATCAGCTCTGCGGGGCGCACGCCGAATTGCCGCAGGCAGAACTCCTCCTCGTCCAGGGTCTCGGCCACGTGGGTGTGGAGGTGCAGGCCGCGCTCCCGGGCAAAGGCAGCCGAGGCCCGCATCAGGTCGGGCGTGACAGAGAAGGGCGAGCAGGGCGCGATGACGATCCGGCACATGGAATAGGGTGCCGGGTCGTGAAATGCCTCGTATGCGCGCTGGCTGTCGGTCAGGATGGCGTCCTCGTCCTCGGTCACGGAATCGGGTGGGAGGCCGCCCTGGGACTTGCCCAGCGACATGCTGCCCCGGTTGGGGTGAAAGCGCACACCCACCTGCCTGGCGGCCCGGATCTCGTCGTCGATGCGGCTGTCGTTGGGATAGAGGTAGAGGTGATCGGCCGCCGTCGTGCAGCCGCTCAGGACCATCTCGCTGAGGGCCGTGAGGGCACTGACGTATACCGCCTCGCCCGTGAGGCCCGCCCAGACGGGATAGAGGGTCCGCAGCCAGTCGAACAACTCTGCGTCCTGGGCCGCAGGCAGGGCACGGGTCAGGCTCTGGTATAGATGGTGGTGGCAGTTGACCAGGCCTGGCAGGACGACCATACCGGCAGCGTCGAGAACACGGTCGGCGGCGGGGGGCAGCTCGGCCGTGGGCCCCACCTGGCGGATGACATTGTCCTCGATGTAGAGGCCGCCGCCCGCGATCCTGCGGCGGGCGTCGTCCATCGTGACCAGCAATGTGGCATTCTGGAGCAAGGTCGTGGGCATGCAATCCTCCTTGGTTCCGGGTGCCATCCATTGTAGCACACAAGATAGCCCGGGTCAACGGCGGGAACACTCTCAGAAAAGCGACATCCTTCTTTCGAGGACTGGCGTTTTTTTTCGCCCACGCACAAATTGTGATATAATCCAGCCATGATCTGGTACCTGGCCGAGATAGCAACCTATGCCGGCTTGCTGCTGGCCTATATCATCCTGCTGGTCCTGGCTGTGCGCCACCGCATCCGGCGAGGCCGCAGCCAGCGCCTGCTGGCCTGGGCGCTGGCCCTGGCTGCCCTCTGGACGTTGGTCCTCGGCCTGGTGGGTCTCCTCACCGAGGGGCCGTGGTGGAGCTATGTCTGGCACCGCCTGGCCGAGATCGGGCTGGTCCTTCTGGCGCTGACCACGGCCGAGTTCGCCGCCGCCTTTGTGGAGCGAAAGGGATGGCTGCGCGGTCTCGTCGCCGTAGCGGGGATCCTCGTCCTGGCGGCCCTTGCCATCGATATTGCCTCGGCCTATGTGCCGGGCGTGGTCCTGCCCCTGGTCGCCTTGCCCCTGGGGCCTGTAGAGATGGGCAGCCTTCTGCTGCTCGCGGCCTGGTTCGTGGCCACGGGCAGGGCGTGGTGGACGGCCATGGTGGCGCTCCGCGACGTGCTGGGCTACAAACATCGCAACAGGGTTCGATACCTGACCCTGGCCCTGCTGGCCTTTCTCCCGGCCGACCTGCTCATCGCCATGGGCGTCGAGCCCAATGCGTCCATCGGATTCCTGGCCCGGCTCCTGGGCTTTTGCATCGTGACCGTGACGCTGCTGCGCTACGACCTGCCCGACATCCGGCGCCTGGGCCTCGGCTCCCTGCGCATGGTGCTCCTGGCCGCCGTCTCGGCTCTCCTCTACACGGTGGCCGTGGTGGGAGCCACCCTCCTGACCGGCAGCTTCTGGGACCTGGCTCGGCTGGAATTCCTGCTGCCAGTGCTCCTGGTGGCCATCATGGGCACGGCCATCGTCGACGTCGCCCTTAGGCCTTTTTTGCAACGCCTTTTTGACCGCACGGTGCTGGGCCACACGTACGATGTGCAGAGCGCGCTGCGCAGCTACAGCCAGCAGATCAATCTCATCCTCGACCTCGACCGGCTCGCCGACACGACCCTGGATTGGCTGCGCAACACGCTGCGGGTCGAGCGCGCGGCCTTTATCCTCCTGTCGGAAAGAGCGCAGGACCAGGTAGAGCTGAGGGTGCTGCGCAGCGGCGGCGGTACCGTCCCCGGCCCGGCCGTCTTTGCCCGCGACAGCCGCTTTGTGGCGCATTTTCGCCGCATCGGCCGGCCCCTGACCCAGTACGACCTGGACGTGCTGACCTGGTTCCAGGCCATGGCCGACGAAGAACGAAGATGGGTCAAGTCGCTGGGCGCCGAGCTATTTATCCCCGTCCTGCTGCCCGATCGCCCCGTGGCACTCCTGGCACTGGGTTCCAAGGCCTCGGGCCAGCCCTATTCCGACGAGGACATGGACACGCTCATGACCCTGGCCGGCCAGACGGCCACGGCCCTGGAGAATGCCCGCCTCCTCGGCAACCTGCGGGCCGTCCAGGGCGACCTCGAACGCCTCAACAACGAGCTGTCGGAGACCAACCGGCAGCTCAAGCGGCTGGACCGTGCCAAGGCTGATTTTGTCACCATCGCCTCCCACGAGCTGCGCACGCCTCTGTCCCAGATCTTTGGCTATTCCGACGTGCTGTCGAGCATGAAAATGGACGAGCTGGGCAACTCGCAGATGCTCAACGAGTTCCTGGCGGGCATTTCCCGGGGAGCCAAGCGCCTCAAGCGCGTGGTCGACGCCATGGTCGACGTCTCACTCCTGGAGACCGGAACCCTGCGCATGCATCCCGTGCCCGTTCCCCTGGGCGTGGTGGTGAGCAATGCCATCGCCACCGTCAAGTCCGCCGCCGAGCAGCGCAAGCTGGACCTCGAGGTCGAGGATCTTTCGCCCCTGCCCTACATCGAGGCCGATGGCACCCGCCTGGAGCAGGTCTTTGTCAGCCTGCTCAGCAACGCAATCAAGTTCTCTCCCGATGGTAAGCGCATCCTGATCTCTGGCCGCTGCGAGTCGGCCTCCCGCGATGACGATTATGTCGAGTTATCGGTCCGCGACGAGGGCATCGGCATCGATCCCGAGCAGCAGCGCCTGATATTTGAAAAGTTTTACCGGCCAGAGAACCCCATGCTCCACAGTTCGGACGACGTAGGATTCAAGGGGGCGGGGCCCGGCCTGGGCCTGGCCATCGCCAAGGGCATCGTCGAAGCCCACGGCGGGCGCATCTGGGTCGAGAGCCCCGGCCGCGACGAGGCGCATTGCCCCGGCAGCACCTTCCGGGTTCGCCTGCCGGTGGTGGCGCGGGTGGAGGAGTAGGGCCATGGCAAGACAGGACGTGGATCTGGCGCCCTGCCCGGGTGCGACCCTCGACGACCTGGACACGGCCCTGGTGGAGCAGTACCGCGAAGAGCTGTCGCGACGCCGGCCCGGCTCGCCCCTCCTTCGCCAATCCCACGAAGGCCTGCTCCTCCAGGTGGGAGCCGCCGTCCAGGTTGGCAAGCAGTTGCAGCCAACGCTGACGGGCACTCTATTCTTCGGGCGGGACCCGCAGCACTTTTACCCCTCCCTGACCATTACGCTTCTCCACTTTGCCGGCACGTCCACGGCACGCGCCCGGGAGGAGGACCCCCTCTACCTGGATAATAAGGAGTTCCGCGGCGTGGTGCCGGCCGTGATCGACGCGGCGAGGGCAACGATCTATGACAAGATTGGCAAGCAGGGACTGGTCGAGGGCTTTGTGCGGCACGACGTGCCCGAGTATCCGGAGTTTGCCTATCGCGAGGCCATCGTCAACGCCGTGGGCCACCGGGACTATGGCCTGGAGGGCGGCTTTGTTCAGGTGCGCCTCTTTGCCGACCGGCTCGAGATCCAGAGCCCGGGCGGCCTGGGCGGGCACCTGACGGTCGACAACATTGCCTACGAACAGTACACGCGCAATCCGCACATCATGGGCCTGCTGGAGGATTTCGGCTTCGTGGAGCGGCGGGGGTTGGGGGTGGACCAGATGATTCGTTCCATGACGGACGCCGGGCTGGAGCCACCCGTGTTCGAGAACCGGGGCTCTTCCTTCTGGGTCACCCTCAAGGGCAAGCCGCCCGAGAAGCCGCTCCCCAACCTCGAGGGCCTGGGCCTCAACGAGCGCCAGGTGCGCGCTGTGGCCCAGTTGCGCGCCAAGGGCCGGGTCACCAACCGCGGCTACCAGGAGATGTTTGGCGTCTCCGAGCGCACGGCGCTCTACGACCTGCAGGGCCTGGTCGACGCCGGCCTGGCCCTACCGGTCAGCAGCGGCCGCGGCCGCTACTATATCCTGCGCGACTAATCCCATTCCCGCATCTGCCCGACCCGGAGCGGCATGTCCTGCCGCTCCGGGTTTCTTATTACTTTCGCAAGAAATGTAGAACATACGTTCTACATTTCTGCTGATTTGCGGGTTCCATTGCGGGTTTTGCGGGTTTTTTGCGGGATTAAGACCTACTCCAACACCACGGTACAATGTGCACACCGGGTGGCACCAATGGGAATGTCCGACAGGCACTCCGGGCAGGTCTTGGTCGTCGCTTCCGGCTCCTTCTGAAGGCGCTTTACCGCGCGGATCACCAGGAACACGGCCAGGGCGACGATGAGAAAGGTGATGATGTGGTTCAGGAACAGGCCGTAGTTGATGGTCGCCGCGCCCGCGGCCTGGGCCTCCGCCAGGCTGTCATAGGTGCCGGGGCCCAGGTTGATGAACAGGTTGCTGAAATCGACGCCGCCCAGCAGCATGCCGATGGGCGGCATGATGATATCGTTCACCAGCGAGCTGATGACCGTGCCAAAGGCTGCACCGATGATCACGGCCACGGCCAGGTCGAGGACGTTGCCTCGCATGATGAACTCTTTGAAGTCTTTCCACATGATCGTCTCTCCTCTCAAGGTTGTGGTCGAATTGAATCGCAGTCTCGTTGTGCGTGTCTGCCCGCTCAGAAAAAGGACGGGCTCAAAGCAATGAGGAGCTGGCCCCCAAAATACAGGAACAGGCCGAGTCGATTGGCAGGAAAAGGCCGCCGGAAACGGTTGACAGCCAGCACCAGATCCGATAGCCAGAAGAGCATAGCCCCTATGGTCAGCAACCAGGCCTGCGTCGTAGTGAACGCATCCCCGAAAAAGGTCGAGATGGCGCGGTTGACCATGAAGCAGATGACAAGGACGTAGACCAGGACCGGAACCTGCATCGAGCCCAGCCCCGGCCTCAGGTATAAAAAGACGGCGGCCGCCACGGCCAGGAGGATCGCCCCCGTGATCAGGTCCTCGGGATGGAACCCGTTAAAGACCGTGAGGACGATGGCATAGACCACGTGGGCCAGCAGAAACAGCACCAGCCCGATGCGAAACCAGCGGTCGGTGCGGAACATGAGCGCCACGTCGCCGCCCAGGGAGAGCAGAAGGCCGGCGGTGATCCACAGGGTAAAGGCAGGGCGCGCGTCGTGCTGGAGGAGGGAGAGGAGCGCCACGACGATGACGAGGATCGTCGAGAGGGGCTTCCACAGATAGACCTGGCGGCGATCCTCGCGGAACTCGGCCAGGACGAGCAAGGAGACGGTCGCAGCGAGGACCGGGACCGGAATCAGGTACGCCATGCGGTTCGCCCTCTCGTCGCAAGCTTATTTGCTACTGTCTCCCATTATACCACAATTTGTGCAGCTTGCAACAAATCAATTGTCCGCCATCATCTCCCCGAGCACCTGCCCCAGGATGGCGATCCCATCCCGGATCTTGGCGGGGGTCACGTAGCTAAAGGCCAGGCGCAGGTACTGCCCCGCCGGCTCTTCGGCAAAGAAGGGATCGCCCACGGGGATGAGCAGCCTGGCATCCCGTGCCCGGCCGGCGACCTCGGCGGCCCGCAGCGGCAGTGGCAGGCCCAGCCACACGAAAAAGCCACCGCCCGGCCGCGTCCACGACGTTCCCGGGGGCATGTGCAAGGCCAGCGAATCGAGCATGGCATCGCGGCGCTCGCTGTACAGGGCCCGCAGGCCCTCAATGTGGGGCTCCAGGAGGCCCTGGCTGCAATACTCGGCGAGGATGTTGGACACCAGGGGATTCACGCCGCCGCTCATGGCCCGCAGCCCGCTGCCCACCAGCCGCTCGATAACGCCCGGCGGCCCCAGGAGCCAGCCCAGGCGCAGAGCGGGAGCCAATATCTTGGAAAAGCTGCCAATACGCAGCGTGCGGCCGGGGCCGGAGCCTTCCGGGCGCCGCTGGTCCCAGGCATAGAGGGAGGGCGGCACCTGACCCTGGTATGCCAGGTCGCGATAGACGTCATCTTCGACGACGAGCAGGTCATAGCGCTCGGCCAGCTCCCACAAGGGTTGTCGCCGGTTGGCCGCCAGGGTGATTCCGCTGGGGTTCTGAAAGTTGGGGATGACGTACAGCAGGCGTGCCCGTTCCCCGCGCCGTGCCAGCTCGGCCAGGCGTCCGGCCAGGGCGTCGAGCTGCAGGCCGCCGTCATCGGTGTCCACCTGCAGGGGTCGCAGGCCATGATCGCGAAAGAGCTGCAGCGTCTCGTGGTAGGTGGGCGCCTCCACGAGGACAATGTCGCCGGGACGGGTCAAGAGGGTGCAGATGTGGTCGAGGGCCTGGGCCGACCCGCCGCTCAACATGATCTGCGGCCGCTCCACCGCCAGCCCCTCTTCCCGGGCCAGCCGGGCGCGGACAAAGTCGATGAGGGGGCCATAACCCTGCTCCGGGCCGTACTGCAGGGCCAGCTCCGGCCGCTGACGCAGCACCTCGCCGGCGGCCCGCCGCAGGTCCTCCACGGGAAAGCTCGCCGGGTCGGGCAGCCCGTAGATAAAAGAGATGGTGCCGGGCGGACCGGCAGCCTGTACCGAGGCCAGGGGATCGTAGGATGCGGAGTCGGTCACGTTGTTCCTCCTGTCGATGACTGCTCAATGCCCGGCCAGCCGCCACAAGGGCTCAGGCCGGGAGAAAGCGGTAAAAGACCTGGTTGGCCAGAAGGTGAGCGCGTCGCGTGAGGCGCAGGCGCTCGGCATCGAGCTCGACGAGCCCCAGGGCCGACAGCTCGTCCAGCTCGGCGGTATACCGCTGGCGCGCGCCGACGCCGAACCGCTCGCGAAACCGCGCCAGGCTCAGGCCCTCCTCCAGCAGGCGCAGGCCCAGGATCGTCGTCTCGGCCATCTCCAGGGCGGGCGAGATCTCTTCCGCGCCGTCCACGGGGCTCTCGCCGGCCATCACCCGCGCCGCATAGTCCGCGGGCCGGGCGACATTCCACCAACGTCTGCCGCCCGCCCAGGAGTGGGCGCCGGCGCCAAAGCCAAGGTAGGGCTCGTTGCGCCAGGTTGCCAGGTTGTGCCGGCAGCGAAAGCGAGGCTCGCGGGCCCAGTTCGAAATCTCGTAGTGCTCGTATCCCGCCGCGGCGCAGGCCGCTTCGGCCCATTCGTACATCTCGGCCGCCACATCGGGATCGGGGACCGGCAGCTCGCCCCGCAGCACACGGGAGGCCAGGGGCGTGCCCTCCTCCAGGCTCAGGGCATAGAGAGACAGGTGCTCGGGACCCATTTCCAGGGCGCGAGACAGGGAGGCCCGCCAGGTAGCCATGGACTGGCCGGGCAGGCCGTAGATGAGGTCCAGGTTCACGTTTTCCAGTCCGGCCTGGCGCGCGGCGTGAAAGGCCTCTATCGCCTGTCCGGCGCTGTGGATGCGCCCCAGCAGGCGCAGCTCGTCCTCGTCCAGGCTCTGCACGCCGAGGCTCAGGCGGTTCACCCCCAGCTCCCGCAGTCGCCCGAGGGCCGGGCCATCCACGGTGCCGGGGTTGGCCTCGATGCTGACCTCCGCGTCGCCATCCAGGGTGAAACTGCGGCGGGCCGCGCCCAGGATCTCGGCCAGGAGCGCCACGGGAAGAACCGTGGGCGTGCCGCCCCCGACGTACACGCTCCCGGCCCGCGCGGGCCCAGCGCCCTCCATCTCCCCGGCCAGTGCCCGCACGTACCCGTCCCAGAGGTCTTTCTGCCCGGCGTAGGAATTAAAGTCGCAGTATGCACACCTGGCCAGGCAAAAAGGGACGTGGATGTAGAGGCCGATGGCTCCGGGGTCGGGCATTCTAGCGAGGAGCCCGGGCCACCGACTCGATGGCTTCCAGGATCTTGACGTAGCCGGTGCAGCGGCAAAGGTTGCCGGTCACCGCCTCCTTGATCTCGTCGCGGGTGGGATGGGGGTTGCGATCCAGCAGGGCCTTGGCCGACATGATAAAACCGGGGATGCAGTAGCCGCACTGCACGGCGCCGTGATCGACAAAGGCCTGCTGAAGGGGGTGAAGCCGGTCGCCGTCGCTTAGCCCCTCGATGGTGACGATCTCTTGCCCCTGGGCCCGGATGGCCGGAATGAGGCAGGAAAGGACGGGCTCGCCGCCCATGATGATGGTGCAAGCACCGCACTCGCCCTCGTTACAGCCGATCTTGGTCCCGGTGAGACCCAGCCTGTCGCGCAGGACGTCGACGAGGATCTCGTCGGCCTCCACCTCCACCGATACAGGCTGGCCGTTGACGGTCATGGTCAGGGTATAGGTCTGGGGTTCCATCGTCTTCCTGGCTCCTGTCGTCCCTGGATTCGCGGTCCGGCCTATGCCCTGGCCCGGGCCTGTTCCGCGGCCCGCGCAAGGCCGCGACGGACGAGGACGGGCAGCACCTCCAGGCGGTACTCGCGGGAGGCGCGCAGCACGCTGGTTCGGGGCTGGCACTCACCGGCAGCGATCTCGGCTGCCCGGGCAAAGGCTTCCTCGTTGGCGGGCCGGCTGGCCAGGAAGGCCTCTGCCTGGCAGGCCCGAAACGGCACCAGTGCCACGGGGCCCAGGCTGAGGCGCGCCCAGGCGATGCGATCGTCGCCCTCCAGGGCCAGGCTGGCCCCGCAGTTGAGGATGGGCAGCACCAGGGCGCGCCGCCGGCCGAGGCGCTCCCAGGCCGAGCCCTGGCGCGGTCCCAGGGCGGCAAAGCGAACGGCGGTGATCATCTCTCGCCTGGGGTCAACGGCCGATTGGCCAGGCGCCAGGAAGAGATCCGCCACGGGTCGCCACGCCCGCCCGCCCTGCCCGGCGATTTCGACCTCGGCGTCCAGGGCGCGGAGGGCCACGCTGCCATCGGCGGCGGGCAGGGCGCTCACCAGGTTGCCGACCAGGGTGGCCACCGTCTGGATCTGCAAGGCGCCCACGGTGCCGGCCGCTTCGGCCAGCACGCGGGCCTTTTCGTGGAGCAGGGGCGATTCCTTGATCTGTCGAAAGGTGACGTTCGCGCCCAGGACGACGTCGCCGTCCCTTTCCTCGATGCTATCGAGGCCGGGGATGCGCGTGACGTCCACCAGGCATTCGACGCTGTTTTTGCCCTCCTGGAGCTCGATGATCAGGTCGGTGCCGCCTGCAATGAGCTGAGCCTGGCCATCGTACCGGGCCAGGATCGCCAGCGCCTCTTCCACCGAGTTTGGCAACTCGTACGCTTGCCACATAGCTCGCCCTTCCGTCCTTGCGGGGTTGGATTTCAGGATATCACAAGGAAGCCCGACTGTCAACCTCCGGGTGAAGTGGCGCCAGCCCGCCCTGCAAGATCCTCTACACCGGCCTAGCTCAACGCGGCCAGGTGCACGGCCGCGATCTTGCGGTACACCTCCTCGGGGCTGCGGCGCACGCCGTCCACGGTCAGCAGGTCCTCGACCGGCACGCCCAGGAGGCGCTCGTTCTCCTCCAGGTAAGGGTGGATCAGGGCCCAGTCGGCGCCGGTTAAGGGCGCAAAGGTACCGCCGTTGAGCTGGCTTTCGTCCACCAGGCCGTGGGGATCGCGAACATAGATGGCGCCGCCCGAGGCGAGGGAGAATAGGTTCCCGCCGGGATAGGGTGCCGGCTGCGGCACGAGCTGCCCGTGGGCATCCAGGGCCATGCCGTTGAGCACGACGAACCCGCCACCTGCCAGGGGATCGCCGGCCATGAACGATTCGGCCAGGTAGTCGAGGCAGGTGCCGTTGATGACCACCCGCGGGCTGCCCGCGGCGTTAATGAGGGGCCGGCCGGCGGCATTGCCCAGCACGTAGGCCTCGCCTCCCTTGGCTCCGTACAGGAAGGTCTGGCCCACGTCGCCATGGATGACCAGCCGGCCGGCCTTCAGGATCTGGCCCACCTGGTCCTGGGCGCTGCCGTGGACGTGGACCTCGGCGCCGTGCAGCCCCGAGCCGAGATAGTCGCCGCTGGAGCCATAGACGTCGATGCGCAGCCGGGCATCGGGGACCAGGGCGGGCAGGCCACAGCCGCAGAACCGCCCGCCGCGCCAGCGATAGGTCACAAAGCGGCGCCAGCCCAGCTCGGCGGCGTGCACCAGGAGGCGGGCAGCCGATTCGTCTCCCTCGGGCGGAAAGGCCCCGGCGTCCAGGAGCAGGATCCCCTCTCCGGCTTCGGGGGCGCGCAGGGCGCTTCGCGTCTCCCAGGCCAGGCGGCGAGGAGCCGCGAGCCCACCTCCGCTCCCGGCGGCCGGGTAGGGTACAAGGGGCGGCACGGCGTCCAGGATGGCATCCAGGGTGCGGGCGGCCAGGGCCACGACGGAGGCGCGGCGCTTGGCCCCGGGATCGTAGGGCCGGTCGAGGAGGCGCGTCAGGAGCTCCACGGCAAAGGCCCAGGCGTCATCGCCCTCAGCCGCCAGGGCGGCTGCCTGGCGGCAGAACCAGGTGAGCTGTCCGTAATTCCAGGCAGGCAGCTCGCGGCACAGCCAGCGCCAGGCCTCGTCGATCCCTTGAGGCCCGGCGACGGTCCACTCCACCAGCCCCCCGGGTCCGGCTACCCACGGCAGCAGCGCCGGGGCCAGCGTCGCCGTGCTGGGATTGTTGTGGACCTGGTCGGCCGGCGCAGTCACCTGCACGCCAAACTTGTCGGTGACCAGGAGGGTCTGCTGTCTCGATTGCCTGTTCTCGGTCTCTTGCCGGACGCTAAAGACAAAGGCGCCGCCGTCGGTGTGGCTGCCGCCCCGGGCGTTCCAGTAGAGGTCGGCCACGGGGCAGATGCGCTCGTCCTCTGCGGCCAGGCTCTCCAGGGCGGCGTCGATGGCCTGCTTCTCCGAGGCCACGAGGGCCACCTGCACCTTGCCCTCGTGGAGGGCAAAGACCTGGGGCCGGAGCATGGCCGTGTCGGTGATGCCCAGGAGCTGGCATTCGCCGTCATCCGGCCGGCTGCGGGCGATGATAAAGAACCAGGGCCCGTCGGGCGCGGCGTGGAGGTGAGCCGATTGGATGGCGCGATACAGCTCCTGCTTGTCACCGGGCAGGAGCGCCAGGTCGCGCTCGGTGGTCGGCGCCAGGGCCTCAATGGTCGCCTCCAGCGGATAGTCATAGACGCGGTCCAGGAGGTCAAAGAGCAGGGCGCTCACCTCCGTGTCGGTCAGGAAGAGGGGCGCGATGTTGCGCTGGCGCAGGTACGTGGCCACGCCGTGATAGTTGGCAAAGTCGCCGTTGTGAACCAGCGCCTCGTTGAGCCCGATGAAGGGATGGGCCCCGCCCGGGTGCCAGACGCGCCCCTTGGTCGGGTAGCGCTGGTGGGCGATCCAGACGTGGGCCAGGACGTCGTCAAGGCGATAATAGGCCGCCGCCTGCTCGGCATAACCGACGATCTTGAACAGGAGCAGGTCGCGCCCGTGGCACAGCACAAAGGCGCGCTGGGCCCCGGCCCCATTCCCCTCCGCGCCTGTGCCGGCGTAGAAGCGGCGGTTGAGGGCAAAGCTGTTGCGGTAGACGAACTCGTCCTCGACGCGGCGCGCGTCGGCGCCCTCCAGGCCGTTCTGGGCGGCAAAACGCTCCAGGGCGGCCGGCCTGGCGCGCACGAAATAGCGCCACACCTCCGGCGGCTCGACCTCCAGCCCCGGGACCTCGCGATAATCGTCCAGGGTAGGCACAGCATAGCCATCCAGGACGTCGAGGTGGGGCAGGATGGCCTCGCTTTCGACCTCGCCCCGCGCGCCGGGGTCCAGGTATGCCACCTGGAGGAGCGTCGCCGAGCGCAGCGTCTCGGCCGAAACGCCCATCTGGGCCGGCGACAGGCCGGCGGCGGCCAGCCCGCCGCCCTTGCCGTTGCCGCGGTTGTGCATCTGCCGGGCAGGGGCCACCAGGTGGCGGCCGACCACGGGAATCGAGGCCGCCAGGCCCACCACGCCGCATCCGCCCTCGTCGGCGGCCTTCTGCCTGCCGGGCAGCGGCAGCCCATCCATCAGGCTTTTCCTGGAGGCAATGATCCGTTCCGCAGTTGTGTTCATGTCCTTGCTCCCATTCAGCAATGTCGTGGCCGGGGTTCAGTGTCCTCTGCCGTTTCCGGCCGCCGGGTCCAGGTAGACCAGGAGATCGGTGCGTCCCCGCAGTTCGCCCACGCTCGCCAGGCCCAGGCGGTCCAGGATGTGCGCCAATTGGATGCGCCACGATTGGTAAAGGTTGGCGATGCGGCGCCCGGCCTCCAGGGGCTCGATCTGTTTGGCCAGCTCCCGGTCGGTGGTGGCGATGCCAAAGGGGCAGCCCCGCTCTCGCTCGCAGGTGCCCAGGCGCATGCAGCCCAGGGCCACCAGCTCGGCCGTGCCCACGATGCAGCCATCGGCCCCCAGGGCGATGGCCTTGGCCACGTCGTAGGCCGTCCGTACCCCGCCGGAGGCCATGAGCACCATCTCGTCGCGGATGCCCTCCTGCTCCAGGAAGCGGTGGACCCGCGGGATGGCATACTCCAGGGGCATGGCAATATTCTTCTTGGCGATCTCGGGCGCCGCCCCCGTGCCGCCATAGGCGCCGTCCAGGTGGAAGATGTGGGCCCCGGCATGGTAGCAGCCGACGGCCACCATGTCCACGTCGGTGGGCGTCGAAACCTTGACCGAGATCAAGGCCCGGGGGTTGACGGTCCTTACCCAGTCGACGTGCTTCTTGTGGTCTTCGACGGAATAGACGCTGTGGAAGGGAAAGGGCGAGAAGAGGCTGGTGCCCTGCACCGCCTCGCGCATGAGTGCGACGCCGGGTGTGTTCTTGCTGCCCAGCAAGTGGCCCCCCAGCCCGGGCTTGGCCCCCTGGGCATACTTGAACTCGACGATGCGCGCCCGCCGGATGGTGTCCTCGCGCACCCCAAAGAGGCCGGTGGCGATCTGGGTGATGACGTGGTCGGCATAGGGAAGCAGCTCGTCGGGATAGCCGCCCTCGCCCGTGCAGGTAAAGGAATCCCAGTACTGGGCCGCCCACGCCCGGGCGATCATGGTCTCCAGGCTCACCGAGCCGAAGGACATGCCCGCACCGTACCAGGGATGGGGCAGCCGGATGCGCGGCCGGCCGGGGTCTCGGCGGTTGAGGTCCAGGGCCAGGCGAGGTTCGGAAGCCGGCACCGGCTCGCGGGGGACCTCGACCTCCCGGGACTCCAGCTCGAAGGCAAAGCGCAGGCGGTCGAAGCCGCCCCCCGAGCGGCCGGTGCGGTGCTCCAGGCCCGAGACGGGCGGCAGTCCGGTGCGGGCCTGCTCGGCGGTGGACAGCAGCAGCTCGGCGGGCCACCGCAGGTCGCCCTCCAGCTCGCCATCACCGGGCTCGGCCGGGGCGACGGTCAAGCCGTCGCCCGCGACGCGGCCAAAGAGCGCCCGAAAGGTCGCCTCTTCGCGGGCCTGAAAGATCGTCCGTCCCAGCTCACCCCGCAGGCGCCGCACGTCGCGCATGCCCATGGCACCCAGCACCTCCAGCAGTTGATCGCGCCAGGCGGCCATGAGGTTGACGATGCGCTGCGTCCCCCAGTCGGGGTCCGTCTCCTGGTCCTCCACGGGGCAGGGATAGCGAACGTCGGCCCACAGGGCGCAGCCCAGGGCCACCTGGAGGACATAGTCGACGGCCACGGCGTCGGCGCCGCAGGCCATGGCCTTGGGCAGGTGCTCGGCGGCGGCGATGCCACCGCTGACGACGAGCGAGATCTGGTCGCGCAGGCCGGCGGCAACCAGGTGCTCGTGGATCTCCAGGAGGGCATCAGCCAGGAAGCGTGGCTCCTTGCCCTCCAGCTCCCAGCCGCTCTCGTCGGCATACAGGTGGACCAGGCCAGCGCCCGAGACGGCCAGGCACTCGATGCTGGCGGTGATGCCGGGGCGCAGGGGCAGCCGCAAGCCGACGACGGCCCTCGGGTTGGTGGCCCGCGCCCAGTCGACCAGGGCCAGGGCCGCCTGGACCTTGTCGCCGGGCTTGACCTCGACTTCGATGAGCCGCGCGGCCCGCATCCAGCCCGCCGTGGGCTCGTCGCCCAGGCCGAGGAGGGGCGCCAGGCTGCCCTCCAGGCCACCCATGGACGCGCTCCACTCGCCCGGGCGGAGCAGAGCCTGCGTGCCCAGGCGGGCGGCGGCGCGAACGGTTGCCAGGCGGGCGCCCTCTCCGGGCAGGTCCTGGGGCAGGGGATCGAGGATGACGGGCAGCGGGAGCTCGAGCTGGGGCGGCAGGACCGAGAGCAGCCGGCCCTCGCCGTCGAATCGCAGCGCCGGCAGGCGCCGGCCGAGAAGCACGGCCGTGGAGATGCTCTCCCGGCCGTGGATGCCGTCACGCGTGGGGCGCACGATCTCGGACATGTCGAGCCAGATGGCGTCAAACCCCTCCCCGGCAAATGCGCCGCCGTACCCGGCCCCCGAGATGGGGACGCGGCCGGTCTCGGCCTGGTACCAGGTCTGGGTGATGATCTCGGGCGTCCAGTGGGCGTCTCCGCCGCGCCGGCCCTGCTCGAAGGGGGCATGGCCGTACTTGATATAGTCGTCCCCCTCACCCAGGCGGAACTTGGCCGGGTAGGCAAAGGCCGGCGGCGCCGGGCTCGTCACGATGTGATAGCGATCTGTCATCTCTCCTCCAGGCCAAAAAGAAAAAAGCCCTTGCACGGGAACCGGTTCGGTTCCTGTCCAAGGGCTTCGCGGCCCGAATATTTCTTTCCGTGACCCGCTGTGGATCACGGGCCTCTTATACCACGGTTCGCGGCAAAAGTCAAATGCGCGATCCCGCGCACGCCATCAGGCCCGGTCCTCGTCCGCCAAGATCTCCTCGGCCACCCGGCGCATGGTGAGGCGGGCGCGGCGGGCGCGGCCCTGGATTTCCAGAAAGGCTTGGGCCTCGCTCATGCCCTGGCACTCCATGAGCCTCCCCTTGGCCCGGCCGACGAGCTTGCGGTCCTCCAGGGCCTGCTGCCGGCCGGCGGCCTCGGCCTGAAGGGCCGTCCACTCGGCAAAACGGCTGGCCGCCAGATCCAGGACCGGACCCAGATCGGTCTCGCGCACCGGCTTGACCAGGTAGGCCTGGACCGTGGCCGTGGCGGCTGCGCGCTCCACCAGATCGCGCTCGCTGTAGGCACTGAGCATCACCACGGGCAAAGGGCATCGCTCGGCAATGGCCTGCGCCACGGCCAGGCCGTCCATGCCCGGCATCTTGATGTCCAGGAGGGCCAGGTCGGGTTGGTTCTCGCAGGCCATGCGCAGCGCGGCCACGCCGTCGGCTGCGGCCCCGACCACCGTGTGGCCCATGTCCTTCAGCATGGCCCGCAGGCCCATGCGGGTCAGGGCTTCGTCGTCGGCGATGAGAATGCGCATTCCGGTCTCCTTGAGTGATAGATGGGCATTGCACCCCGGCACCGGCGTCACGGCTGGGGGCCGGCGCCGCTCTCGTGGGCGAGGGGAACGGCTATGCGGGCCACGGTGCCCGCCTCGGCGGCCATGGACCAGTCGCCACCCAGGTCCTCGCGGACGAGGGTCTCGACGATCTCCAGGCCGAGCTGGCGGCCCAGGCTGCCCGACACGCCGACCCCGTCGTCGCGGACCTCGATCTGCAGCTCGCCGGGCAGCCTCCGCACCGAAATGGCGACCCGCCCCCGGCTGCGCCCCACGAAGGCATGCTCGAGGGCGTTCTGCAGCAGCTCGTTGACCACCAGGGCCAGCGACGTGGCTGCCTGGGAGGGAAGCGAGACCTGGTCGCCCTCCACTGTTACGTCAACTTGAAGGCCGGGGCGGCCCATGTTCTGGGCCACGGCCCGGCCCACCCGCTGCAGCACATCCGTGATCTCGACCAGGCGCAGCCCGCGCTGCGACAGTACCTCGTGCACGGCCGCGATGCTCAGGATGCGGTTGATGCTGTCCTGGAGGACCTGCCGGGGCGAAAGCCCGCCCTCGGCGCTCATCTGCAGGCGTAGCAGCATGGCCACGTTCTGCAGGTTGTTCTTGATGCGGTGGTGCATCTCACGGACCACGGCGGCATTGGTC
This sequence comes from Anaerolineae bacterium, assembly GCA_034428935.1. GTDB lineage: Bacteria > Chloroflexota > Anaerolineae > JAAYZQ01 > JAAYZQ01 > JAAYZQ01. Next base: position 37,712 of record DAOUHB010000070.1, on the reverse strand, counting down.
ACTAGCCGGGCATTTTCGATGGCCAGGGCCGTCTGGTTGGCCAGGGTGGAAAAGAGCGTCACCTCCTCGTCGCTGAAGCGATGGGGCTCGCCGGTATAGCAGTTCAAAACGCCGATGACGCGCTCGCGGACGGCCAGCGGCACGGAGAGCAGGGAGCAAAGGCCCTCCTGGCGGGCGATGCCGGCGTGGCGATAGCGGGGATCGGCCGTGACGTCGAGAACGGACAGGGGCCGGCCGGTCCGGGCTACCAGGCCGACGATCCCCTCGCCCACCCGCAGCCGCGGCTTGTCGCGGTAGGCGGCGCTGCCGCGCTTGGTGGCCCGCACCACCAGCTCGTCGGTGGTCTCGTCCAGGAGCAGCAGCGAGCAGAGCCGGGCATGCATCACCCGGGCGGCCATGTCGACCACCACCTCCAGCATCTCGTCCAGGTAACGGGGCGAGACGATGGTCTCGCTCAGCTCGGCCAGGGCCGACAATTCAGCGATCTGGCGCTGCATGCCCTCGTAGAGCAGCGCCTTTTCCAGGGCGCCGGCGGCCAGGTCGCCGATGAGGCTCAGCAGCTCGATCTCGTCGGGCTCAAAGTCGTGGTAGACCCGCGTCTGGACGTTCATGGCCCCGATGACGCGGCCCTGGTTGACCAGGGGCACGGCCAGGAGCGACTGGAAGCGGAACTCTTCCGTCTCGGGCAGAAACTTGAAACGCGGATCGCTCCCGGCATCGGCCACGGCCACCGGCTCTCCGGCCCGGGCGGCCCAGCCGGTGAGCCCTTCGCCCAGGCGCAGGAATGCCTGGCCCACCGCCCCCGCGGCCAGCCCCGTGGTGGCCTGCAAGACCAGGCGCTCCCCGTCGCGGTCCAGGAGGTAGATGGAGCAAGAGTCCATGCCCATCACCCCGGCCGTGCGCCGGGTGATGAGCTCGAGGGTGGCCTGCAGCTCCCAGGCGGCGTTGATGGCCCGCCCGATCTCGCGCAGGGCCGTCAACTGGGCCGTCTTCTGCCGGACCTCGTGTTCGAGGCGCTTTTGCACGCTGCTCATTGCGATCGCTTCGTTCCTGGCTCGCGGTAGCGGTTGGTGATGGGCAGGCGGCGGTCCTTGCCCAGGGCCCGCTCGGTGATGCGCACGCCGGGCGGCGCCTGGCGGCGCTTGTACTCGGCGCGATCCACCATGCGCAGCACCTCGGCCACGGTAGCCCGCTCAAAGCCGAGGGCCGCGATCTCGTCCAGGGAACGATCCTCCTCGACGTAGGCCTCCAGGATGGGATCCAGCACCTCGTAAGGCGGCAGGCTATCCTGGTCCGTCTGGTTGGGCCGCAACTCGGCCGTGGGCGCCCGCTCCATGACGCGCCTGGGAATTACCTCACGGCCGGCTGTGGCATTCACGTGCTCCGCCAGCTCGTAGACCAGCATCTTGGGGACATCCTTGATCACGGCGAAACCGCCGGCCATGTCGCCGTACAGGGTGCTGTAGCCCACGCTCATCTCGCTCTTGTTGCCTGTGGTCAGCACCAGCCAGCCAAACTTGTTGGAGAGGGCCATGAGGATGTTGCCCCGGATGCGCGCCTGCAAATTCTCCTCGGTGACGTCCGGCTCCCGACCGGCAAAGGGCCCGGCCAGCGCCTCCAGCGTGGCCTGGAACGCGCCGTCGATGGGCACCGTCAGGTAGGGCATGCCCAGGTTCTCGGCCACGGCCGCGGCATCCTCGCGGCTCATCTCGGAGGTGTAGCGCGACGGCATCGAGACGCCGGTGACGCTTTCGGGCCCCAGGGCCGCAACGGCGATGGCCGCGGTGAGAGACGAATCGATGCCGCCCGAGAGGCCCAGGACGGCCTGGCGAAAGCCGTTCTTGCGCACGTAATCGCCGGTGCCCAGCACCAGGGCCTGGAAGACCTCGGCGACGGGCGCCAGCCGCTCCTCGATGGCTGCGGGCGCCGCCGGGCGCTCGCCAGGCGTCCAGGCGCCCGGCAGCTCGGCGCGTCGAACGGAGCCGGCCTCCCCGCCGGCGCGCTCCCGGCGCAGGCGAGGATCGTGGAGTCGCTGGCGAAAGACGGTCGCCAGGTCCAGGTCGGCGACCACCAGATCCTCCGCAAACTGCCGGCCGCGGGCCACGACCTCGCCCTGGGGATCGAAAATGACGCTGCCGCCATCGAACACCAGCTCGTCCTGCCCGCCCACCAGGTTGCAAAAGGCGACGTAGACGATGTTATCGGCCGCCCGCGTGGCGAGCATGCGCTCCCGCGCCGCGCCCTTGCCGGCGTGGTAGGGCGAAGCCGAGATGTTGACCACAAGCTGGGCGCCGGCCAGCGCCTGGACCTCGGTGGGCCCGGCCGGCACCCAGATGTCCTCGCAGATGTTCACCCCGAACTGCAGCGCAGCCTCGCCCGCCGAGACCACCAATGGCTCGTGACCGGCGCGAAAATAGCGGTCCTCGTCAAAGACGGCATAGGTGGGCAGGTGGGCCTTGTGGTAGACGGCAGCGACACGGCCCGCGTGAAGCACCGCGGCGGCGTTGTACAGGTCGTCGTCGCGATGGCAAAAGCCGACGACGGCCGTCGTGCCCGCGGCTGCCCGGGCGATGCGCTGGAGAGAGGCCTGGTTGGCAGCCACAAAACCGGGTTTGAGGAGCAAATCCTCGGGCGGGTAGCCGGTAACCGCCAGCTCGGGCAGGGCCACCAGGTCGGCCCCCAGGTCCCGGGCGCGGCTGATGGCGCCGACGATCTTGCTCTCGTTGCCGGCCAGGTCTCCCACGGTAGTGTTGATCTGGGCCAGGGCGATGCGTACGCTCGTCATCCACAAACCCCCTTGCGTCGCCAGCAGGCGACGGATGGTGTATCTTACCACAGGTCATCGCCGGCTGCAACAGCGGCCGCCGCGGAACTCTGGGCAAGAGGAGATGAGGCCGGGCGCGCTTGGCGCCAGGCGGCCATATCGAGGTTGTGAAAAGCTTGACAGAGACGGGCAACCGGTGTAAACTGGGAACAGGCAGGACCGCTCTTTTGCCGGACCAGGGAGGCTAGCAATGCTGGAAGAAGGCAACGTACCACGCGTGCCCGGCCAGGAGGCGCCGGAAAGAGATCCGGCGGGCCCGTCAACCCCGGCGGCCGCGCCGTTTCTCGACCGCATCGAAGAGGAAGAACGAGTCGCCCTGCTCGCCTCGGCCCACCTCGATCAATACCCCGCAGGAACCGTCATCTGCCACGAAGGCGACGCTCCTGATGCGCTGTACATCGTCCACAGCGGCCGGGTGGCGGTCCTGAAGGAGGTCCAGGATGGGCACCCCGTGCTACTTGGCTACCGGGGGCCGGGCGAGATCCTGGGCGAGATGAGCCTGGTGGCACAGCAGCCGCGCTCCGCGACCCTCGTCGCCATGGATGACACTGCCCTGCTGCACATCGCAGCCCCCGACTTTCCTCACCTGACCGCGGCCTACCCGGGAATCTATCGCGCCATGCTGAGCATCCTCAGCGACCGCCTGCAGGAAGCGGATGTGGCACGCACCACCGTCGTCCAGGAAGAGCGCGGGCTGGCACAGCGCCTGGAGATGGTTACCGGCGAGGCGGAGCGTCTGGCCGAGATGGCCCGCGTGCACAAGGAGACGCTGGAGCTCGTGGTTCACGATCTGCGCACTCCCCTGACGGTCATCAACGGCTGCCTGGACATGTTGCGCCACTCGCTGCCGCACGACACCCCACCGGCCGTGTTTCAGCTCCTGGAGATTTCCCAGCGCAGCACGCAGCGCCTCACTGACCTCTCGGAGTGCCTGCTGGAGACGGCGAAACGCGAGGCGACCAAGGAAGAGCTGGGCCACCGGCCACTGAACATTGGCGGCCTCGTAGAGAATGCCGTCGAGTGTTCGTGGGCCATGGCCCGGGGCTCCAACGTCGATCTTCAGATCCAGGTACCCCCCAATCTGCCCGCCCCCCAGGGCGACCCGGCACAATTGCAGCGCGTCCTGGACAACCTGCTGGAAAATGCCATCTCGTATACACCCAGTGGCGGCCAGATCCTCATCGCGGCCTTGCCCGTGAATGGTGAGGTGCAGGTCAGCGTCACCGACACCGGACCCGGAATACCTTCCGAGCAGCGCCACAGGATCTTTGAGCGCTTTGTCCGATTGCCCGGTGCCAGGTCCAGGCGCGATGGCCTGGGGCTGGGCCTCTACTTCTGCCGCCAGGTGGTCCAGGCCCACGGCGGCCGTATCTGGGTGGAGCCCGGCCCGGAGAACGTGGGCAGCCGCTTTGTTTTTACCCTGCCCGTTGAGCAGGCGCAAGAGCCGGCCAATGCCTGATCCCCTCGATATTGCCCTGGAAATCGCCAGGCAGGCGGGCCGCCTACTGCTGGACTATGCCGGCGGCCAACTGGAGATCAGCACCAAGTCGACCGAGATCGACCTCGTCACTGAGGCCGATCTGGCCTCCGAGCGCCTCATCGTGGGCGCCATTCGCCGGCACTTTCCGGAACATACCATCCTCTCCGAAGAGGGCCTGGGCGACCTGCAGCAAATTGCCGGCGAGAGCGAGCACCTGTGGCTGGTGGATCCCCTCGATGGCACGGTGAACTATGCCCACGGCCTGGCTGTGTGGGGCGTATCCCTGACCCTGGCCGAGGCGGGACGCCCGGTTATCGCGGCGAGCTATGACCCGGTGCGAGACGAGATGTTCTGGGCTAGGAGGGGAGAGGGTGCCTGGTGCAACGGCCGCCGGATCCACGTGTCAAAGGCCGGCCGCCTCTCCCAGGCCCTGGTGGCCACCGGCTTTGCCTACAAGCGGGCGACCCTGGAAGAGAACAACCTGCGCGAGTTCAACGCCATGATGCCCCGGGTCCAGGGTGTGCGGCGGGCCGGCGCGGCCGTCCTCGACCTGGCCAACCTGGCCGCCGGTCGCCTGGACGCTTATTGGGAGATGTTCCTCCAACCCTGGGACTGGGCTGCCGGCTGGCTCCTGGTGGAAGAAGCCGGCGGCACCGTGACCGACCTGCGGGGCGAGCCCTGGGAGCTGGGCAAGCAGTCCATGGCCGCCAGCAACGGGACACTCCACGCCGAGCTGTTGGACGTGCTGCGGCAAGCACGCAGCGAAACCTGATCCGGCGTACCTCGCCGGGCACACCGCACCTTTCAACACACAAACCAAACGACCCCCCGGGCAGCACGCCTGCCGGCGCATTGTCAGGTCGGGGGAGCAGCCATGCCACACCTGCCGGAAAAGGGCCGGCGTTCGACCAAGAGGAGGAAGAGACATGGACGACAAACCGTGGTTCAAGAGCTATGACCCCGGCCTGCCCCACACTCTGCACCCTTACCCGGAATGCACCCTGCTCGACACCATCGCCGACACCGTCAGCCAGCGCCCGGACCACACCGCCCTCATCTTCAAGGGCCAGCGCATGAGCTATGGCGAGCTGGAGCGGCTGAGCGACACCTTTGCCGCTGCCCTGGCCGGCCTGGGGGTGCGCAAGGGCGACCGCGTGGCCATTGTCGCGCCGAATTCCCCCCAGGCTATCCTGGGCCAGGTCGGGGCCTGGAAGGCGGGCGCCATCGTCGCCCCCCTCAATGCCCTCTATACCGAGCGCGAACTGGAATATTCGCTCAACGAGATCCGGGCCGAGACGGTCCTGGTCCTCACGCCCTTCTACGAGAAGATCAAGGCCATCCAGCCCCGCACCCAGGTGCGGAGGATCATTGCCACCAACATCAAGGAGTACCTCTCGCCCGTCCTGCGCCTCCTCTTTACCCTGGCCAAGGAAAAGAAGGAGGGCCACCGGGTTCACCTGCAGCCAGGCGACCGCTGGCTTGGCGATCTGTTGCAGGAGTACAGGGGCGAGGTCCGGCCGCCGGTGACCGTCGCGCCCCAGGACCCGGCCATCTTGCTCTTTTCCGGGGGCACCACGGGCACTCCTAAGGCGGCCCTGGGCACCCACCACGCCCTGGTAATGTCGGGCATGCAGTTGTGCGCCTACGCCCGCACCGTGCTGGCCGATTGGGACGACATCCTGACGCTGGTCATGCCCCTCTTTCACGTCTATGGCAACATGGCCATGAACTGCTCGTTCCTGGCGCGCTGGCCCATGGCCGTCGTGCCCAACCCCCGCGACATCGATGACCTGGTGGACACCATCCGCAAGGTGCGGCCCGCCTGCCTCCACGGGGTGCCGACGCTGTTCATCGCCCTCATCAACCATCCCGATGTCCAGAGCGGCAAGGCCGGCATCGACTCCATGAAGCTCTGCTGGTCGGCCGCCGCTCCCCTCATGGCCGAGACGAAGCAACGCTTCGAGCAGCTCACCGGCGGCTGGCTGCTGGAAGCATATGCCATGACCGAGACAATGCTGGCCGCTGCTTGCTGCCCGGTGCACGGCACCTTCAAGGAGGGTTCGGTCGGCTGCCCGCTGCCCGACGTGGACATGCGCATCGTGGACGTCGACAGCGGCGACCGCGAGCTGGCCCACGGCGAGCTTGGCGAGATTGTCATCCAGGCGCCGCAAATCATGGCCGGCTACTGGGAGCGACCCACCGAGACCCTGAACATGGTTCGCGACTGCCCGGCTCTGGGCCCCGGCCGCTGGGTCTATACCGGGGACCTGGGTATCATCGACGACGACGGCTACGTCTTTATCGTCGACCGCAAGAAGGACCTCATCAAGCCCGGCGGATTCCAGGTCTGGCCGCGAGAGGTGGAAGAGATCATTGCCACCCATCCCGCCGTGGCCGAGGTCAGCGTGGCGGGCGTGCCCGACGAGCGGCAGGGCGAGAGGGTCAAGGCCTGGGTCGTGCTCCATCCAGGACACCAGGTGTCGGTCGACGAGATCCGGGCCTACTGCCGCGAGCGGCTGACACCCTACAAAGTCCCCAAAGAGATCGAGTTCCGCGAGGGTCTGCCCAAGACCATGGTCGGCAAGGTCCTGCGGCGCGAGCTGGTCAAGGAAGAGACGAGCCATTAACAGGTCCCGCCCCCTGTCCGCGCTACGGAAGGTGGGCATGCTAACTGGAGGTGAACGATGATCCTGCTCAACCCGGCGCAACACAGCCGCGCCTATCGTGACGAGGCCTCGCGGCAGATCATGCTCAAGACCATCGCCTTTTTCGAGGACAAGGGCAAGGAGCGGCTCAAGGAGGACGACCGCAACAGGGTGTGGTACGCCGATTTCCTGGAGTTCCAGAAGGAAGAGGGGCTCTTTGCGACGCTCCTCACCCCGCCCGAATACGGCCAGCCCGGCTCCCGGTGGGACACCTGGCGCAACTGCGAGTTGAACGAGATCCTGGCCTTTTACGGGCTGCACTACTGGTACACGTGGCAGGTCTCGATCTTGGGGTTGGGGCCCATCTGGATGAGCGCCAACGAAGGATTGAAGCAGCGGGCCGCACAGCTCCTACGGGAGGGCGCCGTCTTTGCCTTTGGCCTGTCGGAGCGGGCCCATGGGGCCGACATCTATGCCACCGAGATGAGCCTGGCACCGCAGCCCGACGGCACCTACCTGGCCAACGGCGAGAAGTACTACATCGGCAACGGCAACACGGCCCCCATGGTCTCGACCTTTGGCAAGATGGCCGACAGCGGCGAGTATGTCTTTTTCACGGCCGACTATCGCCACCGCAACTATCAACTCGTGAAGAATGTGGTCAACACCCAATCCTACGTGGCCGACTTTGCCCTGTGCGACTATCCCGTCGGCGAGGAGGACATTCTCTCGCGGGGCCAGGAGGCCTGGGACACGGCCCTCAACACGGTAAACGTCGGCAAGTACAACCTGGGCTGGGCGTCCATCGGCATCTGCACCCACGCCCTGTACGAGGCCGTGCGCCACGCGGCCAACCGGCGGCTGTACGGCATGTACGTCACGGACATGCCCCACGTGAAGCAGATGTTCACCGACGCCTATGCCCGCCTGGTGGCCATGAAGCTCTTTGCCCTGCGGGCCTCCGACTACCAGCGTGTGGCCTCACCCGAAGACCGGCGTTACCTGCTCTACAACCCCGTGGTCAAGATGAAGGTTACGACCCAGGGCGAGGAGGTGATCAACCTCCTATGGGACGTCATCGCTGCCAAGGGATTCGAGAAGGACATGTACTTTGAGATGGCCGCGCGCGACATCCGCGCCCTGCCCAAGCTGGAGGGCACGGTGCACGTCAACATTGCCCTCATCGTCAAGTTCATGGCCAACTATTTCTTTAACCCGGCGGAGTATCCGGCCGTCGGGCTCCAGGACCAGCCGGCCCACGACGCCTTTCTCTTTCGCCAGGGGCCGGCCAAAGGCCTGGGCCTGATCCGCTTCCACGACTATGGCCCCATCCTGGCCGCGTCGGACCTGCCCAACGTCCGCATCTTTCGCGAGCAGATGGAAACCTTCAAGATGCTCCTGGCCATGGCCACGCCCAGCGAAGCCCAGCAGCGCGACGTCGACTTCCTGCTGGCCCTGGGCGAGATCTTTGCCCTGGCAGTCTATGGCCAGCTCATTCTGGAGTCGGCCGCGATTCACGGCATAGACCCCGAGACCCTGGATCAGGTCTTTGACGTCCTCGTCCGCGACGTGACCCGCTACGCCGTCCAGCTCTACAGCAAGCCGAGCAGCACGGCGGCACAGATGGACTTTTGCCTGAAGATGATCCGCAAGCCGGCAGCCGACGAGGGGCGCTTTGAGCGCGTGTGGCAGCAGGTACACGCGCTCAAGGACGCCTACGAGATGGAGCCATAGGGGCACGTCCCGGGCGACCGGCCGGGCACAAAGCCGGCCGCCATGATCTCTGCGACGACGCGCGGCGGTCATGGCGGCCGGCCTGCAATTGGGGGCGCCCGCGTGGCCTATTGGCCCGGGTAGCTCACAAGCTCCCACTCCTCGACGTGCCGGTTGCCCTGGATGCTATAGCGGGCCCGCGCCAGGCCCACCCCGGGGCAGAACCAGCGGAGCGCCTCGCCCGAGTTGGTCCGCAGCACCAGCCGGTAACAATCCTCCAACTGCCCGGCTGGCACCTGCACCGCCTCCCGCGCCTCCACGAACCACTCGTAGCCGTGGTCGGGCGTGGGGGTGCCCACGGCCCCAAAGGCCGCACCCACCTCCAGGGGAAAGACGTACTCGGGCTGCCACTCGTTCTGGCCTCGTCCCAGGGTCGCCAGAAGCTGTTGCGCTTCCGCCCCCTCCAGCTCGGGCGGCGTCTGGTAGAGGGCATTGCCCAGGACGGCATAAAACAGGCGCGAGGACTGGGTGCTGCTCCAGCGGTCCACGGTCACGATCGTCGCGGCGTCCTGCTGCTCCACGGCAGCCACCTGCTCGGTCACGATCTCCTTGCTCACCTCGTTGCCCTCTGGCTCTTCGACGCGGACCTGATAGCGCCAGGTGGCCCCTGCCTCCAGGGGCCAGGCAGCCGCCAGGGCGGCATCGAGCACAGGGGTCTCGGGGGTCGCAGTCCCCGTGTCCGCTGCCAATTGCGGGGCACCACACGCCGCCAGGAGCGCGCCGCCCAGGATGACCAGGGCCAGCGCCAGGGTGTTCAGGGCCCGCTTCCGGACCAAGAGATTCTGTTGCATGCTACTCCTCCGAGGTTGGGTGCCAGCCTCGCCTGCGGTGGAGGGCACCGCACCCGATTCTGCGAGCGATTCTATCACCAGGGGCGCGCCGTTGCCTGACGCCAGGCCAGCGCAAGGCCGGCGCGTGGGACGGTGGGCGTGGCCGCGGGCGGAGTAAGGCAGGGCAACAGCCTGGCGAACTTGCCGATCAGGAAATGAGGTCGAGGAAACCTCTGAGCGTGCGGGCAGTGGCTCCCCAGATGGTGTAGGTGCGGTCACCCTCCCGATAGTCCCAGAAGAGCAGCTCGTAGATCTGACCTTCGTGCTCGCGTTCCTCCATGCGCACGTGGGTTGGCTCCAGGAGGAAGGAAAGGGGAACTTCGACGACAGCCTCGACCTCGATCTCGCTGATGCGGTAGGCAAAGGGATGGGGAATAACGCCCACAAAGGGGGTGACGACAAAGTGGGTGATGGTCGGAAAGTCGTCCAGCGCGCCCAGGACCTCCACGGCCTCGGGGGGCACGCCGATCTCTTCGTGGGTTTCGCGCAACGCGGTATCCAGCAGGTCGTTGTCGTGGGCCTCGCAGGCACCGCCCGGAAACGAGATCTGGCCGCGGTGGTGCTCGACATGGTCCGTGCGCTGCGTGACGGCCACGTGCCACTCTCCGCCCTTCCAGAGGAGAGGCAGCAACACGGCGGCACAGCGCAGCGTGGGATCGGCGATGCGGAGGCGGTGACGGCCCGCGAGGATCGCCCGGACGCGGGACTTGAAGGCCCGGGGATCGTTCAGGTCGGATACCGTCATCTCTCGATCTGTGCTCCGGTCCTCATCCGGCCGCCGGCCTGCGCTTGGCGATGAGAAGCGTCAGGTCATCGTACTGGGCGGCGGCCCCGGCAAAAGAGTCGACGGCCTCTTCGATGGCCTGAGCCACGTCGCCCGCGGGCTGATGGCGGTGGGCCCGCACGATCTCGGCCAACCGGTCCCGGCCAAAGGTACGGTGCCCGCCGTCCATGGCGTCGGTCACGCCGTCGGTGTAGATCACCAGCAGGTCGCCGGGCTCCACCTGAACCCGCCGCTCCTCAAAGACGACGTCGGGCAACACACCCATGGCCATACCCGGTGCGCGGAGCTGCTCCACCTGGCCGCTGGCGGCCCGGACCAGCAGCGCTGGCACGTGGCCGGCCGTAGCGTAGGCGACCTCGCTCGACGCCGAGTCCAGGATGGCGTAGAACAGGGTCACGAAAAGGTCCGTGCGGGCATCGGCGACGATGAGGTCGTTGGCCCGGGCCAGGGCAAGGGCCGGCGGGCGCCCGTCGATGGCCACAGTGCGCACCAGGGTGCGCGACAGGGCCATGAACAGCGCGGCGGGAACGCCCTTGTCGGCCACGTCGGCCACCACCAGGCCCAGGCGCTGGCTGCCGGCCCCGTCTCGTGGCCCGTTGGCCGGGAGCGGGATAAAGTCGTAAAAGTCGCCCCCCACCTGGCGCGCCGAGCGCCAGACGGCGGCCAGCTCCCAGCCGGGCACAGGCGGGCAGCAATCGGGCAAAAAGCTGGTCTGGATGCGGCGCGCCACCTCCAGCTCCTGTCGGATGCGATCCTGTTCGGCGGACTCTTCCAGGAGGCGATGGTTCTCGACAGCCAGGGCCGCCTGCCCGGCAATGCCGCTCAGGATACTCAGCCAGCGCTGGGTGAAGTGGGCCGTCGCCCCGGCATAGTCCACGGCCATGAGCCCCAGCAGCTCACCCTTGGTCTTCAGAGGCAAGGCCAGGACCGCCTCGCGGCCGAGGGCAGCGGCAAGGGGTGAAGATGAGGCAATCTCCTGGAGTGACACCATGGACTCTCCCGCGAGCAAGGGTACCACGACGGGATCGTCCCTGCCCAGGCGCAATGCCTGAAAGGCCTCGTGGGCCTCTCCCCTCAGCCCATGCTGCTGCGATGGCAGGTAGGCCGCCGCATCCTCCTCCCACAGCAGGATGGCACTGGCCTCCACGCCCAGGAGGATGGGGGTGAGGCGCACGATGGTTGCCAGCGTATTGTCCAGGTCGGTGGATTGGTGGACAGCCTCGGCCACCTGCAGCAGAGCCATGGAGACATAGGCCTCTTCCTGCTGAGACTGCACCAGCCGCGCCGTTTGCAGCACCATGGCAGCTTGATTGGCGATGCCGCTCAGCATGTTAATGCTGCGCTCGTCGAAATGATGTGTCCGTCCGGCATAGTCGACCATCATGACGCCCAGGAGCTCGCCCTGCGCCGACAGCGGCAGCAGGAGCACCTCGCAGGCATTCAGGGCCTCGGGCAGGGGCAGCAGGGCCTGCTGCTCGTCGGCGCGGACGAGGAGCGGGTTCCTGTCCATGCTCACCAGGTCAAGGGCAGGGACACTCCCCCTGGGAAAGGCCATCGACTCAAAGAGCTCTCGCTGCTCGGGGCTCAAGCCGTGGGTCTGGGCGGGCCGGAACGACTCGGCCGCCGGCTCCCAGAGGAGGATGGCGCAGCGGTCCACGCCGGCCAGGAGGGGTGTTAGGCGCACGATGGTCGTCAAGACGGCATCCATCTCGTCCACCTGGCCCATGGCGTCGGCCACCTGGAGAAGGGCCGTGGCCAGCCATGCCTGCTGCTGCTCGGCGGCGTAAAGGCGGGCCTCCTGGATGGCGATGGCCACCTGCACGCCCAGGGTCTCCAGGATAAAGAGGTCATCGGGGCCAAAGGCGGCGTCCTGATCGCTCTGCACGTCCAGGACGCCCACCAGTTCGTCTTCCAGGAGGAGGGGCACAGCCAGCTCGGAGCGCGTCTCTTCCAGGGCATCGATGGCGCGGTAGCGAGTGTCGGCCGACACGTCGTTCACCATGACGGGCTCGCCATGGGCTGCCACCCAGCCGACCAGCCCCTGGCCCCAGGCCACGTCCACCCTCACCGCATGGTCGCCGGCGCCTGCCCCGGCCTGGAAGGTGATGGCCTCGCGGGCGGGGTCGGCGGCAAAAATCGCCACGTGATAGTAGCCAAAGCCGCTGCGGATGAGACGCACGACGCGTTCGAACAGCTCGTTCAGCTCCAGGGTGGCTGTCACCTGCCGGCTCACCTCGCCAATGGTAGCCAGTTGGCGTGCGCGCTTGCGTTCCTGCTCATAGACCCGCGCCTTTTGCAGGGCCAGGGCCGCCTGGTTGGCCATGGCCGACAGCACCCGCAGCTCACCCTCGCCATACGCGCCCGGCCGGAACGACTGGACCGACATGGTGCCGATCACCTGCTCGCCCGCGACCAGGGGCACGTAGAGGGCCGACCGGGGCGGGTCGTCCGAGACGTAAGCCGGGCGGGCGGGCAGCGATTCCATGTCGCGGGCAAAATCGCGTATCAGGAGCGGGCGCTTGGTCTCCCGCAGCCAGTTGACCAGCCCCACGCCGGGGCTCATCTGGAAGGTCTGCGGAGCGACGGGTTCCCCGTCGTGCATCCACAGGCGAAGGGTGTAGGTGTCGCCCTCGAATAGGCCCAGGTGAAAGATGGTCGCGTCGGCCACGCGCTGGGCGCCCTCGTACATCAGGCGCGCAATCTCGTCAACGTCCAGCTCGGCCTCGGCAATGGTCCGGCCCGCCGCCTCTATGGTCGACAGCTCGGCCACGCGCTGCAGGAGGGAGGCCCGCACGCCGGCCCAGCGCCAGGCAAGAAATCCGACGGCGACGACCGCCAGGACGGCGAGGGCCGGGGCCGCCCATTCGGGCTGCGCCAGGAGCAGGACGACGACGAGGACAACGGCGGCGGCCAACCCCAGGGCCACCGGATAGGGGGACTGAAGCCAGGGACGAGGGGAGGGTGAATCCGGGGAACGGCCCTCCCCGGGGCTCACACCATTATCCCTCACTCGGCAGCCTCTTGATCATGACGAGCTCGTTGCCCCGCTCGGCGTCAAAGGTGAACTGGACCGAGTCCATCATCTGCCGGACGAGGAACAGGCCAAGGCCGCCCAGGTTGCGTTCCTCCAGCGGCGCCCCCACGTCGGGCACCTCCACCCCGTCGGGGTCAAAGCCCTGGCCCCAATCGCGGACACGGATGGTAAAGGTGCCGTCACCCATGGAACAGACCAGCTCCATGTCACCCGATTCCACATCCCGGTAGGCATGTTCCACCACGTTGGCGCAGGCCTCGTCGACCGCCAGTTGGATCTGGTAGAGCAGATGATCCTCAAGGCCGGCGGCCCGAGCGATGGCAGCCACGCATTCGGTGGCCACCGGCACATTTTCGAGCACGGCCCTCAACCTGAGCTTGGCCAGGTACCGTGCCGGCAATCGTCCTTTGTCCATCGGATCCACCAGTTCCAGGTGAAAAAAGGCCGCCGTCCGTCCCTGGGGACACGGCGGCCTGGACTGCGACCGAGAAGGTTAGAAACTCCCCACCGCGTGTAGATCGTCCTCGTAGAAGCGAAATAGGCGATCGAAACCGACGAGATCGAAGCTCTCCTTGAGCTGGGGCTTGATCTCGGAAATGACCACGTCACCTGCGGGTACCATCTTGCGCACCTTCATCAGCGCCGACAGCAGGGCCTTCAAGCCGGCGCTGCTGATGAACTCGACCTCGCACAGGTTGACGACGATGTTTTTCTGGCCGGCCTTGATGAGCCCCAGCAACACGTTCTCCAGCTCGGGCGCCGTCGAGCTGTCCACCCGGCCGGACACGGTGACGACCTCGCAGCGCTTCATCTCCTCGGTCTTGATCTCCATGACTTCTCCTCCATGAATTCGCGAGCAATTCGGCAAACGCCCGGAGATATTGTACCATACCTGGCATGGAATGCAAGTTATGATTCTGAGCTCAGCCGCATCGCCACCATGCCCAGCCCCATGTAAACCCAGAAGATGGACACGGAGTGAGGAAAGTTCACGTTAAAGAAATAGTGGTCAAAGATGCCGCCCACGAGGATGCCGGCCAGGGCGCAGACCAGACCCAGGAAGATGGGCTCCAGGCCCTCGTGATCGCGCACGGCGGGCCAGGCCTTCCACGCCTGCCGGAAAAAGAGGCCCAGGATCAGGAGATAGGCGCCCAGGCCGATGAGACCCATCTCCTCGGCGATGAGCAGGTAGACGTTGGACACGCCGATGTACAGGCTGCCTTCCGGCGGGTTCACAAAGCCGACGCCGATCCAGGGATGGCGGACGATGAGGGCCAGGGCATCCTTGTACTCGCCCAGGCGCATCAGCGTGGCCAGATCCTGGAGCTGGATACCCTCCACAAAATGCTGGACATAGTCCTGGGTCTGGGGCAACAGGAGGAGGAGCAGGCCGCCGACCACCATGGCGGCCAGGAGCTTGCGGTAGCGCACCAGGGCCAACAGGCCCAGCCCCGCGGCGAGGCCCGCCATGGAGCCACGGGAGTAGGTGAGATACAGGCACAGCGCGTCGGTGATGGCCATGACGGCCAGGAGGCGCCGGGGAAACAGAGGCCGGCGGGCAAAGAGCAGGGCTGCCGTCAGAACCGTGATGAGGATGAGGAGCCCGCCCAGGACGTTGGGATCCGTCGAGGTCGAGATGGCCCGCAGCGCCAGGTCGGGGTTGTCCTCCACGTAGCGCAGCACGCCGCTGCCCGTGGGATAGCCAAACCGCCCCAGGGCTGACAGCAGCCGGATGCTCCAGTCCGAGGGCAAATAGTACAGGACGATGCCAATGGCCGAGGTGCCGAAACCAGCCAGGGCAATGGTCCTGACCAGTGTGACCAACTGGCTCTCCTTTCGGACGCAGTTGACCACGACGAAAAAGAGCGACACGCTGAGCAGGATCTCGGCAAAGTGCCGCAGGACGTAGGCGCTGAGGTACGAGTGGGCCAGGCCGGCGACAAAGGAGGCACAGGCCAGGGTGAGAAACACGACGATGGGAAAGCCGAGGACGGTCCCGATAAAGGGCCCGGCCTTGCCCCGGGCAATGCGCATCACCCAGACAAAATAGAGGGCCACCAGGACCAGGTCGAGGAAGGTGGGCGTGAAGCCGATCCGGAACGGCAGGGCGCCAAAGGGCAGCAGGCAGATGAGGAGCACCAGGGCAACAAAGCCCCACTGGGTGTCGCGCAGCATGAGCAGCCCCCCCACCAGGGCCACGATGCCGGCCGTGGCCAGGATGGGCGAGAGGACGGCGACGTAGGTGCCAACGACGAGGCCAACAGCAAGCGCCAGGGCGATAATGGCCGCCAGAGTAAAGCGGCGATCGCCCTGGACGAGGATCCGCTGCAAGCTGGCGAGAGAATGGTTCGTTTCCAAAACTAGCTCTCGATGGCAACCCCAGGACTCGGCGGCGCAGCCCCCCGGGCTTGCTTGTCCTCAATGGGCGGTACGACGGACGGCGAGCACGTCGCACCTGGCAGCGGGAGTGGATGGGAGTCGAACCCACCAAGGCTGCCTCTGCAGCACCCCTCAAACGGTTTTGAAGACCGCGGAGCCCACCGGGACTCAACCACCCCCACGCAGGGGATAGAATACCCCGTTTCTCCCGATTCGTCAAGTGGGCTTCGACTGCGGGCGAGGCGTGGGGGGATGATAGCAACCCCCAGGGATTGCCGGGCCGGCGTGTAGGGCGCCCCGGGGGGCAACGGGGGCTAGCGCGTGCGGCGGCGCCACTCTTCCTTGATGCTCAGATCCTGCAACTGCTCGGGGTTCTCGATGTCCATAAAGTCGCGGAGGAGCCGGGTGAACTTGACCGGCTCGTCCAGCATGGGAAAGTGGTAGGCGCCGGAGAGGACAATGGACCGCGCCGAGTACTCGTTCCCGTCCATCTCGTCAGCCTGCTGCGGATCGATGACGACGTCCTTCTCGCCATACACGGCGAGCAGGGGCACGTCGATCTCGTCCAGAGCCGAGCGCAGGTCCATGTGGGCCACCGACTGGATCGTCAGTGCGATGGCGTTCTTGGCCGTTTTCGGCACGCTCATGTCAACCTCGGCATAGGGCCGCTGCTTCTGCCAGAAGAGCCTCGCCAGGGTGTCGTTCGGCCCCGCCGCCAGCAGTTTGCGGTTGATGCCGTCGGCGCTGAGGGGCAAGCCCACGGCCAGCACTTTTGCCACCCTGTCGGGGTGCTCGGCGGCCAGCTTGGCCGCAATGGCCCCCCCGAGGGTGTGGCCCACGATAGGCGCCCGCCAGATGCCCAGCTCGTCCATGAAGCCAATGAGCAAGTCAACGTACGAGTCCAGATCGTAGGCCTCCCTCGCCTTGTCCGAATCGCCAAAGCCCCACAGGTCGAGGGCGTAACAGCGACAATCGTTGGACAGGTCCTCCATCACGGGCACCCAATAGCGCCACGACCCGAGCCAGCCGTGGACAAACACCACGGGCTGGCCCCGCCCAAAGGACTCGTAATGGATCAGACTACCACGGATCAGGACGCCGCTCATTACTCGTTCCGCACCTGCTCAGGCTCCAATGCCGCCCGTTATTCACCCTGGCGCGCCAACCGGCCGAGGATCCCCTCCACGCGCCGGTATAGCTCGTCGGGGGCAAAGGGCTTGAGGATGTATTCCTCAGCCCCCAGCTCCAGCCCCTGCTTGATCTCGGATTCCTGGCCGCGAGCGGACAGGAAGACGACGGGGATCTGCCTGGTCGCCTCCTGCGCCTTGAGCGCCTGGCACGCCTCGTAACCGGTCATTCTCGGCATGCGCACGTCGAGAAGGACGAGATCGGGGATCTCCTTGAGGGCCTTGTCCACCGCCTCCATGCCGTTGCTGGCCTCGATGACCTGAAAGCCAGCGTACTGCAGGCTAAAGACGATCAGACCTCGGATATCGGCCTCGTCCTCCGCGACCAGGATCTTGTATCCCTTACCCACGATTCCGCTCCTCACACATCAGCCGTCATACCACCCAAGGCCCTCACCCCTGCCATCGCGCCGAGCCCAGGACCTGGAGCCAGGGGGTGGCCTCACTCTCCACGGGCCTCTACCACGGGCAAGAAGAAGGTAAAGGCACTCCCCTTGCCCACGGTGCTCTCAACCCACAGGCGGCTGCCGTGAAGCTCTACCAACAACTTGGTGATGGACAATCCCAGCCCCGTGCCCCTGTGCTGCTGCACGTATGGATCCTGAGATCTGTAAAAGCGCTCGAAAATGTGCTCCAGATCTTCTTTCTGGATACCAACCCCGGTGTCCTCCACCGTGATGCGCGCCTTTCTCTTTTCCCGGCAGGCAGAGATCACGATCTGTCCCCCGGCCGGCGTGTAGCGGCAGGCGTTGCGCACCAGGTTGGTGAGGATCTGCACCACCCGCTGGCGGTCTCCTCGCACTCGGTTGGCGTCGGGCGCCACGTCCGCCGATACCTGTAGCCCCTTTTCCTCGATGATTCCCGCAAGGGAAACAATAACCTCGTCAATGGCAGGAGACAGGTCACAGGGCTCCGGGTAAACCTTCAGGCGGCCATCCTCGATCCTTGCCACGTCGGCGAGATCGCCCACGAGCCGAGTCAGACGGCTCACGTTGCGAGACACCGTCTGCAAGTAGCCCATCGCCCTGTCGTCCAGGATCGTGCCTTGCTCCTCCAAGAGAATGGCCACGTAGCCCGACACCGACGAGATGGGCGTGCTGAGCTCGTGGTATACAACCGAGACGAAATCGCGCAGCTCCTTGGTGCGCTCCCGGACCTTTTCTTCGAGCTCCTGGCTGAACGCGTGCACCTGCTCGTAGAGCCGCGCGTTGGCGATGGCCACGGCCGCCTGGTTGCCGAGGGTGCGCAGCAGATTCAGCTCCTGCCGCTGGTAGATGTCGCCCGAGAGTTTCTTGCCCAGGAGATAGACCCCCACCAACTGATCGGCGCTGACGAGGGGTAGAGCCACGCGCACGCCCGCCTCGCGCCAGGTGGGAAGATCGGTCCGGCTGTTAGCCAGCGCTTCGCCGTGCTCCTCTCCATGGAGTAGCAAGACAGCCCCCGGCCGTGCCAGTTCCTCGGCCACGGTGCTGTGGGCCAGGAGCGCCAGACTTGGTGCCTCCTGCTGTTCATCTTGCTCCAGCGGCTCCTGGCCAATGGGTTCCAGGTGGGTTTCAGTTTCGTTCAGCACCAGTAACCAGGCGTTCTCCACGGCGAGTTGCGACGGCACATCCCGCAACAGGAGGTCCGCAAGGTCGGCAAAGCGCAGGCTGGTGCTGAGGGCCACGCTCCACCGTCCCAGGGCCTGCTGATAATCGAGCTGGCGCCGGTAAAAGGTGCTGTCGATCGCCTCCTGGATCCTGCTGCGCAAAGGGTTGACGAGGAGGCCGATGATCAGCGCCGAGAAAAAGAGAACGGCGGTGTAGCGACGACTGCCGGTGGCGGCGTCCATGGTATTGGCCAGGGCGCTGACGAGGAGCAGGTAAAAGGCAGCCAACAGGGCCGTCACCAGGCCATAGACGACGCTCCGCTGGACCACCAGGTCGATGTCCCACATCCGGTAACGAAGAAGGGCAAAGGAGAACGACACGGGCACCGGCAGGATGGCCAGGAGAAGCAGAGCATTCAGCTCCGACGTCTGGCTGCGGGTGCTCGTCAGGACGATGTCGGCGATGCCGGCTGCCATGGCGCAGCCAACGCCCCACATGATCCACTGCACCTGGCGCCTCTGCACCGGCTGGAGCTTGCGGTACGAGAGGGCCATGCTCGCCAGGCCAAAGGCTAGACTCAGGACCAACACGCCAAAGCTGAGCTGATCGCTGACGAACTGGTAGGGCCACACCTCGAACCGGCCGATGCCTGCTTGCACCGCCCGGTGATAGACGGTCAGGTTCAGCGCCATCAGGAGCAGGGCACCCAGGTAGAGGCCAATCCAACCCTTTTTCCCTCCTGCCAGCCGGTCTCGGGGAAAGACCAGGAAAAAGTGCGCCACCAGCGCGGGAGCCAGGCTAAGGGCCATCAGTTGGACAGCGACCAGGCTGTCCAGGTCGGTCACCAACAAGGAGAAGTAGAGCCCAAGGGCCAGCCCGGCAAGAAAAAACAGCCTGGCTGCCCGGTTGTTGGGCCTGGCATACGCTGTGCAGGCAGTTCCTACGATGAACACCAACCCCAGGAAGTTGCGGACAAAGAACCGCAGGTCCAGTCCCTTGTTGCGGATGCCCATGGGCGGCAGATCGAGCACCGTACCATCGCGCTCTATCGTGAGGGTCACGTAACTGCCCGCCGGATAACGATTGAGGACGTCGCGATAATCCAGGATCGACGATATGGGCGTGCCGTCGAGGGCCAGGAAGCGATCGCCGACCTCCAGGCCCGTGCCCCGCGCATCCGCAGGAACGGCTTCCAGGGTCAGCGTGCTCAGCTCAAAGCGCATGCCATTGACAGGGCCCAGGCGGCGCGCGTTGGCGCTGCCCCAGATCGACACACATTGGACGGCAAGGGCGGCAAGCGCGAGCACGACGATCAAGGGCCGGACCAGGGATTGCCCCGGCCGGACCAGCGTCCAGCTCGAAATCCTGGCGGTCAGGATGTCATCCCGCATGCTTGTCCGCAATCGCCTTCTTGATCTCATGGATCAGATTCTCGATGGACAGGGGCTTGGTCAGGTACTGATCGGCCCCCATACCCAACACCTGTACCTTGTCGCGCTCCTTGTCCACGGGACTGGCGGTAATGACGACGATGGGAATGGCGCGCGTGGCATCGGCGGCCTTGAGCCGGCGGATGACCTCGTAGCCGTCCACGCCCGGCATCTTGATATCCAGGAGCAAGAGATCGGGATTGGACTCGGCCACGCGCTCCAGGGCTTCGCGCCCGTTTCGGGCCGTGGTGATCTCGTAGCCGTGAAAGCTGAGGGCCTCTTCCATGAGCGACAGGATGTCCAAGTCGTCGTCCACAACCAGGATGTGGCGCGACTCGACGGACGGCAGGGGAGAGAGGGCCCGATGCACGGACGACAGGAGTGTTTCCTTGCTAAACGGCTTGACGATATAGTCCACGGCGCCCAGGGCATAGCCTTTCTCGGGCTCGGGAATGACCGACGTGATGACCACCGGGATGGGCTGCGTCACCGGATGTTCCTTCAGGCGCTCCAGGACGACAAAGCCGTCCATATCGGGGAGCATGATGTCCAGGGCGATCAACTGCGGCTGCTCCTCGCGGGCCAGCCACAGGGCGTCCTCGCCGCTGCCCGCCAGGACAACGTGGTAGCCATCCGACTCCAGCTCCTTGCGCAGAAGCAGGGCCAGGTCGCGGTCGTCCTCCACAACCAGGATCTTGGGCCGGCGGGTGAGGGCGACGGGCGCCTCCGAGACCAGGAGGTCGGGCTCGGGCTCGGGCACCTCGTCCGCTGCCAGGGGCAGGCTAAAGCTGAACGTCGAACCCTTCCCGACCTCGCTGTCGACCGAGATGTCGCCGCCCAGCATCTCGACAAACATCTTGACGATGGATAGGCCCAACCCTGTGCCGCCCGCATCCTGGACCACGGGATCGTCCACGCGGTAAAAGCGGTCAAAGATACGGCCCAGGTTGTCGGGCGCAATGCCAATGCCCGTATCTGCGACGTGAACGTAGACCAGGTCGCCTCGCTCCTCGGCCACGACCGTAACACGGCCGCCCGCGGGCGTATAGTGCCAGGCATTGGCCAGCAGGTTGCTGAGGATCTGGGTCACCCGGGCGGCATCGCCGCGAACCAGGTTCAGCGGCTCCGGCGGGCTCCATTCCAGGTCCAGCCCCTTTTCGCGGTACTGCTCCCGGAACGAGGCGATTGCCTGGCCGATAAGCTCCAGGATGTCCAGCGGCTCGATGGTCAGGCGCAGCCGGCCGGTCTCGATGCGAGAGATGTCCAGAATGTCGTTGACCAGGGCCGTCAAGCGATCGGCATTCGACTTGATGATCTGCAAGAAGTTGCGCTGTGCGTCGGTCAACCCGCCGGCCATGCCCAGGAAGAGCAGGTCGGTATAGCCCTTGATGGAGGTCATGGGCGTGCGCAGCTCGTGAGACACGGTCGAGATGAACTCGTTCTTGAGGCGTTCCACCTCCGCCTGGCGGCTGACGTCGCGCAGGGCGGCGACGAGGCCCGGCGTTCCACCAATCGCCACCACCAGGGGGGCGATGTTGACCGCCAGCACCCGCTTGCCGGCCTCCAGGCGGATGCTGCCCCTCTGCTCCACCTCGGCGGCGCTCTCTGTCTCCAACCTGGCGCGCAGCTCACCATAGAGCGCCTGGGCCAACTCCCGGTCGTCCGCCGTCTCGCCCAGACCCAGCATGTGGCGAAAGTGCTCCCCTTCCAGGGCGATGGCTGCGAATCCCAGCAGCTCTTCGGCCGCGGGGTTCACCAGCATGACCCGCCCGTTATGATCGATCACGAGCACCCCATCGGCGATGGATTCCAGGATGGCGCGGTTCTTGGCCGCCTCTTCCTGCTGGGCCTGGAGGGTCGAGCCGAGCTGGTCCGCCTGGTCGGTGATAAAGGCATAGAGGTCCGAGTTGTTGACGGCGATGGCAATCTGCGACGTGGCGGCGCTGACGAGTTGCAGGTGGTCGCTGTTGAAATAGTCCACCTTTTCGTGCCCCAGGATGAGGACGCCGAGGACGTCGCCGCCGCCCAGGGCCAGCGGCGCCGCCACCACCGAGCGAACGTTCGTCTCCTGGCCGGGTTGCTGCACCCAGCGTTCGTCGGCCGTCACGTCGGCGATGAGCACCGGCTCGCGGTGCTGCAACACCCAGCCGGCCAGGCCCTGTCCCCGCCGCCAGTGAGTGGGCTTGCCCTCGCGCGGCAGCCGCAGATCGGGGTCGAGGGTGGCCCGCAGCGTCAACTGATCGGTTTTCTGATCCAGGAGCAGAATGGTGCCGTGCTCCAGGCCAAGGGCGCGGGCAAAGAGCTGCAAGGCCCGCTGCAGAACGCGATCCAGCTCCAGGGTGGCCCCCAGCTCGCGGGTGATGCTGTACAGGGTCTCGACCCGGTCACGCTCCACGGTGAGCTCGTCGAGGGCCTTTTCAAGATCGCGGGTGCGCGCCTCCACCATGCCCTCCAGCTCGCTGCTAAAGTGAACGATCTGCTGATAGAGTTGGGCGTTGCGCACCGCCATCGCCGACTGCGAGGCGACGGTCAGCAGGTAGTTCAGGTGTTCCTCGTTGTACAGGCTTTCCCGGGTGTAGCTCAGCACGGCAATGACGCCCAGGACCCGGTCCCCGGCAATCATGGGCACTCCCAGCCAGGAACGGTAGTCACTGGCATCAGCCTGGTGGCCGGCCTCGGCCGCGCCGGAGGGCAGGAGCAATGGCTGCCCGGCGCGCACGACGTGGCCGGCCAGGCCCTCGCCACCCTTGCGTGGTCCCCAATCCTCGCGGCCCTCCGGATCGATAACAAAGGGGAAGGTGATCTCGTCCTTTTCCTCGTCGTACAGGGCGATGTAAAAGTTTGTGGTGTCCATCAAGCGCCCCGTCTGCTCGTACACTGTGCGCAGCAGGGTCGGCAGATCCAGGGTTGAGGTCACTGCCTGGGCCATCTGGTTCAAGGCATCGAGCTCACGAATGCGACGCTCACGCTCCTGGAAGAGCCTTGCGTTCTGAATGGCCACGGCGAGTTGGTCGGCCGCCATCTCCAGGGCGGCCGCGTCCTCCTCGTGAAAGGCCCCGGACTGTTGCGCCTCGGCGTGGAGCACGCCGATGACCGTGCCACCGAGCTTGATGGGCACCGACAGGCTGCTGAGGCAATCCCATTCGCCTACCGGGACGTAGCGCCCATCTATCCGTCGATCCTGTACCACGATGGTCTCGCCGGTCGCGGCAGCGATGCCCACCACTCCCTGGCCCGGCTCCTGGAAATAGCCTTCGGGGATGAGCGCTCGAAACTCGCGGTTGGCGGCGGCGACGACCAGCCGCGGCGGCTCGTGCTCCAGCAGGAACACGGCCACGCGGGCATAACCCATGTTCTGGTGCAGATCGTGGGCCGTCGTGTCCAGCATCTCGCCGAACTCGAGCTGGGCGGCCGCCCGCCGGCCGATCTCGTTCAGAAGCGAGAGGCGCACGGCCGCTTGCTGGGTGCCGGCAAAGAGGCGGGCACTTTCCAGGGCCACGGCCGCCTGGTCAGCCAGGGTCGCCAGGAGCACCTGGTCGGTCTCGACGAGAGCGCCCCGCTCAGCGCAGCCGGCCATCACCACGCCGAGGCACTGCTGGCCGGCGAGGAGGGGCGCCAGGAGCAGGGAACCCAGGGGCAAGGGCAGAGCAAGGTCGCCGGCTTCCTGTTCCACGTCCGAGATGAGAAGAGGATGTTGCTCCTCGACGACCTGCCTTACCAGCTCACCATCCGCGGCCATTTTCCAGCGCTGCCCACGGGGCAGCAGGGTGCCCGCAGTGGCGACGGGGCGGAAGCTGCCGTCGCCGGCCTCAGGTTGGTAGACGACGCTCAACGAGCAGTGAAAGAGCTCGATGACGGCCCGGGCCAGCGTGGCAAGGACCGCGGCCGGGTCCAACACCTGTGACAGGGCGCGACCCACCTGGTTGAGCTGAGCCAGGCTGTCGGCGCGGCGCTGGACGTCAGCATAGAGGTTCGCGTTCTCCACGGCAATGGCGGCCTGGTTGGCAAAAATCGCCAGGGCATTCAGCGTCTGGCGCGATGGCCGCTGCCCGTCCCTGGGCTCATCGAGGGAAATCTGGCCCAGGAGCCGCCCGCCGGCGCCGCGGAGGGGGACGAGGAGCATATCGCGCGGATGCCACTCTCCTTCCCGCCAGGTTTCAGGATCGGTCTCAGGCCTCGACTCCACGAGATGCAGACCCGCCGCCCACTCGGCTCGCCGCTCGAAGGGGAAAAAGTAGCAAGCGCCGACCTGGTACTCCTCGCGGTAAAGGGCCTCGAGGCGCGCGGCCGGCTGCAGGACCTGCTTGATCTCCTCGAGCCGATCGAGGGGCAGGCCGGCGGCCGCCACGCGGCGCATCACGACCGGTACCCGTTCGCAGATGCTGATGAGGACCACGTCAAAGCCTATGGTATCCTGGATGGCGTAGGCAATCTCTTCGAGGGTATCCTCCAGGGGAACGTCGGTGCGCAGCTTGCGGCTGACCTCGAGGAGGCTGCTCATCTGCTCGGTACGCGCGCTCAGGCTCTTGTTCAGGCGCAGTTGCTCCTGATAGCGCAGGGCATTCCCGATTGCCAGGGCGGCCTGCTCGGCCAGCGACTGGACGAAACTCACGTCCATCTCGTCAAAGGCGTCGGGCTGCATGTGACTCAGGTTGATCACACCGACGACGTTGCCCTCGTAAAAGATGGGCACCGCCAGGGCCGAGCGTGTCCCCACCTTGACGCAAGGCAGCGATGAGTCGGTAGCAGCGTCGGCCACGACGATGGGCTCGCCGCTCTGGAGCACCCGGCCTGCGGGGTTCTCACCCTCCTGCTCGAGGAGCAGGCTGCGGATGCGGGCCTCCTCGTCCGCCGTGTAGCCCAGGGTCACGCCCACCTCGAACTGGCCGGTGCTCATGTCGCGCAGCAGCACGTTGCCGTGGGTGGCGCCGGCCGTTTGAATTGCGGTATCGAGGAC
Organism: Anaerolineae bacterium; assembly: GCA_034428935.1. Lineage (GTDB taxonomy): Bacteria > Chloroflexota > Anaerolineae > JAAYZQ01 > JAAYZQ01 > JAAYZQ01. The sequence goes on along the minus strand of DAOUHB010000070.1, from coordinate 12,800 downwards.
GACCTGGAGGATGTGATCCGTGGCCAGAGTGGCGTTCAGCTCGCGGGTGATGCGCTGCAGGGCGGCCATTTCGTCCACCCGCATCTGTAGCCGCTCGTCGGTCATCTCGTAGAGACGTGCGTTTTCGATGGCCACCGCCGCCTGGTCGGCAACGATCTGCAGGATCTCCAGGTCGGCCTCGGTATAGGCGCCCACCTGGTCGGAGGCCAGCTCCAGGGTACCGATAAAGTCCTCCCCGATCCTCAGGGGCAGCCCGACGTAGGAGCGCACCGGCGAATCCTCGGCGTCGATCTTGGGCCGGGGCTCCTGCCGTGCCGATACATCAGGGATGAGGAGCACCTGCTGGTGGCGGGCAATCCACCCGGTAAAGCCCTCGTCCAGGCGGTAGCTACCGCCGGTGCTGGCCATGTAGCGCGGGTCGCCGGCGCTGGCCCTGGTGACCATAAGCTGGTCGTCTTCATTCCACAGGCAGATCTCGGCGATGTAGTAGCTCACCAGGTCCTGGATGCGGCTCAGAATGAGGGACAGGGTGCGCTTCAGGTCCAGGTTGGCGCGGATCTCGCGGCCGATCTCGCCGATGGCCGACAACATCTGTACCCGCCGCCGCTCCTGCTGGAACATCCGGGCATTCTCCAGGGCAATGGCCGCATGGTCGGCCAGGTGTTCCAGGAACCCGACGTCCTCCTCGCCAAAGGCCTCCAGCCGGGTGCTTTCCAGGTGCAGCACGCCCAGGACCCGAGCCTCGCGCCGGATGGGCACAGCCATCTCCGAGCGCGTACCGGGCAGCGCCGGCCGGTGGCCGGGCTCTGCAGCCGCGTCGGCTACGAGGGCCGGCTCGCCGGACCGCAGAACGCGCCCCACGAGGCCGTCGTCCAGGGGCCACGAGGCCGGCTCTACCGCCCGAGAGCCATCGCTGGCGGCCTGCCAGAAGCGCATCTCCGGTTGGCCACTCCCCTCGGCAAGGATGCCCACCGCCCCGCTGTTGGCCCGGCAGGCTTCCACCGCCCGACGCAGGACCAGGTCGATGATGTGATCGTAGTCCAGGCTGGAGCCAAGCTCGTGATCGATCTCCTCGACGGCGGCCAGCTCGTGCAGCCGCCGGGCCAGCGCCTCGTCCGTCCTTTCGTAGAGGCGGGCATTCTCGAGGGCAATGGCCGCGTGGGCGGCAAACGTGGACAGCAGCTCCAGATCCGGCTCCGCAAAGCGCCTGCAATCCCGGCCATTGGCCACCACCAGAGCACCGATGGCCTGTCCGCGGGTGCACAGGGGCACGCAGACAATAGAGCGTCCAAAGCCGTCCGGAAGGTCAGGGGTCGCCGCCCAGCGGGGATCGGTATCCACGTCCTGCACGAGGAGCCCTTCACCCGACGCAAATGCCTGGCCGGCCAGGCCCGTTCCGGGCTCCAGGCGCCGGCCCGCGAGTCCACCGGCCGCCTTCCCCTGGACGCCGCGGACGACCAGGCTTCCCGGCCGGGCAGCGTCCTCGGCTAACAGGAGCAAGCCGGCCTCGGCGCCCAGGATCTCGACCGCCTTGGACGTGACCAACTCTGATACCGCCTGCAGGTCCAGCGTGGAACTCACCGTGCGTCCGACCTCCAGAATGGTGGTGAGCTGCTGCAGGCGTTGCGCGGCATCGCGCCCCACGCGCAATTGGCGCGCTTCCATCGACACGAGGTAGTTGATGGCAAAGGTCAGCGCCACGTACACGAGCAAGTTCCCCACGGCGGGAAACGGGAAAGAATCGCCCTGAATCAGCCAGGCCTGGAAAAAGGGCAGGTCAAAAATGAGATACAGCAACAAGCTCGTGCCCAGGGCTGGCCAGAGCTCCAGGCGGGCGGCCAGGACGCCGGCCAACAGGAACCCCAGTACAGGGGCCGGACCGGAGGCGTTGCCGGTGAGGTAAAAGACCAGGGTAACGAGCGCCACGTCCAGCAGGGTCAGGGCCCAGCGAGACCAGGCCACATCACGGAAGCGGGGTGCGGCCAGATAGATCAGGGCGTGGACGGCGAGAGCCACACCCAGGATCACGGCCTCCCGGGTCTCGCCCCGTGCCAGGGCAGACGCGCCCAGGACCGTTACAACGAAACGGTAGAACCACAGCAGGGCGCGTTCTATTCGACTCTCAATCCACACGGAGGGAGCAGAAGTAACCATCACGTCTTCCCCAGTCAAGACCGGGCATCCCGGGCCGCAGGATGCCGTCGAGCCTTACCCCCCTGGCTGCCCACGGCGCCGGGCCTCGGCAGCCACCTCGGTGATCTCGCGAATGTCGGCAAAGGGCGCAGTGTCGTGGTGCACCAGTCCAACAGCCAGGGTCATCAAGGGCACCTTCTGCTTGTCCCCCCGGCCGTCATCCACGAGAATGTAGCCCAGCTCGCGATCTTTGAAATTGTAGAACGTCTTGACCTCGTCATCAAAGCGCTGGATGAGGCGCTCCTTCATCCGGGGCGACGCCTCCGGGTTGCTGATGATAATAAACTGGTCACCGCCAATGTGCCCCACAAAATCACTGCCCGTGCCCACCTCGTCGACTACCTCGATGAGGAGCATGGACGTGAAGCGCAGGACGTCGTCGCCGGCCACAAAGCCGTACACGTCGTTGAAGCCGTTGATGTGGTTGATGCCGATGTAGAGGATCGACCAATCTTTGCGCCGCATGATCTCGCGCAGTTGCTCTTCGATGAGCTTGCTGCTGGGCAGGCCGGTGACGGGGCTGGTGAGGCTCAGCCAGCCGGCGCGACGCAGGGCACCCTCCACGCGCAGGAGCAGGAGTTGAAGGTCAAATGGCTTGGTGATATAGTCGTCCGCTCCCAGCTCCAGCCCGGCGATCTGGTCGCTGCGCTCATCCCTTTGTGTCAGGAAAATGATGGGGATATGGCTGGTGCGCAGGTTGTTCCGCAGGCTGCGGCAGACCTCATAGCCATTGATGTCTGGCAGCATGATGTCCAGGATGACCAGGTTGGGCAACTTGCGGCGACAGAGATCGAGGGCTTCTTCGCCCCGTGTGGCAATGATCGTTTCGTAGCCTTGTGAGTCAAAGTAGATGCGCAGCATGTTCGAGATGTCAAAGTCGTCCTCGACAACCAGCAGGCGCCCTTTGCTCATGCTCTCCTACCTCCCCCCTTGTTCAGGCACAAGGTTTCTGCAATCGGCACCCGCCTGCCTGGCCCCGCGGGCACCGTCCATTGATTCGTCCTTACGGTAGGCTATGCACCGGCCGGAGATGGCAGCGCTGCACGTTTCTCCGCACGCGCTCGATCTGCTCCTCGGGCACAACCCGCTCAAAGCTGCGAAAGCCCGACAGGCGAAAGCCATGCTTGGCCGCCAGGCCCGCTATCTCGTCAACCCTGTCCGTAGTGATCTCGCGGCCCAGGGTATAGTCCTCGAAACGCCCTTCCATGGCCAGGACCATGGTCTCGGCCATGCAGGCGTAGGCCTTGCCCGGCGGAAAGCCAAAATCAAAATGAAAGTCGGCAGGGCCGGGCACGTCGACCACGCCCCCTTCGATGACCAGCACGTCGTCCCGGCGCTCGCTCACGCGGCGGGAGACGTTGCGCGGGCGGGCCACATCGCAGACAACGGCGCCCTCCTTCAAATGCTCAGGCCCGATGATGGGCTCGAGGCTGCTGGTCACCGCCAGGACGATGTCGGCCCGGGGCAAAAGGTCCATCCCCTGGCCGAGGTCCACCCTGGGCCCCAGTGCCTGGATCTCCTGCCCGACCTGTTCCAGCCGGTCCCGCTGGCGGCCGATGAGGATGAGGTGCGGCACAGAGCGGGCCAACAGCCTGGCACAGGCACGTCCGGTGGAGCCGTAGGCGCCCACCACGGCGGCCACGCAGCGTTCGGGATCCAGGTCCACGCGCCGCGCTGCCGCCAGCGATGCCTCGACGGCCAGGGCCACCGTGTAGCTATTGCCCGTCGTCACCGGGATGGCAAGCTTCTTGGCCACGGTGATGCCGGCATCGCCCACCACCGAGGTAAAGGCACCCAGGCCCAGGATGTGGGCCCCAAGGCGCTCGGCCAGCCGCCCCGTCTGCACCATCTTGCGATAGGCCGCCGGCAAACTGACCTGCAGCAGCCGCCGGGGCGTCATGGGGCAGGCCACCAGCCAGCCATCGATCTCCTTGCCCGTCGCTTCGGAGCGGACGCCCGTGATGTGCGACAGGAGCACCGGCGGAAAGTAGCTCGAGAAATAGTCGATGATGCCCGGCGGCAGTTTGCCCAGCAGGGGAAACTTGCGGGACACGTCTTTCTGGGGGTCGATAGGATGGATCATGAAAGCAAAAGTGTTCATTGCCACCCCTCTCCCTACCTCGGATAAAGCCGTGGATGATACTCTGGATGAGCCCAACTGTGGTGATCGCTCTCCTCGTAGGAAATGTTGCGAGCAATCACGGCCCGCTGGTCGGTCCGCGCCAGGACAACGTCCGACTCGATCATCCTGGCCGGGTAGATCGTCAGGTCCGCGCCGATGCGACAGTGATGCCCCACGCAGCCACCCAGGACCGTCATGCCGACGTCCTCCAGGCGGCCCCGATGGAAGGTGCGCAGCGTCTTGGGCAGCAGGTTAAAGTCGGTGAACGTGGTGCCCGCCCCGATGAACGAGTCGCGGCCCACGACGCAGAATTGCAGGCAAGCGTTCTGGGCGACCATGGTGTCTTCCATCAGGGTCGACATGAACAGGGACGAACGGAAGGGCAGGTAACATCGGTCGCCGACGACGCTGATGAGCAGCTCGTTGCCGTGCAGGATGCTCACGTTGTTGCCAATCACGCAGTTGGAGATGACCACGCCGGCTCCGATGTAGACGTTGTCGCCGATGACGGTGGGCCCCTGGATGATAGCGGTGGGGTCGATCTGCGTGTTGCGGCCGATCTTGACCAGGTGCGAACAGGAAAGGATCTGCCGCCTCTCCAGCAAGGAACGCCAGAAGATCTTGAGCTGATTGCTCACCTTGCTCAGGCTGCGCTCCAAGCGCGCCCCTTCGGCCAGGACGCCAAACAGGCAGTTGGCTACGAAAATGTGCACCCAGTTTTCGATGGACAAAAAAGCCCGCAGGGGAATCTGGAAGACCAGGTCCCCCTTCTCGTTCGACATGTGGGTCGGCACGTGGTAGGAGCCGAACTCGTAGGCACCCGTGTCGATAACCAGGGGCCGGCACATCTCTTCAAGCCCCCGGGGATAGTACCACATATTGGCCACGTAGACGTCCCCCTCGCGCCGGATGCCGCTCTGCAGGGGGAGGGCGTGGCGGGTCATGACCAGGTCGTCCAGGGCAAAGGCCACGCGGCACGCCTTGCCCAGGGAGCGCGCCCGCGACAGAAAGGTCTGGATGAATGCCTGGTCGAAAAAGAGGTTGTCGCGGTAGACCAACGTCTCCTCGTGGTCGCCGTTGGGGATCTGCTCGAAAAAGTCGACCTCGATCTCGGACTGGCAGTAGGGCTCCAACGTGTCCTTCTGGTGAAGCCAGAGCGGCTTGTTCAGCACGCGCAGATCGCGCGCCGGCTCGTTGAAGGGTGGTATTTTTCTCTTGTCGCGAATGATAACCTTTCTCATCGCTTCAATCAGTCCAGCGGTCTCTTGTCAATCACGTACGTGCAGCTTGGGTCCCCCTTGGCGATGCACAACGTCTCTTCGACACGAATGTTCTTGCCACCCGTCACCCAGTGGAGGGCCTCTTGGAGCAGCCCGAGACCGGCATGACAGATGGGAACGTCCGACTTGCGCCCCCAGCAAACGGGGCAGCGATCGATGTGGTACAGATAATGGTCAAACTGCTCTTCGACGCGCACCACCTGGTCGCTGGTCTTGTTAAAGGTCTCGGCCATGGCGTTCAGGCCCACCTTCATCTTCATGCTCAGGGGCAACAGGCGAAAGGCCAGGTCGGCGACGCCCAGGACGGCGCCGAAATCCTTCAAGGCATAATAGAGCCCCGCGCGGCCCGCGCGCATGGCCAGGCCCTTGCCGCCCCGAGGCCCGTACATGTCATCCAGGGCCTGGTTCAGGGCGGCCATCTCCTCAAAGCTCCAGCCCAGATCCAGGTTGTTGGGGGGATAGTTGTTGATGAGATGGCGCAGCTTGGAGAGGTTTAGGACGGCGTTGACGCCATTCTTACCCATCACGTCTTCCAGGGACAGGAGCATCATTCTGCCCATCTTGTTCGGCCAGTAGTATTGGACCGCCCTGTCATTCGTATCTTCCATAATGAATCCCACCTCGAGACGTGCGGTTCAACTTCCCAGGAAACTGAGCAGGATCGAATAGAATTGGTCCGGTTCGTCGAGCATCGGAAAGTGTCTGGATGACGGTAGAGTCTCTACTCGAGAATTGGCCACGTACCGGAACAGCTCCGCCTGCCGGGGGTCGACGATCTTGTCGCCGCGGCCATAGACGCCCAGGGCCGGCATGCGCAGGGTTCCCAGGCGAGGGCGGAGATCGGTATAGTGCAGCGAGTGGATGCTCCAAAGGAATGACTCCAGCGTCATCTTGGACAGATCGTGCATCAGCAGCTCATACCAGTCGTGCCAGTTTGCAGCGATCCATGGCGCCAGGAGCTTGATGCCCATGCGTAACAGGGCAGGCGAGTTCCAGACGAGAAAGGCGATGGATGGGTAGCCGGCCAGCTTCAGAAACAGGTTCAGAGAGCGACCGTCGATGGGAGAGCCGACCACCGTCACCTTTTCCACACGATTCGGCTTGTCCAGGGCCAGGTTCAGGGCAACTGTGCCGCCCATGGAATGACCAACCACCGGCGCCCTGTTGATGCCCATCCTCTCCATGAACTGATCGACCAACCCCACAAAGTCCGAGATGTTATAACTCTCGCGGCGCTTGTCCGACTCTCCAAAGCCCCAGAAGTCGAGGGCATAAGCCCGGTAGCCGTTTGCCAGTGCCTCCATGGTGCCGAGCCAACAACCCCAGGAGCCCAGCCAGCCATGGAGCAGGATCACTGGTCGCCCCCGTCCGTAGACCTCGTAGTGTACCACACCCTGTGCGGTAACGATTGAGCTCAAGCTTTATCCCTGCCCTCCACCTGGTAGCGGCCGGCCATCGTACCAGGAAACGTCTAGATTAACCGGGTAAGATCTTCTGCGGCGCGCCTCATGTCGAGGAAGACCAGGCCCAGCTTGGCGTCCTGGCGCGCCAGGACCGTCAACACTGCCTCATCGCCCACGGCGCTGAGGATGACATAGCCCTGGGCACCGCGGATGTACACCTGATCCATCACCCCGCGCCCCAGCTCGCCTGCAATACGCTCGCCCAGGCTCAACATCGCCGCGCTCATGGCCGAGACGCGGTCCTCTTCCACGTCGGCCGGCAAGGCAGAAGCAATGATCAGGCCATCCACGCTCACCACGGCCGAAGCCTCAATGTCGGGCGTGGTAACCTGCAAGTTCCTGAGACGAGCCACCATCTGTTCAGTTCGTGACCGTGTCATTGACAAAAACCCTCCTTCGGGTTCAGCATCTCATGCCGGCGCTCTACTCGGGCGCCGTTTCCAGGATAGCATAGAGCAACTCGAGGAGAACGCTCTTCACGCTCTCCTTGTCCTTTGCGACGCAGGGCAAAAGCTTGACCCCCGGATCAACCTTGAGCGCGATGCGCAGGTCATCGGGCGACCAGGCATCCTCCATGTCCTGCTTGTTGGCCGCCACCACGTAGGGAGTGCTGGCATAAGTGCGGAAAACGTCGAGGATACGCCGCGCCTCGCGAAACGTCTCCGGCCGGACGCTGTCGATGAGGACGACAAAACCAAGCATGCCCTCGGAGAGAATCTCCCACATGAAGTCGAATCGTTTCTGCCCTGGAGTCCCGAACAGGTAGAGAACCAGCTCATCGTCGACGGTGATCCGTCCAAAGTCCATGGCCACCGTTGTCTCTCTTTTAATTCGTGACGTGGCATCGCTGATCTTGCGTTCGGTCGAGACAACGTCGATCTCGCTGACAGCGCTGATAAACTCGGTCTTGCCTGCGTTGAAGGGACCGGTGACGACCATTTTGACTGTGTGCATCTTTGCTGTCTATCCTGTTCTTGTTCGGGTCCGCCAGCAGGCAAGCACATTGCCCGCAGCGCCTGGGCTACAGTCTTCGTATTCTATCGATCAGCTTGTGGATCACCGAACGCTTGACGGCCGGTGGGCGGGATATGACCGTCTGCATGGCAGCGGAGGCAGGACGTCTGGGTGCCGGCCCCTCCACCCGGATGATCTCCACCAGGCCGGCTTGAAGCAGCCCGTAGATGATCTTGCGAATCTGAAAATCGTCCATGCCAATACGTTGCGCAATTTGCCGGATGGAGTTTCGGGGGTTGATGTACGAGATCACCCGCCATTCCTCGACGCTCAGGTTGATGTTGCGGAGCTGCGCCTGGGGGCGGTCGGTGAACTTGAGCGCCATGTCCAGGTCTGGCAGCTCATCCTGCAGCCGCTCCCACTCCTTGACCCGCCGGCTGCCCTCCAGGATAATGTTCTCCAGGTCGATGGGTACGGTGATCACGTCGCCGGGGGGCAATTGGTTTGGCTCGAAATGGAACATGCCATCGGACCAGGTAAAGAGCCCGTACACCGTCTCCAGGGTATCACCGCGGATGCTGTTGACAATGTCCCTCTGCGAGACGTGCCCGGCGCTGATGAGGAGCATTCCTAGTTCTTTGTCAGCCGTGTTGCCCGACTTGGTGCGGATGATCTTGGCCTGTTCCTCGGTCAGCTTGCCGGCCCGGGCCAGAACATTGGCCAGGTGAAAGTCGCGGCCACTCGTCGTCGCGTGCACGAGCTTGCCTTCACGGAAAAAGAGTGTGGTGACCCCGGGTGAGACCTGGATCGTCAAAGCGCCAGTCTTTCGTGCGAGGTGGATCAAATTCAAGAGCTGGGTTGTGCTAAAGTCCCTCAGGTTGCCTTTCAGCGCCATCTCGACCCGTCCTTTGGTTCTTTGTCGTCTTGGACACGGTGAATCGACCGTTACCAGACCCCCGTGCTGGCCGCGGTTCCGGCTCATTATACCCCGTCTCCATCTATTAGTCAACTGGCCTCTTGGTACTTATTGCTAACAAACCGCCAGGAACCGGTCGCTACAGGAGACAGGAGCGACTTGCAAAGATGGATACCTATGCTATAATGACGGTCACGGCGCTACCGGACACCGTAGTCCATCAGTCCCGACGGAGGTTACAGATGTACGAAGGACAGAAGAGAATCGGGAGCATCCTGGCCGCCTGCCTCGTTCTGTTGATCATTGTAATAGCGGTTGCTGGCTGCCAGTCGAAGCCTTCCGATGCTTCTGCCGAGTCCAGCAAGACACCTCGCCCGGCCGACGCCAAGCTGCCCGCGCTGCCAACGAACACGCACACCCCTGAACCTTCTCCGACGCCCGCGCCCTCGGCCACGGCCGAGCCCCCGACAAGCACGCCAACCGCGACACCCACGGAGATGCCGACCCTGGCCGTGGGGATCTATCCCACGCTGAGCCCCGACCAGTGCCCGCTGACGGGCCTCGAGGTGAGCGATCTCGGCCTCCTCGATCGACGCCCCCTGGCCATCAAGGTCCAGAACGCCGCCATCTCCCGGCCCCAATACGGGCTTCCGCAGGCAGACATCGTCTACGAGCACCTCTCGGAAGCGGGCATCACCCGCTTTACGGCCATCTACCTGTGCCAGGAAGTGGACAAGATCGGCTCGACGCGGAGCGCCCGCTTTATCGACCTGGAGCTCCCGGCCATGTACAAGAGCCTGATGGCCTTTTCGGGTACCAGCGCCGGCCTCTATCCCCTTTTCTTGAACGCCGACTTTTACGACCGGCAGTTCTGCTATGGCTGGGGCCTCCATTCCGAGGGCTTTTATCGGGATCAGGAGCTGCGCAAGTCGGGCATCCCCATCGAGCATACGCTGTTCGCCGACCCGAACAAGATCTGGAACATTGCCGGCGAGCTAGGGATCAACGAGGCGCAGGACCTGCAAGGGATGGACTTTGCCGTCGAACCTCCAGAAGATGGCCAGCCGGCCACACAGATCGAGATACCGTATCCTTCACGGGACATGGTCGTCGAGTATCGCTACGACCCCGCCAGCGAGTCGTACCTGCGCTGGCAGGCCGGCGTGCCGCACGTCGACGCGGCGTCGGGCGAGCAGCTTTCGGCCACCAACGTGGTCGTCGTCTATGTGACGCACGTGGACACGGACATCTTTGAGGACGAGCCGCGGCGCAACCACCCTTCGGTGCAGATCCAGCTCTGGGGCACCGGGCCGGCCGTCATCTTTCGGGATGGGCAGGCCTTCGAGGGGCTGTGGGCACGGCCCAAGCGGGAGAGCATGCTGCTCTTTCGCGACCCTGCGGGCCAGGTCCCGATCCCCCTCAAGCCGGGCAACACCTGGATCCAGCTCGTTCCGCTGCCCGGCCACCGCTGGAGCCGGGAGGCAACGTGGAACGAGGGCGAGTAGGCACGACCTGGCACTTGTGCTATCATTCAGTTGTTAAAGGACGTGTGGCCCCGCGCGATGGGCAGCCGATCCGGGAACCAGTCGATGGAAGGCAGAGCGACTGCCTCCGGCTGTACGATGGGTAACCTGTTGTATCCCGCACGGTGCCGGGGCGGGCGACCAAGGACATTATAGCACGCGGCTTCAGGCCGTACAATAGGCTTTTGGTATTATCTTTTGGTATTATATGGGGTACCCTGGGGCACCTCAGGGGTGTACACTGCGAGGGTCTGGAAGCATGGCAAGGGCGAGAAGCGGGGAGACGGCGATGACCTGGCTGCGCGCCCGGGCCCGGCTGCTGCCCGGCGCGCTGGCACAGTCGCCCCTGTGGGTGCGGGATGTTTTCGACCACGCCTGGGCGCCCATGACCGCCCTGGCGCGGCAGATGGCCCCATTGCCCACCGGCCTGTGGGGTTACCTCCTGGCCTGTGAAGGCGGCTACCTGGCAGTGTGCAACGGCCCGTCACGCTACGAGCCCGGCCCGGCCCAGCTCCGTGGGCGGCAGGTTGCCAACGTCGCCTTTGTGTCGATACAGGACCTGGCCCTGGACAACGAACAGCCGCTGCACGTCGTCGGCCACCTGGTCGACCACCACCTGGGCAACGGCGGCGCTGCCGAGGGAGAATGGCTTTCGGAGGGCGGGGGGCAGCGGCCCCGCTGGCGGGAAGCGGGTGCGCGGCTGGCCCCGCTCTACGCCCTGGGCTATGGGATCGATGCCGTGGCCAGGTCGAGCCCCCGGGACTATTTTGCCCAGTCCCTGGCCCTCTATTGCCGCGAGCGGCAGCGGCTGAACGTCGCCGACCCACAGATCGACAGGTGGCTGCGCTCCACGCTGTGGGATGACAGCTTTTGGCAAGCCAAGGGCTGAGCCATGGAAGAAAGGAGAGACATGGTGGATCAACGAGTATATGCATCGAGGATTCGGGCGCTGCAAGAGCTTCAAAAGGCCCAGGGGCTGGACTGCGTGGCCCTGGTGCCCGGCGCCAACCTGCACTATTTCACCGGGTTGGCCAAGCACCTGAGCGAGCGCCCGCTGGTTGCCTTTTTCCCTGCCGAAGGGCAGCCGGCACTGGCCCTGCCTGTGCTGGAGGTGCCAGGCGCCCGGGCCTTTTTGCCCGACGACGTTCAGTTTCTGTCCTACAGCGACGAGGAAGGGCACGAGCAGGTCTTTCACCAGGTGGCCGGCGCCCTGGGGTTGGCCCGGGAAGGGGTGTCACTGGGCGTCGAGTTCCTGGCCATGCGCCTGCTGGAGGCGCGCCGCATCGAGCAGGCCATGCCCGGCTGCAAGCTGCTGGCCACCGAGCCCTGGCTACCCATCCTTCGCATGCGCAAGGACGAAGAGGAGGTAGCCCTGATGCGCCGCGCCGTTTCCATCGCCGAGGCGGCCATGAACCGCCTGTTGGACGAGGGCGCCATTCGTGAGGGCCGGACGGAGCTGGAAGTGGCCTCTGACCTGCGCGTCGCCATGCTGCGCGAGGGCGGCGAGGAAGAAGCCTTCCAGCCCATCGTCGTCGCCGGTCCGAACTCGGCCTCGCCCCACGCGGGCCCCTCCGACCGGCCCCTGGCCCGCGGCGACCTGGTGACCATCGACTGGGGCACGACCTGCCAGGGCTACCGCTCCGACATCACCCGCACCTACGTCCTGGGCGAGCCGACGCCCGAGATCGAAGGCATCTATGACGCCGTGCTGGCGGCCAACCAGGCAGGCAGGCTGGCTGCCCGGCCTGGCGTGCCCGCCCAGGAGGTGGACCGCGCCGCACGGCGGGCCATCACCCTCGCCGGTTACGGGCCGCACTTCCTGCACCGCACCGGCCACGGCCTGGGACTGGAGACCCACGAGCCGCCCTACATCGTGGAGGGCGAGCTGGAAATCCTGCAGCCGGGCATGACCTTTACCGTCGAGCCGGGGGTTTATGTGCCGGGGCTTGGGGGCGTGCGCATCGAGGACGACGTGCTCGTCACCGAGGATGGGCGGGAGACGCTGACAAGCCTGCCCCGGGAGCTGACGCGCCTGTAGCGTGCCGGCCGCCCGCTCGACGAGGGAACGGCTAAAGATGTGAAAGCTGAGGCCACTGATTGCTCGTGAGCGTCAGTGGCCTCGGTTTGCTCGGTGGTTCAGCGCGCCAAGGGTCCAGGTAGATATTCCACGCCGCCGTCTTGACAGGTGCCCCGAAGCGTGTTAAGATTCAGCCTCTGAATATTGGTGCTCGTGCCCGTTTCGAAAGGGAGGGATGGGGTGTCAAGCGACCTGGATCGCCGTCTCCTGGAGGCAATCGAAGAGAACCCGGATACGACCCAGGCGAGCCTGGCGTCCCAGTTGGGTGTCGC
>DAOUHB010000069.1:0-23750 GCA_034428935.1 Anaerolineae bacterium | reverse complement strand
TTCCGGCGCGTTGTCAATACTATCAAAGGAACGAAAATTGGCCTGCCCCCGCATCGACAGCACCTTGGTAATGGCAGCCGTCAGGGTCGTCTTGCCATGGTCAATGTGGCCAATCGTCCCCACGTTCACGTGTGGCTTGGTTCGCTCGAACTTTTGCTTCCCCATCTGCAACCTCCTGATGACGCTGGTAATTCGCCTGACTTGGGCCTTGCTTCCCCAGACAAGCCCACGATGGGATTTGAACCCATGACCTCGCCCTTACCAAGGGAGTGCTCTGCCGACTGAGCTACGTGGGCACGCAACGCCTCTAATTGTGAATCCAGAAGCCACCCGTCGGATTCGAACCGACGACCCAGCGCTTACAAGGCGCTTGCTCTGCCTGCTGAGCTAGGGTGGCTCGCGTACGGCCCCCCCCGGGCCCAAGCGCTTCCAGGGTCACATGGCGGCTTAGTATACTGACATTCAAACGAAATGTCAAATTGCATCCGCCATTATGCGACGCCAGCTACCCCGATCTTGATGCGGAGGCCTGGCTCGGGAAAGGCCCGCAGGCGGAGGGGGTGGGATTCGAACCCACGGAGCATTTCTGCTCACGCGTTTTCGAGACGCGCGCATTAGGCCAACTATGCTACCCCTCCACGCAACGGGGGATTATAACACAGACCAATGAATCAGGCAAGCCCGTTGTACGTTATGGTCACGGCAAGTCGGTCCTGTTGCCTGGGATCGTCGAGCGTCGGCTCGGCGTTTCTCTCTACGCGCAACCCGCCGAGCTGGTGCCCGGCCATTCCAAAGGCAGTCAAGAGATAATGCAATCCGTAACCTTATGGTCAGGCCCCTCAGCCCGTCTTCTCGACGACCAACAGGTGCGACAGGCCCAGGGCGCGCAGGGGCGTGCTCTCCAGGAAATAGGTGACGCGCCGCAGCAGGGCGCCCAGACGCCGGTGCCGGCGCACGATCTTGTCGTAACCGGGAAAGACCTGGGTGTGGACGACGATCCTGACGGGGAGGCCGGCCAGCAGCCGGCGAAGGTCGCGCCGGGTGTAGACCCGCACGTGGGGGCAGAAGCGATTGCGCCAGCGATCGGGCAGATAGTTGACCAGGGGCACGTTGCCAAAGTGGTAGCGCCCGCGCCAGTAGACGCCGTGGGTCTCGAAGGGGTAGAGGCGGTTGGGCGCAAAGATGACCAACCGCCCGCCCGTGGCCCCCGCGCCGGGGCTGCGCAACACCCGCACGGCGTCGGCGATGGCTTGCCGGTCGTCGCCCACGTGCTCGATGACCTCGTGAGACAGGACGACGTCAAAGGCGTCCTCGGGGTAGGGCAGCTCCTCGGCCGAGGCCTGGGCAATGTGGGGCAGCTCGCGGGCCGCCTCGACCGCCTTTTCCGCGTCCAGGTCGACGCCGTGGACGTGGGGGCTGAACCGCCGAAAGGCGCGCACGTAGGTGCCAATGCCGCAGCCGGCGTCGAGGATGGTGCGACCCTCCAGGGGGGCGTGGCGGTCAATCAGCTCCAGGCGGCGCTCCTGGCCAAAGCGCCAGACGTAGCTGGGGTGGCCCAGCTTGATGGCCTTGTCCTCTGCCACGGTGCGCAAGGAGAGGGCCGGCGGTTACCAGCCGTAGCCCAGCCGCAGGACGAGGCGCAGGGGAAGGCCGTGCTCCAACATCTTGGCCTGGGTGGTTTCCAGGGGATAGGCGACGCGGCGGTGCTCCAGGGTCATGGCCTCGTCGTCCAGCAGGACATAGCTCGCCCGGGGGTCTCCGTCGCGGGGCTGGCCGACGCTCCCGGGGTTGATGATGAGCCGCTCGCTGCCCAGGGCGATGGCCTCGTTCAGGACAGGCGGCAGGGCGTCGGCCACGGCCTCGCTGTTGGCCTGCAGACGAAAGATGACGGGCGTGTGGGTGTGGCCGGAAAAGCAGTAGGGCGTCTCAAAGTGCTGAAAGTTGACCTCGGCCGTGGACGAATAGATGATATACTCCCAGATGGGGTGCCGGGGACTGCCGTGGGCGAGGGTAAAGTCTCCGCGCACCAGCGTCTCGGGCAGGGCGTCCAGGTAGGCGAGGTGTTCGGAGGTCAACTGCTTGCGATTCCAGAGGTTTGCCTCGCGGGCATCGGGGTTAAAGTCTCTCAGGTCCAGCTTGCCGAGGGTAGCCCAGTCGTGGTTTCCGGCAATGCAGATGTGCCGCTGTGAGCGAAGCAGGTCGACACAGGCGTTGGGGTCGGGTCCGTAGCCCACCACGTCACCCAGGCACCATATCTCGTCTACAGGACCGGCGTCGTCCAACACAGCTTGGAAGGCTTCGAGGTTGCTGTGAATATCGGAAAGAACCAGGTAGCGCATTCGATGTCCTTCTTCTAGACTGCGCCACATCATACCACCAAGTCCAGTTCCGGTCAAGTGCTTGTCGTTTGTGCGTACTCGGTGTATAATTGCCCCTCAGGGTGCAGAATATGCCGGTTTTGGACCAAGATACACTCGACATCATCAGCCATAGTGCTGCACAGACGAGAAGGTTTGGCGCGCGCCTGGGCATGCTGCTGCGCCCCGGCGACGTGGTGGGCCTCGAAGGTGACCTGGGCACGGGCAAGACGGTGCTGGTGCAGGGCGTCGGACAGGGCATGGGGGTCGCCGAGCCCATCACGAGCCCGACCTTTACCCTCGTGGCCGAGTATCGCCCGCCTCCCCCGGCGCCGCCCCTGTATCACGTCGACGTCTACCGCCTGGAGGACGCCCCGCAGGAGGCCCTGGCCTTTGGCCTGGACGACTACCTGGGGGGCGACGGCGTGTGCATCATCGAGTGGGCGGAACGCGTGGAGTCGCTGCTGCCGCCCGAGCGCCTGTGGCTGAGGTTCCGGCACCTGGGCGAGAGCAAGCGTGGCATCCTCCTGCACGCCAGCGGCGACCGCTACCGGACGTTGTTGCACGACTTTCGCCACAGCGCCTTTGCCGTCTGAGTCGTCTGGCATGGAAGGACACCAGGTAGTCATGCAATGTTGTTAGCCATCGATACCGCGACCCGCATGGCGGGGCTGGCCCTCTACGACGAGGCCCAGGGATGGGTCCTGGGCGAAGAGCTGTGGCATTCGGCCAACAATCACACGGTCGAGCTGATGCCGCGCCTGGTGCGGATGCTGGCGCTGCAGGGGCTGGACCCCGGGGACCTCACGGGCCTCGTGGTCAGCCTGGGCCCCGGCTCTTTTACCGGGCTGCGCATCGGGCTGAGCCTGGCCAAGGGCCTGGCATTGGCCCGCCACCTGCCCCTGGTGGGCATCCCCAGCCTGGACATTGTCGCCGAGCCGCACAAGCCCCAGAGCCTGCCCATCTGGGCCGTGCTGCGAGCCGGCCGCGGCCGGATCTGCGCCGGCAACTATGCCCGCTACCGGGGCCGGTGGCGCCGGCGGGGGCCCATGCAGCTCACCACCTGGGACGAGCTCCTGGAACAGGTTCTGGAGCCGGCGCTCTTCTGTGGCGAGATCGACGACCGCGAGGCCGGGGCCATCCGCCGGCACCTGGGCGACGCCGCGCTGGTGGTCTCGCCGGCCGCCACGGCCCGCCGGGCCGGCTACCTGGCCGAGCTGGGCTGGCAGCGCCTGGCGCGCGACGATGCCGACGACGCCGAAACCCTGGCCCCCATCTATTTGCCACAGCCGCAGATCGATGCTTGAGCGTTTGCCCTTCGTCCTGGAGCCCATGACCCTGGGCGACGTTGACCAGGTCATGGAGATCGAGCGGCTATCCTTCACCGCTCCCTGGTCGGCGCGGGCCTACCGCTTCGAGCTGACCGAGAACGAGAACAGCGTCATGGTGGTCGTCAGGCAGGCGCCCGGCAGCAGCGGGCTGCGTCGCTGGCTGTGGCCCCACAATCCCCAGGCGCGGCGGCCGGTGCTCGGTTATGCCGGCATGTGGCTCCTGGTGGACGAAGGGCACATCGCGACCATCGCCGTTCACCCCGACTGGCGAGGCCGCGGGCTGGGCGAGATGCTGATCCTCTCCCTGCTGGAGCGGGCCAGGTCACGCGGCATGCAGCGTTCCAGCCTCGAAGTGCGAGTTTCCAACGAGGGAGCGCAGGCGCTCTATCGTCACGTCGGTTTCGAGGTTGTCTCCCGGCGGCGCCACTACTATGCCGACAACGACGAGGACGCCTACATCATGGTCACGCCCGCCTTTGACCAGCCAGGCTTCTGGGAGAACGTGGAGCGGCGCCGGGTGCGGCTTCACTCCCGCCTGAGGGCGGAAGGCGCCGCCGCTGCCCGGCCACCCGGCGCTACCCTCGATCCCCGCCGCTAGACAAAACCTGCCAGATGCGGTACAATGAACCCAGTCCCACGCACAGGAGCGGAGGAAGATGATCAAGTTCGTGAGCAACTATGACGACCGGAGCACCGAGCGGGGCTTTCAGTTCGAGTTCTACTGCGACCGTTGTGGCAGTGGCTACCGGACCAGGTTCCAGGCTTCGGCCACCGGCCTTGTCACCGAGGTGTTGGACGTGGCTGGCGGACTGTTGGGCGGCTTGATGGGCAGTGTGGCCGACGCGGGAGAGCGCATGCATTCGGCGGCCTGGGAGCGGGCTCACGACAAGGCCTTCGAGGCGGCCGTGGAAGAGGCCATGCCATACTTCAAGCAGTGCCGGCGGTGCAGCCAGTGGGTGGACGATGCCTGCTGGAACGAGGAACGGGGCTTGTGTTACGAGTGCGCGCCCGACGTGGAAGCCGAGTTCGCGGCCGCCCAGGTAGAAGCCGAGGTCGAGCAGGGCCAGGAGGTAGCGCGCGAGGTCCAGTACGTTACCAAGGAGCGGTTCAAAGAAAAGGTGCGCGGCGGTTGTCCCGAGTGCGGCGCGAACCTGGTGCCCGGCGCCAAGTTCTGCCCGGAGTGCGGCGCCAAGCTGGCGGCCGTGCAGTTCTGCGTCGAGTGCGGTTCCGAGATCAGCAAGGGAGCCAAGTTTTGCCCGGAGTGCGGCACCAGGCAAGGGGCCTAGGCCGTGGCCCCACGGCCGACAAGTAAGGAAAGGAGCGGGAGCTTGAGCGAGCTCCAGACCCTGTACCAGGAGATCCAGCGCTGCGAGAAGTGTATTTTGAGCCAGGGGCGAACCAATGCCGTCCCGGGTGAGGGCCCCGAAGACGCCGAGATCCTGTTCATCGGCGAGGGCCCCGGCTTTCACGAAGACCGCCAGGGACGTCCTTTCGTCGGGGCCGCCGGCCAGTACCTGGAAGAGCTCCTGGCGAGCATTAACCTCAAGCGCGAGCAGGTCTACATCTGCAACGTGGTCAAGTGCCGGCCGCCCGGCAACCGCGACCCGCAGCCCGACGAGGTCGAGGCCTGCCGGCCGTATCTGGACCGCCAGATCGAGCTGGTGCGTCCGCGCATGATCGTAACCCTGGGCCGGTTCTCGATGGCGCGCTATTTTCCCGGCGCTTCTATCTCGCGCATCCACGGCCAGGCCCGGAAGGTGGGCAACGTCATCTACTATCCCATGTTCCACCCCGCGGCCGCACTCCACCAGCCCCGCTGGCGATCGCTGCTGGAGCAGGACGTGGCCAGGATTCCCGAGCTGCTGGCCACGGTAGACGAGGGCCAGGAGAGCCTGCCCGAGGCTCCCCGGGCGGAGCAGTTGAGCCTGTTCTGACCCTGCCGGACCGACCGAGCGGCGACGATGTACCGTCGCCGGCCCATCAAAATTCACGCTGCGCGAGGGCGACGTTGCCGCGCTCTGGCGCAGTGCGTGTATACAAGGAGCAAGTTTGACCGAGGACATTCTTAAAATCATTCCCCTGGGCGGCATTGGCCAGATCGGCAAGAACATGACCGTCTTTGAGTACGACGAGAAGCTCCTCGTCGTCGATTGTGGGCTCATGTTCCCCGAGAGCGACATGCTGGGCATCGACATCGTCATTCCCGACATGGAATACGTGTTCGAGCGCAAAGAACAGGTGCAGGGCATCATCCTGACCCACGGGCACGAGGATCACATCGGGGCGTTGCCGTATCTCGTGGAAAAGGTGCGGGCGCCCATCCATGCCACGCAACTGACCAGGGGCCTCATCGAGGTCAGGCTCAAGGAACATCATCTGCTCGACGTCGCCGACCTGCATACCATCCTCCCCGACGACCGCCAGTTCCGCCTGGACCTGGGCCCCTTTGGCGTCGAGTTCTTTCGGGTCAGCCATTCCATTCCCGACAGCGTGGGGCTGGGCATCACCACTCCCGTGGGGCTGGTGGTCTATACCGGCGATTTCAAGTTCGACCAGACCCCCGTGGACGGCCGCCTGACCGATTTTGCCAAGCTGGCCGAGCTGGGAGGGCGCGGCGTGCACGTCCTGCTCTCCGACTCGACCAATGCCGAGACCAACGGCCAGACGCCCTCCGAGGAAGTGGTGGCCGAGAACTTTCATCGGATCTTTGCCAGGGCCGAGGGGCGCATCATTGTCGCCACGTTCGCCTCCAACATCTCGCGCATCCAGCAGGTTGTGGACACGGCGCGGCACTATAACCGGCAGGTGGGCCTGGTGGGCCGCTCCATGCTGAACTATGCCAAGAAGGCCTACGAGCTGGGCTACCTGGACGCCTCACCCGACGATCTGCTCTCGCCGCAGCAGATGAGCACCCTGCCGCCCAACCAGGTGGCCATCGCCTGCACCGGCAGCCAGGGCGAGCCGACCTCGGCGCTGGTGCGCATGTCCGTCGGCGAGCATCGCCAGGTCAACATCCAGCAGGGCGACACGGTCATCGTCTCGGCCACTCCCATCCCCGGCAACGAAGAGCTGGTGAACCGCACCATCAACAACCTGTTCCGCGCCGGCGCCGACGTGTATCACCAGGAACGAATGCAGGTGCACGTCTCGGGCCACGCCAGTCGCGAGGAACACAAGCTGATGCTCAACCTCATCCGGCCGCGGTTTTTCGTGCCCATCCACGGCGAGTTTCGCCACCTGGTGCACCACGCGCGCATGGCCCAGGAGATTGGCATCCCGGCGGAGAACATCTTTGTCATCGAAAGCGGGCAGGTGCTCGAGTTCGCCGCCGATTGGGCCCGCGTCAACGGGCAGGTGACGGAAGGGCACGTCCTGGTGGACGGCCTGGGCGTGGGCGACGTGGGCAACGTGGTCCTGCGCGACAGGCACCTGCTCTCGCAGGACGGCTTTGTCGTCGTAGTGGTGGCCCTCGACGCCGACTCGGGCGCCGTGTTGGAAGGGCCACACATCATCACCCGGGGCTTTGTCTACCTCCGCGAAGCCGAGGGCCTTATCGCCGAAGCCGAGAAACAGGTGTTGGATGCCCTGGGACATGGGGGCGTGCCGGCAGGCAGCGGCGCCAAGATCAAGGACCGGCTGGCCCAGTTTCTTTACGAGCGAACCAAGCGCCGGCCCATGATCCTGCCGGTCGTCATGGAGGTCTAGTGGGCAGATCGCCCTGAACCTGTAGGAGCAACTGAATCGCATGGCCTTGAACGTCTCTCGGATCACCGACTATCTGTTTATCTCCACCCGCCTCAGAGAAGAGGACGTGGAAGCCATCCGCGAGCTGGATGTTCGTCTCATTGTAGGCATGATCGCCAGCCAGCCACCCCCGCGCAGGCTGGCCGAGCTTGAAATCGACATTCTGTGGCTGGGGACCTTTGACTTTTTCCTGTTCCCCATTCCCCTTGCCACCCTCTACCGCGGCGTCGTCGCCGCCCTGCCCGTCATCAGCCAGGGTCACCAGGTGCTGGTCTACTGCCAGGCAGGACGGCATCGCAGCGTGGCCATGGCCGCGGCCATTCTCATCGGCATGGGCCATTCCGCAGAGGAGGCCATGGACCTCATCGTCGAAAAACGTCCGGTGGCCCATCCCGGTGCCTGGCACATCCAGCGCCAAATCCGCCGCTTCGAGAAGTACTGGCGCAAGAGGCAGACGCTGGAGGAAGAACGTGTCGGCGAAACGAGTTGAGGTGGTTGTCAATCCCGCCGCGGGCCAGCCGCAGCCGATCCTGCACACCCTTAACCAGGTTTTCGGCGAGGCGGGTATCCGCTGGGACGTGTCCATCACCCAGGAGCCGGGCGATGGCACACGGCTGGCGCGCGAAGCCCTGGAACGAGGGGCCGACGTCGTGGCCGCCTGCGGGGGCGACGGGACGGTGATGGAGGTGGGCAACGCGCTGGTGGGCAGCCGGGTGCCCCTGGCCATCCTGCCGGGCGGCACGGGCGACGTCCTGGCCGTGGAGCTGGGCATCCCTCCCGTGCTGGCCGACGCGGCCCGCCTGGCCTGCAGCCCCGACGCCGTGGAGCGCCACATCGACGCCGGGCAGGTGGGCGATCACTATTTCTTGCTGCGGCTGGTGCTGGGCTTTACCGCCCGCCAGATCGGCCTGACGACCCGGGAGCTGCGCGACCGCTTTGGCAAGCTGGCCTACCTCATCGCCGGCTTTCAGGCGCTGGGCGAAACGGCGCCCGCCCGCTACCGCCTGTCGCTCGACGGGCAGGAGGAAGAGTACGAGGCCGTGACCGGCGTCGTGGCCAACGCCGGGCGCCTGGGCATCTATGACCTGACCATATCGCCCCACACCGCCATCGACGACGGCCTGTTGGACGTTCTGGCCGTGCGCAGCATGGACCTGGCGTCGTTGTCTTCGGTGGTGGCCAGCATCGTGGCCGCCACCCCCGACCAGGCGAACCTGCGATACTGGCAGGGCCGGGAGATCCGCATCGAGAGCGATCCGCCCCAACCCGTGGTCATCGACGGAGAGGACTGCGGCGAGACCCCCATCGAGATCACGGTCATGCCCGGGGCGCTGATCGTGCTCGTACCCCCCGTGGAGGAGAGCGCCGGCCAGGAAGCCGAGCCGCTGGTGCCGGAGGGGTAAGCGGCAAGCGAACGAAAAACGCACCTGCCAGGCCGGCAGGTGCGTCCTCCTGGTTTCGGTTCCTGGCCCTCAGCCCATAGCCCGCGGCCACCAGGGCGGGGCGCCGAGATCGTCCCACCACGCCAGCAGCTCCTGGCGGAGCAGCAGGGCGCCGCTGTCCTCCGGTTTCTTTTCCTTGGGCTTGTGGATGACAAAGAAGCGGACGGGCTCGCTCTTGGTCTCGTTGCCCGCGGCGTCAAAGGCCACGACGTGCACCAGGTGCGACTCGGTGTACTTGCCGCTGCTGGCAATGATCATGAACCCGCTCTCCCAGGTCTGGGTGACCGTCTTCCCGTCGGGGCTGATCTCCACCCAGGTGACCATGACCTGCTCCTGCGTTACGGTGCCGTCGGGATTCGTGACCGTCCGCGTTTCCATGACCGGCTGCATGTTGCGATTGGGCGGCCGCAGGTCCTTCATCTGCAGGACCCACTTGACGGCGTACGGCTCCACCACCGAAAAGTCGACCAGCTCGTCGTCCATGTAGAACTCGACCCTGTCGATCTGCACGTTGTCGCGGACGTCGGCGGCCAGGTTGGCCCACTCGTCGGAGGCTTCCAGCTCGTACACCCGGCCGGGCCAGGGATAGCCGACGTAGGCTTCGGGCGGCGTGTTGTCGACCGTGACATAACTCGTGGCGCGCCGGAAATTCTGGCTGTGGTCCACGACGGTCAACTGGAGGGTATAGAGCCCATCGTTCAGGCCCCGCACGTCCCAGAACTCCAGGACGTCGTTGTCCACCTGGTTATAGTGGTCGCCGCCGATCTGGCTCCAGGCCGAGGGGTTGAGCCCCTCGCCGAACTCGAGCCGGTAAAAGTTGAAATCGCCGGAGCGGGCGTTGCCGCGGATGGCCACGACGTCCCTGACGTGCCCGCCGAGGCTGGGATCGACGATCACGACTTCGCCGCCTTCGGGGCTGCAACCATAGATCTCGTCGCGCTGGGTGGGCGGCTGGGGAATGCCCTTTTGCCGCACCCAGTTGGCCGCTTCGGGCGGATAGATCTCGTACACCCGCTCTTCCACCAGCTCGGGCGGCGTGCAAGCCGTCGCCAGCTTGCCCGTCTGGCGGTTCACGCGCTCGACGTGGTGGACGTTGCAGTATTCCGTGGGCTCGGTGCCCTCGATGAACAGGGCGTTGACCCGGTTGGGGCAGTGCTGGTTGGGCAGCAGCCCCGACACGGCGCACACCGCCGCCGTGGTGAGGCCGGGCGGCCGGGGAAAGTTGTCGATGACCTCGCCCAGGATTCGCTGAGCGTGACCCTCGTTATAGATGCGCTCCATGACGTTGTGCCAGATGGGCGCGGCGCCCCGGGAGCTGGATACCCCTTCCATGGGCGTGTTGTCGTTGTTTCCCACCCAGACGCCGGTCACGATCTGGGGCGTGTAGCCCACCGTCCAGACGTCCTTGTAGTCGGTGGTGGTGCCCGTCTTGGCTGCCGCCGGCCGGCTGAGGCGCAGCGCGCTGTTGCTGCCAAAGACCGCGGCGCGGGCGTTGTTGTCCGACAGGACGTGGGTGAGCAGGTAAGCCTCCTGGGGCGACAGCTCGCGGCCGTCGGCCAGGACGACGCTGCGCACCTCGGGCTGTTTGTACTCCTCCCGCACCTCGCCCTTGGCGTCCTCGACCCGCAGGATCGAGACGGGATCGAGCTGCCGGTAGCCGGTGCGCGCCAGCTTGGTGGGCTGGCCCATCATGGTGCCGCCGTTGGCAAAGACGCTGTAGGCATACACCATGTCCAGCAGCCACACCTCGCCGCCGCCCAGCGTCAGGCTCAGCCCGTAATAATCCAGGTCCTGGTTGAGAGTGTTGATGCCCATGGCGTGGGCGGTGCGGATGACGTTGCCGACGCCTACCATGTCCAACACCTTGACGGCCGGGATGTTGCGCGACTGGGCCAGGGCGGATCGGAAGCTGCGCGGGCCCAGGTATTCCCGGTCATAGTTCTCGGGGCAGTAGGGCGGGTTGGGATAGTCGTCAAAGCAAGAGTGGACGTCCATGACCATGTCGGCGGCCGTGTGCCCCTGGTGGAAGGCGGTCACGTAGCTGAAGGGCTTGAACGACGAGCCCGGCTGCCGGGGCGCCACGGCCACGTTCACGTTGCCGTCGATCTCTTCGTTCCAGTAGTCGAGGCTGCCCACCATGGCCAGGATCTCGCCCGTCCGGGCCCGCATGACGACGGCGGCCGCGTTGTTGACGTCCTCACCCTGTTCCTTGAGCTTGGCCACCTGGGCACGCGCCTCTTCTTCGGCGATGCGCTGGATCTCCAGGTCGATGGTGGTATAGACCTTCAGGCCACCCTGGTAGAGCACCTCCGAGCCGTAGCGGTCCTCGAGCTGCTTGCGCACATAGACGGCAAAGTGGGGGGCCACCAGGTCGTAGCGCTTGAGCATGGAAGAGTGGATCTGCATCGGCTCGGCAAAGGCGGCCTCGGCCTCGGTGCGCGTGATATAGCCCTCGTCCCTCAGCCGCTCCAGCGCGATGCCCTGCCGCTTCTTGGCCTCGTCGGGGTTGTCGATGGGATTCATGGCCGGGTACTGGACGATGGGCGCCAGCATGGTACACTCGGCCAGGGTCAGATCCTGGGCGTGTTTGCCGAAATAGACCTGCGACGCGGCCTCGACGCCGATGGCCCAGTTGCCATAGTAGTTGGTGTTCAGGTACCACTCCAGGATCTGGTCCTTGGAGTACAGGCGCGAGATCTCCATGGCCAGGATGGCCTCCTTGATCTTGCGCGCGTACGAGACCTGGTAGCGTTCTTCCTCGGGGATCAGGATGTTTTTCACCAACTGCACGGTAATGGAGCTGCCGCCCTGGACGCCCTTGCCCTGCAAGTTGAGCAGAAACGCCCTGGTGATGCCCACCGGATCGATGCCGATGTTGGTGTAGAACGTCTTGTCCTCGAGGGCGATGGTCGCGTTGCGAAAGTCCTCGGGAATCTGTTCCAGGGGCAGCATGGTCCGGTCGCCGTGGCGAGGGTCGATGACCTCCATGAGGAGCACCTCGCCCGTCCGGTCATAGATCTTGGTCGTCTCGAACTTTTCCTGGCGGGTGACGATCTCGCCCGGATCTGGCAGGTCCTTGGCATAATAGCCATAGACACCGGCCGCGGCGGCAATGCCTCCCACAACCGTGAGCACGAAGCCGGTGATCAACAGCACCACCAGGCCCCCCGCCATCTGGAGGAGCGTCTTGCTTGCGCCGCCCCTGGCCCGGTTGCGGCGATCGCGCCGCTGCCGGAGAAGCCAGGCTTTTTCCTGTGTGTTCATCCTCACACTCCGCTGCGCAGCTAGCGAGAAAGGGGCAGCCGGCCGCCAGGCGGCCTCTCCCCCTTTCTCCACGGGCCCATGTTAGCATTTAATGGCCGGAAAGGCAAGCTCCGGCCCGGCCGGTACCAGACGGCAGGCCGGCGCCCGGCCCGCGGTTTCCCGGCGTTTTCGTTCCCGTCTGCGATCATCCTTTCCGCGTTACATGCGCTTGACTCGCCGCAGCATGCGCACGATCTCGCTGCGCCGCTCGTAGCTGGGGCCGGGCCGGCCCACCACCTCGTCGGGAGCATCCGCCTGCTCTTCCGGCTCTGGCTCCGGCTCGAGGGCGTACCAGTGGACCAGCCCGCATTCGGGGCAGATCCAGGAGTGAGCCGCGACCTGGACCTCGCTGCCGGCGGGCTCGCCGGCCGGCGGCTGCACCAGGTCGATCTGGGGCAGGAACGGACCCACCAGATTGACGCCGCACGCCAGGCACCGCCTCCCTTCCGCCATGGGTTCCCCTCAGCCTTCGGGCATCATCGGGATGTGGACGCCCTGCTCCCGGGCAAAGGCGATGGCCTCCGGGTAACCGGCGTCTACGTGGCGCACGACGCCCATGCCCGGGTCGTAGGTCAGGACGCGCTTCAGCCGGCGGGCAGCGGCGGGCGTGCCGTCGGCGACGATGACCTGTCCGGCGTGGAGGCTGTAGCCGATGCCCACCCCGCCGCCGTGGTGAAAGCTGACCCACGTCGCGCCGCCCACGGCGTTCAGGGCAAAGTTCAACAGGGGCCAGTCGGCGATGGCATCGGAGCCGTCGCGCATCCCCTCCGTCTCGCGGTTGGGGCTGGCGACAGAGCCACAGTCCAGGTGGTCACGCCCGATGGCGATGGGGGCGCTGATGCGCCCGCTGGCCACGGCCTCGTTAAAGGCCAGGCCCGCCCTGTCGCGCTCGCCGTAGCCCAGCCAGCAGATGCGGCTGGGCAATCCCTGGAAGGCCACCCGCTCCTGGGCCATCTTGATCCAGCGCACCAGGTGGTGCTTCTCCGGAAAGAGGTCCATGATGATCTGGTCGGTCTCGTAGATGTCCTGGGGGTCGCCCGAGAGGGCCACCCAGCGGAAGGGCCCCTGCCCGGAGCAGAACAGCGGCCGGATGTAGGCCGGCACAAAGCCGGGGTAGACCCACTCGCCGTTCGGGTCGCCCCCCACCTTGGCCTCCCGGTAGCCGGCGTTAAAGGCCATCTGGCGCAGGTTGTTGCCATAGTCCAGCACCACGGAACCGCGCTTTTGCATCTCGACCATGGCCCGGCAGTGCTGGACCATGGCCTGCATGGACCGCGCCTGGTATTCCCGCGGGTCGTGCTGGCGCAGCTCTTCCGCTTCCTCCATGGTCATGCCGTTGGGCAGGTACATCAAGGGGTCGTGGGCACAGGTCTGGTCGGTGACAATGTCGGGCGTCACGCCGCGGACCACCAGCTCGGGCAGGACGTCGGCCGCGTTGCCGATGAGCCCGATGCTCCGCGGCTCCTGCTTGCGGACCGACTCGTCCACGAGGCTCATGGCCTCTTCCAGGTCGTGGACCACCGTGTCCAGGTAGCGGTGGTCCAGGCGCCTCTGGGCGCGCCAGGGGTCGACCTCGACCACCAGGGCGACGCCCTCGTTCATCGTCACCGCCAGGGGCTGAGCACCGCCCATCTCGCCCAGGCCGGCGGTGAGGACAAACTTGCCCTTCAGGCTGGCGTCGGGGCCATAGTGCTTGCGGGCCGCGGCCGCCAGGGTCTCGTAGGTGCCCTGCAGGATGCCCTGGGTCCCGATATAGATCCAGCTTCCGGCCGTCATCTGGCCGTACATGATCAGTCCTTCGGCCTCCCAGCGGTCGAAATTCTCCTGGGTGGCCCAGGCAGGCACGATGTTGGTGTTGGCGATGATCACCCGCGGTGCGTCCTCGTGGGTCCGGAAGACCGCCACCGGCTTGCCGCTTTGCACCAGCAGGGTCTCCTCGGGCTCCAGGTTGCGCAGGCTCTCGAGGATGGCGTCAAAGGAGGCCCAGTTGCGGGCGGCGCGGCCCCGCCCGCCATAGACGATGAGGTTGTCGGGGTCGCCGGCCACCTCGGGGTCCAGGTTGTGCTGGATCATGCGATATGGTGCCTCGATGAGCCAGTTCTTGCAGGTCAGTTTGGTGCCCCGCGGGGGATGGATCTCGCGCTTGCTCATTGCCTCTCTCTCCATTCTCCTACACGTCGAAATAAAGGGCCATCTCGTACGGATGCGGCCGGTCTCGCACTTCCAGGTACTCGCGGTCCATCTTGTAGCGGATCCAGTCCCGGATGAACTCGGCATCCATGACGTCGCCGGCCAGGAGAAATTCGTGGTCGTCGGCCAGCGCTTCCAGCGCCTGCCCCAGCGTGGAGGGCACGGCTTTGATCTTCTTGCGCTCCTCCTCGCTCCAGCCAAAGACGTTGGAGTCAAAGGGGCCAAAGCCGGCAGCGGTGGGATCGATCTTTTTGCGGATGCCGTCCAGGCCGGCCATCAACTGCGCTGCCAGGGCCAGGTAGACGTTGCACGTCGCGTCGGGCGGGCGAAACTCCATGCGCTTCTCGTAGGGGTTGTTGGCATACTTCGGGATGCGCACCGCGGCGCTGCGATTGCCCAGCGAGAAGAACAGGTTGACGGGCGCTTCGTAGCCGGGCACCAGGCGCCGGAAGGAGTTGGTGCTGGGATTGGTCAGGGCCAGGAGCGCCGGGCCGTGGGTCAGCAGCCCGCCGATGTAATGCAGCGCCAGCTCGCTCAGGCAGGCATAGCCCTCCGGGTCGTAGAACAGCGACAGCTCGCCCCGGGTGAGCAACTGGTGAAAGTGCATGCCGTTGCCCGCTTCGCCAAAGAGGGGCTTGGGCATGAACGTCGCCGTCTGGTTGCGGGCCGCGGCGGCCATCTTGGCCACGTACTTGACCTTCATCGTGGCGTCGCCGCTTTCCAGCAGGCCCATGAGCGCGGTCTCGATCTCGACCTGGCCGGGCCCGCCCACCTCGTGATGGTGGTAGCGGATGGGCACGCCCATGGCCTCCAGTTGGAGGCACATCTCGCTCCGCAGGTTGTAGAGCACGTCGCGCGGGGGGTGGGCGTGGTAGCCGCCGTGCATGGGGATGTAGGTTCCCTTGCCCGCTGCGGGGCTGTTCCACATCCCTTCGCTGGACTCGAGCCGGTAGCCGACGCGGTGGATCTCGTTCTCGAAGGCTACAGAGTCAAAGACATAGAACTCGAACTCGGGCCCCCACAGGCTCGCGCCGGCGATGCCCGTCTCGCGCAGGTATTCCTCGGCGCGCCGGGCGATGTTGCGCGGGTCGCGGGCAAATTCCTTGCGACTGTCGGCCTCCCTGGCCGAGCATAAAAAGCTGAGGGTGGGTGCCTCCCAGTAGGGATCCATGAACCCGGTGGACAGGTCGGGCACGGTGACCATGTCGCCCGACTTGAGGGGTTTGAGCCCCACGCTGGAGGCGTCAAAGCCGACCCCCTCTTCGACCAACTCCTGGGTGAACTGGCTGGCCGGAACCGTTACGTGGTGCCAGCGCCCCCAGAGGTCGGTGTACTTGAGGTCCACCATGCGCACACCCTGTTCCTGGATGAACGCTTTCGCCTCGTCAAAATCTTGAAACATGACTGACCTTTCTCTCCGGTGAGTTGTGCCTGTGAGCCGACGCCAGGGGTATTATACCGGAAGCAGCCGGAAAGGCAAAACCAGGCGCGAAGGAGAGCCCCACGCCCCCGGCCGCCAGGCGCTCCGCTCCTGGCCCGCCGTTTGCCACTTTGGCCCGGCTTTAGTATAATACGCTGTGGCGCGGTTTACTGCACGCGAACAACCAGCCGCGCCTGGCTCCACAGACCTTCGAGATCGTAGTACAGCCGTAGCCGCGGGTCAAAGATGTGGACGACGACGGATCCATAATCGGCCAGGATCCATCCCGATACGGCTTCACCTTCCAGGTGCAAGCGGCGGGCGCCGGCGGCCTTGGCTTGTTTGTCAATCTCGTCGAGGATGGCTCGGAACTGGGGCGTGCTCTCGGCGTTACACAGGACGAAATAATCTGCCAGCAAAGAGACGCCTTCCATGTCCAACATGACGATGTCACTTCCAAGCCGTTCGGCAATAGCGTCGACGATTACGTGAGCGAGCTCGATTGGTTCCAGGATTCAACCTCCAAATGCTTACAAATCTTCGGGCGTTCCGGCCGCGCGGAGGCGCGACAGATGCTCCTCCATCTGCTGCCAATGGCTGCCCTGCCAGTAGATACGGCCACAGGAGGAGCAATGTTTGAAAGACGTGTGGGTGCGCGCGACGTAGGCCGGCACCCTGGCCCTCGCCTCGTCGTGGCTGATGGCTTCCAACAGCCCGTTGCACACCGGGCAGCGGGAAAAGGCCCGGTCGGGCTCCAGTTCCAGCTCGACCAGGACCTGGCGGAGCTGCTCGTCGAGCCCCTCACCGGCGATGAGCAGCGTGCGCAGCCCGCGGCGCCTGGCCAGGGGCCGGTCGCGGGTGAGCAGAATCCGATCCTCGGCACGGGCGAGCCGGACCAGTTGGTGGTCGTCCAGCCTCGGATCATAGAGCGTATCGTAACCCAGGATGCGCAGCCACTTGGCCAGGGTGCCAAGCATGGCGTCTACGACAAATGAACAACTCACAATTCTTGATTTTCAGCTCTCAGCTCGCAATTCTTGCCCTGCTCCTGCCCGCCGGCCTGATCTTGCTGGCGGGTGGCAGCCTTGCCGGCCGCCGGCCGGCCCGGTCTGCCGTGGCGGGCCTGGGTGGCCTGGCGCTGGCGGCCATCAGCTACTGGGCCTGCGGATTCGCCTTCCAACTGGGCGGCGTCGGCCTCGTGTGGGACCTGCCCGGCCTGGAAGGGCTCGTCTGGGAATGGGCCTCGCCCTTCAACCTCGAGTGGGGCGTCCTCGGCCTGCGCGGCTTCTTTCTCCTCGACGAGGCCGCCACCCCGGCCGCCCTGGCCCTCTTCCTGGCCCACCTGCCGTCCCTGGCCGTGGGCGTCCTCTTGCCCTTCCTTGCGCTCCGCGAGCGCCTGCCGGGCTGGATGTCGATGCTCGGCGCCGTGCTGCTGGCGGCCATCGTCTATCCCGTGGCCGGCAACTGGTTCTCGGGCGGCGGCTGGCTGATGCACGTCGGCCAGACGCTGGGCCTGGGCCACGGCTACGTCGACCTGACGGGCACCAGCACCGCGGCCCTCGTGGGCTCGCTGGCGGCGCTGCTGGGCATCGTCATCTTTCGCCGGCGCCTGCCTCCCCTGCCCGAGGGCGAGGTCGCCATGCTGCCGGTGGTCCACCTGCCCGTCCTCGCCATCCTGGGCGCCTTCCTGGCCGCCGTGGGCAGCGTGAGCCTCTTTGCCGCCAATCCCATCCTGGCCGGCGGCGGCCTGGCCCACCCCCGGGTGGGCGTGAACCTGCTCCTGGCGGCGGCGGGAGGCGCCATCCTCCCCGGCCTGTACACCTGGTTCACCACCGGCGCCGCCGATTCCCTGGTGGCCGCCCGCGGCTGCGTGGCCGGGGTGATCGCGGCCACCGCGGCTGCCAGCCTGATCCCGCCCTGGGCGGCCCTGGCCCTCGGCGGCGCGGCCGGCCTCCTGGTGCCCCTCGTCACCTTTGTCGTGCGCTACGTCCTGCGCATCGACGATCCCACCGGCGCCCTGCCCATCGGCTTGCCGGCCGGCGTCCTCGGCATCCTGGCGCCGGGCCTCGTGGCCGACGGCCAGGCGGGCCAGGGATGGAACGGCATCGGCGTCGAGAGCTACCTGGGCGTCGCCGGCCAGGGGATCACCGGCTTTGTCCCCGCCCCCGGCCTGGCCTCCGACTGGCCGGGCCAGCTCAACGCCCAGCTCTTGGGCATGGCGGCCATCGCTGCGTGGACCGCCGCCGCGGTGGCGATCCTATTCCTGATTCTAAAGGTGCTCCTCGTCCTCTGGCGGTTCGTCCCTGTGCCCGAGGAGGAGGACGATCTCGAGCCCTGACCGGGGACGCGGCGTCCCCGGCCCGGGCGCCTAGCCCAGCGATTCCAGCTCGTCGATCATCTCGGCGATGATGTCGAATCCGCCGTTCCAGAACTCCAGGGAAGTCATGTCGATGCCCGCTTCCGTCAGGATCTCGGCCGGGCTCCGGGAGCCGCCGTAGGCCAGGATCTTTTCGTAGCGGGCGACAAAGGGTTTGCCCTCTTTGCGATAGCGGCCGTACAGGGCCAGGACGAGCAACTGGCCAAAGCTGTAGGCGTAGCAGTAGAACGGCGTGCGATAGATGTGGGGAATGGACGTCCATTCCCAGCGAAACTCGTCGCTCAGCTCCACGGAGTCGCCAAACTGCTCCTGCAGGTTGTCCAGGTAGTGGGCCGATAGCTGCTCCGTGGTCCGCCCCTCGGCGATGAGCCGGTGGGCGTCGCGCTCAAAGAGCACAAAGTAGGCCTGGCGCGTGACCGTGGCATAGGTATCGTCCACAAAACGGGCCAGCACGTCGCGCCGCAGGGCCGGGTCCTTTTCCTGCGCCAGCAGCCGCTCCAGGAGCAGCATCTCGGAAAAGACCGACGCCGTCTCGGCCAGGGGCAGCGAGGAGTGAAAGGTCAGCGGCGTGTGCTCGGCGGCCATGAGGCCGTGGATGGCGTGGCCCAGCTCGTGGGCCAGGGCCGCCACGTCGCTCACCTGCCCGGTATAGTTGATGAGCACCCAGGGCGTCAGCCCGGGCAGAACGCTGTAGCAAAAGGCCCCCGTGTCCTTGCGCGGCCGCAGCTCCGAGTCCAGGTGCCCGTCGGCAAAGACGCGGCGGGCCTGGCCGGCCAGCACGGGCGAAAAGTCCTCCAGGCTGGCCAGCACCATCCTGGCCGCCTCGTCAAAGTCGAAAGTCTTTTCCGAGGCCGTGAGGGGAGCATAGATGTCGTAGCGGCGCAGCCTGTCCATGCCCAGCCAGCCGGCCTTCAGGCGAAAGTAGCGCTGGAACAGGGAGGCGTTCGCCCGGCAGGCCTCCAGCAGCGTGTCGACCACCGTGTCGGGAATGTCGTTGGCCAGGTTCCGGACGGCGATGGGCGACGAGAAGTGGCGGAGATCGAGGTTCTCGCTGGACCAGTCGCGCACCAGGTATTGGTAGATCTGGCCGAGTACCGTGCCGTCCTGGGCATAAACCCGGTACAGCTCCCGGTAGATGGCCTCGCGCACCTCCGGCCGGGGGTCGCGGGCATAGACCGACAGCTCGGCGCGGTTGAGCTTTTTCACCTCGCCATCGATCTCGACCTCGAAGGTAAAGGCGTTGGTGACCATTTCGTAGATGGTCACCAGCCCGTGGGTGCCGTTGACGTCCTTGACGTTGATGATCCTTTCTTCCGGCTCCGACAGGGTGTGGGGCTTGAACCGGCGCAGCGATTCCAGGTAGTAGGCATTGTCGCCGCTGGCCGCTAGCAGCCGCGCCGCCGGCTCGTCGTCCAGCCCCTTCCACCACAGGCTGAAAAAGAGAGTGCGGTTTTCCACGTCGGTGAGGAGCTTTTCCACGCGGCCGCGAAAGGCCAGCGCCTCCTGCTCCTGGGTGTCTTCCGTGAACCAGAGGTAGCTGTAGGCCCGCAGCCGGCCGCCAATGACCGCGATCTTGACCACCAGGTCAATCATGGCCTGGAACTGGTCCGTGCTGATGTCGGGCAACAGCCGGTCACGCTGCGACTCCAGCTCGGCGACGGCGCCCTCCATCTCGCCGACCACGCTATCGAACTCGGGTCCGTGGGTCGCGGGCAGCAGGTCCGCCAGCGACCAGCGGGCCAGCTCAAACGTTTCAGCGCTCATGCTCTTCTCCTGTTTCCAGATGTGGCGTGTTTCCACGCATCAGGTCGTCGTGCGACGCCCAGATTATACCAGGCTCCGGGCCCCGGTGCAAGCCTGCCCGCGCCGTGCCCCACGGCCTCCGCCAACCCCTGCTCGGCGCGGATAACAATCCTCGCTCTCTCAAAACCAGCGATTTCTGCTCGGTTTGCGCCTGATCGCCCCCCGTCACGTGACCCCCCGGACGTCGGACGGCGTCTTTGGAAAGAGGGCATCCAGGAGCACCCGCGCTTCGTCGCCCGCGGCGTAACAATCGGCCATGGCCCCTTCCAGCTCTTCGAGGGAGCGATAGCCAAAGAGGAGCTGCAGGAAGGTCAGCCCGGGAAAGACGGCGTTGGCCCCCTTTTCGCCGATGGTCTTCCAGGGCTGGGCGCCGATGCGCCCGTCCTCAAAGATCAGCCGCAGCCCGTCGCGATAGAAGCTGAGCTTGAGCTCGCCCGTGTGGCCGGGGGCCACGGAAGCGGCCAGTCGCTCTTCCAGGAACGGGGCGATGCGCCCTATGAAGTCGGGCAGGTCGGCCACCCGGATGTACCAGGCGTAGGGCTTGCGCACGTAGGGCAGACGGTTGGCCATGGCCTGGTAGGCCGGGTGCTCGCTGCCCAGCCAGAAGCCGAAGGTGGTGAGCCCCTCCTTGCCCTCCGCCCGGGCCATGTCCTGGCCCGTCTGCCACAGGTAGCGGATGACGGCCGGGCCGGCGGCCAGCCACGAGATGCCGGGCCGGAGCTCGAAGGTCGTGGCGGGCAGCATGGTGCCCCACAGGGCGGCGGGATGCATGATCATGCCCACGCAGTCGCCGTCCCTCTCGACGATCCGAACCAGGTCCCGGTTGACGTTGTTGTCGCTCTTGCCCGCCAACTCGTAGCGCCACAGGTCCTCGTCCCACACGCAGCCCACCAGGCTCCGCTGCCTCTGCCGTCGGTCCATCTCCACGAGGAAGGGTATGTCCCCCTCGCCGGCCGGGCGCAGGCGATAGGTCTCTTCCTCGCCTTCCTTCAGCCGGGGCACGTGGGACTCGTAGCCGGCGCGGCCACCGCCCAGGTTCAGCGCCATCTCGTAGCCGAACTGGCGATAGTACCAGGGGATGCCGGTGATGCACTGCATCTTGTCGCCGCGCTCGGCGCTCCACTCGTGGACGGCGTCGAACAGGGCGCGGATGAGGCCCCGCTGCCGGTAGTCCGGGTGGGTGGCGACCAGCTCGGGCCGACCGACGCCAAACTGGATCCCGCCGTAGCTCCAGGTCTGGGAGATCAGGCACAGGGACGAGACGATGTGGCCGTTCCTCGGCTCTTCAACGACGGCAAAGTCGCCGGGATCAAAGGTGGGATGGGGTCTCACCATCAGGTCGCGTACCCAGGCGCCGACGCGCTCGTCGGGCTCTTCCACGCCCGCGTCGCGGTGCAGGTTGGAATGGGCCTCGATCAGTTGCTCGGCGTCCGCCTCCGTCGCCCGCCTCAGGATCAGGCCGTCGTCCAGGGTAAGAGGTAACTGCTGTTTCAACATCGCACGATGATCTGCGACCGCTCGGGCCCCACCGACACAAAACGGATGGGCGCCGCGGCCAGCCCGGCGATGCGCTCCAGGTAGGCCCGGGCCTCCGCCGGTAGGTCGTCCCAGCGCCGGCAGCCGCTGGTGTCCGTCCGCCAGCCTCCTTGAAAGCGGATGACCATGCCGGCCCGCGAGGCGAGATGGTCGATCACGCGTCCTTTGCCCTCGTCGCCCCATTGGGCGCCGACGACGGCCGTGACAGTCATAGGACACCTCCTCGTGTCAAGTCGATGCACTCCCCGTTTCAGTCAAGTCAGACAAGGGGCCAGGGGACGACGCGCCCGGGGCCCGGCTCCGGAAAGCAGCCGGACTCCACCAGGTTGTGCACGCGCCGGCGCAGAGCCCGGATCTCGCCCCGGCTGAGCATGTGCTCCAGGGCGCGGGTCAGGGCCGAGACCTCGGCCAGGGCCTCTCGCAGCCGGCTGACGTCGGTCACCACGTCGTAGGGCAGCGGTTCCCCGGCATAGTCCCAGATGACCGTGCGGAGTTTCGGTTCTTCGTGAAAGGTCAGGGCGTTGTCGATGGCCCACAGCCGGCCGTCCTCGCCCACCAGGCAGTGGCCCGCCTTGCGGTCGGCATTGTTGGCAATGACGTCAAAGGCCGCCACGCGCTTCAGATCCTGGAGGTAGCGCTCGTCGTGCTGGACGGAAAAAAAGTGCGCCGACTCGTCGGAATGAACGTAGAACTGGAGAGACCCGAGGCCATGGGGCCCCTGGCGCAGCACGGTGGGCGGCACCAGGCCCCAGCCCAGCTCCTCGCTCAGGAGGTAGCTGGCCACCTCGCGCATGCCCAACGTCCCGTGGGCAAAGTCCCACAGGGGCCGCTCGCCCCGCTGCGGCTTGTAAACCGCCAGGGTCGAGTGCTCGGCGTCGCGCACCGTTACCAGCAGCGTGGCATTAGAGCTCCACGGAATCAAACCCTCGACCTCGATCTCGCCTTCCGCAAGGAGACGAAGGATGCGATCGGGGGGTAGGGCGATGGTTTGATCCTCTCGATCGGTCACGTTCGATGGCCGTTCCGGCGCGGGCAGAAGTGGCCCTCGGGGTCCATGGGCTGGCCACACATGGCGCACACCGGGCGGCCGGCCGAGACCACCTCTTGCCCGTGCATGCTAAAGGCGCGCATCTGGCCGGGCGTGGCCCAGAAGCGGGCGACGGAGGGCGTGGAATCGTCCTCTTCATCCATGAGCTCGTAGGCGATGATGACCAGCCGCTGCGTCGCCTGGTCGTAACCAAGGTTCACCTGCCCGGTGCGGAACACGGGCTCCAGCGGATATTCGAGATCCATGCCGTGTTGCAGGACCGGGTCGGGCTCGACGACGGCGTCGGCGTTGCCCTCGGCGATGGACAGAAGTACCTGGTCGATGGCCAGCGCCAGGGCGGCGACGTGCTCCTTTTCGCAGATGACGGTCACCAGGCGCTGGCCTTTGCGGGCCTGGATATAGAACGTGCGGTTGCCAGGATCGCCAACGGCGTTGGTCGTGATGCGATCAACCGGGTTGAGGTCATACACCTGGTAAGGCATGTGGCTGCTCCTCGTTTTCTTGCTCCTTCTCCTGCTCCTTGTCCTCGAACTTGAAACTGGGCAAAGACTCGCTCCGATTCATGAACAGCAGGCGAGGACCAAAGGGCGTGAAGGCAAAGGCCGTCACGGAAGCGGGCCCGATGGCAAGGCGCTGGTACAGATCCAGGGGCAGTCCCAGGTAGTGGGCCACCACCAGCTTGATGGGATCGGAGTGGGAAAAGACCGCCACCGTCTCCTTGTCGTGGGCGTCGCGGATGGCGTCGATCTCGGACACCAGGCGCGCCTGGACCTCGCGGAGCGACTCGCCGCCGGGGAAACGGGCCCCGGAAGGATAGACCTGCACGACGGGCCACAGCTCTTCCTTCTGGAGCTCTTCCAGGCTGCGGCCGGTCCACTCGCCAAAGCGGATCTCGCCCAATGCCTCGCGCACCTGGATGGTCAGGCCGTGGGACTCGGCCACGGGTTGGGCCGTCTCCATGGTCCGTTCCAGGGGGCTGCTGTAGATGGCGGCCAGCGGCACGTCGGCCAGCCGCTTGACCAGCGCTTCGACCTGGGCACACCCCTCGGCGTTGAGGCTTATTCCGGGTGTCCAGCCTGCGAGCTTCTTGTCGGCCCAATCGTTGAGGGCGTGGCGGATCAGAAGTAAATTCATCATTCTCATCGTCTTTTCTCCCTGGCATTATACCACAGATGGGCCAGGATTCAAGTTAGAGTTGG
>DAOUHB010000068.1:0-1777 GCA_034428935.1 Anaerolineae bacterium | reverse complement strand
TGACTTCCATCAGGCCGCCCCTTCGTACTGCCACGACGAATTGAGCGCAATGCCCTGCGTCTGAGACGTGGCTTCAATTTCATCACACCGACAACTCACGTGAAACGGCGGCCCGGCAATCCCGCCCATTGTCGGGTGCTGGTATGTCCGGCTCGCCTTGTCGCGGAAGACGCC
Source organism: Anaerolineae bacterium (assembly GCA_034428935.1). Lineage (GTDB taxonomy): Bacteria > Chloroflexota > Anaerolineae > JAAYZQ01 > JAAYZQ01 > JAAYZQ01. The sequence goes on along the minus strand of DAOUHB010000068.1, from coordinate 1,603 downwards.
TTGCAATGGGCCGCAGGTTGGGCACACCTTTTCATCCGCCGCCGTCAGTACCTGATAGCCTGTGATGACCGGATTGGCGTCATTCACCGACCGGTTGCCCTCGACAAAAATCCGAGTCGTTTCCGTGACCGCAATCCGCTTCGCTCGCACCGGCCCGAAGATCGGCTCAAGCTGCCCAATCAGCAACGGCAGGCCGCCGTCAGCGCCTGGCGCAAGGTCACGGCCGCCCCGTGTCCAACGCAGGAAGGCGTCTGCTACTTGTTCCCTGGCCGTCGTGTTAAGGTTCGGCACACTGCCAACGTCTAGCAGGCCGGGCGACGTGTAGTAGGTGTTCACCCACTCGTCAACGTCTTTGTTTAGAAGCTCCCACGTTGACCAGTCCTGCGCCGTAATAATCGCCCTGGACGCGGCCCGCTCTGACGCCACGTCCAGGTAGGAGTTGCTCAGATCGGCCCACAGGCGGGTGTCTTCGTCGTGCCAGAACTGCCGCCATTGCGCATCGGTTGGGTCAAACCCGTTACCCCGAAGCAGGCCAATCATCCGCTCCTGCTGCCCGGCCAATGCGCCCACGTTGGCCCGCTCTAGCATCGCCTCAGCCCATGCCCTGGCCGCTGCCGAGTCCATTTGGCGATTAAGCCTCTCGGCTGTCGCCTGGTCAATGACGCCCGCCGCAACCAACGCGGCCAGAAGCGGATTCACTGCTTGCTCTTGCCCCTGTGACGTGGCGTCACAGGTGGCGCCAACACGGATACTTCAACGGGTGCCACAAACACCGGCTCTGGCCCCGCCAGTGACCACCGCCCAGAGGCCAGCAGGTCACGCACAAGCGACGGCGAGACAAGCGTCATGGCGTCGCCTGGTTGGCAACTCCTGGCCGCCCATTCGTGGGCGGTGGTGCAATAAATCGTAACTGGTTCGCTCATGTCTGATTCTCCTCTGTAAATGCCGCAGGGTTTGCGGGTGCAACCGGCGCCTGCTGTGTCGGCGTTGCCTGGCGCAAGCTGGCCGCAATGGCCGCAACCTGCATGGCCTGGTCGCGGCGCTTCGATACACGGAAAGCTGACACCTCGTCTGGCGTGTAGCCGAGCACTTTCTGCCAAATCATCTCATCCGGCACGCCAAGCGCCTTATGTGCCGTCCCAACCTGAGATTGCAGCAGTTCGCTCCGTGTGTTCACATCGGCCCACACCGCCTTGATTCGTGGCGTTGCGATGGCCGGCAGGTCGCCCGTGCTGTATTTCTGCGCCAGACGATAGGCCGTAGTCATCACGCCCGCCCAGGGCGCGGTGAATGCTTGCGTTCGTTCGGTGGCTTTGGCCACGAGCCCCGCTTCAAGCTGCTTAAGCGCCTCTCCGCTGGGCACCTCGGCGCCTGCAAACGGCCGCAGGCGATGCGCCGGTACGCCAGTCACGGCTGACAACGCACTGACCATTGTCCAGACCAGCCTCACCCTGCACCGCAACGAGCTGGATCTCCTCATCGGCATGGACTGGCGCGATCCGCCCTTCGCGACCGACGGGACGGCGGCGATCTGGCAGCACACGCTGGAAGCCGCGGCGGAGAGCGGGTTGCCGTTCGTCGGCGTGAGCACCAACGCCCGGTC
>DAOUHB010000067.1:0-62350 GCA_034428935.1 Anaerolineae bacterium | reverse complement strand
CCTGCCCGACCTTGCCGTCTGCCAACAGGCGGCTTTGTGCCCTTCCCTGCCTGGATTCAACCGCGCTTGCAGAGAGGCGACCGAGGGTTGCCCGAAAGATTGCCTGCGTGCCATCTGCAACAGGATTGCCAAAGGCGTCCCGGGCCTCGGCGAAAAGCTCGATCTCGCCACCAGCTTCAGTACCGGGAGGATTGACCAGCAGGCTCACATCCGCCGGCGGGCCTGGCAAAACCTTGACCGTCATGGATGCAGTGGCGCCCGCCACTCGCGCCCAGACCTGGGCATCCCCCGCCGTCGAGCCCGCTGTCAGCATGGTTTGGGCCACGGAATTGACCGACTTGACGCTGACGTCGGATAGGACGCCCGCGCTCGAGCCGAACACTACCTCGGTTTCATCGGGAACAGCGTTGCCCTGTCCATCGCCTATCGTCGCCAGAATGGTGGTCGACTCGGTGACCGTGATGCTGCTCGGGTTGGCAATGAGGGCGGTCACGATGGGCTGAATGCGTCCCTCAATCGGCTGCCGAATGGTCTCGAGTGCCTCCAACGTCTGTGTCGGAAAGAAAACCCGGGAAGACTTGGCAAAGTCAGCGCGATCCAGGACAGAGAACAAGCGCAGGCGCAGCATCTGAGAGATGGCCTGCCGAGGGAATGACGGATTGCCGAGAAAACCCCTGAGAGCCTGCGAGATCTCCAGGATCATCTCGGCCTGCGCCTCGGCCTTGGCTTTCTCGAGTTGATAGATATTTGCTGCCTCGCCGTGGCCTAGCCGCTCGGCGGACCAACTCTGCCAACGGGCCTTCCAGCTCTCGATCCACTGCTGGGCCACCTCGTCGCGCACCCTCAGGTTGTCGAGGCGTACCTGCAGTATTTTGGCGCCCACTTTTGGCGCATAGGCTCGCAGATCGTCCTCCAGCTCTTTTTGAATGGCGATCCTGGCCGCTTGTTCTTCTTCCTCGGTGATGCCAATTAACTGATCCAGGGGACGCCGGGCGAGGATGCTCCGCAGCGTACCCTCGGCCTGGGAGATCACGATCAGGCCCTCCCAGTCCATGTCCTGTCCAAACTTCCAACCATCTTCTCGTATCCACTTGGACGTCGAGGCCCGAAACACGTCGTCGGGCGACAGCGGATAGAATGCACCGTTGGACAGGGGCTGACCACCGTCGGCGAGCTGGTATTGCACCTCCACAGTCCAGTCCAGAAGGATGCCCTCGCGAGACATGGCTGTCACCGTGTAACAAGTGCGCTTGGGCCCAAGGTCCAGCATATCGTAAACCCTTTCAAAGGGCCCGAGTTGGGGAAAGCCTGGACCTTGCACCGACGTGAAAACTCCTCCCCTCTCCAGGACGACGGCATTGTCACCAGCCACGATCAAGGATCCCGGGCCGCCGATGCGGGTCAGCACGCTATTCTCCGGCATGGTGATCTTGCTGCCCTGGATTTTCATCCAGGGGCCAAAGGACGGCCGGCCAAAGCGGCTGAAAAGAAGGAACTTGATAGCCTCGAGCCTGCGGAGCCTGGGGTAGACGGCCCTCAGAAAGCGAGCTGCCAGCAAGAAAGCAGTCAGAATGGCCAGCAGCAAGGGCACGATCCCGAGAGCAACGCGGAGCCAGAACTGCCACGTCCCCAGAAGCTTGTGCAGGTCTTCTGGCCGGGCCAGGACCTGGGTTAGGAAGGAAAGGACAAGGACGACCACCAGGGATGGTAAGACGGCCCACAACACCTTTCGGGCAAAGCGCGTGAGCCTTTCAATCTTGAACATCGTCACCCCTGGGAATCAAGCAGGATTCCACTATCGCAGCCCTTCTTCGATCTCGCCACGCAGCCGTGCCAGGGTTTCCCGGCAGCTCTCAGGTAAGGGCCACTGGGCGTCTGCCTCGCTCATCACCTCGCCAAGGCAGTCGATAAAGCGCAATGTAAGCGCCACCTGGGACGCCTCGTCGCCCAGGTCTCCATCCCTGGCCGCCTGTCCCAGGCGGTGCAGGATCTGCAACTCGGCCTGTGCCCGGGCCTTTTCGATATGGCGCGCACGCTCCGACCGGCCCTCGCCCATGGCGAGCAGGACACGATGCTCCCACTCGGTCTTCCAATTGTCCAGGCGCCTCTGATTTACCTTGTCGTCCAGGGGAACCAGGTTGCTGATGCCGCCTCCAATGAGCTCAATTCCATAACTGGCAAGAACGCGTCGCAGGCGGCGCCTCATTTCGCGCACGATGGCGACCCGTGGATCCTTGTCGGGGTCCAGGGGCGAGCAAAGCTCGTCCACGGTATAGCGACTGATAATGTCCTGCACAATGGGCTTGGTCAGGACGGGCACCAAGGTTCCATTCCAGGTATGCCTCTCGGAGCCCGCGGTTTTCTCTCTCATTCTCTCGGTGAACTCGTGTTGCGCGATTTGTTGCGCGGTCCGGGGCGAGAACGGAAATGAACCAGGCAGCTTGGCATCTTTTTCCGAGCTGTACAATCGGAAAGGTGTGAAAACCAGCACTCGGATGCGGATACCGTCCTTGGTCAAGGCCTCGACGTAAAAGGCTCGAAGCTGGCGGCGAAGATCGAGGGGAACGACCTCCTGGTCGTAGAGCCCGGTAAAGGTCAGTCCCGGGCCGCACACCCTCGTCAGCCTCACGCCATCGGTCACGTAGGCAGCCTGATCCGGCTCGCAGTAGACAAAGCCCGGCCCGGCAAAGAACTGTCGAAAGGGGTTGCCGTCTACTCGCTTTTCAACTTTGCCGTTTTGGACAAAGTAGAACGGCCAGTTAGAACCGAGGAGAAACGTCAGGAGACAACGAAAGGCATTGGCCTGCTCAGGGCGTGGATGATAGCCATTTTTTTGCGGATGGCGGAGAAAGGCCAGCACTTGACGATAGGCTCGGATACTCGCCTTGTACAGGCTCTGGACTCCGCTCCTGGGATCCCGAAAAAAGGCCCGGATACGCTCGAAGAAGCTCACCTCCTGCTTGATCACTTCAGGTAGGGGCAGGACCCACTTGGAGAACCGGAAGAGGAGCCAGAGCAGAATAACGATGGTCGTCAGGGGGACCATGGCCAGGCCCGGCCAATCGCCGAGGAGGTAGCCGGCGATACATAGCACGCAGAGACCCAGCCAGGAGACAACAAAGGGCCACACACTCCTGGCCCGGGCAAAGCCGGCCAGGCGAGGAACGATGAGCACTGCCGATAGCAGCATTCCGGCAACGAGCCCGACCCATCCGCCCCTTTCCCCTGCAAGAGCGTTGCCTAGCCAACCGCCGGCGTTCTCGCCGACATATCGCCCTACAAAGGTGCCAAGGATACAAACGCCTGAACTCATGGCCGCGGTCATGCCCACCAGCACGAGTCCGCCGGTCTTGCGGCCCTGCATGAGCCATCCCAGGAACGCCAGAAAGGCGGTCCCGACAATGGCTGCTCCCAGTTCTATTGCCAGCCAGCGTTCCACGTTGCCACCTCGAACGTGAACAAATCTGCCAGGCGGCGGGCTGTCACTGCGGCATCTCTATGCCGGGGGGCGCCCCTGGGGTAGGGAAGTGGTGCCCAATGCGGCGCTCTCAGTCAGGCCTTCGTGTACAAGCATGTTCCCACTTGATGCCACGTTGCCCGCTCCTTATCCACTCGACGCTTGAAAGGGGTTAAGAACCGGCCAGACGAATCTATTATACCGTGATCCGGCCAGATGTCAAGTCGCCGCTCGAGAACCAACGGAAGGGGTGCAAGCTCGGCGCGACGCCGCTCGCGCTCCCGGAGCGGCGCATCTGGCGATGCGCCGCGAGCCTGGTTCTTGCGTGCCGCCTACAACGACAGGTGAAACTCGCGCAGGATCGAGCCGCCGACAAACTCGCGCAAGATCGAGTTGTCGGGCACGAGGTCGGGCGCGAGGGGTTCGAACCACTCGAGCATGGCCCGCAGGCGCTTGGCCTCCACGTGGGCTGGCGTCCGGGGCTGGATTTGCAGCAGCAGAGGCTCGGCCAGCAGCTTGAGGACCGACAGCTCGTACACCAGGGCCGAGTTGAACATGACGTCAGCATGCTCCTGGTAGGGAAAGATCCAGCGCTTCTCGCCTGCCCGCACGTTGTTCCAGCGGTCGATGGTCTCCCGGGCGCTGTAGCCGCGGTGAGCGGCGTCGCGCACGATGCGCCGCAAGAGCCGGGTATCGGTGGTGGGCACGCGGTTGTGCTTGTCGATGTTGAGCTGGGTGAGGGCCGACACATAGACCCGATAGCTGACGTCGCGTGGGACCCCCGGCACAAGGTGCGGGTTCAGGCCATGGATGCCCTCGACGATGACGATGTGGTCCGGCCGGAGCTGCACCGTGGGGCCGACCTCGCGCAGGCCGGTCACAAAGTTGTAGCGCGGCAGCACCACCTCGCGCCCCTCCAGCAACTGCACCAGGTGCTCGTTAAAGAGGTCCAGGTCCACGGCATAGAGCGACTCGAAATCGTAGGCGCCCTGCTCGTCCCGCGGCGTCTTGGACCGGTCGACGAAATAGTTGTCCAGCTCCAGGGGAAAGGGCCGCAGGCCGTTGGCCAGAAGTTGGATGCTCAGGCGCTTGGAAAAGGTGGTCTTGCCCGAGGAAGAAGGCCCGGCGACGAGCACCAGGCGCACGGTCTCGCCCGTCTCGCGCTCCAGCCCGCCGGTCTCGTCCCCCTTGCGCCGCCGCGCAATCTCCTCGGCGATGCGCGCCACGCGCTGCTCGTGGAGTGCCTCGGCGACGAGGACCAGCTCCGAGACCCGCCCGCCGGCGATGGCCTCGTTGAGGCTGCCCACGTCGCGCACGCCCATCAACTCCATCCACTCCCCGTACTCGCGAAAGACGCTGATGAGCTTGGGATAGTCGACAAATGGCTGCAGCTCCATGGGCGGGCTGCTGCGTGGGAAGTGGATGATAAAGCCCGGCGGGTAGTGGTGCAGGTCAAAGACCGTCAGGTAGCCGGTGGAGGGCACCATGTAGCCGTGGAAATAGTCCCGGAAACCGCGCAGGCTGTAGAGCGTCAGATAGTTCTTGCGCCGCCGGTTCAGCAGCCGCACCTTGTCGTCGTCGCCCCGCGCATTAAAGAGAGCAATGGCTTCATTGAGGGGCACCCGCGTCTTGAAGATGGGCTCATCCTCCGCCACGATCTCGTGCATGCGGGCTTCGATCTGCGCCACCTCCTCGGGTGTGAAGGGCTCGCGGCCCTGCACCTGGCAAAAGTAGCCGCCAAAGGTCAGCGAGTGGTCGACAAAGAGGGTTGCCCCCGGGAACAGCTCGTGGACGGCGGTCACGAGGAGGAAAGCGAGCGACCGGCGATAGATGCGAAAGCCGTCGCTGTCGGCCATGGTGATGGGCACGACCTCGATGTCGCTGTCGACGCGATACGACAGCTCCCGCAGCTCGTCGTCGATGAGGGCTGCCACCGTGGGCGCCTCGGGGTCGGAGCCGGCGGCCCGCACAAACGCTTCCAGGGGGGTGCCCACCGGCCCTTCGAACACGCGCCCGTCGTTGAACCACACCTGCGCCGTGTCCCTGGGCTCTGTCAGGTGGATCCGGCTCAACATCTCGTCCGAAGTCGCCTCGCGGGGCGAGACCTCGACAGCCAGCTCTCGAACACCATCTGTTTCAGTCATGCATTACTCTTTTCCTGTCCCAGCCAACGCGCCAGGACCAAAAATAGGACGGCCACCATGCAGCCCTCCAGGATGTGAACCTGGCCCACCGTCCAGGGCACAAAACCCCAGACGACGCCCACCAGGTGGCCGGAAGCAAAGCCAACGACGGCTGCCAGCCAGAAGAACAGCAGGTCTCGATGCCTGCGCCCCTGCCACAGGTAAAAGACCAGTCCCAGGGCTGAAGCCACGACGAGGGAGAGGAGGAGGCCCGGCGCTTGCAACATGTCACGCATCGCCGATGATTCCCCCGCCCAGCACCACGTCGTCCTGGTAGGCCACGACAGCCTGCCCGGGCGTGATGTCGCGCAAGGGGCGCTGGAACTCGACCCTGGCCCGTGCCTCGCCGGCGGGGATCCAGGTCGCCTCGGCCAGGGCCGCCCGGTAGCGGATCTTGGCCTGGACCCGCACCGGCGCCGGCGGCGCCTCGCCGCTCACGTAGCTCACCCTCTCTGCCTCCAGGCTCTGCCTGCCCAGATCGCCGGCCGGCCCGACCACGACGGCATTCCGCTCCGGGTCCAGGCGCACCACGTACAGGGGCTCCGGTCCGCCTTGGCCAAGGTGCCGGGCGGCCAGGTTGCCCAGCCCGCGCCTCTGGCCAATGGTGTAAAACGCCAGGCCCCGGTGGCGGCCGATCTCGCGGCCCGCGGCATCGAGGATGGGCCCCGGCTGCGCCGTTTCCGGGGCGTGCTCGGCCAGAAAGCGGCGATAATCGTCGTCGGTGACAAAGCAGATCTCCATGCTCTCGTCCTTGTCGGCCACCGGCAGGCCCCGCTCGCGGGCCATATCGCGCACCTGCCCCTTGGTATAATCTCCCAGGGGAAAGAGCAGGTGGCGGAGCTGATCCTGGCCGAGCATGTGGAGCACGTAGGACTGATCCTTCCTTCGGTCCACGCCCATGCGCAGGCGGTAGCGGCCGTCATGCTCGTCGATGCGGGCATAGTGCCCCGTCGCCATGTAAGCGGCCCCCAGGCTACGGGCATGGCGCAAGAGGCGATGGAAGCGGATGTTCTGGTTACACGCCAGGCAGGGGTTGGGTGTGCGGCCGCGGGCGTATTCGGCCACGAAATAGCGCACCACGCAGTCGTGGAACTCGTCCTGGTAATCCACCAGGTGGAAGGGAATGCCCAGGTTGGCCGCCACGCGGCGCGCGTCATCTACCGCTTCGGGCGAGCAACAGCGGTTATCCTCTTCGGCCCAGAGGTGCATCATGATTCCCGTCACGTCGTGGCCTGCTTCCACCAGCAGGGCGGCCGCCACAGAGCTGTCGACTCCGCCGCTCATGGCCACCACGACTCGACTCGGTCCTACCACACCAGCTCCTGTAAATTGCCCCAGTCACCCACCCTGGCAAAGACGATACCCTGGCTAAAGCCCTGGCCTCGATAGTCGACGCCGGCGTGGGTGAAATCAAACTCCTCGGTCTCCGGGTTGCCCAGGTTGTGCTCGCGGGCATAGCGCGGGAAGGCAGCGATGGGGTTGAAGGGGATGCCCAACGCATTCCAGGCAGCCTCGCGGACGACGTCGACGGGCAGGTTGGCCAGGGGATCGTAGACGCGCCGCAGCAGCTCTTCCGTCGCAAAGTTGCGGGGATCGGTCTTGCCCGTCAGCTTTTGCGAGGTCTGGGCGTGGGTGACGACCCACTCTTTCTGGATGTTGTACTTCTCGGAGAGATAGCTGACCAGGTCGACGACTGCCTCGAACTGCGCCTCGGGATAGGGATCGACCCCGTCGTTCAGGTTGACGATCTCGATTCCGATGGAAAAATTGTTAAAGTTGTCGCGGCCCTGGTATTCGCTGAGGCCGGCGTGGTGCGCCCGGTCCTTCTCTTCCACCATCTGGTAGATCTGGCCGTTCTTGGCCACCACGTAGTGGGCCGACACGCCGCTGCTGGGGTTGGCGAACCAGGCCAGCGTGCCCGACAGGCCGCCCGCGGTGGCGTGCAGGACCACGGCATCGATCTGGGTCCTTGAGGGTCGCGAGCTGAAATTTTCGGCGGCTGCCGGCCGCCAGGTGGCTCCAGGATAATCGGGTTTCATGTCGTCCTCCTTTTTGTCCAGGAAACCGGATGGCGGGCCAGGCTGTCAGGAAGGAAACAGGACCCGCTCCACCTGGCCCAGGCGCTCCACGCCCTTGATCTCCTGGGCAAAGAGCGGCACGAGGGTGATGCTCATTCGGTGCCCGTACTCTTTTTCCAGGAGCTGCACATAGGGGCGTTGCATGGCCTGCCTCTGCCGCAGGAACTCGGAATCGGCCTGGGCGATGACGTGGTTCACCACCATGCGCTCGATCTCTAGCCCAAAGCGCGCAAACTCGCCCACGAGCCGCCGGGCCTGGTACACGCCGAGCGCCTCGGGGATGGTCACCAGCACAAACTCGGCGTTTGCCGGATCTTGGAAAAAACCAGTGATCTCGGCCGACAGCTCCCGCCAGCTATCGATGAGCTCCAGGAAGGGGACCTTGCCCAGTTGCAGCTTGTCGCGGACATTGAGATAGACGCGCGGCGCGACCCGCAGATGGCTGAGGAACTTGTAGGGCAGCTCCAGCAGGCGCAGGGTGTCGCCGGCCGGCGCCGTGTCCCAGACCACCAGGTCGTAGCCACCGTGTCGCACCCGGTCCAGGATAAAGTCCAGCAGGAACTCTTCCTGGATGCCGGGCGCCATTCCCACATAGTCGACGAGCTCGTCGTAGGGCATGTCGACAAAAACCTGGGATGCCTCATAGATCTGGGGGCCAAACTTGACCTTCCAGCGACGCATCACCTCGTCGGGGTCGATCTCCAGACCCCACAGGTCCTCGACACCCGGTATGGCCGTCTCGTGGCGGCCGATCTCGCACTCAAAGATGTCGGACAGCGACGGTGTCATGTCGCTGGAAATAATGAGCGTCCGCCGCCCCATGGCGGCGAAATGCAACGCAGTAGCGGCCGAAGTCGTCGTCTTGCCCACGCCTCCCTTGCCGCCAAACATCAACACCTGCTTGCAGGCTGTATCGAGACTTGAAAGTGCCATGCCACTCCGTTACGCAGAGACCATGTTGTGCGGCCGCTCGAAACCTCGCCGCTTCGAGCGGCACTGCATGCCTTATTCTACCTCAAGGCGGCCCAGGATGCAAGCGGCACGCACTCGGTCCGTATGTCGAGGATCTTGCAATCCGGGGCGCACGGCCGTGCGCCCCGTAGCTAGGGATTATAGAGCGGGCTCATGCGCCGGAGCTTCTCGACGATCCCGGGCAACACCTCGAGAACACGGTCGATGTCCTGGTCTGTGTTACCTTTGCCCAGGGTAAGCCGCAGGGAGCCGTGGGCGACTTCGTGGGCAAAGCCCATGGCCATCAGAACGTGAGAGGGCTCCAGGGAGCCGCTGGTGCAGGCCGAGCCACTGCTCGCGGCAATGCCATACTGATCCAGGTTGAGCAGGATCGACTCGCCCTCCACGTAGCGGAAGAGAAAGCTGGCGCTGTTGGGTAGACGCTGCGAGGGATGGCCTGACAACTGGCTGTCGGGGATCCTCTCCAGCACACCAGCCACCAGGCGATCGCGCAGGCGAGCGATGCGGGTGTTGGTCTCTTCCACCTCGTCGTAGGCCAGGCGCAGGGCCGTGGCGAGGCCCATGGCGTAGGGCACATTTTCGGTGCCGGCCCGGCGGTTCCGCTCGTGCGCGCCACCGGTCTGCATCGGCAGGAAGGGCACGCCGCGGCGGGCGTAGAGCAGCCCCACGCCCTTGGGCCCGTAAAGCTTATGGGCCGAAAGTGACAGCATGTCGACGTTCAGCGCGTCGACGTCCAGGTTGAGCACCCCGCCCGCCTGCACGGCGTCGGTGTGGAACGGCACCTTGTGCTGGCGCGCGATGGCTCCGATCTCGGCGATGGGCTGGATCGTTCCCACCTCGTTGTTGGCGTACATGATGCTGATGATGGCTGTGTCGGGGCGGATGGCCCGCTCCACCTGGACCGGGTCCACCATGCCAAAGCGATCCACAGGCAGGTAGGTAGCTTCAAAGCCGAAATACTTGACCAACTGCTCCACGGTGTGCAGGATGGCATGATGCTCGATGGACGAGGTGATGATGTGGTTCTTCTTGGCACGCTTTTGCCGCTCGAAGGCGACGCCGCGGACGGCCAGGTTGTCGCTCTCGGTGCCGCAGCTCGTGAAGATGACCTCTTTGGGTGTGCAGTTGAGGATCTGGGCCACAGTCCCTCGCGCCTCTTCCAGGGCCTGGCTGGCCTGGCGTCCCAGGGCATAGATGCTGGAAGCATTTCCCCACCGTTCCGTCCAGTAGGGGAGCATGGCCTCCAGCACCCTGGAGTCCACCGGCGTTGTGGCTGCATGATCCAGGTAGATGGTGCGCTCGGCTCGGGTACTCATATTGGGTCGATCACTCCTTCGTGTGTTTTATCCACTTTATTGACGCGGCCGGAACCCGGTCCGCGGACAAGCTGTCCACGTTCGCATGTTGTGTGAGCCTGGCGTGAGAAAACATCAGTCCGCGCCAAAGAGCGTGGTGCTCAGGTAGCGCTCGCCGGTGTCGGGCAGGACTGCGATGACGACCTTGCCAGGCCCCAGGCGGCGCGCAACCTGCACCGCGGCCCAGGCCGCCGCGCCCGACGAGGCGCCCGCCAGGATCCCCTCCTCGCGGGCCAGGCGGCGGGTCATCTCCCAGGCGTCGTCATCTTCGACGGCAATGATCTCGTCGATGATGCCGGTGTTCAGCACGTCGGGCACAAAGCCGGCGCCGATGCCCGCGATCTTGTGCTTGCCCGGCTGCCCGCCCGAGACGACCGGCGAGCCCGCAGGCTCCACGGCGATGATAAGGGCCTCGGGAAGCCTCTCGCGCATGACCTCGCCCACGCCGGTGATGGTCCCACCGGTGCCGATGCCCGCGACAAAGGCATCCACATGCCCGACCTGCTCCAGGATCTCGTGGGCGGTCGTGCGGCGGTGAACCTCGGGGTTGGCGGGATTCATGAACTGCTGCGGCATAAAATAGCCGTGCTCGCGCACCATTTCCTGCGCCCGGGCGATGGCGCCCTTCATGCCTTCGTCGCCGGGCGTGAGCACCAACTCGGCGCCGTAGGCCTTGAGCAAGGCCCGCCGTTCGGCCGTCATGGTATCGGGCATGGTCAGGATGAGGCGATAGCCCTTGACGGCGGCCACCATGGCCAGGCCGATGCCCGTGTTGCCGCTCGTCGGCTCGACGATGACGCTGCCCGGCCGCAGCTCTCCCGCCTCTTCGGCGGCCTCGATCATGGCCTTGCCGATGCGGTCCTTGACGCTGCCGGCGGGATTGGCCCGCTCCAGCTTGACCCAGACCGTCGCCGCTCCCTCGGGCACCACCCGGCGAAGGCGAACTACGGGCGTCTCACCGATCAGGTCGAGTACGCTCTCTGCTCTTTTCGCGCTCATGTGAGATTTTCCTTGCCGTCTTTAACCCACGTGCAGTCCAGCGGGACCTGTTCGTTCCAGTTGACGGGGGTCGAGCGGGTCAGCTCCCGCACCTGGCCTTCCAGGAGCTCGACGCGGTCCACCAGGCAACGGAGCGTCTCCACCACGGGGTCGGGTAGGCGTCCGTGGTCCAGGACGTCGCGCGGGCGGCCGTCCAGCCGCCGCCCGTTGATGCGCACCACGCGCCCGGGAACGCCAATGACCGTGGACCCGGCGGGCACCGACTCGATGACGACCGAGCCCGAGCCCACCTTTGAGCCGTCTCCCACATAGATGTTGCCCAGGACGATGGCGTGGGCGCCGATGACGACGCTATTGCCGATGGATGGATGTCGCTTGGTGCGCTCCGAAGAGGTGCCACCCAGCACCGAACCCTGGTACATCAGCACGTCATCGCCCACCTCGGCCGTCTCGCCGATGACCACTCCGGAACCGTGGTCGATAAAGAACCGCCGGCCAATGGTTGCCCCGGGATGAATTTCGATGCCCGTGATAAAGCGCCCGATGTGCGAGACCATGCGGGCCAGGGTGAGGTGCTTGCGCTTCCATAGGCCGTGGGCCACCCGGTGCAGCCAACTGGCGTGGAGTCCCGGATAGCAGGTAAGGACCTCCAGCAGGCTGCGTGCCGCCGGGTCCTTATCGTATATGGTCTGTATATCCTCTCGCAAGAGCTGCCGCCAGCTCACGCGCTCTTCTCGGTCCGTTTTACCCAACGCCCGCAGGCGTGAATCACTCGTCATAGGTATCTATGCCCTCGCTACAGGTCGGCCAGGGTTATGGAATCCAGGGTTTCCACCAGCCGGTCGCGGACCAATTCCCAGATGCCCCGCGCTGTGCAGCTTTGTTCGTGGGCGCAGGGCACGCACACCTTGTCGGCCATGCACTGCACAGGCAAGATGTTGCCCTCCAGGGCGCGGATCACGTCGCCGGCCGTCACGCTGGATGGCGAACGCGCCAGGGAGTACCCGCCTTGCGCTCCCCGCTTGCTGCGCAGGAGCCCGGCACGGCGCAGGTCGCCCGCGATCTGCTCCAGGTAGGGCTGGGAAATGTCCTGCGAGCGAGCCAAGTCGGTGAGGGATAGCGGTCCCTGCCCGTAATGGCGCGCAAACTCGCCCATCGCCCGCAGTCCATACAACTCTTTGGCCGAAACTCGCACTGCCCAGCCTTCCCGGGATGAATCCCTAGTAAAATGTCGGGATTATTCTAGCACAGGCCCCAAGACGTGTCAAGTAACGACTGCTACAGGCCGCTCCATGGAAGGCTCCACGGGGACCGGCCGATCCCCTCGGCCCACGAGGCGGCGAGACCTGGCGCCCTCGCCGCAGCGGGTATCGGTTGTCGGGCGACCTATTCTGTGCGCCCTGCGCTCTGCGCTTCGGCCTCTGGAGCACGTTTGCGCTTTCAGGGGTTTTGCGGTATCATACCCGGGCAACATTTCCGTCGTCGCTCGTTCAGGAGCAAACCGTGCTCGACATGTTTTTCGATCCAAAATCGGTGGCGGTCGTGGGCGCGTCACGGACGCCGGGCAAGATCGGCCACGCCGTCCTGCAGAACATCCTGCAGCATGGGTACCAGGGAGCCGTCTATCCCATCAACCCCCATTCCCAGGAGATCCTGGGCTTGCAGTGCTATGCCAGCGTGCTGCTGGTTCCGGGCCCTATAGACCTGGCCATTATTCTCGTGCCCAGCCGCCAGGTATCCCAGATCCTGGTGGAGTGCGGAGAAAAGGGGGTCAAGGGTGCCGTCATTATCTCGGCCGGCTTTCGAGAGGTGGGCAGCGAGGGCTGGCACCGAGAACACGACATCGTGTCCATCGCGCACCGTTACGGCATGCGCCTCATCGGCCCCAACTGCCTCGGAATCATCGACACCATTGCCAGGCTCAACGCCTCGTTTGCGGCCGGCATGCCCTCGCGAGGGACCATCGCCTTTATGTCCCAGTCGGGCGCCCTGTGCACCTCGATCCTGGACATGGCCCTGGCCGAACAGGTGGGCTTTTCCCGCTTTGTGAGCCTGGGCAACAAGGCCGATACCGACGAGGTGACGTTCGTGAAGGCGTGGCAGAACGACCCGTGTACCAACGTCATCATGGCCTACCTGGAAGGCATCGAAAAGGGGCCAGAGTTCATGCGCGTCGCCCGGGAGGCCAGCGGCAAGAAACCGATCATCGCCATCAAGTCGGGGACGACCAGCGGCGGCTCTCGCGCCGTGTCGTCGCACACGGGCACGCTGGCGGGCTCCGAGCGGGCCTACGAGGCCGCCTTTCGACAGAGCGGCGTCATTCGTGCCCGTTCGGTCCAGGAGCTGTTCGACTATTCCATCGCTTTTGCGCGCCAGCCCCTCCTGGCCGTGGATCGGATTGCCGTGGTGACCAACGCCGGCGGGCCAGGGATCATGGCCACGGACGCCTGTGAGCGTGCCGGGCTGCAGTTGGCCTCCCTCGAGGCGCGCTCCATGGAGCGCCTGCGGGCGGCACTGCCCTCAGCAGCCAGCGTCCTGAACCCCGTCGACCTCCTGGGCGACGCCCTGGCCGACCGCTACAGCACGGCCCTCGAGACGGTGGCCAACGACCAGAACGTGGGGGGCATCGTCGTCATCCTGACCCCGCAGATCATGACCGACGTGGTGGGGACGGCGCGGGTCGTCGGCGAGCTGTCGCAGCGAGTGGACAAGCCCATAGTCGGCTGCTTCATGGGCCAGGACACGGTGGCGCCCGGCATCCACATCCTGAACCAGCACCGCGTGCCCAACTATCCGGTGCCCGAGCGGGCCGTGGCCGCCCTGGCAGCCATGCGCAGCTACCGGCTGTGGCGCGAGCGCCCACCCCAGAATCTGGAGACCGTGGCCGTCGATCACGAGCGGGTGCGGCGGGCCCTTGCCCAGGTACGCGCCGAAGGCCGCCTGTCCATGGGCGACACCGAGACCCGGGAGATCATGGACGCCTATGGCATTCGCACGCCTCCCACCTACCTGGCCCGCAGCCCGGAAGAGGCAGTCCACTATGCCGAGGAGATCGGCTTTCCGGTGGCGATCAAGATTTCGTCGCCCGACATCCTGCACAAGACGGACGTGGGCGGCGTCAAGCTCGACGTCACCACGCCGGCCGAAGTGCGCGACGCTTTCGAGCTCATGGTCTATCGTGCCAGCCGCTACATGCCCGAGGCCGAGATCTGGGGCTGCCTGGTGCAGCAGATGGTGCAGGGAGGCAAGGAGGTCATCGCGGGCATGCACCGCGACCCACACTTCGGGCCGCTCATGATGTTTGGCCTCGGCGGGATCTATGTCGAGTCACTGCGTGACGTCACCTTTCGCATCGCCCCCTTTGACCGGCGCGAGGCCCGGGAGATGATCGGCGAGATCAAGGCAGCCAACATTCTGCGCGGCACGCGAGGCGAGGGTCCTTCGGACACGGAAGCGCTGGCAGAGGCCCTGCTGCGCCTGTCGCAATTGGTTACCGATTTCCCCGAAATCGTCGAGTTTGACGTGAACCCCCTGACCGTCTTCGAGGACGGCCAGGGCCTGGTAGGTATTGACATGAGATTGGTGCTGGAGTAGCGTGGGACCTCGGCATCCGAGGCTCGTGGATTCAAACGGGAGGTGGGCATGGTAACGCTCTATATTGCATCGACAGAGACGTTTTCGGGAAAAAGCGCCCTGTGCGTCGGGCTGGGCAGGCATTTTCAGCACGACGGATATCGCATCGGCTACATGAAGCCGGTGAGTACCGCCGCGCGCCTGGCCGCCGGCCTCGCGGACGAGGATGCCGAGTTCATCCAGCAGACCTTTGGCGTGCCTGACTCCATGGACGACATGGTGCCTGTGGGCGTGACACCCCGTGTCGTAGAGGCCATCCTCTCGGGCGAGGAGATCGATTTTCAGGCCAGGCTCATGGAGGCCTATCAACGGGTGGCCCACGGGCGCGACGTCGTCATCCTCGAAGGGGGCAGCACGCTGCGCGAAGGGCACATCGTCGGCCTGCCCACGGCCAAGGTCGCCGATCTGCTCGGCGCCCGCGAGCTGGTGGTGGTCAAGTACAATGACGACGTGCAGCTCCTGGACGACGTCCTCACCGCCCAATCGCGGCTGGGGCCGTCGCTCATTGGCGCCGTGCTGAACGCCGTACCCCGCCAGCGCATGCCCTTTGTTCAGGAAAAGGTCAAGCCGGGCCTGCAGGAGCGGGGCGTCCCGGTGTTGGCCGTCCTGCCCCAGGAGCGCCTGCTCCTTTCGGTGAGCGTCGGCGACCTGGCCGAGTTCCTGAACGGGCGCATTCTGTGCTGCGAGGAAAAGGCGGACGAGCTGGTGGAGCACCTCATGGTGGGGGCTATGAGCGTCGACTCGGCTCTGACCTACTTCCGCCGGAAGCCCAACAAGGCGGTCATCACCGGGGGCGACCGGCCCGACATTCAACTCGCTGCCCTGGAGACGAGCACCAAGTGCTTGATCCTGACCGGAAATCTGCATCCCAGCCCCATCATCCTTGGCCGGGCTGAAGAAGTGGGCGTGCCCATGATCCTGGTCCGTCAGGACACGCTGACGGCCGTGGAAGTGATCGAGCGCTTCTTTGGCAAGACACGCTTTCACCTGGAGAAAAAGGTCCAACGCTTCCAGGAGATGCTGGAGGACCGTTTCGACTTTGCCCAGCTCTACCGCCTATTGAAGCTGGGCCAGTGATCCCTGGACCAAACCGGCCGGGTACGGCGCACGCGCGGGGCAGCATGGTGGCGCCCCGCCCGCGGGCACCACGCCCCGGGATAGGCAATCAACAAGTAGGAGGTTGATCATGACGTCGATCGATGAAATCCTGGCGCGCGAGATCCTCGATTCACGAGGCAACCCAACCATCGAGGTCGAGGTGCAGCTTGAATCGGGGGACCTTGGGCGAGCCGCGGTGCCATCGGGGGCATCGACGGGTGCTCACGAGGCAGTGGAGCTGCGCGACGACGAGCTGGATCGCTACGGTGGCAAGGGCGTGCAAAATGCCGTGGCCAACGTGAACGACCTGATAGCCGAAGAGCTGTGGGGCTTTGACGCCCTCGACCAGGTGGCGCTGGACGAGTACATCATCGCCATGGACGGCACGTCAAACAAGGGCAAGCTGGGCGCAAACGCCCTCCTGGGCGTCAGCCTGGCGACGGCCAAAGCGGCCGCGGCGGCCCTGGGCCTGCCCTTGTACCGTTACATCGGCGGTGTCGCGGCCCGCACCCTGCCCGTGCCGATGATGAACATCCTCAACGGCGGCAAGCACGCCCTGGACGGGCCCGACTTCCAGGAGTTCATGGCCATGCCCGTCGGCGCCCCAAACTTTGCCGAGGCCCTGCGCTGGGGAGCCGAGACCTATCACGCCCTCAAGAAGGTGCTCAAGGACAAAGGGTACAGCACGGGCGTGGGCGACGAAGGCGGCTTTGCCCCCTCTCTCAAATCCAACGAGGAAGCGTTGGATCTCATCGTCGAGGCCATCCAGAAGGCCGGCTATTCGCCGGGCTCTGACATCTTTATCGCCCTGGACCCGGCAGCCACCGAGGTGTACGACGACGGCAAGTACCACCTCAAAAAAGAGGGCCGCACCCTGAGCGGCGAGGAGATGGTCGACTTTTACCAGGCGTGGGTGGAAAAGTATCCCATCATCTCCATCGAGGATGGCCTGGCCGAGGACGACTGGCAGCACTGGGTGCTGATGCAGGAGCGCCTGGGAAGCAAGATCCAGATCGTGGGCGACGACCTGCTTGTGACCAACGTGCAGCGCCTGAAGATGGCCATCGAGCGCAAAGCAGCCAACAGCATCCTCATCAAGCTCAACCAGATTGGCACCCTGACCGAGACGCTGGCCGCCATCGAGATGGCCAAGCGGGCCGGTTGGACGGCCGTCGTCTCCCACCGCTCGGGCGAGACAGAGGACACGACCATCGCCGACCTCGTCGTGGCAACGAACGCCGGCCAGATCAAGACCGGCGCCCCGGCTCGCAGCGACCGCGTGGCCAAGTTCAATCAGTTGCTGCGCATCGAAGAAGAGCTGGGCGAGACGGCGGCCTTTGCCGGCATGAGCGCCTTCTACAACATCCGCGGCCGCTGAACCCCTTCCGCAAGCACGATCCAGCGCCCCGACCGTTCCCGGCCGGGGCGCTCGCTTTCCCCATGGTGGTGGCACCCCCTGGCGCCGGCCTCAGCGCCTGCGCCGCTTTCTGAGCGATTTGCGGCCAAAGAGCGAGGGCGCGGGGCGCGGCACCCGCTTGGTGCGGTCCATGCGGGGGATGCGCGCCGCAGCGACGGCCAGGGCCAACCCGAGGGCGGCGGCGGCCATGAGGAAGGGGATGCGCAGGCCCAGGCCCGCTGCCACAGAAGCCCCGATCATGGGCCCCACGGCACTGGCTGCCGACGTGACGCTGGCATCCAGGCCATAGACGGCGCCCTGCCGCCCTTCCGGCGACTGGTTGGCGAGCATGGCATTGATGACGGCCAACAGGCCGCCCAGGGAAAAGCCCTGGATCGCCTGCAACAACAGCAACTGCCCCGTGCCGGTCACGAAAAAGTGGGGCACGTAGGACAGGGCGGTGCCGGCCAGGCAGACCAGGAGCATACGCCTAAATCCCACGCGGTCGCTTGCCCGGCCCAAGAGCACTGCGCTCAGGGCGCTACTGCCCGCAGCGACCCCGGTAATGAGGCCCGTGGTCGATGCTACCCGCTCAGGCGAGGCCAGGAGGCTCTGGACAAAGAGGGGCAGGATGGGCGTCACCAGGCTCGTTCCCAGCCGCACGGAAATACGCACGCTAAAGAGGGCCACCAGCGAGGGCGTGCGCGCCACCAGCCGGACGCCTGCGAAAAAGTCGCCCCCGATCCCCGCGCCCTCTCCGCGGGCCACCGGCGTGAACTCTTCGCGCACCAGCCGCCAAACGGTGACGCCCGCCACAAAGAGCAGCACACCCGTCACGATAAATACGGCGCGATAGCCCCACAGGTCGGCGATGAGCCCGCCAAGGGGCGGGCCCAGGGAGCTGCCCAGCCAGACGGCCATCTGCAACAGCCCCAGGGCATAGCCGGTGCGGTCGCGGGGCGTGCCGCTGGCCACGAGGGTCATGGCCGCTGCCACCGTTCCGGTCAGCACACCCTGGGCCGCCCGCAGGAGTGCCAGTTGCTCCACGCTCTGGACAAAGGCCATGGCCGCAAGGACTGCTGCCCCGCCAAAGGTGGCGCGCTGGATCATGATCTTGCGCCCGTAGCGGTCGGCCAGCGATCCCCAGATGGGTGAAAAGACGGTCATGGTCACGCCCTGGACGGCCACCAGGATCCCCGACCACAACTCCACGCGCCCGGGCTCGGTGACACCTAGCTCCTGGATATAGTACGGCAAAAAAGGAAAGGCCACAGAAAAGCCGGCGATGGCCAGCAACTCCGCAACCCACACCACGTACAGGTTTCGTTTCCAGGTTTCCACAAGGCCCTATTATAGCACTGCCTGGCACCGAGGCAAACCTGGCAGGCGGGGGAACCTGAGCCCCCCGGCCCCCCTTCCCTTAGAGGGAAGGGGGGAGCACTCCCGAGGTCGGTCGGGGGTGAGGTCGGCCGTCGCTGCGGCCGGCGCAGGCTTGCCGCCGCCGCGCAGTTGTGCTATACTAGCGCTGTGAGCGAGCTAGTCGTATCACCCCAGTGGGCAGCGCTCGACGGCGAGACGCTCCAGCGCACGATCTTGGTCCTGGGTGAGTCGGACACGGGCAAGTCGACCCTGGCTCGCTACCTCTTCCAGGAAATCGCGCGGCGCGGCATGCGTCCTGCCTACCTGGATAGCGACATGGGCCAGAGTACGCTGGGGCTGCCCGCGACCTTGAACCTGGCCCTGGCGCAGGCTGCGGGAGACGACGAGTTTCCGCCCGGGGGACCTCGGGCGAGTTTTTTCGTGGGGGCCACCACCCCCCGCGGACACATGCTGCCCACCCTGGTGGGCTGCAAGCGGCTACAGGACAGGGCCCTGGCCCTGGGCGCCGAGGCCATCGTCGTCGACACCAACGGCCTGGTGGAGCGGGCACAGGGTGGCAAGGCACTGAAGGAATGGAAGATCGAGCTGCTGGCCCCGGCCCTGGTCATTGCCCTACAGCGCGGCAGCGAGATGGAACCAATCCTGTGGCCCCTGCGGCGCGACGGCCGGGTGCGCCTCCTGGACTTCCGGGTTTCGCCGCAGGCCGTGAGGCGCAGCCGCGAGCAGCGCATCGCCCGCAGGCGGGAGTGCCTGGCCGCCTACGTTCGCCAGGCCCGGCAGCACGTCGTCGCCATGAACAGGATCGCCGTGTACGACCTGGAATACATGGCTCCGAGCGCCCTCCTGGCGCTCCAGGACGCCGAAGGCTTTTGTCTCGGCCTGGGCGTCGTCCAAGAAATCGACCGCGGGGCCGGGAGCATCGCCCTGCGCTCACCACTGCCCGGCATGGACCGGGTGGCAAGCATCCGTTTCGGGCCCGTCCGCTGGGACCTGGCTCGGGAGATTGAGTTATGACAAATGAGAATCCGAAGCTGCGCGCCGTCAACGTCCATCCGATCCAGCACGAAAACCAGCCCATGCTCCTCCTGGACGACCCGCTGCACCTGAGCGACACATCCATCGCCGTCCCCCGGCCCCTGGCCGCCCTGCTGATGCTCATGGACGGCACCCGCGACGCATCACGGCTGGAAGCCGCCTTGCAGGTGCAGGCCGGGGTGCGCCTGGCGCCCGGCCTCCTGGAGCAACTTCTGGCCGGCCTGGACGCCGCCTTCCTGTTGGACAACGAGCGCTTTCGCCAGGCGCGGGCCGCCGCCGTCGAGGCCTATCGCGCCGCACCCTTTCGTCCTCTGACCCTCGACGGCGCCAGCTTTGACGGCTGCGCAGAGATGACCAGTGCGCAGTTGCAGGGCTACATCGACGCCCTGCCGCCGGCGCCCGCTGAGCCCGAAGGGGAAGCAGCACCAATTCGCGGCGTGATCAGCCCGCACATCGACTACCAGCGCGGCGGGCCGGTCTATGCCGAGGTATGGCGCGCCGCCGCCGAAGCGGCCAGGCAGGCGGAGTTGGTGATTATCCTGGGCACCGACCACCGTGGCGGGGAGGCCACGCTGACCCTCACCCGGCAGTCGTACGCCACCCCCTTTGGCGTGCTCCCCACGGAACAGAGCCTCGTAGACGACCTGGCCGGCGCCCTGGGCGACGAGGCCGTCTATGGCGAGGAGCTCAACCACCGCCAGGAACATTCCATCGAGCTGGCCGCCGTGTGGCTGCACTTGATGCGCGGTGGCGAGGCGGTGCCCCTGCTGCCCATCCTGTGTGGCAGCTTTGGCGCCTTTGTCGCCGGGCAGGGTCAGCCCGCGGACCACGAGCCCTTTGCCCGCGCCGTGGAGGTGCTGCAGCCGGCCATGGCCGGCCGCCGGACCCTGGTGGTGGCCGCCGCCGACCTGGCGCACATCGGCCCGGCCTTTGGCGACCGGCACGGCGTGGATTTCATCGGGCGGGCGCAGCAGCGCAACGCCGACGAGCGGCTTATGGCCAGCATCTGCGCGGGCGACGCCGAGTCGTTCTTTGCCCAGATCCGGGATGAGGGCGACCGGCGGCACGTCTGCGGCCTGCCGCCCATCTATCTTACCCTGCGGCTCCTGGGCGAGGTGCAGGGCCACCAGGCCGGCTATGCCCTGTGCCCCGCGGACCCGCAGGGCCTGTCCTTCGTGTCCATCGCCGGCGCTGTCCTGCGCTAGAATGCGCTCATTTATGTCAGCCTAAGCACGGCGGAGCATCCGGCCTTTGTCATGCGAAGCGGAGCGAAGCATCTTCAGAAAGGTTAGTAAGCCATGACAACCTTGCCCATCACCCACGTGACCCTATACAAGCACGGTGTAGGCTTTTTCGAGCGGCGGGCCAGTGTCAGCGGCCAGGAAGTAGAGCTGACCTTCCGCGTCGAAGAGATGAACGACGTCCTGAAGAGCCTGACGGCCATGGATCAGGGCGGCGGCCAGGTGTTGAGCGTCAACTATGCCACCCCCCAGAGCCGCGAAGAGCGCCTGGCCGGCTCGTCGGTGCACATGGGCGACACCCGCAGCCTCCAGGACTTGTTGATCAGCCTCCGTGGCCGCCCGGTCCGCCTGCTGCTCGACCAGGGCGAGAGCGTGGAGGGCCGCCTGGTGGGCATCGACGAGATGCCCCAAAGGCAGCCCCTGGACACGACCCTGGTGTCCATCCTCGTCGCCGGCGGCGAGCGAGTCGAGACCCTGTCGCTGGGGCGATTGCGAGGTGTGGAAATTCTGGACGAGACGGCAGCGGGCGACCTGCGTTTCTTCCTCGACACGGCCCTCACCCAGGAGGACTATCGCCGCGTCGTCATCCACCTCACGCCCGGCGACCACGACCTGGCCGTGCACTATGTCGCCCCGGCGCCGACCTGGCGCGTCAGCTATCGCCTGGTGGCTGAAGAGGAGGAGCATCATCGCGGCCAGGTGCTCTTGTTGGGCTGGGGCATCGTGGACAACCGCCTGGAGGAGGACCTGGAGAATGTCTCTCTCTCCCTGGTGGCTGGCATGCCCATCTCCTTTCGCTATGACCTCTACACCCCATTCACCCCCGAGCGACCCCTGGTCAAGGAAGAGGCGCGCGTGGCGGCCGGACCGGTTGGCTTTGAGGCCCAGACCCTGGGCGTGGCGGCTGACCAGGTCGAGCGAGCGCCCGCTATGCGCGCCGCCTTTGCCGAGGGCGGTGCCCCGGCCCCGGCCATGCCGGCACGGGCCAAGATGAGCCGCGAGGCTCTGGCCGGCGCGGCCCAGGTAGCGACCAGCGGCGAGGCCCTGGGCGAGCTGTTCCAGTACGTCATCGCCACGCCCGTCACCATCGGCCGCGGGCAGTCGGCCATGGTGCCCATCGTCTCCGCGGGCATGCCCTATCGCAAGGACCTGCTCTACAACGGGAACAAGCTGGCCGCCCATCCCGTGGCCACCCTGCGCTTCCAGAACGAGAGCCACCTGACGCTGGAACGCGGCCCGGTGACCGTCGTCGAAAAGGGCGAATACGTTGGCGAGGCGGTGCTGCCCTTTACCGTCGACGGCGGCGAGGTGGTCGTGCCCTACTCGGTCGAGCTGGGCGTCAAGGTCCGCGAGGAGGCCGGCTCCGGCCGCGACATCCAGGGCCTTCACATCCGCGCCACTTACCTCATCATCGAGGAGTGGGACGTGCGCTGGCGGGAGTACAGGCTGACCAACAGCATCGGCGGGCCCATGACCGTCCTGGTGGAGCATCCCCGCACGGCCCACTACGACCTGTTCGACACGCCCACACCGGCGGAGCGCACCGCCGAGCAGTACCGCTTCGAAGTGGAGGTGCTGGGCCGGGGCGAAACCGTCCTGCGGGTGCAGGAGCGGCGCCTGCTTCGCCGCCAGGAAGAGCTCCTGAGACAGTCGCTGGAGGGCCTGGAAAAGTTTCACCGCCAGGGATTGCTGGATCGCCAGACCCACAACAAGGCGGCCGAGGTGCTGCGCCTGTGGGCCAGCATCGCCGAGAACGAGCAGCGCCTGAAGGACCTGGAGACCGACCGGCAAAAGACCTATGCCGCGCAGCAGCAGATCCAGGGCAACATGGGCGCGCTGTCCACGGCGGGCAAGGAGGGCGCGCTGCGCACCCAGTACGTCGACCAACTTGCCGCCAGCGAGGAACAGCTCAAGGACGTCGGACAGCAGGAGGCAGCTCTGAAGGCCGAGATCGAGCGGCTGAAGCAAGAAGTGGACAAGCGGCTGCGGGCGCTTTGACGGGCGAGCAGGCACCGAGCGCTGAGAAGTGGGATTCCACGGCCGGCAGGCCGGCGGTCCCCTGCTCCAAGATCGCAGCCCATTGACCAGGAATGCCATCGGCAAAGGAGGACCATCTCATGGACAAACAGGATCAAGCGCGGGTGCTTGATCGCATCGCAAGCCTGATGGACGACGCACAGGCGCAGCGCTATCACTGATCGGAAGCGTTCATGCTCGCCGTGGGCGAGCACCTGTTGGGCAGCGTGGACGAGCAGATCATGCGGATGACGACCGGCCTGGCCGGTGGCGTCGGCGGCAGCCACGAAGAGATGTGCGGCGCCCTGAGCGCGGGCACCCTCCTCGTGGGCGCACTGCACGGCCGGGCCGGGCCCGAGGAGCCGGATGAGCCGTGCTACGGGCTCGCTGCCAGCTTTCGGGCACGCTTCCTGGCGGAGTGGGGCACCACCCGCTGCGCGGACCTGCGGGCGCTGGGCTACGGCTCCGATGGCACGATTCCCTGCGCGGCGCTGGTCAAGAGGGCGGCCGCCATCTTCCTGGAGGTTTTGGATGGCCAGCCCTGAGCCGGCCGGTCGGGCTGCCCTCTGCCCGCCTGGCACCTCTGGGCTGTGAGAACCCTGACCATGAGCGATATGCCGCCGCCAATCATGACCTCCGAACCGGGATCGCTTGCGCACGCCACCATCGCCGAGCGCCTGCCGATGCTCCTGGGCCAGGTTATCCGCGACAACCACTACCCCGCGCCCATCGTCCGCGCCGTCGAGGCGCTCCGCGACGAACTGGCCGGGCAGCCTATCCGGCCCTTTGTCGAGCAGGCGCCCGACGTCGCCTTCTGGAACCGGGCCGCCGCCCCGTACGAGGGGCGGTCCTGGCTGGATCTGCCCTGGTATTTCGCCGAGACCTACTTTTACCGGCGCCTACTGGAGGCCGTCGGCTACTTCCAGCCTGGCCCCTGGCAGGGGCACGATCCGTACGCCGCGCAAAAGCGCGAGGAGGAGGGACAGGCAGCCGCGTGGCTGGCCTCAAGTGGTCACGAGCTTGCCGGCGGAGCTGATCTTACTACTTTGCTGCACTCCAGCTTGTGGGGCAACCGCGCCGACCCCAGCCGTCCTGACGTGCAGGAAGAGGTACAGGGCGGGATCGCGGCGCAGCAGGAGCGGCAGCACATCCTCGTCGACGACACCGAGCGGGTCGAGGCGCTGCTGGCGCCCGGCCTGGACCGGGTGGACGTGGTCACGGACAACGATGGGCGGGAGCTGCTGTTCGACCTGGCCCTGGCCGACTTTATCGTGGAGCGGGGTCTGGCCGGCCGGGTCACCTTTCACCTAAAGGGCCACCCCTTTTTCGTGTCCGATGCCATGGTCGCCGATGCCCGGCGACTGGTGGGTGCGATAGCCACCGAGCCCCTGGGCCGGCGGCTGCAAGGGCACCTGGTCGCCGGCCGGCTGGCCCTGGCCGACGATCCGTTCTGGACGACGCACCTTGGATACCACCAGATGCCGGCGGCTCTGGCCGCGGACCTGGGCGGCGCCGACCTGGTGCTCCTCAAGGGCGACGTGAACTACCGGCGGCTGCTGGACGACCGGCACTGGCCGCACACGGCGCGCCTGTCCGAGACCGCCGCCTACTTTGCCGCACCATTCCTGGCAGTGCGCGCGATCAAGTCCGAGGTGCTGGTCGACCTGGCGCAGGGCCAGGCGGAGGAGTTGGCTGCCCGGGACCCTGACTGGCTGATCAACGGGCGGTGGGGGATCGTGCAATTGGTGGCCGGCACCGGCTGACGACTCGAGCCGATACCAGCAAGATCTATACGAGGGTGGCACCAACGGCAAGTGCCACCCTCTTGCACGAATACGTGTTGGCCGGGGCGCGTGTCTAGTTCTCTCCCAGGTACGCCTTCCGCACCCGCTCGTCCTGCAACAGCTTGTTCGCCGGCCCGGAAAGGACGACCCGGCCCGTCTCCAGGACGTAGGCCTGGTGGGCAACCTTGAGCGCCGCCCGGGCGTTTTGCTCCACCAGGAGCACGGTCACGCCGCGCTCGTTGATCTCCCGGACCGTGGAAAAGATGGTCTTGACCAGCAGCGGCGCCAGGCCCAGGGAGGGCTCGTCGAGCATCAGCAGGCTTGGCCGGGCCATGAGCGCCCGGGCGATGGTCAGCATCTGCTGCTCGCCACCCGAGAGCGTCCCGCCCAACTGGTTCCTGCGCTCTTCCATGCGGGGAAAGAGGTCGAAAACGCGGCGGCGGTTCGCCTCGATGGCCTCCTTGTCCGAGCCAAGGACGTAGGCCCCCATGTTCAGGTTCTCGTCCACCGTCAGCGTTGACAGGATCCCCCGGCCCTCGGGCGAATGGCAGATGCCGCGCTCGACGATGCGATGGCTCGCCATCTCGTGGATCGGTTCGCCCTTGAAGGTGATCCCACCCTCGCGAGGGCGGAGCAGCCCCGAAATGGTGCGCAAGGTCGTCGACTTGCCCGCGCCGTTGGCCCCGATGAGGGTGACAATCTGGCCCTCTTCGACCTCCAGGTTGATGCCTTTCAGGGCGTGCACGCGGCCGTAGTAGGTGTGCAGGTTCTCAACCTTTAGTAGGGACATGCTCACTCCTCCTCCTCCACCTCGCCCAGGTAGGCCTCGATGACGCGCGGGTTCTTCTGAATCTCGGCCGGGCTGCCTTCGGCGATCTTTTTTCCATAGTCCAGAACGACCACCCTCTCGCAGATGCCCATCACGACCTTCATATCGTGCTCGATCAACAAAATGGTGACTCCCGTGTCGCGGATATCTTTGATCAGGCCCATGAGCTCCAGCGTCTCTTGTTCGTTCAGGCCCGCGGCCGGCTCGTCCAGCACAATGAGCGCGGGCGCCGTCGCCAGGGCTCGCGCGATCTCCAGGCGTCGCTGGAGACCGTAAGGCAGGTTCCTGGCCAGCTCGTCCCGCTGATCATCCAGCCGCATAAAGCTCAGGTAGCGCTCCGCTTCCTCGACGATGAACGTCTCCTCTTTGGCCTGGGAGGGAGGCCGGAAGATCGCCCCGGCGACACCTGCCCGGGTCCTGTGGTGCAGCCCCGACATGACGTTCTCCAGCGAGGTCAGGTTCGGGAACAGCCGGATCGTCTGGAAGGTGCGGGCCACGCCCCGCTGCGTGATCTCGTGGGGCTGCAGGCTTCGCAGGTCATCCCATTTGGCCTTGAGCCCGGGCAGTGGTAGCCAACCCAGCCACCAGGCCGGCGTCGTCAGGCGCTGGCGCCAGGTCAGGGCCGGGTGCGCGATGCGCTGGCCGTTGAAATAGATCTCGCCCTCCGTCGGCGCATAGATGCCGGTGATCATGTTAAAGATCGTGGTTTTGCCGGCGCCGTTGGGGCCGATCAACCCCAGGATGGCGCCTTCTGTCATCTGGAATGCCACCTGGTCGACGGCGGTCAGCCCACCAAACTGCTTCGTAAGTCCCTGGATGTCCAAGAGTGCCATGGTCTCGCCTCGCTTCTTCACACAGCGGCCGTTTGCGGCGGCACGCTCTCCTGTTCGTCGCCACGAATCTCCATCCGTATGCGCCGGCTAGGCCACAGCCCTTCGGGCCGGGCGATCATCATGACGACCATCACCAGGCCGATCCAGGCATCGCGCCAGGCTTTCAGCGGCCGCGAGATCTCGGGCAGGGTCACCATGCCCAGCGTTCCGACGAAAATGCCGGGCGTCGAACCCGTTCCTCCCAGGACCACGATACAGAACATGATCACCGACTCCAGGAACTTGGACAGCTCGGGTGAGATGACAGTGATCCTGCCGGCGTAGAGCGCGCCGACGAGCCCCGCCCATCCAGACCCAATGACAAAGGCCAGCATCTTGGCCTTGATCGTATCGATGCCCATCGCCTCGGCGGCCACCAAGTCCTCGCGCACGTACATCCAGGCTCGCCCCAGGCGAGAGTGTTCTAACCGGTTGACCAGGACAACGGTGAGGACGAGAAAGATCAGCATGAGGTAGTAGTGATAGATCGGCTCGCGCAGCTCCAGGCCAAAGAGGCGGGGCCGGTCGATGCCGCTGAGGCCGTTCGCACCACCCGTGATGCCAAAGAGGTTGTTCACCAGCGCCAGGCGCACCACTTCGCCAAAGGCGATGGTCACGATACACAGGTAGTCGCCCCGCAGATGCAGGATCGGCCGGGTGAGCAAGAAACCCATCAATCCGGCAGCCACCACACTGATGGGCAGCGTGAGCAGGATGGGCACGTCAAAGTGGAGGTTGAGCAGCGCGGCGGTGTAAGCGCCCACCGCGTAAAAGGCAGCGTGGCCCAGTTGAAACAGGCCGGCATAGCCGACGATTATGTTCAGGCTCAGCCCAAGCATCACGTACAGTCCCGTGCGCCACAACACCGACCGGTAATAATCGCCCAAGGGCAGCGGCAGAAGAACGGCCACGACCAACAAGCCAATGCGCCACCAGGCAGGGTTCATCGTTCGGAGACGAGAAAGGGTCGCATTCATCGTTGGCTCCTCTCACAGCTTTTCCGCTACCCGCTCGCCGAGCAGCCCGGTAGGGCGGACGATCAGGATAAAGATGAGGATGAGGTAGGCGAGGACGTCCTTCCACTGCGGCGAGAGATAGCCCGCGCCCAGTGTCTCGATAATCCCCAGGATCATCCCCCCCAACATGGCACCCGGGATGTTGCCGATGCCACCAAGGATCGCGGCGATGAAGGCTTTCAGGCCAAACACCCAGCCCAATGTAAAGTCAAAAGAGCCGTAATAAACGCCTACGATGACCCCCGCAATCCCGCCCAGCCCGGGTCCGATCAAGAAGACAATGGCAATGATCCGGTTCACGTCGATGCCCATCAGCCTCGAGACGTCGTGGTCGAGAGAGACGGCACGCATTGCCGTGCCAATGCGCGTGCGCTGGACGAACAGGTAGAGCGCACCCATCAACGCGAACGAAACGGCCAGTACGACGATCTGCATTACCGCTACGCTGGCGCCTCCCCCGAGGTTGATGCGTCCGCCGAGCGCCAGGACGTTCGGATAGGTCTTCCAGCTCGCGCCGTACACGTTTCGGGCCAGGCTTTGCAGGATAAAGGCAACGCCCAGGGCCGAGATGACCGGTGCCAGGCGACCGGCAGAACGAAGGGGCCGGTAGGCCACGCGTTCCACCAATACGCCGACGAGGGCCATGGTCACCATCACCAGTATGATCACCGGGATCAACATCAAGGCGCTGCCCCCGCTGAGAAGGGCGACCGCCACGTT
Source organism: Anaerolineae bacterium (assembly GCA_034428935.1). Classification (GTDB taxonomy): domain Bacteria; phylum Chloroflexota; class Anaerolineae; order JAAYZQ01; family JAAYZQ01; genus JAAYZQ01. Next base: position 34,286 of record DAOUHB010000067.1, on the reverse strand, counting down.
GAGACCGGTCAGACCCAGATAAGCCCCCCACATAAACATGTCGCCGTGCGCAAAGTTGATAAGCTTCAGCACGCCATACACCATCGTATAGCCCAGGGCAACCAACGCGTAAAAGGCCCCGATGGTCAGGCCATTGATGAGCTGTTGCACAAATTGCATGGGTCTGGCCTCCTTGTCGCTGCAGTGCAGCACAAGGGGGGGAGCGCCGGACTGGCTGCGCTCCCCCCACGGGTTCCCCTTATTATGGCTGTGGCTGCTCGGGGTTGACGATCAACGCGCCGGTTTCGTCGATGCGGTAGGCGACGTGAATGGTGCCCAGGCGGTCACCCTTCTCGTCCCAGCCGAGGACCGGCCCGGTGATGCCGTTGATGTCCTTGGCTTCGTTGTGGAGGAATTCCGCCAGGGTGGCCGGATCGGTCGACTCGGTCTGCTCCATGGCATAGCGGATGACGTTGAACGCCTCGGCACTCATCATCCACCACACACTGGCCGGCGGCTCGTTGTACTTGGCCTCAAAGTCGGCGACAAACTGCCGAGCCTCCGGATAGTCAACGTCCTTCGGCAGCGGCTCGGTGGTCACGTAGGTGCCCACTGCATTCTCGACGCCCGCGATCTGGACCAGCTCAGGGTTGTTGGAGGCGTTGCCCATCATCCACTGCAGGTCCAGCCCCAGCTCGCCCGCCTGCTTGAGGAGCAGGCCGCCCTGGGCGTGGTAGCCGCTAAAGTAGATGGCATCCAGGCCCGCGCCGCCGATATTGGTCAGGATGGGCGTAAAGTCCTGGTCGTCGGGGTTGATGGCATCGTAGAAGGTGACGTTCATGCCCAGCTCTTCTGCGTAGCGCCTGGTATGCTCCGCCAGGCCCTGGGCATAGGTCGAGTTGTCGTGCAAGACGCCAAAGTTCTGCACACCGAGGATTTCCTTGGCGAACTTGGCGGCAAACAGCCCCTGCCGGTCGTCCAGGAAGCAGACCCGGAAGAAGCGCTCGAAGCCTTTCTCGGTCAATCCCGTCGCCGTGGAGGACGGCGTAATGTGCAGGATGCCGGCGTCGTTATAGATCTCGGATGCCGGCTCGGTGGCCGTCGAGTTGTAGGCCCCGATCACGGCAACCACTTTGGCATCTACGAGGCGCTGGGCAACCAGCGCCGCCTGGGTGGGATCGCCGGCATCGTCCTCGACGAGCAGCTCCACCTCACGGCCGTCGATCCCGCCGGCAGCGTTAACCTGCTCCACCAGCATTCCCACGGCCTTCTCGAAACCCTGCCCTTCATAGGCATAATCGCCGGTCATCGGGCCCTGCAGGCCGATCTTGATCGTGCCCGTGTCTCCCCCGCAACCTGCGATCAGGGGCACCATCAGCACGACCAATGCAAGCAGAAAACCAACCTTCCGAGACATTGTTACCCTCCTCCTTGGTCTAAAACTGCTGTTCCAATGGACCGATGTAGACATTTGCTGACAGAGCCGTCAGCATCACCTATCCATGAGGATCGCACCACCCCCCTTCTGACTCTTGCTGGCTTTGCGCCCCCACTGCTCGCGCCGCGGTGGCGAAAAAAAACCCCGGTTAGCTGTCGCAGCGCAGGAGCCACTGTCTCAGCTCACCAGGGCTTAGAAGACTGATCGTCTCCACACAAATAGAAAATCATTACATAGACCCATAGGACCGCCTGCTCCACTGCAAGCTGTGGGCAATTATAGCTCAGAAGGTCCAGGTTGTCAATTCGCTGAAAGCCCTCGCGCGGGACTGCCCGCCGCCACGCGGCGGGGCCCGGATGCCGCTGCCCCAAAAGCTTGTCGCCGGCCGCACTGTTCAAAACCCAGCGGTTTGCCATAAGGAAAGGAATGTGCTATAGTCTGACCTGCGGAAGGCGTTCGTGGCGCTGCCGGCGCGACGAAGCACCCCACCCACAGAGCCCGGCCTTGGTTTTGAGTTGGGAGAGAGGTAGATCATGAGCGTTCTCGTGAGTGCGTATCAGACGGAGGCGATGCGAACCATCGAAGTTCGGCAGGGCGATCTGACCGAAGAGGATACGGACGCCATCGTCAACGCCGCAAACTCGCACCTGATGCACGGGGGCGGTGTGGCCGGCGCCATCGCACGCAGAGGGGGCAGCGTCATCCAGGCCGAAAGCGATCGCTGGGTCCGCGAGCATGGGCCGGTTCCCACGGGGCAAGTGGCCGTCACTTCGGCCGGTAGTCTTCCTGCCCGGGTCGTCATCCACGCCGTCGGCCCCGTCTGGCAGGGAGGCCGGGCCGGCGAGGACGAGCTGCTGCGCTCGGCGGTGTGGAACAGCCTGGCCAGGGCCGAGGAGCTGAAGCTCTCCTCAATTGCTTTGCCCGCCATCAGCAGCGGCATTTTCGGCTTTCCCAAGGATCGCTGCGCCGCCATCCTCGTCAAGGCCGCCCTCGACTTTATCGAGGAACACCCGGCAGGCCATCTGCGGCAGATCCGCTTCACGAACATCGACCGCCGGACGGTGGACCTCTTTGCGGCGGAGCTTCGGAGAGTGGAAGAGGGGCAGGGGTAGGTCCGATACATGGCCAACGCGCCGACGGCAAGTCTGCGCCAAGGCCGTTGCAACAGGCCAGGCATGGAGGTGCATGTGGTGAAAGTAGTCGCCGTCTTGGCAGTGATCGTCCTGATCGTTTTGCTCGGCTGGCTGGGCCTGCTGGTCAGGCCCAGGCCGTTCCCGCCCTACGCCGAGCGAACGCCCGAGTTGAGCATGATTCCGGTGCCCGGCGGCCTGCCCGCGCCAGTGGACCGCTTCTATCGCACGGTCTATGGCGACGAGGTGCCGGTCATCGACACGGTCGTATTCACCGGGCGGGCCACCATGGCACCGTTCAAGATTACCCTGCCCGCGCGTTTCGTCTTTGTGCACAACGCCGGCCACGACTATCGCCACTATTTCGAGGCGACGTGGTTTGGCCTGCCCCTCATGAAGGTAAACGAGGGTTACGTCGATGGCGCCAGCTTTTTCGAGGCGCCCGTGGGCACCTACTACGACGACCCCAACTCCAACCAGGGTGCCAACCTGGCGCTGTGGGCTGAAGGGGCCTTCTTTCCCTCCTTGTTTCTGACCGACCCCCGCGCCCGCTGGGAGCCCGTGGACGAGGATACGGCGCTCCTGTACGTGCCCTTCGAAGACGAGGAAGAGACCTTTGTCGTCCGCTTTGACCCGGCCACGGGCCTGATGACCATGATGGAGTCCATGCGCTACCCTAATCCGGGCGATCAGAAAAAGGTCTTGTGGATCACCAGGAGCGAAGAAGGGCCAACGCTTCCAGGCAGCACCCAGCTCAGCGCCACGGGTTCGGCCACGTGGTTGGACCAGGGCAAGCCGTGGGCCACCTTTACGGTCGAGGATGCCGTCTATAACGTGGACGTGAGCGAGTATATCCGGCAGCGAGGGCAGTAAGGGCGGAAGGCTGCCGGCCAGGAGGCCCAGGCCATCCCTGATTCAACCTGCTTGCCCGGACGCGGAAGTGATGCTACAATAGGGGCTGGCGGTGATTGGCAACGAGTTCGAGCAACGCACCACAGGCCAGGGGCGGCAGACGAAGGACGGCGATATGAGCGAAGGAGCAATGTCCAGGCTGTTGGCGACCAAGCTGCGGCCGCCCACGCTCCCGCCCAACCGGGTCGCTCGCCCGCGCCTGGCCCGCCGCCTGAACGAGGGCCTGGCCTCCGGTAGGCACATCACCCTCGTCTCGGCACCGGCCGGGTTCGGCAAGACGACCTGTGCCGCCGACTGGGCCGGCTCCCTGGAGGGTTGGTCAGTGGCCTGGCTGTCCCTCGATCCGTCGGACGACGACCCCCGGCGCTTTTTCGCCTATCTCGTCGCCGCCCTGCAACAGGTGGACCACCGCCTGGGCCGCGATGTCCAGGCCGTCCTCCAGTCGGGGCCGCCGCCCCCCGGCGAGGTTGTCACTGCCATCCTGGCCGACGATCTCCAGGCGTGGGACGGCCACTGCTTGCTGGTCCTGGATGATTTTCACCATGTGCAGGCGCCTGCTATCCTCGAGGCCCTGGAAAAGCTGGTGGCCAACCCACCTCCGGCGTTGCACCTGATGCTCCTCACCCGCGAAGATCCATCTCTGCCATTGGCCCGGATGCGGGCCAACAACCAGTTGACCGAGATCCGGGCAGCCGACCTGCGCTTCACAACCCCCGATGCCGGCCGCTTTCTGAATGAGGTGATGGGCCTCGGCCTCTCGCCGACCGACGTCTCGCTGCTGGCCGAGCGGACCGAGGGCTGGATCGCGGGGCTGCAGCTCGTCGGGCTCTCGGTGCGCCACCACGCCGACCCTTCCGCCTTTATCGCCGCCCTCAGCGGCAGCAATCGCTTTATCCTCAGTTACCTGAGCGAAGAAGTCCTGGGCCGGCAGCCGGAAGAGATCCTCGGCTTTCTGCTGCAGACGTCGATCCTGGACCGGCTGCGAGGCGATCTGTGTGATGCGGTCACCGGGCGGGGCGACGGCCGGCTCGTTCTGGAGCGATTGTTGAGGGCCAACCTGTTCTTGATCCCCCTGGACGACGAGGGGCAATGGTATCGCTATCATCACCTGTTCGCCGACCTGCTGGCCAACCGGTTGCGCCAGACCGTGAGCGAGGACGAGATCCGGCGCCTGCACTGCCTGACCAGCGACTGGCTGGCGCAGAATGGCTTCCTCGAGGATGCCGTCCAGCACGCACTGGAGGGCAAGGACTATGAGCGGGCGAGTGCCTGCGTGGAGCAGATGGCGCGCAGCACGATGGAGGCGGGCCGGGTGCAGGCCTTTGGGGCCTGGCTGCGCGCCCTGCCCGTGTCCGCCTTCTGCACCCATCCCCTGTTGAGCATCCACCGCGCTTGGCTCGACCTGGTGGAAGGCAGGGAACCCTACGCCCAGGATCACGCATCCGTCGGTGGCCCGCGGCCGTCGCCGGATGACGAGCGGCTCCGAGTGGAGCTGATGGTCGCCCTGTGCCATTTCGTCGCCCTGACGGGCAACACCGGGCGAACAATCCGTTGGGCCGAAGGCGAGCTGGCTGCCGCCGGCGAGGGAGACGTGGCGACACGCACCCGTGCCCATTCGGCCCTCGCTGTCGCATGCCTGCTGGAGGGCGACGGCGAAAGGGCCAGGCGGCACTATGACGCCTGCCTGGAACTGGCCCTGTCCGCCGGCAATCATGCCCTTGTCGCCCACGTGACTATAGTTCAGGCTATGGGGCAGGCCAACTACGGCCGGCTGTGGCAGGCCGCCCGCTACTACCAGTCAATGATTGACCTGGGGCAACCAGCCGGGGAAGATGGCACATCGCTGGCGTGTCAGGGCACCTCAGGCATGGCGGGCATCTACCTGGAGCGGAACGACCTGCAAGCGGCAGAGAGCTGCCTGGAACAGGCTATGGCCCTCTGCGGCCAGGTAGGGCTGGTCAACGTTACCATCGCCCCCGCCGTCCACGCGCGCCTGCGTGGAGCCCGCGCGCTCCAGGATGCCCGTGGCGACGACCCGGAGGCTTCCGCGCCTGGCTGGCAGGCCCTGGCCGGTGCCCACGAGGCGGCAGACGTGGCCCTAGCCTGGGCCGGGGTGCTCGGCGGCGCGCCGGCGGCGGTCCGGCTCCCCGCGCTCCTCGTCGAAGACGTCCAGTCCATCCTGGCGCGCACCCTCCTCGGCCGTGGCGAGATCGAGCGCGCCCTCGAGGTGGCGGAGGCCCTCCAGGCCACGGCCGAGTCGGGCGGGCATGCGGGCCGCATGATGGACGTCCATCTGATCCGGGCGCTGGCGGCGCTGCGCCAGAACAACGGGATCGTAACATCCGCTGCCCTGGAGGCCTTCGAGGCTGCCCTGGCCCTCGCCGAGCCGGAAGGCTATGTGCTGTACTTTGGGGAGCAGGGCCCGGACCTCGTCCCGCTGTTGGAAGCCGTAGCGCAGCGCCCGGCGGCGGCCGAGGAGCTCCGGCAATACGCCCGCGAGCTGCTGGCCGCTTTTCCTCCGGGGGCCGCGGCTCCTGGCGGGCAGGGGGCGGGCCTGGCGGAGCCCCTCACCCCCAGAGAGCTCGAAGTACTGGCGCTCATCGCCGCCGGCGATTCCAACCGGGCCATAGCGGACGGGTTGGTCATCAGCGTGAGCGCGGTGAAAAAGCACACGAGCAACATCTTTGGCAAGTTGAGCGTCAGCAGCCGCACCCAGGCGGTTGCCCGCGCACGCCAACTGGGCATCCTGCCGGCAGACCTCTGATCCCAACAGGGACGGGGCAGCGGCGTGTGCTGCCTTCTGGCAAGGTCCAAGGGAGGTGTACTTTCGTACACCTCCCTCGTCTTTCACGTCGCCCGCAAGATACTCCCTTCGGGCAGTGACAGGCACCCCGGACTGTCGTATACTGCGGGGTAAGAGTTGGAGAAGGAGGATATCATGCCGGATTCTATCCTGGTGGCCTATGCCACCCGTTACGGTTCGACGCAGCAAGTCGCCGAGGCCGTCGCGGCGGCACTGCGAGAACGAGGGCTTGCGGTGGACGTGCAGCACATGCGAAAAGTGGAGACCCTCACGCGCTACAGCGCCGTCGTCCTGGGGGCACCCCTTTATATCGGCCACCTGCAGAAGGACGCGCAGCGTTTCCTGGCCCAACACGCCGGGGCCCTCGCCGAGCGGCCGGTGGCGGTCTTTGCCCTTGGCCCCCTCAGCGGCCCCACGGCGGACGAAGACTGGCGCGCTGCCCGCGAGATGCTCGACGGAGAGCTGGCCCGTTATCCGTCGCTGGCACCCGTGGCCCGGGAGCTGTTTGGCGGGAAGTATGACCCGGCCCGACTGCGCCTCGCCGATCGCCTCCTCGCAGCCCTGCCCGCGAGCCCGCTCCACGGCCAGCCCGCCAGCGACGTCCGGGATTGGGCAGCCATCCAGTCCTGGGCAGGCGAGCTGGCGTCCCGGCTCCGGCCGGGCCTGGCCGCGTAAGGAGGGAGGGCGATGAACAAGGCAACACGAGCCGCGGTTTCCACCTACGGCGCCCTCACCGGCATCATGGGCATCGAGCACGGCCTCGGCGCGGTGCTGCAGGGCAACACTGCCCCGGCGACGATGGTCTTTTCTTCGTGGCCCGGTTCTGAGCTGTTCGAGATCCTGAACGGCGAGCCGGCGATGTCGATCATCCCCAATTTCTTGGTGACGGGCATCCTGGCCATTCTGCTCTCACTGATCTTTTTGTGGGTGGTGCTTCGGGTTCCAGGGCGGCACACCGGCCTGTACCTGGCCCTGCTGTCGACGGCGATGCTCGTGGCAGGCGCCGGCTTCGGACCGCCCCTCATCGGGTTCATCGTCGCCGCCACCGCCAGCCGGCTTCACGCTTCCTTTCCCTGGCTGCGGGCCCATCTGCCCGCGGGCGTCGGCCGCGGGCTCAGCGTGGCCTGGCCCTGGCTCTACGCCGGCAGCCTCATCGCCTGGCTCGGATTGTTCCCCGGCACCATCCTGCTCGACCATTTCGTAGGCATCGCCGACCCGGAGCTCGTGGTCTTTGGGTTGATTGGCTCCGCCTTCGGGCTCATGTTCCTGACAATCGGTGCTGGCCTTGTCCGCGACGCCCAACAGCAGGGCAAGGCGCCGGCCCCGGCGGCGAATTGGCTGCCCGTCCCGAGCCCCAGGCGCTAGCCGGCACCGGGAGAGGATGGATGGACGATCTCTGCATGTACCAGATCGAAGTGAGGGACCAAGTGACCGAACAGGAGCTCAACACCCTGAGCCCGCTGCACATGACCCTCGTACGGGAGGGACCAGCTTCGAGGTTGTTTTCCATCCAGGCGGATCAGTCGGCGCTCATCGGGTTGCTCCGCCACCTGCACGGGCGAGGCATTGTGCTCCTCTCCGTACGCAGGGGAACCTAACCCCCCACCCCCCTTCCCGACACGGGAAGGGGGGCACTCCCCTCCCCTGCGAGGGGAGGACCCAACGGACCGGATCGCGCCTGAGGCTACCCTGCCTGCTCGAGCATGGAGAGCAGGGCCTCGCGCTTGGCGGCGTACTCTTCGGAGGCAAAGAGGGGGGTGCAGTCGCGGATGTCCACTTCACCCACGGTGAGCTTCCCGGCAAAGCCAAAGCAGGAGGCCTGGCCGCAAGCCTTGCAGTTGGTTCCGGGCAGCAGTTGGTAGATCTCCATGGCTACCAGGCGCTTGCGAGGGGTATAAAGCGGCTCCAGGTTCTCGCGATCCATCCAGATGCGATTGATCTCGGAAATGATCTTTTCCAGCTCGATGGTGGCCGTGTCCCGGTCGGGCAAGTTGCTGATGGTGATCTCGGTGTCCTTGAGGGCCACGGCCCGGCCTCCGAACCGCCACGTGATCTGCTGCGCCGCGGCGTTATAGATGGCGTCTTTCCACAGGGCGTTGAGATAGGGGAACACCGGGCTCAGATCCTCCCGAAAGTGGGCGGTGGCGTTCCAGTACTCGGCACCCGGCTCGCAGCCGGGGGCCTCAAGGTGCAGGTCATAATCCTTGGCGATGAACATCGATCATCCTCCTCACGGTGCTGGTCGAGTCGATTCAATCCGGGCCGGCCTGAGCGCCAGGCTCAGCCTCGTCCGCGTCTCCTGCTGGCGCATCCTGCTCGGGCGAGGCCTCCCGAGGGCCGGCGGTCATGGTAATGAGAAAGCTGCACACCTTGTCTCCCTTTCCCTGGCGCAGCGGATAATGAACGGTGAGGTGTGCCCCGGGCAACAGGGTCTCCAGCCAGGCACTCCACAGACCCTCACACGCCACGCAGCTTTGATCCTGCCGCGGCAGGGCGGCCAGCTTGGCACCTTCGTAGGCCGGGCAACGCCGCACGATCACCTGTGACCGGTCCTCGCCCACCGCCACGAACTCTGCCCGGATGGACTTGCCCATGAAGACCCGGGTGTACAGATCGACCATGTGCATGGCATCGGGCAGGTCATCGGCCTGCTCCTTGCCCAGGGCTTTGAGCAGCAGGCGCATCTCGATGCGCCCGAAGGAAGCACGCACCCGGGCGTTGAGGGACACGGCCGCGTCCAAGCCAAAGGCGTCCACCGCCTTCAGGAACCACTGGCCGTCCCAATAGAGCATCAAGCGGCGCAGCATCTGCACCTGATCTTCCGCCGAAAGCTGGTAGCTCGTCTCCTCGCTGTTGGCGATCACGGTACCCTCTGTTCCACGGAATAGCCAGGCCGGGCAATGCCGCCGTGCAGCCCTCTATGGACTGGCAAGCCCCACGCCTGAGGACTGGAGGTCGGCAAAGCAGCGGCTGGTAGCCTCCAGCCCGGCAGCAAAGACCGGCGGATCCTGCCCGATGCCGATCCGCAAATGGCCCTCGACGCCAAAGGCGGCACCGGGCGCCAGCATGACGCTGTACTCCTCGGCCAGCCGGTTGGCCAGGTCGTAGGAGGGAATGTCCAGATTGTAGCGCAGCAGAGCCAACAGCCCGGCCCGCGGCGGCGTCCAGGAGACCAGCTCGCGGTGCTCTTCGATCCAGGCGTTGGCGGCGGCGAGATTGGCGGTCATGATGCCCGCGTTGCGCCGGAACACGCCCTCGCGGTGCTCGAGCGCCAGCCGGGCCAGCGCGTCGTTCAGCTTGCCCGGGCTCAGCGACACATAGTCCCTCGTAGCCCAGCAGCGGGCCACCAGGTCCGCCGGGGCGGCGATCCAGCCGATGCGCAGGCCCGGCAGCCCCAGGGGCTTGGACAGGGTGCCGACGCTGATGCCCAGGGGTCCCAGGTTGTAGACCGGCGGCGGCAGCTCCTCGCCGCCCGGGATGACCAGCCAGCGATAGGCCTCGTCGCTCATGACGGTGGCGCCCACCGACTCGGCCAGGCGATAGACGCGCTCCAGGTCGGCCGCCGAGAGAACCGCCCCTGTGGGATTGTGGGGCGAGTTGACGACGATGAGGCGCGTCGTGGGGCGCAAGAGGTGCTCCAGGTCGTCCACGTCGTAGGCAAAGCCCGTCTCGGGACGGATGCGCCACAGGTCTACGTCGCAGCCCACGGCACGGGGAACGCTATAAAGCTGCTGGTACGCGGGAAAGGGCGCCACCACGTGATCGCCCGGGCTGAGGAGAACGTTGAACAACAAGAAGTTGGCCTCGATTGCGCCGGTGGTGACCAGGATGTTCTCCGGACCGCAGCTCTCGTAGGTGCCCGCCAGCAACTCGCGGAGGGCGAGGGTGCCATTGGCCTCGTTGTAGCCCAGGCGCAGGTCCAGCAGCTCCTGGAGTGTTTGCTCCCCCTCGCCGGCCGGCTGCATGGCGAACAGCTCCTGGAGGCTGAGGGGAAAGATGCCGCTTTCGGCAATGTCGTAGTGGACGCGCGTTTCGTAGGTCGTCATCCAACGTTCCAGGGCAAACGGCTCGATCTTCATCCGCGATTCTCCTTTTTCTGCGACAGAGCGCATCTGCAGCTTGACGCACAAACGGTGCGAAAGCCGGAAATACATTGTACCACGGGTCTGCAGAGAGGGCAAACGGCCCGCGGTCCGCCAGTGCGGCACATGATGCGCCCTACAACATTGTTGATCACGATCTCTTGCATATTTGACGGTCTCATCAAACTGTGGTATATTCTCGCATCGACCGGCACCCCTTGTATCATGTAGGAGAGAGACCTTTGTGATGACAAGCGCGATTGAGCAACAAGACCTGGACATTACAAGATTGCAGGAAACGCGAGAGGAACTCCTCGAAGACATAGAGGGTCTTCGGAGGGATCTGCGCAGCATGGCGGAGCCGTCCGCCGACGAAGCCGACGTCGACGCGTACGAGCGCGAGAAGACGTGGGCGTTGATCCAGCGGCTTCAGGCCAAGCTCGAGTCCGTGGAGCGTGCCATCCAGTCGGCGCATCGCGGCACCTATGGCATCTGCGAGAGCTGCGGCCAGCGCATCGATCCGGCGCGACTCGAGATTCTGCCCGAGGCCACGATGTGCATGGACTGCCAGCGGCAGTTCGAGCGCCGGGTGCGCAGGTACCGGCCATAAGCGCCTCGGGTCAGAGTTTGTACACCCTTTGACAAACGCATACCGCTGTGCTATAATCGCTACGCTTGTGAGCGACGCGTAGTTTCTTTGCAGAAACTGCCCGCGGGAAAAAAGAGTGGTTAACACGCGCCAGGCTCATTGGCCTGGCGCCTGATTTTTTGGAGCGCTCTCCACACCGCTCGGATAAAAGTTTCAGGGAGGTTTCTATGGCAGAAAGAACGATGGTGACCATAGATGGCAACGAAGCCGCGGCCTACGTAGCCCACAAGGTAAACGAGGTCATCGCCATCTACCCAATTACCCCTTCCAGCCCTATGGGCGAGCACGCCGATGCCTTTACCGCTGGCGGGGAAAAGAATATCTGGGGAACAGTACCCCTGGTCGCCGAGATGCAGTCGGAGGGAGGCGCTTCGGGAGCCGTGCACGGTGCACTGCAGACCGGCGCCCTGACGACGACATTCACCGCGTCCCAGGGTTTGCTGCTGATGATCCCCAACATGTTCAAGATCGCCGGTGAGCTGACGCCCACCGTATTTCACGTTACGGCGCGTACCCTGGCTTCGCATGCATTGTCCATCTTTGGCGATCACAGCGATATCATGGCCGTACGATCCACGGGCTGGGGCATCCTGTCCAGCAACTCGCCCCAGGAAGTGATGGACATGGCCCTCATCGCCCAGGCCGCCACCCTGAAGGCACGCGTGCCCATCGTCCACTTTTTCGACGGCTTTCGCACCAGCCACGAGATCAACAAGGTCGAGTTGCTGACCATGGATGACATGCGGGCCATGATCGACGACGACCTGGTTCTGGCTCACCGTGCGCGGGCCATGAACCCGGAAAGGCCCTTCATCCGCGGCACGGCCCAGAACCCCGACGTCTTTTTCCAGGCCCGTGAGACGGTCAATCCTTTCTACCTGCAGATGCCCGACGTTGTGCAGGAAGCCATGGACAGGTTCGCGGGCCTTACCGGCCGGCAGTACAAGCTCTTTGACTATGTGGGCGCCCCCGACGCCGAGCGTGTGCTGATCATCATGGGCTCGGGCGCCGAGCTGGCCCACGAGACCATTGATTATCTCGTGGAGCGCGGCGAGAAGGTCGGCCTCATCAAGGTTCGCCTCTACCGGCCCTTCAGCGCCCGGCACCTGGCCGAAGCGCTGCCAGCTTCGGTCAAGATCGTCGCCACGCTGGACCGCACCAAGGAGCCGGGCGCCCTGGGCGAGCCCCTCTACCAGGACGTGGTGACGGCCATGGCGGAAACGGGCCGCTTTGTGCGTGTTATCGGCGGGCGCTATGGCCTGTCGAGCAAGGAGTTCACCCCCGCCATGGTCAAGGGCATCCTGGACGAAATGGCCAAGGAGCAGCCCAAGAACCACTTTACCGTGGGCATCATCGACGACGTGACCATGACCAGCATCGACTACGACCCGGCGTTCAACGTCGAGTCGAGCGACGTGGTCCGCGCCTTGTTCTACGGCCTGGGCTCCGACGGCACGGTCAGCGCCAACAAGAACAGCATCAAGATCATTGGCGAGGACACGCCCAACTATGCCCAGGGCTACTTTGAATACGACTCGCGCAAGGCCGGCACGGTCACGGTTTCGCACCTGCGGTTCGGACCGCGGCCCATAAGGCAGCCGTGCTTTGTCAGCTCGGCCAACTTTGTGGCGTGTCACCAGTTCGTCTTCCTGGAGCAGTTCGACGTGCTGCAGAACGCCGAGCAGGGCGCCACGTTCCTCCTGAACGCACCCTACGGCCCCAACGAGGTGTGGGACAAGCTGCCGAGGACGGTGCAGCAGAGCATTCTCGACAAGCAGCTCGAGTTCTATGTCATCGACGCCTACCGCGTGGCAAAGGAAACGGGTATGGGGGTGCGCATCAACACCATCATGCAGACCGCCTTCTTTACCCTGTCGAAGGTGCTGCCCAGGGCGGAGGCCATAGAGGCCATCAAGTACGCCATCAAGAAGACCTATGGCAAGCGCGGCGAGGCCGTTGTGCAAAAGAACTATGCAGCCGTGGACACGACCCTGGCCAACCTGTTCCGCGTCGAGGTGATGGACCAGGTCTCGAGCCAGATCGAGATGCCGCCCGTGGTCTCGCCCGAGGCTCCCGAGTTCGTCCAGGAAGTGACGGCCACCATCATGGCGCGCAAGGGCGACACGCTGCCGGTGTCCAAGATGCCCATCGATGGCACCTTCCCTTCGGCCACCACCCAGTGGGAAAAGCGCAACATCGCCCTGGAGATCCCGGTGTGGGAGCCCGACATTTGCATCCAATGCGCCAAGTGCGCCATCGCCTGCCCCCACGCCACCATCCGCTTCAAGATCTATGACCCCAAGCACCTGGAAGGCGCACCCGAGACGTTCAAGTCGGCGCCCGCGCGGGGCAAGGAATACGACGGCATGGTGGCCACCATCCAGGTGGCGCCGGAAGACTGCACAGGCTGCGGACTGTGCGTGGAGGTCTGCCCCGCCAAGGACAAGACCGAGCCAAAGCGCAAGGCCATCAACATGCAGCCCCAGCCGCCGCGGCGCCTGGCCGAGCGGGACAACTATGCCCACTTCCTGAACATTCCCGACTTTGACCGCACGCAGGCCAAGATTAATTCGGTCAAGGGCTCGCAGTTGCTGCGGCCCCTGTTCGAGTACTCGGGCGCCTGCGCCGGCTGCGGCGAGACACCTTACGTCAAGCTGTTGAGCCAGCTCTTTGGCGACAGAGCCATCATTGCCAACGCTACGGGCTGCTCGTCCATCTATGGCGGCAACCTGCCGACGACACCCTGGGCCAAGAATGCCGAGGGCCGGGGCCCGGCTTGGTCCAACAGCCTCTTCGAGGACAATGCCGAGTTCGGCTTTGGCTTCCGGCTGACCATCGACAAGCAGGCCGAATACGCCCGCGAGCTGGTGGAAGCCATGCGCGATGCCATCGGCGGCGAGCTGGCCGACGGCCTGCTGAACGCCGTGCAGGAGAGCGAGGCCGACATTGCCGAGCAACGCGCCCGCGTCGCCGAGCTACAGGCCAGGCTCGCCGGGGTGGATAGCCCCCAGGCAGCCCAGCTTCGCAGCGTGGCCGATATGCTGGTCAAGCGCTCCGTCTGGATCCTGGGCGGCGACGGCTGGGCCTACGACATCGGCTACGGCGGGCTGGATCACGTCCTGGCATCGGGTCGCAACGTCAACGTCCTGGTCCTCGACACGCAGGTCTATTCCAACACCGGCGGGCAGATGTCCAAGGCGACGCCCCGTGCCGCGGTGGCCAAGTTTGCCGCTGGCGGCAAGCGCCTGCCCAAGAAGGACCTGGGCATGATCTCCATGACCTACGGCAACATCTATGTCGCCCAGATTGCCATGGGCGCCAGCGACGCGCAGACGGTCAAGGCCCTTATCGAGGCCGAATCGTACGACGGCCCCAGCATGGTCATCGCCTACAGCCACTGCATCGCTCAGGGCCTCGACATGCGCCGTGGCTTTGACCAGCAAAAGGCGGCCGTCGACTCGGGCGCCTGGGTCCTCTACCGCTACGACCCGCGCCGCGCGGCGCAGGGCCTGAACCCGCTGCAGCTCGACTCCAAGGCGCCCAAGATCCCCGTCCGGGATTACGCCTACCAGGAGACCCGGTTCAAGATGCTCACCCAGTCGGACCCAGAGGCGGCGGAGCAGCTCATCCAGCTCCTCCAGCAGGACGTCGAGGCCCGCTGGCGTATGTACGAGCAAATGGCCTCGTTCGATTACGGCTCATAGAGCCGTCTGGAGCCTTGAATTCTGAGAGTCCGGGCATACGGCAAGCGTCCTGGCTGCCGTATGCCCGGACCCCGACGGACAGAAAGGAACGTGAGAATGGTAGATCTGGCAACCACCTACATGGGCATCCGCTTGAAGAACCCCATCGTCCCCTCAGCGTCGCCACTCTCTGCGGACCTGGTCAAGATCAAACAGATGGAGGACGCGGGGGCGGCAGCCGTCGTGCTCCACTCCCTCTTCGAGGAGCAGATCGAGACGGAAGCCGAGGCGCTGGCCTACTACCTGGAGCGGGGCACCGAGAGCTTTTACGAAGCCCTCACCTACTTCCCGCCCATGGAGGACTATCGCCGCGAGCCCGACGAGTACCTGGAGCACATTCGCCAGGCCAGGAAGGCCGTCGACATTCCCATCATCGCCAGCCTGAACGGCGTCACCCCGGGAGGCTGGGTGTCGTATGCCCGCCATTTCCAGGAGGCCGGCGCCGATGCCGTGGAGCTGAACGTCTACTGGATCCCCACCGACTTTGGCCTGATGAGCTACGACGTCGAGGATATGTACGTCAAGATCCTGCGGAGGGTCAAGGATCAGGTCTCTATCCCGGTGGCCATGAAGCTCAGCCCCTACTTTAGCGCCCTGCCCCACGTCGCCTCCATGCTGGACGCGGAGGGCGCCGATGGCCTGGCGCTCTTTAACCGCTTCTACCAGCCCGATCTCGACATCGAGGCGCTGGAAGTGCGCCCCAACCTGGTCTTGAGCCGCTCGTCCGAGATGCGGCTGCCTCTGCGCTGGATCGCCATCCTCTACGGGCACGTGGGCGCCTCCCTGGCACTGACCACGGGCATCCACACCCCCGAGGATGCGCTGAAGGCCATCATGGCCGGCGCCGACGTGGCCCACGTCTGCTCGCTACTGCTGCGGGAAGGCATCGGCAGAATTTCGGATCTGATCAACGGCATGACCTTGTGGATGGAAGAGCACGAGTACGAGTCGCTGGCGCAGATGAAGGGCAGCCTGAGCCAAAAGGCCGTCGCCGACCCCATGGCTTTCGAGCGCGCCAACTACATGAAAACCCTGCTCACGCCGGAATCGACCATCAC
Organism: Anaerolineae bacterium; assembly: GCA_034428935.1. Lineage (GTDB taxonomy): Bacteria > Chloroflexota > Anaerolineae > JAAYZQ01 > JAAYZQ01 > JAAYZQ01. The sequence goes on along the minus strand of DAOUHB010000067.1, from coordinate 18,492 downwards.
CCTGTAAAAGTCGGATTTTCGGGCAAACGGGGCGGATTCCGGGCCGCCCCTCTCTGCCGCCTGCCGGCGTGCACCCCCCGCCGGCCACCTCACGGAGGCGGAACAGGTTGGACTTTCAAGATCTGAACGAGCTGAATGAAAAGCGACGCCTGATCCGGCCCCTGTTGTCGCCGGGCGACCCGGCCGACGCCCTGGCCAGCTACTATGCCCTGTGGCACGATCCGCGGCGCACGCGCCTGGCCCTGCATCGCGATGCCCAGGGCAAGGTGGACGGCTTCCTGGTCGTCGCCCAGACCGGCGCCGACCTGTTTCGCCCCCTGGTCACGCTGCGCGCGCCCGGGCCAGAAGCAGTAGGGGCCCTCCTGGGAGAGGCCCTGGCTGCCAACCGCCCCTACCAGGTCATCGCGCCCGTCCGGCTCGCCTCTGCCGTGCGCGACCACCTCCACGTAACCAAGTCGGCGCTGACCCGCCTGTACGTCCTGGACCCCTCTCGCTTTCAGCCCATCATCAACGTCCTGGTGCAGCGCATAGCCGAGGCGGAAGGGACGATACGCTTTCAGATCGAGTCCCAGGGCCAGGTTATGGCCATGGCCGGCATCAACTGGCGTTCTCCGGCATTTGCCGAGATCTTTGTCTACGTCCACCCCAGCGGGCGGGGGCGAGGCTGGGGGCGCTCGGTGGTCTCGGCCTGCACCGCAGCCCTCCTCGAGCAGCGCGTGCGGCCCATCTACACCGTCGACGAGGAGAACGAAGCCTCGCAGCGCATCGCCGAAGCACTGGGCTATACCGATACAGGCCTTCGGGACCTGGTAGCCGAGGGACAACTGCCCGCTTAAGACGGACGAGCTGCCCGCCCCGGCGCCTGATGGCAGCCTGCCCTACGGGAGAAAGGGAGAGCGGTTAGCCGGCCTTGAGTTGGACGGTCGAGCCGTCGGGCGCGGCGATGCGATCGCCTTCGAGGCGCAACGAGATCAACTGCGAAGCGCTGTCGTCACCCATGGAGACGCCATAGATGGTGTTGGCCGCCTCGATGGTGCCGCGGTTATGGGTAATGAGGATGAACTGGGTTTGCTGGCTCAGGGCTTCCAGGGCCTGGCGAAAGCGCCGCACGTTGGCCTCGTCGAGCATGGCGTCGACCTCATCGAGAACGCAGAACGGCGGCGGGCTGACGGCCAGGACGGCAAAGATGAGAGCCACGGCGGTGAGCGATCGCTCGCCGCCCGAGAGGAGCGACAGGGTCTGCTGGCGCTTGCCCGGCGGCCGGGCAACGATCTCGATGCCCGTCTGGCTGATGTCCTCGGGATCGGTCAGTATCAGGCGGGCTGTCCCCCCACCGAAAAGCTGACTGAAGTTCTCGCGGAAGCGGGCCGCGATCTCTTTGAACGTGGCGGCAAACTCACGGCGCATCACCTCGTCGAGCTCGGCAATCACCTCGCGCAGGCTGAGGGCCGCTTCCTCGAGGTCGGTGGCCTGGGTGCTGAGGAACGTGTAGCGGTCGAGCACTTCGGCGTATTCCTCCGGCGCGTTGGGGTTCACGGCTCCCATGCGCCGGATCTGGGCCTTGATCTGGTGGATCTCTTCCTCGAGCCCTTCGGGCAGCACCTCGACGGCGGGCAGCTCGGAGACCATCTGGCCAAGGGGCAAGGGCCGCTGCTCGGCCAGCCCTTCGGTGGGCTCCATCTCCACCAGGCCCAGGTCGTCCAGGATCTGCCTGCGCAGTCGCTCCAGTTGATCCTCCTGGCGGCTGTGGGCGACGAGCGCCTGTGAGTGGCTGCTCTCTGCCTGCCGCAGGCGGGCGCGCAGCAGTGTCTCCTGGCCCTCAAGCTCCTCGCGCTCGGCTTCCAGGCGCGCGACCTCGGCCTCCGCGGGCTCGATCTTGTCCGCGAGGGCCGATAGCCAGCCCTGGACAACCGTCTCCCGCGCCGCTCGCTCCTGGATCTGGCCGGCCAGGAGTTCCCGCTCTTTCTGAAGGTCGGCGATGCGCTGCTCCTTGGCGACCTGCTCCGCCTGGAGCTGCCGCTGACGGTCTCGTGCGCCGTCGAGGGCCGCCTGGCGGTGCTCCCATACACCCCGCGAGACGGCCGCGGCGGTCTTGGCCTCCGAGAGCTGGCGGTAGAGCGCCTCGCCTGGCAGGGCTTCCAACTCGCCTCGCAGGGCGGCCGCCCGTGCCTCGCCGGCCTCCTTTTCGGCGGCCAGGGTCTCCAGCTCGGTCCGCAAGGTTTCTGCCCGCTGCTCCCGGCGAACCGCGGCGGCATCCACCTGGGCGATCTGCTCCTGGCGCCACGCGCTTTGCCGGCCCAGCAGCGTCAGCTCGCCCTCGAGGTCGGCCGCCTCCCGTTGCAGCGCGGCAGCCGCCGCCTCGCCCTCGCGGCGGCGCCCCTCCAGGTCGTCCCGCGCCTCGCGCGCCTGCCTTTCGCCCTCCCTGATCGCTTCGAGGGAGCGCAGAAGCTCGGCGGCCCGGGCCGACGCCTCCTCGATCCGCGCCGGCAGGTCGCGCCATTCGCGCTCGCGGGCCAACACCTGGCCCTGGGCCTGTCCCCTGCCCTCGCCCCCCGTCACCGTGCCGCTGGAGCGCAGCACCTCGCCGGCAAGGGTGACGATCTGAAAGCCACCCCGCAGCCGGTCAAAGGTGCGCCTGGCGGCCTTCAGATCGCGCACCACCGCCGTCCGGCCCAGCAGCATCTCGACGACGGGCCCCAGGCGAGCCTCCGACTGCACCAGGTCGGACGCGACGCCGAGGACCCCCTCTCCGCCCGGCAGCTCCAGCCGGGAGCCCGGCCGCACGGTGTCCAGGGGCAGGAAGGTGGCCCGGCCCCGCTGGCCCTGGCGCAGATAGGCGATGGCCGCCTCGGCGTCGGGCCACGACTCGACCACCAGGTCCTGCAAGTGGCCCCCCAGGGCGACCTCAATGGCTACCTCGTACTCGGGCGGCACGTGGACGTGCTGCGCCACGGTGCCCAGGATGCCCCCAAGCCGCGGGCCGAAACTCCTGGCGCGCTGCTCGCGCCGGGCGCCGCCACCGTCGTGCCCCTTCTCGACTGCCTGGAGGACTGCCCGGACACCGGCATGCAGGCCCTCGCCCTCGGCCCGCAGCCGCCCCAGGAGATCGTAGCGGGATCGCAGGCGGTCGGTCTCCTGGCGGGCGCCGGCAAGCTCGGCTTCCAGCTCGGCGCGGCGTGCCTGGGCCGCCGCCAGCGAGGCGTCGAGGCTGGTCGCTTCGGCCGCCAGCGCCTCGTCCTTGACCTTGAGGGCAGCCTGCCGGTCCTTCAGCTCCCGGGCGGCGGCCGCCAGTTCGCCCGCCCGGGCTTCGTTGGCTGCCAGGGCCGCGTGGTGCTCGGCCCGCTCCTTTTCCTGGGCAGCGCGCTGCTCCTCGAGCTGGGCCAGGCGGTTCCGCCGGTCGGTCACCTCCGCGCCAAGATCCTGGACGCGGGCCTGGGCACGGGCCATCTGCGTCGAAAGGTCGCGGCGCGCCCTTTCGTGGGCATCCAGTCCGGCCTGCGCCTCGGCGACCAGGGCATCTTTTTCCTGCCAGGCAACGTGGCAGTCGGCCAGCTCTTTCTCCGCAGCCTGCACGGCCTCGGTGGCGGCCTGCAATCGGCCCGCCAGGTCGGCCATCTCGGCCTGCAGCTCGTCGCCCCGGCGGGCCAACAACCGGGCTCGCTCCTGCCAGACGGCCAGGTCGCGCTGCACCTCCTCCATGTTGCGGTGGAGGCCGGCGCTCTCGCGGTGCCATTGGCCCAGCTTTTCGCGCACCTGGCTCTGGGCCGAGCGCAGGCGGGCCACTTTATCGTCCAGCTCGTCCAGCGCCTGCCGACGGCGCGAGAGGCTCAACTCCCGGCGGTTGAGGGCGTCGCGCGTGCGCTGGAGGGTAATCTGCTCCTCGCGCCAGCGATAGCCGTACCAGGTGCGCAGCAGCCCCTCGAGCTGGCGGGAGAGGAGCGAGTGGCGCTCGGCGCGATCGGCCTCGCGCTCCAGGCGATTCAGCCGGGGCGCGATCTCGTTGACGATGTCGTTCACGCGCAGAAGGTTGGCCCGCGTCTCGTCCAGGCGCGACAGGGCCTCGGCGCGCTTGGATTGGTAGAGGGTAATGCCCGATGCCTCTTCGAAGAGCAGGCGGCGATCCTCGGGCCGCTGGCTGAGGACGGCGTCGACCAGGCCCTGGCCGATGACCGTGTAGGTGCGCCTTGCCAGGCCCGACGTAGCCAGCAGTTCGGTGATGTCTCGGAGCCGCACGCGGCTGCCGTTGAGCAGGTATTCGTTCTCCCCGGAGCGGTAGGCGCGACGGGTGATGGTCACTTCGTTAAAGTCAACGGGCAGCCAGCCGTCGGCATTGTCCAGGACCAGCGAGGCGGAAGCCATGCCCACGCGGGGCCGCAGCGCGCTCCCGGCAAAGATCATGTCTTCCGTGCGCCGGGCACGCAGCACGCGATACGTCTGCTCGCCCAACACCCAGCGAATGGCATCGGCGACGTTGCTCTTGCCGCTGCCGTTCGGCCCGACGATGGCCGTAATGCCCCCGTCAAAGACAAACTCGGTGCGGGACGCAAAGGTTTTGTAGCCTTGCAACTCCAGGTGCTTCAGTCGCATAGCGCCATCAGGTGAACGAAAAAGGTACGTGCGGGTCCAGTATAGCGGCATTCGCCTGCCCTGTCAATTGCGCATAGGCGAGCCGCCAGGCATCACTCCACGGCCGATCCGGCCCATCATGCCCGTAATCCGGCGCGGGGAGTCTTTCTCCCCCTTCCCTTGCAGGGAAGGGGGCAGGGGGTTAGATCAAGGCAGCCAGCGCGGCAAGACAGCCTGGGCTGCCACCTGCATGGGACGGCGGGCGAGGAGGTCATAGACCCAGACCGAGACGTCGGGCACTGGCAGATTGCCCTGGGAGAGATCGCTGCTGGCGTAGGCCAGGGCACCGCCGTCGGGCCGCCAGGCCAGACCCAGGTGATGGGCCGTGGGCTCTTCCAACAGGGGGTAAGCCTCACTGCCGTCGGGGCGCACCAGCCAGATCTGCCGGCCCGGCGTCCAGCGCTCGTCGTCCAGCCACTGCCGCCCGAAGGCGATCCAGCCACCTCCCGGCGACCACGCCGGCCCCACATCCTGCACCAGGCTGTCCTCGCCGCTGAGGTCCAGCGCCTCCCCGGAGCCCACGTCCACGCGAAAGAGGTGGACGACCATCGACTCGCCTGCCAGCAGCAACTCGGAGAGGGCCAGGCTGCGGCCGTCGGGAGACCAGGCGGGGGTGCTGCCCCACTCGTTCCCCACCTGGAACAGCTCTTCGGTGGTCAAGTCATAGACCTCGATGCCGGGCTGGGTCGGGCTGGCATAGGCCAGGCGGCCCCCAGCCGATGCCTGTCCTCCGGGCGCGACGGGCGGTGCCCAGGCGGGCGAGTGGAGGGGCACGTCATAGTCGAACAGGGGCCACGTCTCGGCGTCCTCCACGTCCAGGAGCCACAGGCTCCCGGCCTGGGGATCCAGGTTAGGGGCGGAGGCCCACAACGGCCGGCGCTCGTAGGCCACCAGCCCCGCCTCACCCGCGGCTGTGAGCGACCAGGTGGGGTTCAGGCACGCCTCGCCGGGACAGGCCAGGAGCAGCGCGTCTCCCGAGCCATCGGCCCGCACGATCCACAGGTCGCTGCCGCCATCGTCGCGCATGGCGGCATAGACGACCGAGTCGCCCAGTGGATGGGCCGCATAATCCCACAGGCCCAGGGGCTGCGCCGTCAACTGGCGCGGCGCGCCGCCCCCCGGCTCGGCGAGGAAGAGCTGGCGGGGGCCGTCGCCCGGCGCGGTGCGACCCAGGTAGAGCAGCCTCGGCTCTCGCACCCGGAACTGCCAACTCTGCTCCTCCGACGACCGGCGCCCCCCTTCGCCGGCCACGCCCGCCTCTACGGTGACCGTGTAGGTCGTCCCCGGGCTCCAGGCTTCCCGCGGCCAGAAGAGGGCATCGCGGCCTGTCATGACGAGCCGCCCCTCGACCGCCGGCTCCAGCCGCAGCCGGCCCTCCATGCCCTCCGCATCCAACGGGCCGCTCCAGTGCAGACGCAGAGGAGCCGTCATCGGCATGCCGGCCTCGCCCGCTCCGGGGTCGTGCTCCAGAAGGCGCAGCGGTCCGAGGACGCCCAACGACAGGCTGCCGGAAACCAGGATCAGCCCGACCAGGGCCACGGCGAGCAACGCCACCGCCAGCCCGGCCCACGCCACCAGCTTGCGCCTCCGCTCAGTGTCCATGGTCGCCATTCTAGCATGCACCCGGGCGGGCGTCAAACGGGCGAAATTGCTTCTCTGGCCCCCGGGCGGAGCTGAGACCGAAAACGCGTTGGAAAGGCTCAAAAAGTGCCCGGCCAGTCTTGACATTCCGCTTCCATCGTGTAGAATAGCAGCAGCAATCGGGAGGAGAGAACAACATGAGGGAACCCAGAAGAGAAAGGGTGAACATCCTCGGTCCGGTCCTGCTCATCGCCATCGGTGCCGTGCTGCTGCTGAACACGCTGGGTATCCTGGAATGGAGCGTGTGGCTGAGCATCATACGGCTCTGGCCGGTGCTCCTCATCGCCGCCGGCCTGGACCTGCTCCTCGGCCGCCACTCGGTCTGGGGCTCGCTCCTGGCCGCCGTCCTGGTCCTCGGCGTCCTGGCCGGCGCGCTGTGGCTGGCCAGCGCCGACGTCGCGCCGGGAGGCGCCGGCCTGGTGGCCGAGAACGTGCAGCAGCCGTTGGGAGCAGCCACCAGCGCCGAGGTCGTCGTCTCGCCTGCTGTCGGCCGCCTGCAGATGAAGGCGCTGCCCGAGGAGGCGAGCCTGGTGCAGGGCACCATCTATCGCACCCGCAACGAGGAGGTGGAGCAGGTCTTTGAAGGCGGGACCCGCGCCACCTACACGCTGGAGGCCGGCGAGGTCAGCTGGGTCCCCTTTGGCACGTGGGCCTTTGACCGGCGCCTGTGGGACGTGGGTCTCAGCCCGGGGGCGGTCCTGGACCTGGAGGCGGAGCTCGGCGCCGGCGAGGCGATCCTCGACCTCAGCGGCCTGCAGCTCGAGCGGCTACAGGTGGAAGTTGGCCTGGGTCGCGCCGAGGTCCGGCTGCCGGCCGAGGGGCGCTTTGAAGCGTCGGTCGACGGCGCCATCGGCGAGACAGTCGTCGTCATCCCCGATGGCCTGGAGGCACGCATCCAGGCCAGCACAGCCCTGGCCGTCCGCAACATGCCCGCTGGTTACCGTCGAGACGGCGACGTCTATACGTCGCCGGGCTATGAGGGCGCCGAGAACCGGGTGGACCTGACCGTGAACCAGGCCATGGGCGCCCTGACCGTGCGTCTGGCAGAATAGCACCACGCCGGGCTTGCGACCCCGGCCCTGGATGTGGTAAGATTGGGACCGAATCACCTTACTGAGACGAGGTAAAATCGTGGAACAGAATGGCATACCCCAGTCGGCCATGGTCATCATTGCCCATCCCGACGATGCCGAATTTACCATGGCGGGCACCCTGGCCGCCTGGGTGCAGGCCGGGTGCCGCGTGAGCTACGTGGTCTGCACCGACGGCAACGCGGGCTCCCACGAGCCGGGAATGACCCGCGAGCGCCTGGCCGAGATCCGCCGGAGCGAGCAAAGGGCAGCCTGCGCCAGCCTGGGCGTCAGCGAGGTGCACTTCCTGGGCTACGACGACGGCCTGTTGCAGCCAACCCTGGAGCTGCGCCGCGACCTGGTGCGCACCATTCGCCGGCAAAAGCCTGAGGCGATCCTGACCAGCGATCCCAGCCGCTTTTTCTCCGGTGACCACTATATCAACCACCCGGACCATCGCGCCGCCGGGCAGGCCGCCCTGGACGCCGTGGCGCCGGCCAGCGCCATGCCGCTCCTCTGGCCCGAGGAGGGCGAGCCGCACCGCGTGGAGCGGGTGTACATCTATGGCAACAACGAGCCGAACGTCTGGATCGACATCTCCAAGACCATCGACCGAAAGATTGCCGCCCTGAAGCAGCACGCCAGCCAGATGGGCGATTGGGACCCCACGGAGCGCATCATGAAATGGAGCGCCGAGGTGGGCAAGGAAAAGGGCATGGCCCACGCCGAGTGCTTTCGAATGATCTGCCTGGTGCAGCCCGAGGACTAGCCTATTTCCTTCAAAGGAATTGTTGCAGGAGGCGGCGTGAGCCAACCACACGATGCCAGGATGGTCGACGGCGAGCAACGTACCGCCATGACCATCGCCCTGGCCACGGAGTATCTTGAGCGGGTGGCCAGCCCGTTGCGCGAGTAGCTCCCATGCCCGAGCTACCCGACCTGGAAGTCATCCGCGAATACCTGGACCCACGCCTGGCGGGGGTGGCCATCGCTGCGGCCGAGGTGCGCCGGCCCCTCGTGGTGCGCAACCTGCTGGGCGGCCAGCCGGCGGAGCAGTTATCCGGCCGCCGCTTCGCAGGGGCGCGGCGCCGCGGCAAGTTCCTGCTGCTGCCCTTCGAGGATGGCGCAACCGTGGCCATCAACCCCATGCTCCTGGGGCGCGTGCGCCTGGGTCCTCCCCTGGATCGGCACCGAACCCGCGACGCCCTGGTGCTCCGCCTGGACGACGGACAGGAGCTGCGCTACCACGACGCCAAGGACATGGGCAAGGTCTATCTCGTGTCCAACCTGGCGCAGGTGCCGACCTTTGACGAGATGGGCCCTGACGCCACGGACCCGGAGCTTACCCTGGACGTCTTCTTGCAACGGCTTCGCCGCCACACGGGCGAGATCAAGGGGACACTGATCAACCAGGTTTTCGTGGCCGGCATCGGCAACGCCTACGCCGACGAGATTCTGTGGCACGCCCAGATCTATCCCTTCCGGCGGCGCCCCACCCTGGACGCCGAGGAACTGGCCCGCCTGTACGAGAGTATGCGGACGGTGCTCTTTGAGGCCATTGAGACGCTGCGCCAGCACGTTGGCGACGCCATCGACGTGGAGGTGCGGGCGTTTTTAGCGGTCCACGGCAAGGCCGGCCAGCCCTGCTCGCGCTGCGGGACGACCATCAGCCGGGTGACGCGCGACCGCCGCGACACCGATTTCTGCCGCCAATGCCAGCCAGGCCTCATGGTCGCCGGTCGCTCGCGGAAGCTCTGAAGCTCTGATCGCGAACCTTGATCAATCCCGCCTTTTGGGGTACAATGGAGCGGCAGAAGATTCCCGGCACCGTCCAGGTTCGTTCGCCTATGGCTGTGCTGTCCAGGGTGAGCGCTGACGGTTGGACAGGCAAGGGTCCGGGCTGGAAAGGGAAAACCATGAACAAAACAATGGCGTTGTGGTCGCACCGCGACCTGCGCTTTGTGGTCGAAACCCTGATCCCGGAGCGCGCCGACGCGGAGCACGTGGTAGACTTGTTGCGTGACGACGTGAACCTGCTCGACGCCATGCTGCAGGATGACCGGCTGTTCGAGCAGTTGATGGACGACGAGCAGGGACTCGTGTCGGTCTCGCCCCTCTTTTTCTTCCGGGTCCTCCTTCTGCGCGCCCGGCGAGACCTGCAAAAAGAGATCTATACCATCGAGCACCGGCAGCAGCAAAAGGTGGTGCTCTTTGACGCCAACCGGGTCGTCGACTTGTTGGACATGCCCGAGGTGAGCGACTACCTGGCCACGATGCTCGCCTCCTATACCCGCACCAAGAGCACCACGATCCCCATCCGCGTCCGCCAGGGCGTGTGGCAACGAGTCCGGGTCAGCGACCTGGACGTGGACAGCCTCATCCGCTACGCACAGCTCCTGGACGAGGAGCAGCGTTTCTGGGCCTACCGGCGCATCGGAGACGCCAGCCTGTTTCTGACCGGCATCTTTCCCGAGCACATCAGCGCCCAGCAGCTCTATCCCCAGAGCAGGCAGCCACGCCTGCGCTTCAAGGGCTCGCTATTCCACACGCTGGAGGATTTCGAGGGCTACGGCCGTTCTTTCTACCGGCTGGCGGCGCAGCACCCCCAGGCCAAAAGAGAGGGGCTGGACGGCGTCCTGAACACCCTGTCCGATCACTTTATCCTGGCCGAAAAGCCACTGACCTTTATCGCCGCGCGCTACCTGGCCTTGCGCAAGCACAACTATTTCAAGCTCTAGCGATAGATGGGCAAGGGTGTGCCAGATATGTGGTAGGTGCTTGGGCCTCACCAAGGGCCCACTACGTACGGACGCGCACACGACGCCAGGAGATTGGCTTCCCCATGGAAAGGGATCGAGAAAGCTATAATGTACGGGCAGTGGAACGGGCCATGCAGATCCTCGCAGCCTTTGACAGCGAACACGAGGACCGGGGGGTATCGGAGATTGCCCAGGCGACGGGGTTGCACAAGGCAACGACGCATCGCATCATGATGACCCTGCTCAACGGTGGTTTTCTCGAGCGGGCGGAGGACGGCGAAAGGTTTCGCCTGGGGCTTCGAGTGGTGGAGCTCGGCCTGGGCGCGCTACGCCGTCTCGACGTGCGGCGCGCTGCCTTCCCCTACATGGAGCAACTGGTGGAGCGCTTTCAAGAAACGTGTGACCTGGGCATCTTTGACCGCGGCTCGGTCTTGTACGTCGAGGTGGTGCACAGCCAGCACTCACTGACCATCGCCGCGCGCGTTGGCCGCCGCCTGCCCGCCTACTGTACAGCCAGCGGCCGCGTATTCCTGGCGTTCCTCCCCCCGGAGGTTGTGGAGCCCATCCTGAATGGACCGCTGAACCCCTGCACAGGGGAGACCATCACCTCCCTTGCCCGCCTGCGGGAAGAACTGGAGGCCACGCGACGTCGAGGGTACGCCCTCGACATGGAGGAGCTCGAGGAAGGCATCAGGGCAGTCTCCGCCCCCATCCGCGACATTGACGGCAATGTGATTGCCGCATTGAGCATGCCAGGGCCGGTCAACCGCATGCCGCCCGAGCGCATTCCCGAGATTGCCGCGGCAGTGGTGGAGGCGGCCGACGCCATCTCTGCCCACGGGCTCCAGCAGTAATCTGCCCTGAGAGCAAGTGGTCCGCCGTGTCGCGACGCGCATCACTGGCCGATTACAGCCGATTGGGCCGTGGGTTAAAAAGTACCCGTTGGCCCTTCGCCCACCTCCGGGATATTGTGCGAGGTCAACGAAACCCCTTCGCGCACCACCTCCTTTAGAAGTAGGCCTCATAGCCAGGGATACCCAGCCCGTCGCGCACGGCCCCCAGATCGCGCCGCAGGTTGCGGTTGAGAGGAACGCCGCATTCACAGACGAGTTTCCGCCGTTCGTGCTCCTTTTCCCCGGCAACATAGACGTGGTCCTGCCCCGGCGCGCGGCGCGCGTTCTGCAGGTCGCGCATGATCTGGCCCGTGATGGCGGCCGACTGGTCGACGAGCAAAAAGTGGGCGACGTCGATGGCCAGGAAAAAGTGTCCCAGCATGTACGGCCGGCGCGAGCCGTCTGGCGCCTTGCCCAGCAGATCCTTCATGTACGCTCCGCCGCACAGCGCGGCACAAAGGATCTCGACCATGGTCGCCAGGCCGTAGCCCTTGTGGCCGCCGGTGGTCTCGCCAGCGCCGCCCAGCGGCAAGAGCATGGCGCTGCCGTCCTCCAGGCAGCGCAGGATCTCCCGTGAGTCGGTGAGAGGCTGCCCCGCACTATTCACAACCCAGCCCCCGGGCGCCGGCTTTTCGGCGCGGGCCAGGACCTCGATCTTGCCCCTGGACACCGTGGACGTTGCGGCGTCAAAGGAGAATGGATAGGCGTTGTCGGAGGGTGCGGCAAAGGCAATGGGGTTGGTGCCCAGCATCGGCTCCGCGCCAAAGGTCGGCGGGATGACCGGGCGGGCGTTGGTCATGGCCAGGCCGATCATGCCCTCGGCAGCCGCCATGTTGCTGTAGTAGCCGGCGATGCCAAAGTGGGTGCTGTTGCGCACTGCGACTGCTCCCAGGCCGTATTGCCTGGCCTTGTCCATGGCCAGGCGCATGGAGCGGTAAGCGATGACCGCGCCCATGCCATGGTGGCCGTCCACCAGGGCCGTCGTTTCCGTCTCCTTGACCATCTCGATCTCGGTTCTGACCTGCTGCACGCCGGCCCGGATGCGCTCATAGTAGACCCTGAGCCGGCCCACCCCATGGGACTCGATGCCCTGCAGGTCCGAGGCGACGAGCACCTCTGCGCAGATGCGAGCGTCGTCCGGGGGCGTGCCCAGGGCCACAAAGACCTTCTCCACGAACTCCTGAAGGGCACCCGCCGTTATGGTACGGATCTCGTCCGTCTCTGTCTTCAACTCAGCCTCCAAACATGGGCGGAAAGATGCAAACGCGGCCAGTGGGGGGCACCGGCGCGTCCAGCGTGCTCTGCCGCCCGTCTACGGTCACGATACCAACCTCAGCCGGGTCCAGATGGAGGGCAGCGAGCAAGTCCGCCACGGTGCCCTCTTGCCCCTCCAGGTCCATTTCCAGGTTGGGGGCCAGATGCTCCCACTGAGCGTTGTAAACGCGAACCTGAACCATCGCCGGGCTACAGCTCCGAGAAGATGGCATCCATCTCGCTGTCGGGCACGTCAAACACCACGTTGTGCGGCGGCAGCGGCTCGCGGGTCATGTATTCCGGCAGGCGGGCATCGGCCGCGGTGTGGCCCGCCTTATGGTTAAAGGCCAGCTCCATCCTCAGCACAGACTTTTGCATTTCCTGGAGATCGGCCACCGACCAGCCCCAGCCGAAACGACCATTGATCATGTCCACCATCAGTTGCGGGTCGCCAAACACGGGCGGCCTGGCGAACAGGCACAGCCCTGTGCTGTCCAGCATCGCCGCGCCCAACTGGAGCTTGAGCGACAGCTCGCGCTGGCCCTCGACGCCGAGGGGATTCACCTCCAGCCGGTTGCCGAAAGCATTGCCGGCAGTGTGGTCAGCGCCCATGGGCGAAGTGGCATAGGTCACGCCGTTGCCTTTGAGGGCCCGCGGATCGTAGGCGGGCATGGCCTGCCCCTTGGTCGCGGGCACGCGCGAAACGCCCAGCACCCGGCCGGCAACGGCCGCACCCTGGCCCAGGACCCGGCCCAGGACGCTGCCCGCCGCGATCTCGCCCAGGAGCGCGGCAAAACTCGCCTCGTCGCCGAAACGGGCAAGGCCCGCATCGGCCGCGACCCCCAGGGCAGCGCCGGCCTCGATGGAATCCAGGCCATAGTCGTTGCACAGGCGGTTCAATCGGGCCACCGCATCCAGGTTGCCAATGCCCAGGTTGGAACCGAGGAGGCCGACGGTTTCGTACTGCAGGGTCGACACCACTGGCTTGCCCTGCGGGTCGACGAACACGTTGCAGCAGGCGATGACGCAACCCGGCATGCAGGTCGTGCCCATCTGGCCGCCGCGCTCCAAAACCGTCTCGCGGATCTTCTGGCCGGTGAGGTTGTCGGCTTCCTCGAACCGGCCCTCACGAAAGTTCCGGGTCGGAAAGGCGCCCATCTCGTTGACGGCGGCGACGATGGCAGCCGTGCCGTAGAGGTGCATCGCGCCCTTCCGGCCTGTCTTGGGGCTTTCCACCAGCTCCTGGGCGAAACGGCGCGCCGAAGAGCGGAACAGCTCGGGGTCCGCCAACGGCAGCGACTGCGTTCCGGAGGCGTCGAGCACAATCGCCTTCAGGCCTTTGCTGCCCATGAGAGCGCCCAGCCCACCGCGGGCTGCCAGCCGGCTGTCCTGTTCCTTGTGCCCGGTGCACGATACCCCCGCGGCGCCCATCCGATACTCGCCGGCCTGCCCGATGGAGATGACCGTGCAGCCGCTACCCCATCGTTCACGCGCCTTCGCGGCCGTCGCATAGGTGCCCAGCCCCCTCCAGTCATCCGCAGGGAGCAGCTCGGCGGTTGTGCCCGAGATGTGGAGCAAGTACAGCTTTTCCGGCGCCGGCTGGCCCTCCACCACCAGGGCCTTGACGCCCAGGCGCGCGAGGTCAGAGCCGCCGTTGCCGCCGCAGTTGGCCTCCTTGACGCCCCACGTCAACGGGCTCTTGCCCCCGACGGACAGCCGGCCGGAGCTACTCACCCCCGTGCCGCCCAGCAGCCCGGGGGCAAAGATGAGCTTGTTGTCTGGTCCCAGGGGATCGCACTGGGGCGGAACTTCGGCCAGCATGATCCCGGCAATGAGCGCCCGGCCGCCCAGGCGCTCGTACTCGGGAGGGACGGGCTCTCGCCTGACCTGCAAACGATCCATATCAACTCTAAGCATTTTTCAGTTCACTCCTGCAGCCAAATGGCCAAAAATCAGTCGTCTACCGGATGCAGCCGGTCTCCCGCAAGCTAGCAGCCCATCGCCAGGCGCCCAAAGGCTCCGCCTTCGATATCCGACAGAGCACCAGAACCAGATCGTCGGCTTTACCTCAATGCCTGCCAGAGATTCTGCCATTGCGGTTTGTGCCCATCAGCTTTCTCTTGATCCTTTTCAGCCTGATTCCGGCCAGATGGTGGCGTCGATGACGATCTTGAGCGGCTCACCGGGTGCCCGCGTCTCGTACAAGGTAAAGGCCTCGGCCACCTCCGCGGGATCTGGACCGAAGCCGTGCGTGAGGAGGAAAGCCAACTCCTGATCGCGGCCGGTGAGCAGCTGCGCAGCCCGCTCCATGTAGCTCTCATCCGGCGGTGTCACGGAGGCGATGAGATCCAGGTTGGCGCGGAAGAAGCGCATGTAGTCAAAGGCATACACCGGCTCCAGCGGCACGCCAAGGGCCAGGACCTGGCCTCGGTGTCGAACGAGGGCCAGGCAGTCGTTGATGGTCCGTGTCTGCTGGCCCACAGCTTCGACGCAGATGTCCACCGGCTGCCAGGCCTCGCCCTGCCTGGCTACGTCCAGAACGCGCTCGCTGTGGACGTCGTAGGTGCGGGCCGCGCCCAGGCGGCGTGCCGCCGCGCAGCGCCAGGCGAGGGGATCGATGCCCACCACCTGCGCCCCGCGTTGGTGGAGCAGCCAGGTTGTGAGCAGGCCGATGGGTCCCAGCCCCACAACGGCAACCGTGCGGCCGGCGACATCGCCGAGCCTGTCCAGGCCATAGACAACCGTCGAGAGGGGCTGGATGAGCAGGTTCACGTCCGTGCCGGCAAGCGCCGCGGGGATGTGTACCGCTTTGGCCGCCGCGGCGACATAGTACTCCGCCAGCCCCTGGTCACCCTGGGGCACGGCAACCACCCGGTCGCCGGAGCGGAAGCGCGGCGACCGGCTGCTGTCGACGGTGCCCACGCACTCGTGGATAGGCATGCCCACCGGCAGCGGGTAGCTCAGGCCACGCCACAGTCCCACAAACTTTGGAACGTCGCTGCCGCACAGGACGACCTTTTCCAGGCGCACGAGGATCTGGCCGTCGCCCGGCTCTGGCCGGGCGACGGCTACTGCCTCGAATTGCCTGGGTTTCACCAGTTGAAGGGCCTTCATCGTATTCCTATTCTGACCCGCCGGTTAGGGCGGATACGCCACGGTGTAGATATGCCGGCCGCCGTGGAGCGGTCCCTTGAGCAGAGCCTCGATCTCGTCCGGGCTCCGCATGGAGACCTTGTCGGCCGGCGGCAACTCGCCGGCCGGGAACCGCTCCAGGATGTCGCCGATCAGGCCAACCATGTAGTCCAAAAGCGCATCCAGGCCCGCCTCGGCCTTGGCTGGGTCCGCCAGCGAGGGCTTGCCTACCACGCCCTGGGGCGTCATGACCACCTCGATGCCGCCAAAACCGACCTGTTCGTGCCCCTTGATGGGCGCGTGGTAGATGTCGCCGCCTTTGTCCACGTGCCCCGGGGGCATGAACCCCTCGGGAGCCGTGTCCTCGGCCTTGTCGAGCTTGACCATCTCGGGGAAGAGGGCGAGGGAGTAGGAGCACTCGGCCTCGTCGGCGTGCCGGAACGGGGTATCAAAGGGCCCGCCATGTTCCTTGTCCTTGAGATGGTCGTGGATCACGGTCGGCCAGTGCAGCGAGACCAGCATGCACGGCACCTGGTATTTTTTGGCAAACTGGTGCAGTGCCAGGGGAATAACCTCTTCCTGGCCGTGGCCGTTGAGCAGGATCTGCTTGCGGAAGCCCGTGTTCCAGAACCCGGCGATGATGGCCCGCAGGTAGGCCAGGAACGCATCCTCGGGGACGACGACGGTTCCGGGCATCCCCAGGTGATTGTAGGGGTGCGAGCCATACCACACCGGCTCGGCCACGGTGCAGCCGGTGGCTTCTGCCACTGCCTCCGCCATCCTCGTGACGAGGAACGTGTCCTCGCCGAACGGCTGGGCGGCGCCGTGGCTCTCTGTGCTGCCGACGGGAATGATGATCAGGTCGTTGACCTTGAGCCGCTCCTCGATCTCGGCCTTGGTCATCGTCTGGTAATAGATGCCCGACGGCTTGTCCATGTGGCCGCCTGCCGGCGGCAGTTTCCACTTGCTCATGCCATCTCCTTCCTATGCCACTTGCCACTCTATCCGGGCGGGGGGTGTCCCGCAAACACAGACCGGCCGATGCTACTTTGCACCGCGTGGCGGTTGCACGAGGCTAGACGCACGGAATGCTCAGGTCGGCGGCGTGCCTCTCGGTCTGTTTCGCCTGTGGATAGTACTTGCTCACCATCTCCACAACAATGGAAGCCTGGTCGGCCATCAGCTTGCCGTCCTTCGCGCTGGTGAGCTGACCATGACCACTGACCACCGAGTTGCCCGTCTTGCAGTGCACCGGCGCGGCGACACGCACGATCTCGGGCGCCTCGTAGACGCGGATGAATCCGCCCGATCCAGGCGGGTTGTCGGTGTGCACATCCAGCGGGGTGGTGATGGCGGCCCGCAGGGCGGCGATCATGGGCAACTGCAAGTCGCGCACGGGGTTGATGCTGTCGGCCCCCAGGGACTCCAGGAGCTTGACCGACGCCGGGTTGCAGTGTCCCAGGTGCGCCGAGGTCTTGAAGATGATGTCGCTGGGCAGCTCACCGTCCTTGCGCATCTGGCCCACCAGCCACAGAAACCCCTCGTCATAGATCAGGAAGCCCCGGCAGCCAAGGTCGATACCCCGCTTGATATCCTCCACGGCGCGCAGCACCTGCTCCATGCCGCGCAGCCGGTAGCTGATGCGCACGCCCTGGGGTGACAGCACGGTGGCGCCTGTATCGTACGTGGCCCGCGGCCCGACGGAAAGCATCAGCTCTGCGCCATAGTCATGGCACAGCCGGCAGTACTCTTTCAGCTCGTCACGGGTGTGCCGGAACATGCCATAGGTCTCGGTTACGCGGTTGATCGCAATCCCGGCCTTGTCGCTGGATTCCAGCAGCGCGGCCGCGGCCTCGGCGGTGTTGACCGTCGGCACCTCGATGCGATAGGCCGCTCCGTCGGGGAACCTGGCCGCGGATGTCGGCAGATCGTTCAGATCTCCTTCCGGCAAACCCAATGTCTTGACGTAGCTTCTTGTTTCTTCGAACATGTCAGCCCATTCTCCTTTTCAAATATGTCAGAGTACAGTGACGATCACTCAAAGTGTTGCGGCAGGGGCGGGCCATAGACCCACACCAGTTTCAGCGGCTCGTCGCCGATATTTTCCAGCCGGTGCTTCTTGCCCAGCGGCGAATAGATGGCGGTGTCGGGCCCGATTTCCCACTCCCCTTCGCCCTCGATCACCAGCTTGGCGCGCCCACTGATGATATACATCACCTCTTCCGAATCCGTGTGAACGTGATCTGGGATCATGCTTCCCACCGCAGTCACATTCAGCCCCATGGACACGTTGCGGGTACCCACTGTCTTGGGTGCCAGCAGCAGCTTGGAGACTCGCTTCGGAATTCTCTCTTCACCTTCCACGTCCGCAGCCAGCACAAATGGCAGCTTTTCCATTGCTTTTTCCTCCTCACATACAATATGATTTCAGGCCAGCCGTGGCGCAGCCAGCTGGCAAGGGCTCCTTGCCTAGGCGTGCGCCGAAATGGCATTGGCCGCCTCCAACAGTGCTTGCGCAATCTCGGGGACACGCTCCGCCTTGAGCCGGCTCGTGGGAAAGGCGACGCTCATCGCGGCCACCTCCTTGCCGTCGATGTTGCGGATCGGAACAGAGATGGCCCCGATGCCCATCTCGAATTCCTGGTGAGCGGTGGCATAGCCTCGATCCCGGACAAGTTTCAGCTCTTCCCGGAGCCGGTCAGGCGACGTGATCGTTTTCTCCGTGTAGGCCGCCAGAGGTCCGCACAAGATTGGCTCTGTGACCTTGGGCGGCAGAAAAGCGAGCAGTACCTTGCCACTGGCCGTGCAGTGAACGGGCAGGTGACGCCCCACTCGGGCCCCAATCGTCAGGTCATGCTCGCTATAGACCACCTCAACGTACAGCATCTGGCCCCGGTCCCAGATGGACAGGGTGCATGACTCCTGGAAACGCTCCACCAGTTGCTGCATGTACGGGACGGCAGCGCGCCGGAAGTCGAGGCTGCGCAGAGCGCCCAGGCCCAATTCCATCAGCCGCAGCCCCAGGCGGAACCTGTCGCCGTCGCTCGTCCGTTCGAGGAAGCCGGTGCTGACCAGGGTCGTGAGGATGCGGTGCGCCGTCGCTTTGTGCAACCCCGT
>DAOUHB010000066.1:0-69087 GCA_034428935.1 Anaerolineae bacterium | reverse complement strand
AGTACGCCCCGCGGCCCTTGATCACTGCTCCCAGCGTTTTCCAGAGGATGCGAACGTCGAGGAAGAAGGAATAATTCTGGATGTAAAAGATGTCTTCCTCGGTGTGCAGGTGCATGGGCTTGTCGCTGCGGCCGTTCACCTGCCACCATCCCGTGAGGCCCTGGGGAACGACGAACCGCTGCCGCTGCCAGGGCTCGTATTGCTCGACGATCCACGGCAGCTCCGGCCGGGGCCCCACCAGGCTCATATCGCCCTTCAGAACGTTCCATAACTGTGGCAACTCGTCCATGCTGGTCCGGCGCAGCAGCCTTCCCACCCGGGTAATCCGCAGGTCCCCCGGCACTTTGTAGATAGGCTCACCCTTCTCGGAAAAGGCGAGCGGTTCCGTCTCGGTTTCCTCGGCACCCTGGATCATGGAGCGGAACTTGACCATCGAGAAGAGCTTGCCATTTTCGCCCACTCGTGACTGCCGGTAGAGTACCGAGCCGGGCGAGTCCAGGCGAATGGCGAGTGCTATGACGGCCAGAAGGGGCGCAGCCACCGGCATCATGGCGCACGAGAGGATCAAGTCAAAAACGCGCTTGACCCGCCGCTCAAAGCGAGTAAGGCCCGCCTTTTGCAGAGTGATCACCGGCACGCTGGCAAACTCCTCCAGCCTGGTGCGGAACAAGAACGACTTGAGGTGGTCGGGCACGATGCGTACCTTGGCCGGGAGCGACTGGAGGTCTGTCAGCAGCCGGAAAAAGCCGTCGTAGGTCGCTATGGGCAGGGTGACGACGACTTCCTGGATCTGCCGGCTGTGGACCTGGTCTTCCATGTCGCGCACCGAGCCCAGGACGGGATAACCTTCTACCTCTGCGCCTGGCGGCAGCCCGTCGTCCAAAAAACCCACCAGCTCCAGGCCCGTCCAGCGATGGCGCTCGAGCATGTGCGCCATGTCGCGGCCGATGGGGCCCGCACCCAGGATCAGAACCCGGCGCTGCATGTAGTGTGGCAGATGGAGCACTGTCAATGCCAGCCGGAGGATCAGCCGCGAGCCGATGAGGAACAGGAGTTGCATGCCAAAAAAGAACAGGATGGAGAGCCGCGAGGCCCCTGGTAGCAGGAAGAACAGCGCCGCCGCCAGGATAATGGTCGTGACTGCCGTGCCAACCACGATTGCCTGCGCCTCGTCTACGGCCGGCTGATCGTGCGATTCGTAGATGGAGAGCAGCAAGGCCGTCACGGTCCAGGTGGCGACTGCCAGCAAAAAGACCGCGGCAGGCAGGCCAGGTGCGGGAGCCCCTTGCGGCCCTGCCAGAGCCGAACTGATAACACCGCCCAGGAACAATGCCAGGGCCGTGAGGGTGGCGTCCAGGATAAGGCGCAGAAACGCTCTATTTGTGCCAATCCAGTTTGACATCATCCTTCTCCCGGTGAAGGCGCCTGCGGTTCGGCCTGAAGGATATTATACCGCATCCAGAATGGGAGTGCAACAGCCCGGTGGCCGGCATCCGGGAAAATGCCACCGGGCCATTGGTTTATTTTACGACGATGTTGACCAGGCGTCCTGGAACAACTACCACCTGGACGATGGTCTTGCCTTCGAGATGTCTCTTTGCTCCTTCGGTTTGCAGCGCCAGGCTCCGCATCGTTTCCTGGTCTACGTCCACGGGCACCTGGATGCGGTCCCGCACCTTGCCGTTGACCTGGACCGGGATGGTGACGGTTTCCTCGGCGGCGACCGCCTCGTCCCACTGGGGCCAGGCCTGGGCGTGAATGGAGTAGGGGCGCCCGGTGCGGGTCCACAGCTCCTCGGCGATGTGCGGGCAAGCGGGCGCCAGCATCAGCAGCAGTGCCTCCACCGCCTCACTCCAGGCCTCCGTGCCGTACAGGCCCGCTTCTTTGGCCTTGAGCATGGCGTTGTTCAGCTCCATCAGGTTGGCGATGTAGGTGTTAAAGCCAAAGCTCTGCATGTCTTCCGTGCCGCGCCGGATGGCCTGGTGTACCTTGCGACGCAGGGCGCGCAACTTGTCGTCGTCGGGAGAGCCTTCGCGGCCGGGCCCAGGCTCCAGGATGTTGTCCCACACCCGGTTCAAGAAGCGAGTCAGGCCCTCGATGCCCTTGGAGTCCCACGGCCCACCCTGGTCCCAGCGCCAGCCGAACATCAGGTAGCCGCGCACCGTGTCGGCCCCGTAGCGGGCGACCAGCGAGTCCGGCGCGATGACATTGCCCCGGCTCTTGGACATCTTTTCCCCGTCCTCGCCGAGGATGATGCCCTGATTGCAAAGCCGGGTCATCGGCTCGTCCAGATCGACGATCCCCAGGTCGCGCATGACCTTGGTGAAAAAGCGGGTATAAATGAGGTGCATCGTGGCATGCTCGATCCCGCCGGTGTAGAGATCCACGGGCAGCCAGTATTCAGCCTCCGCGGGATCGAAGGGCATGGAATCGGCGTGCGCCGGCTCGTCTTCGCGGTAGTAGGGGCTCAGGTAGGCGTATTGGTACCACGACGAGCACATGAAGGTGTCCATGGTGTCGGTCTCTCGCGTTGCCGGCCCGCCGCACTGCGGGCAAGTGGTCCGCAAGAAACCCTCGTGGAATTTTAGCGCGTTCTCGCCCGAGGGCGGGATGACGGCGTCTTCGGGCAGCAAAACGGGCAGCTCCTCGTAAGGAACCGGCACCGTGCCGCAATCCGGGCAGTAGACGATGGGAATTGGCGCTCCCCAATACCGCTGGCGGCTGATGAGCCAATCGTGCAGCCGGTAGTTGATCCGATAATGGCCCCGCCCTGTTTCTTCCAGCCACTCGGTGACGCGTGCCTTGGCCACGTCGCCCGGCGTGCCGCTGAACTCTTCCGAGTGGATCATGGTCCCGTATTCGGCGTGAAAGAGCCCGTCGCGGTAGTAGGGCCTGCTCCACAGCAGCTCCATGGCTGTCTGGTAACTCCGGGCCGCGGGCTCCAGGGCCTGGCAGCGGGCCAGGATGGCCTGGTCGGCCTCCACCGAGTCCAGCTCGAGGATCTCGTCGGCAAAGACGAACAGCCAGCGGCCGCCGACGACCTCGCCCCACGCTCCGGGCCGCAGGTGCTCGCGGAGCAGGGTCGCGTAGCGGTCGGCGTCGTCGGCATGCATGGACACGTTGTATTGCCCGTCCCGCTCCTCGAAACAGATGCCTGCCTGGGCCAGGGTGCTTGCCAGGCCCTCGTCCACGGAGCTGACCGGGATGGTGCTGCGCGTCGCGCCGTCGGGCCTGTCGATGACGGGGATGATGGCCAGGCCGAACTTCAGGGCGAACTCGAAATCGCGCTCGTCGTGGGCCGGCACAGCCATAATCGCCCCTGTGCCATAACCCATCATGACGTAATCGGCGATCCAGATGGGGATACGCCGGCCGTTGACGGGGTTGATGGCATGGGCGCCGATAAACACGCCCGTCTTTTCTTTTTCTGTGCTCAGGCGTTCGATCTCGGTCTGGCGGCCCGCCTGCTGTATGTAGGCTGCGACCTCGGCCTGCCGGTCGGGCGCTGTCAGGCGTGCCACGAGGGGATGCTCGGGTGCCAGCACCATGAAAGTCGCTCCCCAGAGCGTGTCCGGCCGGGTGGTAAAGACGACGATCTCGTCGCCCGCTTCAGAGCGAAAAGCGACGTCGGCGCCCTCGCTGCGCCCGATCCAGTTGGCCTGCATGGCCTCCACGCGCTCGGGCCAGTCGATCTTCTGAAAGTCGAGGAGCTCGTCGGCGTACTTGGTGATGCGAAAAAACCATTGCTCCAGGTCCTTGACAATGACCGGGGTGCCGCATCGCTCGCAATGCCGGTCCTCGCCCCACACCTGCTCGCGGGCCAGGGTCGTGTTGCAATTCGGGCAAAAGTCCACCGGGGCCGTGTCCTTGTACGCGATCCCGGCGTCGTAAAACTTTCGAAAGAACCACTGCGTCCAGCGATAATATCCGGGCAGGCAGGAAACGGCCTCCCTCTCCCAGTCGAACATCGTGCCCATGCTACGCAGTTGCTTTCGCATTCGCTCGATGTTGGCCATGGTCCACGTGTGGGGATGGACGCCGTGGTTTATGGCCGCATTCTCGGCAGGCAGGCCAAAGGCGTCAAATCCTATGGGGAACAATACGTTGTAACCCTGCATGCGCACGAAACGCGCCCGGGCGTCGGAAGGCGCCATGGCATACCAATGGCCGATGTGAAGATCGCCGCTGGGGTACGGCAGCATGGTCAGGGCATAGTACTTGGATTTATCGGGATCGATGACCGAGCGATACAGCCCGTCTGCCTCCCAACGGGCCTGCCAGCGGGGCTCGATCTCCTGGGGAATATATTTATCAGCCACGTTTTTCTTCTTCTCCTCGTCTATCTGCCGACTGCATTTGGGCCGCGAGGCATTATACACGGCAACGAAGGAATCGTCAATTCCCCAGGTGCCGGTCCCCCCGGGGCGAATCGGTGACCAGGTCCGTGGCCAGGGATACCGGGCTTACGTAGAGCGCAAGAAGTCGAGGAGGATTTGATTGAACTCCTGGGGTTTGAAGCGCATGGGATGGTGCCCACCCCACTCCGGCACGCCCTCCTGGTCGGTGACCCCGGCTATGATCTCCACGCGGCTGCCTGGAATCGTGGCTCCGAACCAGGCGGCGTTGGACAGGGATAGAACCGTGTCGTCCTCACCCCACACGACGAGAGTGGGGCAGGAGATGCTCTCCATCTGCTCCTCGCTATAAAACCCAACGCCGGCGCTGTCCACCAGGACGAGGCGGGCTACCGCGGCGGGGCGGGCCAGGGCTGCCTCGAGGGCAACCATGCCGCCCCAAGAGACGCCGCCCAGCGTGGCCGGCGCCAGCCCCTCGGCCTCCACGACATCCAGCATCGCTTCGGCCTGCTGTTGCTGCCCGAGCCGCTCCCCGCTCGATGCGCCGTAACCGATGAGGTCCAGGGCATAGACACGGTATCCGGCCTCTGAGAGGGCGGCCAGGTTGTTCTCCCACACCTGCCACGAGTTATCGGGGTGATAACCGTGGGCCAGCACAATCGCCGGTCCCTTCCCCTCTACCCGGGCGTGGAGTGGGCCGTGGTTGGTCTCGATCGTCTTGTCCATCTCTTCCTTCCCTTCACGAGCGGAGGTGTGCCTGGGCCCTCCGCTTTCATTGCACCTCGAAGGCCGGCGACACGGCTTCCTGCCGCAGGGCGCAATCGTCGAAAGCGCCGTAATCGATCTCCCTGGGACTGTACTCCTTGGGTGCGCCCAGGGTGCAGTCGCCATAGACCTGGGTCCGGGCGTGGTAGGTGCCTGGCTCCAACTTGACCACGAGCCGGTCACGCCAGGTAGCGCCCGCCGGGACGCGATGGCCCAGGTAATCAATCTCGCAAGCCAGGAACCACGACGGCCGCTCCGGGTCCTCGTCGCGAAAGATCTCCCACGGCCCGCAGATGGGCAAATAGACGGCTTCCTGGTCGTGGTTCGCGAAGGTGAGCGTCATCTCGGTGGTGCCTGCGGTGCCGGGCACGGCGTCGATGCTCAGGCTCACGGTCAAGGGGCCGGCGGGAGTGTTCTCGGGCTGCGGAACACTCGTTGGCGTTGGCCCGGCGCACCCCACCAGCAGCGCCACAAGTAGCGTCGCGACCGGGATATGGTAGGACTTGAGCATATCCACCTCGAAGCGTTATAAATCCGAGACGTGCCGGGTTGCCCGCCTTCCCGGCGGACACCTCGTGCAAGAAAAACCCCCTTCGCCGGAAGCAAAGGGGGTTCCACCTGACTGTTTGGTGGAGCTGAGGGGACTCGAACCCCTGACCTTCTCAATGCCATTGAGACGCGCTCCCAGCTGCGCTACAGCCCCACGTAATGCCTATTCGCCTGTCAAGAAACCGGCTGGTGGAGCTGAGGGGATTCGAACCCCTGGCCTCTACAGTGCGATTGTAGCGCTCTCCCAGCTGAGCTACAGCCCCCCGTGCCACTGACGGGGGATAGTATAGCCCAGAACCGTTGCGTTGTCAAACAGGCACGCGCTTGCGGCATGACCAGCCGCCAATCGCGCCGATTTGGTGTTTCGCCCCGTCTATGGTATCCTAAAGGTAGCCCAACCGCTGGAAACGAGGGTAGCATGAACCTGGAATTGGAGCGCCTGGAACTGGGCCCCTGGCCCATGAACTGCTACCTGGTCCGCTGCCCGGCCAGTGGCCAGGTGGCCATCGTCGACCCGGGCGCCGACCCGGAGACGGTCCTGCAATCCGTCGACGTCGATGCGGTGTGCTGCATTCTGTTGACCCACGGCCACCCGGACCACGTGGGCGCCCTTGATGCGGTTCGCAAGGCCACCGGCGCCCCCGTGGGCATCCATCCCGCCGACGCCGAGGAATGGGAGCTGCAGGCCGATTTTCCGCTCGTCCACGGCAGCGAGGTAGAGCTAGGGCAGTGTCGGGTGGGCGTGGTCCACGTCCCCGGGCACACGCCGGGCAGCGTCTGCCTGCGCCTCGGCGGGGAGGTCATCGTCGGGGACGCCATCTTTCCCGGCGGCCCCGGCCACACTACATCGCCGGCCGCCCTGGCCCAGAGCCTGGAATCGCTGGCGCGGCACGTCTTTCGCTGGCCCGACGACACCCGGCTTTATCCCGGGCACGGCGGCTCAACCACCGTCGGCGCCGAGCGGGAGGCCTTCCTGGCGTTCCTGGCTGCCGATCATCCGGCCGACCTGCACGGCGACGTGACCTGGCGTTGACGACCATGACTTGTATTTGGAGCTGTGAATGAAGATTACCATCGTGGGGTTGGGTCCCGGAGACCCGGCCCTCCTCACTCTCCAGGCCTGGGATCTGCTCTCCCAGGCTGGCGAGATCTACTTGCGGACGCGACGACACCCAACGGTTGCCGGTCTGCCCCAGGGCATCGTACTCCACAGCTTTGACGAGCTGTACGACCGGGCAGACGATTTCGGCACGATCTACGAGGCCATCGCCGACCACGTGTTGGCCCTTGGGCGCCGGCCCGAAGGCGTGGTCTATGCCGTTCCGGGACATCCCCTGGTGGGCGAGGCCTCGGTGCAGCGTATCCTCCAGGGAGCGGCCGCGGAAGGGCTGCCGGTGCACCTGGTCGACGGCCTGAGCTTTGTCGAGCCCGTCCTCGACGAGCTCGGCCTGGATGCCATGGCTGGCCTGCAGATGGCGGACGCCACCGACATGGCCGCCGCCCACCATCCGGCTCTCGACCCCGATCGGCCGGCCCTCGTCGGCCAGTTGTACTCCCGGAGGCTGGCCAGTGAGGTCAAGCTAACTCTGATGAACGCCTACCCGGAAGAGCACCCCGTGACCCTGGTGCGGGCCGCGGGCAGCGGCCAGGCGAGCAAGGTGACCCTGCCCCTGTACGAATTGGATCGCCGCGACGAGGTGGATCATCTTACAGTTCTCTACGTGCCGCCCCTGGACGCGGCCGGTGGCGCCGGGCTGCCCACCTTGCAAGAGACGGTGGCCCGCCTGCGGGCTCCCGATGGCTGTCCCTGGGACCGGGAGCAGACCCACCGCTCGCTGCGCTCCACGCTCCTGGAAGAAGCCTACGAAGTGCTGGCTGCCCTGGATGCTGAGGATGACGAGAAGCTGGCAGAGGAGTTGGGCGATCTGTTGATGCAAGTGGCCATGCACGTCCAGATCGCCACGGAAGAGGGTGCCTTTCGCTTTGCCGACGTAATCGGTCGCATCGACGCCAAGCTCAAGCGCCGGCATCCCCACGTCTTTGGCGATGTGCATGTGAAGGATACGGACGAGGTGCTGCGCAACTGGGAGGCCATCAAGGCCGAGGAGCGCCAGGCGGCCCCGGGGGCCGGCCATGAGGCATCGCCCCTGGGTGGAGTGCCTGCCATTCTGCCCGCCCTTGCCCGCGCCCAGGCCCTGGGCGAGCGCGCCGCCCGGTCTGGCTTTGACTGGCCCGACGTCGAGGGCGTCCTGGCCAAGGTGGCCGAGGAGGCGGCCGAGTTGGTCGCCGCCGATAGTGACGAGGAGCGCGTGGAAGAGCTGGGCGATCTGCTCTTTGCCCTGGCCAACCTGGCCCGCTGGTTAAAGGTGGATGCCGAGATGGCCCTGCGGGAGGCCGCGGACCGTTTCACCAGCCGGTACACTCGCCTGACCGAGCTCCTGGCCGCCCGCGGCACCGATCTCCGGCAGCTCTCCCTTGCAGAACGTAGGGCCCTGTGGCGAGAGAGCCGGGAGGAGAAGGGTTAGAATCGGGAACCAGGTGCAAGATCCACAGTCTCCAGGAGCTCCTGCCAGAGACGCGAGGATTTGACAAGGGGGTTCGAAGTGTGTACAATGCACGGCATGCTCAAAGGTCGATCCCCACGTTCGTTGAAGCCTCGCCCAGGCACGCGTCACAGGCCAAACAGGGAAGGTGCCTATGGGCGCTCCCCGGTTGGTGGGTAGGGGGAAAAGGGAGAAGAACGCGATGAAGCACTGGTATGCTCTATATACGCAACCGCGCAAAGAGCGACAGGTACATGGTTTATTGGTAGAGCAGGGTTTCGAGACCTTTTTACCCACGGTGCGGCGCAAGGTCCGGCGAAGCGACCGCCCCGACGAGATGGTCTACTTTCCGTGCTATCTTTTTGCCCGCTTTGATTTCAACGACACGCCTCAATCGTCCATTGCCTGGATGCCCGGCATCCGCCGCATCGTCAGCTTTGGCGAACAACCGGCCATCGTCGCCGAAGAACTGGTGGACCTGATCCGCCGCCGGCTGAGCGAGGCGGACGAGATTGGTTACCCGCGCTTGAAACAGGGGGACCGGGTTCGGTTCTGCTCGGGGCCGCTGCGTGACCTGGACGCCATCTTTGACCGGCCCCTATCATCCGCAGATCGCGTTCGCGTGCTTTTGAAAGTCATGGGGCGAATGACGGCCGTTGATACAGACTATAGCGCCATCGCTCCCATCTAGCACGGCTTCCGCGCAAGGCCGTGCCGGACCAGGGAGGTTGGCTTTTCGCACATAGGCGGCAGGCCGTTGGCTGCCCACAGGCTCTGTCCAGAATCTGGAACAGGGTTGTGCCAGATGGGCGGAGCTTGCCCGCGGAAGGCAGGGGCTGCCCGACGGCCGTACATTGGTTTGCCATACGAGGAGAGTTATGAAGGCACTCATTACCGGGGGAGCAGGGTTTATTGGCAGCAACCTGGCCCATCGGCTCCTGGAGCAGGGACACCAGGTGACCGTCTACGACGACCTATCGCGCCGCGGCGCCACGACCAACGTCGACTGGCTGCGGGCGGGCCACGGCTCCCGCTGGACACTGGTGGAGGCCGACGTCCGGGATATTGAGAGGCTGCGCTCTGCGGTGGCGGGCGCCGATGTCGTCTATCACCTGGCTTCGCAGGTGGCCGTCACCACCTCGGTGACAGACCCGCGTCACGATTTCGAGGTGAATGCCCTGGGCACGTTCAACGTGCTGGAAGCAGCCCGCCTGTCGCCCGCGCCGCCCATCGTGCTCTATGCTTCCACCAACAAGGTCTATGGCGGCATGGAGGACGTGGTCGTCGTGGAGCGCGAGCACGACTATGCCTATCGCGACTATCCGCGGGGCATCCCCGAGACGCATCCCCTGGACTTTCACTCACCCTACGGCTGCAGCAAGGGTGCCGGCGATCAGTACGTCCGCGATTACGCGCGCATCTATGGCCTGAGGACCGTCGTCTTCCGGCAAAGCTGCATCTATGGCATCCGCCAGTTCGGCGTCGAGGATCAGGGCTGGGTGGCCTGGTTCCTCATCGCCGCCGTCACCGGCCGGCCCATCACGATCTATGGTGACGGCAAGCAGGTGCGCGACGTCCTCTGGATCGACGACCTCCTGGCCCTTTACGATGCGGCCGTGGACCGCATCGACGTCGCCGCCGGGCAGGTCTATAACGTGGGCGGTGGGCCGGAGAACACCCTGGCCGTCTGGACCGAGCTGGGGCCAATGCTCCGCAACCTGCTGGGTCGGGACGTGCCCGTTGGGCGCGCCGGCTGGCGCCCCGGCGACCAGCGCATCTTTGTGGCCGACATCGGCAAGGCGGAGCGCGAGCTGGGCTGGCGGCCGCGTGTTGGCAAAGAGGAGGGTGTGCGGCGCCTTCACGACTGGGTCGTCGCCCACCAACACCTCTTTGACTAGCGGTTCCGGCGCTTGTATACCCTTCCCCAGGACCGGCTGGCGGACCGCCTGCGGCCCTTTGCAAGCCATTGACGAGTTGTTGTAGACCATGCACATACTGATAACGGGCACAGCCGGCTTTATTGCCAGCAAGGTCGCGGAGCTCCTCCTCGACGAGGGGCACACCGTCACCGGCGTGGACAACCTCAACGATGCCTATGACGTGCGCCTGAAGGAGTGGCGCCTGGCACGGCTTCAGGCCAGGCCCGGATTTCGCTTTCAGCGCCTCGACATCGCCGACCGCCGGGCTTTGCGGCCCTGTTTCCAGAACTCGCCCCCGGACGCCGTCATCAACCTGGCCGCCCGGGCCGGCGTCCGGCCCTCGGTGCAAGACCCGTGGATCTACCTGGAAGCCAACGTGACCGGCACGCTCAACCTGCTGGAGCTGTGCCGCGAGTTTGACGTAAAAAAGCTCGTCCTGGCTTCCACCTCCAGCCTCTACGGGGCGAGCAACGCGCTGCCCTTTCGTGAGGATGCCAACACCGACCGGCCCCTTTCGCCCTACGCCGCCTCCAAGAAGGCCGCCGAGGCCCTGTGCTACACCTATCACGCCCTCTATGGCCTCGACGTCACGGTGTTCCGCTACTTCACGGTCTATGGCCCCGCGGGCCGGCCCGACATGAGCCCCTTTCGCTTCGTGCAGTGGATCTGCGAGGGGCGGCCGGTGACCGTCTATGGCGACGGGCGCCAGTCGCGTGATTTCACCTACGTGGACGACATTGCCCGGGGCACCGTGGCCGGCCTCCGGCACCTTGACTACCAGGTCATCAACCTCGGCTCCGATCAGCCGGTGGTCCTCATGGACCTGGTGCGCTTGGTGGAAGAGCTGGCCGGCCGGCAGGCGATCCTGGAGTTTCGTCCGGCCCACCCAGCCGACGTGCCGGCCACCTGGGCGGACATCGGCCGGGCGGAACAGTTCCTGGGCTGGCGCCCCCAGGTGCCCTTTCGACAGGGTGTGGAGCGCCTGGTGGACTGGTACCGCGACAACCGCGATTGGGCGCGGGAGATCGAGACGAACAGCCGATAAGCACACCAGATCCCAATAAGCGGACGAAGGAGGCAGCGGATATAGGAAACGACGGATAACGCAACGACCCCTCATCAAAGCTCCATTGACAAACCCCGCATATCCACTGATCCCGAATGAAAAAAACCCGAATAAAGGTCCTATCGGTTGTCGGCACGCGCCCCGAGGCCATCAAGATGGCGCCTGTGATCCGAGCGCTTCGCCGCCGTCCCGGCCGGGTGGACTGCCGCGTGTGTGTCACGGCGCAGCACCGCCGGTTGCTCGACCAGGTTCTCCACCTTTTTGGCATCGCGCCCGACTATGACCTGGACGTCATGGCCGAGGACCAGTCGCCCACCCAGGTGGCGGCCGCCGTGTTGGCCCGCTTGGAGCCGATCTTGCGGGCCGAAAGGCCCGACTGGGTCCTGGTCCAGGGCGACACCACCACCGTCCTGGCCGCCTCCATTGCCGCCTTCTATGCCCGGGCACGGGTGGCCCACGTCGAGGCCGGCCTGCGCACCCACGACCGCTGGCAGCCCTTCCCCGAAGAGATGAACCGGCGTGTGGCAAGCGTCGTCGCCGACCTGCACCTGGCGCCCACCGACTGGGCCCGCGACAACCTCCTGCGTGAGGGAGTACCCGGCGAGTGCATCCGGGTGACGGGCAACCCGGTCATTGACGCTCTGCAGTGGGCTGCGAGCCTGCCCTACGACCCAGCGGGCGGACCCCTGGGGGCCATACCCCGGGACGGGCGCCTCCTGCTGGTGACGGCCCACCGCCGGGAGAACTTCGGGCGGCCGCTGGAAGAGATCTGCCGCGCCCTGGTCGACCTGGTGGCGGCGGAAGGCGACCTGCACGTGGTGTACCCCGTCCATCCCAACCCCACCGTGCAGGGCACCGTGACGCGGCTGCTGGCCGGCCAGTCCGGTGTCACCCTGACGCCGCCTCTGAGCTATTTGGCGCTGGTTAACCTCCTGAAGCGCGCCTGCCTGGTGCTGACCGACTCGGGCGGCATCCAGGAAGAGGCGCCGGGATTGGGCAAGCCGGTCCTTGTCCTGCGGGAGGTGACGGAGCGTCCGGAAGCGGTGGCAGCCGGTACGGTGCAGGTGGTAGGCACCGACCGCGGGCGCATCGTGGCCGCCGCCCGGCGCCTGCTGGACGATCCTGCGGCCTATGCAGCCATGGCGCGGGCCGTCAACCCGTACGGCGATGGCCAGGCGGCGGAGCGCATCGCCGCCGCGCTCCTTGGCGAGGCGGTGGAGCCGTGGCGGGCGCCCGCCTATCAGGGGCTGCCAGGGATTCGGGTCCCGGCATGAGCGACGACAATTTCCCGAATTCGCAACGGGATGCTGGTACCGTCGAAGGTTGTCGCGCCGTGCAAGAAGAGAGTTCCTTTCTAAGCCAGACCGTTCAGACCGCCGGCGCCAACGCCGTGATCACAGGCTTTGGCTTCCTCACCGGCATGCTCGCGGCTCGCCTCCTGGGACCGGCGGGCCGCGGGGAGCTGGCCGCCATCCAGGTGTTCCCGACCATGGTCGCCTCGCTGGGCGTGCTGGGTGTAACGGAAGCCCTGGTGTACTTTGCCGCCAGGGAGCCATCGAAAGGCGGAAGATGGTTTGCTTCTGGAATGGCTCTCACGGTCCTGTCCAGCATTCCCTTTGCCCTGGGTGCCTACCTGCTCATGCCCGTGATCCTCAGGGCCCAGGCGCCGGCCGTGGTCGAAGCGGCACGCTTTTACCTGCTCATCGTGTTGCTGTCGGCGACGGTGGGCCTGTTCACCTTTCCCATGCAGGGACTGGGCAAGATCGCCCGATGGAACGTCATGCGCCTCTTGCCTGCCCTTGTCTGGCTGGTCGTGCTGCTCCTGGGCTGGGCGCGGGGCACGGCTGACGCTGCAGGCCTGTCGAGAAGCTATCTCCTGGGCTATGCGGCGTTGGCGCTGCCCTTTGCCCTGCTGGCGCTGCCCAAGCTGGGGGGCCCCTTTCGAGTCGAGCCGCGGCTGTGGCGGCCCCTGCTTGGCTATGGCCTGCCGTCGGTGCTGGCATTTGTGCCCGCCATGCTCAACGTGCGCCTCGACCAGATGCTCATGGCCGCGTTCCTCTCTCCCGAGTCTCTGGGCCTGTACGTCGTGGCCGTCTCCTGGAGCGGGGCCTTGCTGCGGGTGCTGCTGCAGGCCATCGCCAGCGTCCTCGTCCCCAGGATCGCCTCCGAGAAGCTGGACCCCGCGCGGCAGAGCGCCAGGCTTGGCCAGGGGGCCCGCCTGGGGGTCATCACCGTCGTGCCCACGCTCGTGGTGCTGGCGCTCATCACGCCCCTGGTTCTGCCCCTCCTCTTTGGCAGCCCCTACTCGCGGGCGATTCCGGCGGCCCTCGTCCTCCTCGTCGCGGCCGGGTTCGATGCCTTCAGCGGTGTGCTGCGCGCCGGCTTGCGGGGTCTGGGCTTTCCGGGCGACGTCCTGTGGGGTGAGATCCTGGGCCTCGTCGTGACCGCCGTTTGCCTGGCGCTCTTGCTCAGGCCGCTGGACCTCATGGGGGCGGCCATTGCCTCCCTGGCGAGTTATCTCGTGGTCATGATCGTCCTTGCCCAACGTGTGACCCACCGCACTCCCCTCAGCCTCGGCGACCTGCTGCTCCCCCGGGCCTCGGAGGTCACGGCGACCCTGTCGCGGGCAAGGGCAGGGCGGCTCCGGTAGGGATTGGATTTGCGAAAAGCCGTCGCTCTGCTGCTTCCTCTGATACTGGTAGCCGGACTGCTGCTTTCTGGCGACGTCCTGGCTGCCGCGCTGCAGCGCAACCTGGGGCACCTCCTTCTCCTTGCCGGGACGGGTCCCTGCGGAGACCAGTCCTCCTCTCCGCACATGGGATACCTGGAGCAGGCTGTGCGGCTGCCGGCCAACGGCCCCTCCGCCTGGCGCTCCCTCCTGAGGGCCAAGGGCTGGAGCGACCGGCAGTGGATCCGCGACGCCCTGGGCCAATCGCCGCCAGCCTGGGCCGACCCGCGCGCTCTGCGCCAGGCCGCCGAAACCCTGCGGCCTTCCTCCTGGGCTATGGAGCAGCCCTGGACGGAGGAGCGCTGCCGGGCCGCCTGGGACGCCTGGACCCTGGGCCTGGTGTGGGCCCTGGACGGGCGCTGGTCCGAGGCGGCGGCCGCTTACCAGGCCGGCCTTGGCCTGGCACCCGGGCGGGTGCCGGCCGAGATCGTGCAAGAGTACTACCTGGCCCTGGCACGGCACAGCCTGGCCGGGGGAGTGCTGTCTCCCGAGGGGGAGCTGGCCGCGGCCAAGTACCTGGCCCTCGGTGGCGAGCGGGACGAAGCAACGGAGCGCTTCCGTGCCCTGCTGTCCGGTAGCGCCCTGGACCTTGCCCGTGAAAGCCAGGCAGAATGCTGGGTGTCCTGGCTGGGGGACGGTGCCTCGCCGCCTGGTCCCGGGGCGTGTACAAACGGCGCGATCGACCCGGACTGGGCGCCCAACTGGGTTCTAGCGTCTGAGAGGATCGGGGCCGCCGCGCTGGCGGACCCGAGTTCGGGCCGGTCCCTGTGGGGTCTTGACCTGGACGCCGACGTCCTGGAAGCAGGTGCCGAGGTGCTGGGCACCCTCTACTGGCGAGGGCCCGATGGGCAGATGTACGCGGAGGCCTTTCGGCAGGCCAACCTGTGGCCCAACAGCGGCACCTCGTGGCTGCCCCTGGAAGGCTTTGCCACCTGTCTGCCCGGCTACGTGGAGCCGGCCTGGGTGCCGCCCTGCGCGGGCACCCCGGTCTATCCACGTGGCACGGCCGGGAACCCGGTGGCGCAAATCCACGTGCCCGCGGCCGAGGGGCCCGACACCTTTGTCGTGACCGCCAGCGGGCCCGTTCCCGGGGATCGGCCAATGGTCTACGGCGGGCGCTGGCGTGTGGCGGGTGACTTTCCACGGGCGCACATGGCCCGCTATGGAGGGGCCGAGCAGCACACCGCCGAGGAGCGAAGGGCATACTACGAGATCGTGGTCGACCTGGCGCACCTGGCGCCTTCACCCGAGTTCTTCAGCCTGGCCAACCTGGTTCCGCCGCTGTCCTGGGACCAGGATTTTGCGGGCTGGATGCGACCGCGCTCCGAGGTTGGAGACGGGGATTTCGAGTTCGATGACGTCTTTGGATTTGCTCTGCCGGCGGCTGCGACGGGCGCGCCATGAGAGAGGAAAGGTTGATCGGCGGATGGGATTGCAGGCGAGGCCGGGGGCCGGCATGATGCCCGCGCGGCTTCACCGACCCAGGCTCGCAATCCTGGCGCTTCATCCCGTTCAATATCACGCGCCCCTCTATCGCGAGATCGCGGCGAGTGGTGCCGTCGACTTGACGGTGCTGTATTGCGCCCGCCGGGGGAACAAGCCGCAGTACGAGGAAGAGTGGGATGTTGCTCTGCTGGACGGATATCGCCACCACTTTCTCCTCAACCTGGGTCGTGTCGGCTGGCCGCAGCCGCTCTCTCGTATAAATCCTGGCGTCGTCTCTTGGCTGGTGAGAGAACGCTACGATGTCCTGATGATCCAGGGCTACACCCAGCTCACCGATTGGCTCGCCCTGCTGGCCGCCAAGAGCGCGGGCACGAAGGTCATCTTCCGCGGCGAAGCCACTCCGGGCTCCCACGGACGCCTCTCCGGTCACCCGCTAAAGCACCGGGCAGCAGCAACCATGATCCGGTATGCGGACCGTGTCCTCTATAGTTGCACCGGGAACCGGCTCTGGTTCGAGGAGCACGGCGCGGAGCGGGCCCGCATGGCCCTGATCCCCTGTGCCGTGGACAATGTCTTCTTTGAGGCGCAGCGCGCAGCGATCCTGGCCAACCCCCTGTCGCCCAAGCGGCAGGTTGGCCTCGACGACGGGGTGTTTCACGTGGCAAGCGTCGCCAACATGATTCCCCGCAAGCGCCTCCACGATCTCGTGGCGGCCGTCGCTCGCCTGCAAGAGGGTGGCTTGCCTGCCGGACTGATCCTGGTTGGAGACGGGCCGGAGCGGGAGCGTCTTGCCTCCATGGTCGGGGAGCTGGCGGTGAAGGACGCCCACATCGTCGGCTGGGCCAACCAGCGGATGGTCTGCGGCTACAACGCGGCGGCCGACGTCTTTGTCGTGGCTTCCGACTACGATCCTTCGCCCAAAGCCCTGTCCGAGGCCCTCCTGTTCGGCCTGCCCGTAGTCTGCGCCGATGCCATCGGCACGGCTGCCGATCTCGTCGCCGACGGCGAGAACGGCTACCTGTTTCCGGCCGGCGACGTGGAGGCGCTGGCCCATGGGCTGTCCCTCATTCTGCAGGATCCCGACCTGCGGGCAGCCATGGGGCGCCGCTCCCTCGCCATCGCCGCGGAGTGGTCCATGGCCGCCGCTGCCCGCAGCGTCGTTCAGGCCGTGGAGCTGGTGCTCAATGGCCGGTAGATACGATCTATGCGAGCGCGAGCGGGTCGAACCTGCCAAGCTCCCTGGCGAGGTCGATGAGGGCATCCGGGTGCATCCGGACGTCGGCCTGGTCCTGGCCACGCCAGGGCCCCGGAGCCACTTCTTCGGCTACTATGACAAGACTCCCTTTGACGAGGAAGAGCGGCGGCTTCTCTGCCACAGCGTCGCGTTTGACGGCCGCATGGTTGCGTCCGGCGATCGAGCCGAGATCGGCCTCTGGGACCTGGATAACAGCTCTTACACCGCCCTCTCCGAGACCGCGGCGTTCAACTGGCAGCAGGGGAGCCTGCTGCAGTGGCTGCCGGGCAGCCATGGGTCTCGGGTCGTGTTCAACGACCGCCTCCCCGGGCGCTTTGCCGGCGTTTGCATCGACGTGGAAAAGGGGACCAGGACGCTGCTGCCGGGCACCGTGTATGCCCTCACTCCCGACGGTCGATGGAGTGTGAGCCCTCGCTTTGAGCGTCTGTACTACACGCCCGGCTATCACTACGAAGGGCTGGCCCTCGACGAATGGCGCGGCAGGCTGCCCCCCGGCGATGCTCTCCTGCGCATGGATCTGCACACGGGGGCCCTGGAGCCCATAGTCGAGGTTGCCCACCTGGCAGGGCACCGGGCCACGCTGTCCATGGCCGGGGCCTGCCACTATGTCGATCACGTCTGGGTGGCACCAACCGGACTGGAGATGATATTCTTGCATCGCTGGAAGGCCGACGACGAGCAGCCCTTCACCAGGCTCTACCGCTGCAACCTGGACGGCACCGAACTGTGTCTCTATCCGGACTCTGGCCGGTACTCGCACGCCACGTGGCTTGATCCGGACCGCTTCCTGATCTGGGGCCGGCCCCTGGCCGCCTATGCCCGCCTGCGCCGCTCCGGTGGCGCAGGCCGCTGGCTGCTGCGGCCCCTTCTGGCCCTTTGGCGGCGCCACAGCAAGCGATCCGCCTGGCGCAAGCTGGCCCACCAAGTGAGCGGGGATGGGTTCCTGATCTTTGGCAGCGACCCGAAGGCAGCCCAGGCCCTGGCCCCGATGGTGCTCATCCAGGACGGCCATCCCTGCGCCTGCCCCGTCTCCGGTGATTGGCTGTTGTTGGACACCTACCCGGATCAGGAGGACTACCAGCACCTGTTGCTGTATCACGTTCCCAGTGAGCAGCTCGTCGAGCTTGCCCGGGTATACGTCCCGCGCTCCTTCCAGGATACCGGCTTTCGCTGCGACCTCCATCCGCGCTGGAGCCCCTCCGGCAGGCTCGTCTGCATTGATGCCCTTTGTCGCGCCCAAAGACAGATGATGGTCCTCGACGTCTCGGCGCTGGTAGACCGCGCCGGGCATGGTACGCAAAGGCGGATTCCTGTGGGCGGCCGGCAGCAGGCGGGCAACTGAGGTGAAACAGAGCGCCGTGCATCCCCTGGGGTCCGCAAGGAGTACCGCTGGCGACCCGGTGCCACGCCCCTGGCTTCGGGGCGTGGGCAGGGGATACGTCGCCCTGCGGCGGTTGGTTCGCCAGGCCGTTATCCGCACGCCTTGGCTCGACCGCCGTGCAAGCCGGGCCCTTGCCCGCTTCGAGGGCCGCCTGCCCGTCCGGCGGCTGCTGGAAGGCGTGTCCACCGGGCAGGTGCAATGTCACGGCATGACCCTGCACTATAGCCCCGAGGACATGGGAGTCGTGTCTACCATCCTGCTGTACGGAGACTATGAGCCCGAAACCACCAGGGCCGTGCTGCAACTGCTACGGCCGGGTATGTGCTGTGTCGATCTGGGAGCGCACATTGGCTATTTTTCCGTCCTTGCCGCCCGGTCAGTCGGCCCGTCGGGCCGTGTCTGGGCCTTCGAGCCTGTTGGCTCCACGCGCCAGATGCTGTGCTTTAACCTGGCCGAAAATGACGTCGATGCCATCGTCACCGTTGTGCCCAGGGCAATCTCGGACTCGAGCGGTTGGGTGCGCTTTTCCATCGACCAAGAAGACTCGGTCTCTAACAAGATGGCAATGCCCGGCGAGCTCGATCGAACGACCGAGGAAGTCGAGGCGACGAGCCTGGACGAGTACTTTGCCGCCCTCGACTGGCCAGAGGTGCACCTGGTCAAGATGGACGTCGAGGGCGCCGAGCTGGCGGCCCTCCGTGGCATGGACGAGCTTTGCCGGCGCAATTCGGGGCTGGCGCTCATTTTCGAGGTGAACCCTCCCAACCTGGCCCGCCAGGAGCTCGCTCCCGAGCGTCTGTTCGAAGAGCTGAAGGAACGTGGGTTTGATAGCTATCGCGTTCTCCACAGAAACGGGATTGCGTTTCCCGGGTGCGATGCCCGGCAGATCGCTTCCCTGGGCCGGGGCGACACCGTGAACGTCCTGGCGCTCAAGGGACAGGGCTAGATGGCAGGATCGCGGCAGACCGGAATTTCGCGTTCGGCCCTCCTGATCGCGTCGGGCACCTTCATCGCCTTGGCCCTCTTGATCCCACTCCTGAACACCGAGGGCAGTCCCGTTCGTGTGGGAGCGCACAGCCTGGGTGTCTCCTTCGAGCTGGCGGCCGCCGGGCTAGGGATCGTGGTGGCGGGCCTGGTCTTCTGGTGGAGTTATCGTCGGGGCCGGTTCGATCCTTTCGAGTTGCCCGTCTGGTTCAGCCTCAACGCCTACGGCCAGATCGTGTTCAACATCTGGATTCTGCAAAGAGACCTCCGCTTCAGGCCGTTCGTGGCAAGCATGGCTACAGAGACTTTGCCGGCGCTTGCCGTTTTGCTCATGGGTGTCGGCCTGGTCGCTCTGTGGGTGGGGTACGCGTTCGTCACACGCGTGCTCGAGTCCCGGCCGGTCCGCTCGGAGCCTGTGCCGGGCAATCCCAGGTGGGTCCTCACTATGGGTGCCTGGTTCGTATGCAAGCTCCTGGAGATTCTGGCGGTCGTCAGCGGAGCGACCGGCTACCTGGCACAGCGTGGATCGGTCTGGTCCAGCTACCTTGCCTTTTTCCTGCACCTTGGCAATCTCACGGCCTTTGTGATGCTGATCCAGCACTTTCGCCATCCTCGGCTCATTGGTTGGTTGTGGCTGTTGGGCATGACTGCGACAAACATCTTTTTGGGCCTGGTCATGGGCACCAAGGGTGCTGTGTACGTCCTGCTCTATGCCGTCATGGCGATCTACTATGCTCGCCGCAGGCTTTCCGCGCGCTGGCTTGCGGCCGGGTTTCTGGCCCTGGTGGTGAGCGTGCCGGCGGTCAACACGTTTCGAGCGAATCTGTACGACGCCGGATTTGACCGAAGCCAGGGCGCCGGATTCGCGGAGCGGCTCCCTATCCTGCTCTCGTCCTTGAACGAGACTCTATCGAACCCGCTCTCCAGCCTGGCCGAGCAGACCCAAGGCACTTTCGAGCAGAGGCAGGGAGGCGTCCTGGAGATCACGGTCTCGATGATGGCCATCCATCCCAAGGTCCAGCCCTACGTGGGCCTGGACATGCTCTCGGGAATCGCACAGCAGTTGATCCCGCGCTTCCTGTGGCCGGGAAAACCGGCCGGGCACCTGGATCTGTACCTGATCCTCTCGTCCTACCTGGGGATTCCCGACCACTCGTGGGCAACGCCGGGGCAGTTCGCCGACGCCTATCGTACCGCTGGCTGGCCCTTTGTCGTCGTCTGGTTCTTGCTCCTGGGGGGCCTCATGGCCTGGTTCTACGTCCGCGGCCCGGCCAGCGGCGACCTGGCCGGCACTGCCTTTTACCTGCTCATGACGGCCAGCTTTCTCACGTACGAGAACCACCTCAACAACACGACGCTAGAGATCCTGAAGTTCGCCATCATCCTCTGGTTCGTGAACAAGTACCTGCTGTTCGAAGCACCCAGCGGAAAGCGCCGCACCGGTGCTGGCACGAAACCATCGGACAGCGCCGCCCCGACGCGGGGCCTGCCGCCAACGGGAGGGACGGGCTGAGATGCGACGGCCGGCGAAGGCGATGGGGGATCGGGTGGTGACCCAGCCCCTGCGGGCGCGGCCGCGAAAGGGCCTCCTTGCCATCACCGGCGCCTTCCAGGCACCCGGGGGGATTGCCGCCGTAAATCGGCTGGTGATTCGCTCCCTGGCCGACGAAGGTTACCGGCTGGACGTGCTGACCCTGGCCGAGGATCGTCCAGCCTTTCTGCCCGGATACGTCGACCCCGCGCACCTGCGCTACGAGGCATTTGCCGGCAACCGCGTTGCCTTTGTCGCACGGCTCTGGCGCAGGCTCCTGGTGGGCGGCTACGACCTGGTCCTGTCCGATCACGTCAACGTGGCGGCCGCCCTGGCGCCGGCAGGCTGGGCGCGGTGGTGCCGCTATGTGGTCTGGCTGTGCGGTGTTGAGGTCTTGACGCCGCGACCCGACGGCGAGGGCCGGCTGGGGCTCGCCCATGCCTGGAGGCGCCTGGCCATTTCGTCCTACACCCGGGACAGCATCGCCCGCCGCTTTCCCAGGCTACCGGTACAGGTTTGTGAGCTGGCCCTCGATCCGGTCCGTCATGCCCGGGAGCTGCCGGCCGAGCCCAATCCGGCCCGGCCCCGGCTCAGCCTGCGAGCGGTGGATGGCGTGGAGCAGCGCCTGGGCCCGGCCGTGATTCTCATGGTCGGGCGGATGCTCGGCGTCGAACGTTACAAGGGACATCGCTGCCTGCTCAGCGCCTTTCCGGACGTGGTGCAGGCTTTCCCCGAGGCGCAGTTGGTCCTCGCCGGCGAGGGCGACGACCGGCCCTCGCTGCGGGACGTGGCCCTCAGCCTGCCGGAGGTGGCGCGGGCCCGCGTGTTCATGCCGGGCTACGTGGGCGACGACCTGCTGCGGCAGCTCTACCAGGCCTGTATCCTCTTTGCCATGCCGAGTACGGGCGAGGGCTTTGGCCTGGCCTACCTGGAGGCCATGGGCCATGCCCGGGCATGCCTGGGCGGCAAGGTGGATGCTACCCCGTGCGTGGTGCGCGATGGCCTGACGGGCGTGCTGGTCGACGATCCGACCTCACCCCAGCAGGTGGCCGGGGCACTGTGCCGGATGCTGGCCCATCCGGGACGGACCGCAGAGATGGGGCGAGCGGGATATGACCTGGTGCGGTCCCACTACCTGTACCCTCACTTTCGCGAACGCTTCTGCGCGGCGATCTCCTGAGGCGAGGCGGCGATTCTACCATGTGCGGCATCTGCGGTGTAGCCGGATTGGACGAAGCGGCGAGGGTCACGCGTGCGATGAACGCCTGCCTGGTCCATCGCGGGCCTGACAGCGCGGGCTACCTGGATGCCGGCCGCCTGGCGCTGGGCGTGCGCCGCCTGAGGATCATTGATCTGGACACGGGCGATCAACCCATCTACAGCCATGAGCGCCGCCGTGCCATTGTTCTTAACGGCGAGATCTATAACTTTGTTCAGCTCCGCGCCGAGCTTGCAGCCCTGGGCCATCGCTTTGCCACGCGGAGCGACACCGAGGTGGTGCTCCGCGCCTACGAGGAATGGGGCCTGGCGTGTTTGCCACGGCTGAGGGGCATGTTCGCCCTTGCCCTCTACGACGGCACGGGGGGCGACGAGCCGGGCGGCGGCTCGCTGCTCCTGGCCCGGGATCGCTTCGGCGTCAAGCCTCTCTATCTGTGGCACGACGGCCGGCGGCTGCTCTTTGCCTCCGAGGTTAGGGCGCTCCTGGGCAGTGGAGTCATACGAAGGGAGCTTTCCGCCGCCGGCCTGTATACCTATCTGGCCTTTGGCAGCGTCCAGGAACCCCTTACCATGATCGACGGTGTGGTTTCCCTGCCCCCGGGTAGCTGGCTAAAGGTGGCTCCGGGGCGAGAAGGGCTGGCGATCGAGTCGGGCACGTACTGGCGCCCGACTGGCGCCCAGGACCCGGACGATCCGGGGCCCGAAGATGTGTACCGGGCGTTGTCCGGCGCCGTGGCCTGCCACATGGTAAGCGACGTGCCCCTGGGCGCATTCCTCAGCGGCGGGCTCGATTCTGGCGCCGTGGTCGCCCTTGGCACAGAGGCGTTGGGCAGCCCGCTCTCCACGCTTACCCTGGGGTTCGACGGCTGGGCGGACGACGAGCGCAGTCTCGCATCTCTCACCGCCCAGCGCTGGGCCAGCCGCCACCAGGTTCGTGTCCTGGGCGCCAGGGACGCGCTGGCCGACCTGCCCCAGGCCCTGGCAGCGATGGATCAGCCCAGCATCGACGGGATCAACACCTGGTACGTGTCCCGCGAGGCGCGCCGGGCGGGCCTGACCGTCGCCCTGTCGGGCCTGGGCGGCGACGAGCTTTTTGCCGGCTATCCCTCCTTTCGCCTGGTGCCGCGCTTGAAACGGCTGTATGAAGCCCGGCAGCGAATCCCTGGCGCCGGGCAAAGGTTGCTCTCCGGTGGTAGCCTTCTGCTCTTGCGAGACGGCCCCAGGGGAGGGCACAAGCTTGCCGGCCTGCTCTCGGGGGACCTGTTCTTCGATCATCCCTACTTTCTCGTGCGTTGCCTGCTGACGCCCCGCCAGGTCGGGCAGCTATTGCAGCCTGCCGTGCTCGAGAGCCTGGATGGCGGCGACGAGGCCCTCGGCCTGTGGCGGCGACACGCCGGGGAGCAGATTCGCGTGGCCGAGGATTATGACTCGGCCGGTGAGGTCTCCTGGTTGGAGCTCAGCCAATACATGCGCTCCACGCTGCTCCGCGACGCTGATGCCATGAGCATGGCCCATTCGCTGGAGGTTCGCGTGCCATTCGTGGACCACGTTCTCGTCGAACGTGTGTTGCCGATACTCGCCCGGTACAAGCTCGGGCGCCAACCGAAGCCGCTCCTGGTCGCCGCCCTGGGTGACCGGCTGCCCCCTGGCGTCCTGGCGAAAAAGAAGCGGACGTTCACCCTTCCGTTCGAGCAATGGCTGCATGAGGACCTGGCAGCGCCTGTGGGCGACACGTTGACTGCCCTACCGGAGCAGCTTGCTTTGTGGGTGGATGCGGGCAGTGCACGCCGAGTCTGGACCGAGTTCACCCACGGCGGCGGCACGTGGTGCAGGCCATGGGCCCTTTTTGTCCTGGCCGAATGGATGCGCCGCAACCTTTGAGGGCCATGAGAGTCCTTTGGGTCCTGCCCTTTTACGAAGAGGCCATCGTCTATGGTGGCCCGGCCCGCTCGCTGCCCCTTCTCTGCCGGGCCCTGGTGGGGGAGGGGGTGGAAGTGTCGGTGCTGGCCACCAACGCCAATGGCCGCGGTATCGTCGACGTTCCCCTTCTCCGGCCCTTTATTAGCGGGGGTGTGGAAGTGACCTACTACCCGCGGCTGACCGGAGCGCGTTTCGCCCTGT
Organism: Anaerolineae bacterium; assembly: GCA_034428935.1. Taxonomy (GTDB): domain Bacteria; phylum Chloroflexota; class Anaerolineae; order JAAYZQ01; family JAAYZQ01; genus JAAYZQ01. The sequence continues at coordinate 45,226 of DAOUHB010000066.1, read as the reverse complement.
CGCCGGAGCTGGCCCGTGCCTGCGCGCGCCGCTGCGCCGGGTTCGACCTGGTGCACACCGCCGGCCTCTACACCTTTCCTTCCCTGGTTGCCCTGAAGCTGGCCGCCGACAGGGGGGTGCCGGCAGTCCTGTCGCCCAAAGGGGAGTTGATGGGCTGGGCACTGGCCCACAAGGCGCTCAAGAAACGAGCCTTCATGTGCCTCGTGGGCGCGGGGCTCCTTCGCCGGGCCGCTGCCTTGCACTGCTCCGACGACCTGGAGCGCCAGTCCGTGATCGCCCTGGGGCTGCCCAGCCCGACGTACGTGGTCCCCAACGCCCTGGACACCGGTCGCTTGCGGAGCCTGCCGCCAAGAGGTGCCCTGCGCCATCGCCTGGGCATTCCCGGTGACGACGTGGTGGTTCTCTGCCTGGGGCGGTTGCACCCCGTCAAGCGCCCGGACGTTGCCCTGGAGGCCTTCTCGCGGGTCGCCGGCCGGTTCCCGGCGGCGCGTCTGCTCTTTGCCGGGCCCGACGAGGCCAGCCTGGAGCCCTCGCTGCGGGCCGCGGCGGCGCAGGTGGGCTGTGCTGGTCGCGTGCACTTCTCCGGGTTGCTGGGCGATGCCGGGGTTCTGCAGGCCCTGGCCGATGCGGACCTGCTGCTCATGGCCTCCGAGTCGGAGAATTTCGGCATGGCCGCGGCCGAGGCCATGGCCGCCGGCCTGCCGCTGCTCATCTCCGAACGGGTGGGCCTGGCACGCTACGTTGCCCGGGCGGGCGCCGGGCGGGTTGCGCCCCTGGATGCGGAGGCCATGGCCGGGCACCTGGCCGGCCTGCTGTCGGACCCGGATGCCCTGCCGGCCATGGGCCGCCGGGGCCAGGCCACCGCCGTGGCGCTCTTTGGCCTGGAGGCCGTTGGCCGGCAGTTGGTGGAGGTCTACCGGCAGGTGCTGGCCGCCGCCAACCAGGACCGTCATCATCGCCGGAACCCTTCCCCGACGTTGGGGAGAGCTGGAGGGGGATAACAATGCCCGACATCCTTGTTACCGGCGGGCGCGGCTTTATCGGGACCAACCTGTCCCGGGAGCTGTGCTCGCGCGGGCACCGCGTCTGGACGTGCGACATCCTGCAGGGGGAGGACCCCCGGCATTTCCGGGTCGACGTGAGTTCTTTTCAGCAGATGGACGCCATCTTCCGGCGGCAGTCCTTTGAAACCGTCTATCACCTGGCCGCCGAGTATGGGCGCTGGAACGGCGAGGACCATTACGAGAATCTGTGGCGCACCAACGTCGTCGGCACGAAACACTTGCTCCGCCTCCAGGAGCAGCACCGCTTCCGCATGGTCTTTTTTTCCAGCGCCGAGGTCTATGGCGATTACGACCAGCTCATGACCGAGGATGTCATGGATCGGGTGCCCATCAAGCAAATGAATGATTACGCCATCAGCAAGTGGGCCGGCGAGCTTCAGTGCCTGAACCACGAGGTCATGTTCGGCGTCGAGATCGTGCGCGTGCGTCCCGTGGGCTGCTACGGCCCCCACGAGTACTACAGCCGCTATCGAGGCGTGATCCCTATCTTTGTCTACCACGCCCTCAAGGGGCTGCCTTTCACCGTTTATCGCGGCCACCGGCGCATCTTTGACTACGTGGATGATACCTGCCGCACCTTTGCCAACATCGCCGACAATTTCCTTCCCGGCCGGGTCTATAACGTCGGCGGCCGCGAGGAGTGGGCCATCTCTATCGAAGAGCTGGCGGACCTGGTGCTCGAGATCACGGGGGCCGATCCGCGCCTGGCCCGCTTCGAGGGCGAGGAGGCCTTCACGACGAGGGTCAAGCTGGTCGACTTTTCCCTGGCCCGGCGGGAGCTGGGCCACGATCCGCAGGTGGACATTCGCGAGGGCATTACCCGCTACGTGGCTTGGGCCCGCAAGGTCTATGGCGTCTGATTCCCAGGAGGTCGAGATGCAGGATTACCAGGCGTACTATGCTGACAAGACGGTGCTCATCACCGGTGGGGCGGGGGCCATCGGTTCAAACCTCGCCGCGGCAGTGGGAGGGCTGGCCCGACGGGTCATCATCCTCGACGACCTGTCGGCCGGCTACGAGTGGAATGTGCCCTCGCTGCCAAACCTCCTCTTTGTCAGGGCCTCGGTCACCGACGAGGTGGCTCTGAAGCGCGTCTTTGCACTGAAACCACAGGTGGTCTTTCACCTGGCGGCCTTTTTCGCCAATCAGAACTCGGTGGACTATCCCCAGCGGGACCTCGCCACCAACGGCCTGGGCACCCTGCTGGTGTACCAGTATTGCCAGATGACCGGCGTGGACCGGTTGGTGTATGCCTCCTCGGGCTGCTCCATCTATGGCTCGGCGGCGCCTCTGCCCTTGAAAGAAGACTTCATGTCCATGCACCTGAGCACGCCGTACCAGATCACCAAGATGCTGGGCGAGCTGTACGCCAACTTTTTCTTCAACCACTACGGGCTGCCGGTGGTCAAGACTCGCCTGTTCAACGCCTACGGCCCGGGCGAGGTGCCCGGCCAATACCGCAACGTCATCCCCAACTTTGTTTTCTGGGCGCTGTCGGGCTTGCCGCTGCCCTTCACGGGCACGGGCGGCGAGACGCGCGACTTTACTTACGTCATGGACATCGTGGATGCGATGCTGCGGGCCGGCTACTTCCAGGCAGCCATTGGCCGGGAGATGAACGTCGCCTCGGGGCGGGAGACCAACATCCTGGAGCTGGCGCGGCAGATCAACGAGCTGACCGGCAACCAGGCCGGCATCGTCCAGGCCCCGCCCCGGGCCTGGGACACGAAAAAGCGGCTCCTGGCCAGCATCGAGTGCGCGCGCGAGCTCCTCGGCTACGAGCCGCGGACCGGTTTCGAGGCCGGGCTGCAGAACACCATAGACTGGTTCCGGGAGCACTGGGACGAAATTCGGCGCGATGCCGAGTTTCCGCCCGGCTCCTCGGCGGCGGTGCAGGGACTTGTCGTCAGAAGATAAGGCCGGCGGCCTGCGCATCCTGTTCATCGTGCCCCACTACCGGCCCGATGGCGGCCCGGGCGCGCAGCTCTTTACCCTGCTCTGCGAGGCCCTGGTCCGCAGGGGCCACCTGCCGGCGGTCCTCACCGCCGTCCCCCACTATCCCTCCGGCCGCGTCCCCGAAGAGTACCGGGGCAGAAGGCCTGCCTGGTCGCTGGAAAATAGGGTGCGCGTGGCCCGCGTGGCCCTGCCGTCCCTTGACCGGCGCAGCCTGTGGCGCCGCCTGGTACAGTTTGGCTGCTACCAGCTCGGCGCGACCCTGGCCGGCTGGAAGCAGAAGGCCGACGTCGTGCTGGCAGTCAGCCCGGCCCTGGAGGTGTGGCTGCCCTGCGTGCTCCTGGCCTTTGCCCGGGGCAGGCCGGTGGTGTATTCGGTGCACGACGTCTATCCCGACGTGGGCGTACAGCTCGGCATCTTTCGCCACGGACCGGTGATCAGGGCTGTGGGCGCCCTGGAGGACTCGCTCTTGCGGCGTGCTGCTGCCGTCCGCATCCTGTCCGATTCCTTTGCCCGGCTGATGCTGTCGCGGGGCGTCCCCGAGTCGAGGCTGCACCTGGTCTATGACTGGGTGGACACCGAGCTGGTGCGGCCCCTGCCCCGGGACAATGACTTTTCCCGGCAGCATGGCCTGTCCGGCCGGTTCGTCGTCCTCTATGCCGGCAACGTCGGGCAGATCCAGGGGCTTGAATCGGTGCTGGAGGCCGCTGCCCTGCTGCGAGCCCGGCCCGACGTGCTCTTCCTGTTCGTCGGCGACGGCACTGCCCGCGAGTCCCTTCAGGCCCGGGCAAGGCGGATGGGCCTCGACAACGTCCGGTTCCTGCCTTACCAACCGCTGGAGACCATGCCCTGGGTGTGGGCTTCGGCGGACGTGGGCCTGGTATCCCTCATAAAGGGGGCGGGCCTCGGCGCTCTGCCATCCAAGAGCTTTGCCATTCTGGCCAGTGGGCGGCCCCTGCTGGCCAGCATCGACGAGGCCAGCGATCTCGTGGCCCTGGTGGGTCGGGCCCGGGCCGGCATGTGCGTCCCTCCCCAATGTCCTCCGGACCTGGCGGCGGCCGTCCTTCGTCTCGGCGAAGAACCGGTTCTGCGTGCCGAGATGGGACAAAACGGCCGTGCCTACGCCCTTCGGCACCATTCGCCCGAGGCCGCCGCGGCCAGGTTCGAGGAGCTACTGGCGGCCGTCCTGGCGGGCTCGGTGCCGGCTGCCGCGAGGAGCACGACGTGAGAAGCGCCAGCCTGGCCCTCAAGCGCGCCTTTGACGTGCTGTTCGCCCTGACCCTGCTGGTGGTGCTGGCTCCCCTGTTGCTCGCAGTGGCCGTGGCGGTGCGCCTGACCTCGCCGGGGCCGGCCCTGTTTCGCCACGAGCGCCTGGGCCGCAACGGGGTGCCCTTTGCCTGCCTGAAGTTTCGCAGCATGTACCGGGGCGCAGGGGCGGTGACGCCGCGCGACGCCGACGGGGCCACCGTCATCAGTGCCGGCGACCCACGGGTGACGCCCCTGGGCCGCGTCTTGCGCCAGTGGAGCGTGGACGAGCTGCCCCAGCTCTGGAATGTGCTGCGCGGCGAGATGAGCGTCGTCGGCCCCCGCCCCGACGAGGTCCTGGCCCTCGAGCTGTATACACCGCGCCAGCGACACAAGCTGGAGATGAGGCCCGGCCTGACGGGACTGGCCACCGTCAACGGCCGCAATAGCATCTCCTGGCCCGAGCGCCTGGAGTGGGACACCCGGTACGTGGAGAATTTCTCCCTGAAGCTGGACCTGGTGATCCTGTGGCGCACGGCCGGGGTGGTCCTGAGGCGAGAGGGGATCTATACCTCGGCAAGTGGCAGCAGCGGAGGATAAGGAGAGGGAGGTTATGTACGAGATCCTGGCGGAAGAGGTGAGCATCGGCCGCGGGGTCGTCATCGAGGATGGGGTCAAGATCCAGGGTCGTTCCGACAAGGTGGCCCGCCGGGTAGAGATCGGCGACAACGCCTTTATCGGCTACAACACGCGGGCCTTTGTCGACGAGCTGGTCATCGGCGATTATACCATGCTGCACAACAATGGCTTTATCGCCGGCGACCTGCCCTGCCACATCGGCCATTGCTGCTGGATCGGGCAGAATACGATTCTGAACTCGGCGGGCGGGCTGACCCTGGGCAATGGCGTCGGCGTGGGGGCCTACAGCCAGCTCTGGTCCCACATCCGCCACGGCGACACGCTCCAGGGCTGCCGCTGGAACTGCAGCCGGCCCCTTGTGGTCGAGGACGACGTCTGGTTCGTGGGCCACTGCATCGTCTCGCCCGTGCACGCCCACGCGCGGAGCATGGCCCTGGTGGGCTCGGTGGTCACCAGGGACATGGAGCCCAACCACGTCTATGCCGGCGTTCCCGCCCAGGACATCACCGAGAAGGTCGGGCCCCAGTTTCAGGAGGTCCCTCTAGAGGAAAAAGTGGCGGTCATGCGCGCCCGCCTGGACGAGTTCTATGCCCTGAACCCGGGCGCTCCGCGCAGCATCGTCGTCGTTCGGTCCCTCGACGAAGCCTCGGGCCTGGCGGCCGAAGAATATACCATCTTTGAAGTCTCGACGCGCAGCTACAACCGGCGGCGGACAGAGGAAGAGTTTCGCTTCATGAAGCACCTGCTGCAACTGATCAAGTTCTTTCCGCGGCACGACCTCTCCCTGCCCCCTCTCAAGAGGGGCGGGGAAACGAGATAGGATCGACCGATGCGCGCAGCCTTCCTGCCCTATGCCCTGCCATCCATCGGCGAAGAAGAGATCGCCGAAGTCGTCGACTCGCTTCGCTCCGGCTGGTTGACCTCCGGCCCCAAGGTTCGTCGCCTGGAGGGCGAACTGGCTGCCTACCTGGGCGCCCGGCACGCTCTGGCCGTCAGCTCCTGCACGGCCGCCCTGCACATTGCCCTTACGGCACTGGGCATCGGCCCGGGGGACGAGGTGGTCGTCCCGACTATGACCTTTTGCTCCACGGCCAACGTCGTCGTCCACCTGGGTGCCCGGCCTGTCCTGGTCGACGTCGGACCCGACCTGAACGTGACGCCCGAAGCCATCGAGGCGGCGCTGACACCCCACACGCGGGCCATCGTGCCCGTGCACTATGGCGGGCAGCCCTGCGACCTGGAGGCCATCCACGCCCTCGCCGCCCGCCACGGCCTGCCCATCGTCGAAGACGCCGCCCACGCCATTGGCGCCCGCTACCGGGACCAGAAGATCGGCTCCGATGCCCTGGCTGCCCCGCGGTCCATCACCTGCTTTTCCTTTTATGCCATCAAGAACATGACTACGGGCGAGGGTGGTGCCATCGCCACGGCCGACGACGGGCTGGCCGAGACGATGCGTCTCCTCACCCTCCACGGTATGAGCCGCGACGCCTGGAAGCGCTACTCCGGCTCCGGCTCCTGGTACTACGAGGTGGTGCTGCCCGGTTACAAGGACAACATGACTGACATCCAGGCCGCCCTGGGCATTCATCAGTTGCAAAAGCTGGAGGGCTTTATCGAGACCCGCCGCCGTTATGCCCGCCTTTACGACGAGGCCTTTGTCGATCTGCCCGAGGTCAAGGTGCCCATCGTTCGGCCCGGACGGTGTCACGTCTATCACCTCTATCCGATTCTCCTGAGCCTGGAGCGCCTGGCCATTGACCGCGCGCAGTTCATCGAAGAGCTTCGGGCGCGGGGCATTGGGACCAGCGTACATTTTGTGCCCGTCCACCTTCATCCTTTCTATGCCCGGCAATTTGGCTATCGTCCGGGCGACCTACCCTGCGCCGAGGCTCTATACAGCCGGCTTATCTCGCTGCCGCTCTATCCGGCCATGAGCGTGACCGACGTCGCTGACGTCATCCATGCCGTAGGTGACGTGGTGAGGGCCTTTCGACTATGAACAGGAGGTTTTCTCGTGAAGCTGCGACGCTACCTGACGCTGGAGATCCTGGCCCGCGTGGTAGCCGACGTCGCCATCATCAATGCCAGCTACCTGGTCGCTCTCGTCCTGCGCCTGCTGTGGCGCATCCGCACGGTGCCCGACTTTTCCGCCCAGCGGGGGCTGTATGAGACGGCCCAAACCTACGTTTTAACTGCCTGGCTGATCACCCTGGTCTGCCTGGCGGTCTATGGCCTCAGTGGGTTCTATTCCCGCGGCCGCTTTTACGCGGGCCGGTTCAAGGCCATCATCGTCTTGCAGGCGGTGAGCGTTTCCTATCTTCTGTTTGGCCTGGTCATGTACCTGTACGTCACCCGTCGCTGGCCGGGCGAAACCCCGGGCGTGGCCCTCCTCGTCGCCTGGTTTTTGACCCTGGCCCTGACCATGGGGGCACGTTTGTGGTCAATTTTGTGGCGGCAGGTCATCGACCGCGAGGCTCCGGCGCTGCGGCGGCTGGAGCAGGATGGGCGAGTCCATCACGTTCTGGTCGTGGGCGGCGCCGGCTATATCGGTTCGGTACTGTGCCGCCAGTTGTTGCAGCAGGGCTACTCGGTCCGGGTCCTGGACACCCTTCTCTACGGCCCGGAGCCCATTGCCGCGTTGTTGGACCACCACCGGTTCGAGCTCATTGAGGGGGACTCGCGCGACATTGGCGACGTTTTTCGCGCCATGTTGGACATGGATGCCGTCGTGCACCTGGGGGAGCTGGTCGGCGACCCGGCCTGTGCCCTCGACGAGAAGCTGACGCTGGAGATCAATCTCGCCGCCACGCGAATGCTCGCCGAAGCGGCCCGGGGATATGGCATCAAGCGGTTTATCTATGCCTCGTCGTGCAGTGTCTATGGAGCGGGCAACGAGATCCTCGACGAGCGCTCGGGCCTGAACCCCGTTTCCCTGTATGCCCGGGCCAAGATCGGTTCCGAGCAGGTGCTGGCCGACCTGGCCGGCCCCCGTTTTCACCCGATCGTCCTCCGTTTCGCAACCGTCTATGGACTTTCTCCCCGCCCGCGGTTCGACCTGGTGGTCAATCTGCTGACGGCCAGGGCCGTGTGCGATGGAGAGATTACGGTCCTCGGCGGAGGACAATGGCGGCCCTTTGTCCACGTCGCCGACGTGGCCCGGGCCATTGTTCTCTGCCTGGAGGCACCCCTGGCCATCGTCAAGGGCCAGACCTTTAACGTCGGTTCCGACGAGCAAAACATGACCATTGCCAGTTGGGTGATCTGATACACGGCCTTGTTCCGGGGGCTTGCCTGACGCGGCGCGAAGGGGACGTCGATCGGCGCGACTATCACGTCTCCTTTGCCCGCATCCGGCGGGAGCTGGGCTTTGTGCCAGAGCACACCCTTGCCGAAGGGGTGCGCGAGATGGCGGCTGCCCTGCGCTCGGGCCAGATCACCAATTATCGGGACAAGTGCTACAGCAACTATCAGTTCCTGAGCGATCCGAACCAACGCTCCCTGGTGGCGGCACGGCACATCAACGAGCTGTACGCGGCGCCGGACGTCTCCCTTCCGGCCCGCGGCCTGGGGATGGCGGAGGCCTGAATGGCCCCGGCGGCGGACCTCGGTTTCGGCCCATTGGCCGGCTCCAGGCCCGATGGCCTCGCGGCCCTGGGGTGCCTCCTCGCCGGACAACCGTCCGGGGAGGCCACGCCCTGGGAGCTCGTCGTGCCCCTGGCCGTGCGACACAGCCTGGGCCCCCTGCTCTACTGGCGCGCCACGCAGGAGCCGGGGGGCGCTGCGCTGCCGGCTCCCCTCCTGGAGGAGTTGAGGAACGACTTTTACTGCGCCGCGGCGCGAACGATGCTGGCCGAGGGGCAGCTCGCCGAGCTGCTGGCAGCCCTTGACGAGGCTAAAGTGCCTGCCCTCGTTCTGAAGGGCGCCGCGACAGGGGCGTTCTATCCGGACCCGGGCCTGCGGGCCTACACCGACCTGGATTTCCTGGTACGGGACGAACAGGTGGGCCGGGCGGAGACGGTGCTCCGGGATCTCGGGTATGTGCCGCACCCGTCTCCGTCCTGGTGGCAGGACCATTTCCAACACCTGCCCCCCATGGCCCGGCCCGATGGCGGTTTGAGTGTCGAGGTTCACTGGCGCACCGGTCCGAGGGAGGGTGTTGGCTGCCTTCCCGTCCATGACCTCTGGGCGCGGGGTGTCTCCTGGAGCCTGGGGCCGGGGACCGCACAGCCGGCTCTGCGCCTGGACGACGTCGACACGGCCCTGCATCTCTGCCAGCACGCTGCCATCCAGCACAGGCTGCGTGTGGGGCTGCGGCCTCTGTGCGATCTGGCCCAGGTGGTGGCCGGCTGGGACCGGGGCCGCTGGCTGACGCTCTCGTCGCGGGCCCGTGCCTACGGGCTGGACCGGGCCGTGGACCTGGTGCTGGCGCTGGCCGATCGGTGGTTGTCCCTCGATCCCCCGCCCGATATCGCCAGGGCCTGGCAGCCCCTGGCTCCACTGCTGGATGCCTGGCTGGCACGCCTTGCGTATCCGGAGGCCGGGGCGCCCGCGGCCATGATCGTGGCCGGCAGCACGACGGGCCACGGCGCGCGGTTGCGACATCTCCTGAGGCATCTCTTCCTGCCGCGCCAGGGAATGGCCCTGCTGTATGGTATCCCGGCCCGGTCGCCCCTCATCTGGCTGGCATACGCCCGGCGGCCCATCGATCTGCTGCGCAAGCACGGCGAAGCCATGTGGCATGTCCTGCGCGGCAAGGAAGCGGCACGGGCGGCCTGGAACTCGGAGGTCTGGCTCGAGCGCTGGCTGCATGGTCCCGATGGCGCGAATAGGGGTGAGAGTCCCCCTGGCGGGCAGGACCGGAGCGCGGCTGGACAAGGAGCCGATTAGAGAGTAAAATGCAACTACGAGTGACCTGTGACGGTCTGACCGGGCGAGCCCTGGCCGGGGATCGCTCGATGGAGAGCTAGATGCAAATCAGGCAGTACTGGAATCTCTTCAAGAAGTGGCTCTGGCTTCTGGCTGTGGGTGCCCTCCTGGCGGGCGGCATTGCCTACGCCGTCAACCGTAACACGACGCCCGTCTACCAGGCCGGCTCGACCCTCATGATCACGCCCGGTTCTGCCCCGTCCCTCGACAATTACAACGCCCTCTACGCCGCCGAGCGCCTGGCCCGGACCTATGCCGAGCTGTTGTCCAGCGGCCCCGTGATGGAAGAGACACAGCGCCGCCTCAACGAGATGGCCGCCACCGATCCGGCGCTGGCCGACCAGGGCCTGGCCTTTCAGGCCTCGGCCCAACCCCTGAGAGACACCCAGCTCCTCGGCTTGCAGGTGACGGGCACGGATCCGGAGCGCATCGCCGCCGCGGCCAACCTCCTGCTTGAGGTCTTTGGCGAGTGGCTGAACGACATCCAGCAGTCGCGCTACAGCGACTCCAAGGCCAGCCTGGAGGCCGAGATGGCCCGCGCACAGGCAAGCATCCAGGAGGTTGAAGCGGCCATCCGTGAGGTGCAGGCGCGACAGGACGAGGCGGATGCCAACGAGCTGGCACGCCTCCAGGATCAGCTTGGCCAGTACCGGAGCAGCTACACAACCCTTCTGAACAGCTATTCCAGCATCAGCCTTGCCGAGGCCAGCTCGGGCGACACGGTGACCGTTGTCTCTCGGGCCGAGGTGCCCAGGGCACCCATCCGCCCGCAGGTAATGCGCAACAGCTTGCTGGCTGCCCTGGCGGGCGTCCTCTTTGCCGCGGGGATTGCCTTCCTCGTCGAGTACCTGGACGATACAGTCAAGACGCCCGACGACGCCCAGGAGGTCGGGCTTGGGATCCTGGCTACGGTGCAACGCGCAGGCGGCAACGGCAAAAAGAGGCCTCAGGAGCTTTTTGCCCTGAACCAAACCCGCTCGCCCGTGACCGAGGCCTATCGTACGCTGCGCACCAACCTCCAGTTCTCGTCCCTCGACCGGCCGGTGCATTGCCTGGTGGTCACCAGTGCCATGGCAGCGGAGGGCAAGACGACGACCGTCGCGAACCTGGCCGTGGTGATGGCCCAGGCCGGCAAGCGTGTTCTTCTCGTCGATGCCGACCTGCGTCGCCCGGCGGTCCATCGCCTCTTTGGGCTGAACAACCGAAGTGGGCTGACCGATGCCCTCGTGGGAGAGCCGGCGGCACTGAATAGCTTTCTGCGAGAGACCGACGTCAAAAACCTTCGCGTGCTGACCTCCGGCCCCGTCCCGCCCAATCCCCAGGAGCTCCTGGGCTCGCAGCGCATGGAGGATCTGCTCCAGCGGCTGCGGCGCGAGGCGGACCTTATCCTCATCGACACGCCGCCCTCCCTGGTGGTTGCCGACGCCAACGTCCTGGCCGCCCGCACCGACGGCGTCTTGCTGGTGGTGAACGCCGACCGGACGCGTCGCATGGCCGTGCAGCAGGCGACGGAAGGCCTGCGCCAGGTGGGAGCCAGCGTCCTGGGCGGCGTCCTGAACATGGTGGACATCCGCCGGGGCGGGGGGGCCGGCTACTACTCCTACTATGGTCACTCCTACTCTCACTATTACGGTGAGGGGGAGGGCCGGCGCCGACGCGGGCCCCGGGACTGGTGGCGCCGCCTGACGCGGAGGAAAAGGGCAGGCTTGGGTCGGGACATGGTAGACCCGGCAACCGAACATCGAGGCTGACAAGCTCGTTTCACAACGATGCCCAGACTGAAAGAACTGCTCGAGACCCTTACGCGCTGGCAACTCGTGCCGCTGGCGCCATTGGTCGTGCCTTTACTCTTTCCCGAGCGGGTGCCCGTCGCCCTCGTCGCCCTGGCCCTCCTCGGCCTGCCGGCGTTGTGGATCCTGTCGCGGTTGGGGCGCGGCGCCTTTGTCCCGGCCACGCCCCTGGACCTGCCCTGGCTGATCCTCCTGCTCGTCTGCCTGGGCGCCCTCCTGCTCACGGCGTCGCCCGAGCTGGCACTACCCCAGGTCCAGAAGATCCTCGTCGCCGTTGCCCTCTACTATGGTGCGGTGAACACCTTGAGCGGCGAGGCCCGGCTGACCTGGGCCGGTATCGCCATCCTGGTGGCGACCCTGGCCATAGCGGGCGTGGGCCTCGCCGGCATGGGTCCGGGGGGTGCCCTCGGCGGCCGCCCAATGGGACTGATCACTCCCTTCTGGAACCCTGCGGGCTTTAACCCCAACATCGTAGGTGGAACCCTGGCCGTGATGATGCCCCTCACCCTGGCCTACGCCTGGGGGACCCGCGGCTGGCGCCGTTTGCCGTTGCTGGCGGCCCTGCTGTTTGAGGGTGGGGCGCTGTTCCTGACCCAGTCTCGCGGCGCGATGCTGGGCTTTGTCGCCGGGACAGCCTGTGTGGCCCTGGCACGGGACCGGCGCTGGGGACTGGTGCTCGCCACCATCTCTGTCGTGGGCATCGCGGGTCTCCTGATCTATCCAGGGCCTGCCCTGGATTTTGTGACGGCCGGCGGCGCGGGGGTTGTGAACAGCGCCCAGGGACGGTTGGAGCTTTGGTCGCGGGCGCTGGCCATGATGGGCGATTTTCCCTTCACCGGGGTCGGTATGGGCAGCTTTGGCCGGGCGCTGTGGCTTCTCTACCCCCTGGCGACCGTCGGGCCGGACACGGTCCTGGACCACGCCCACAACCTCTTCTTGCAGGCGGGGACTGACTACGGCCTGCCTGGCCTCGTCGCCTGGCTGGCGCAGATGGCGCTGTTGCTGTGGATGGGAGCCGGTGCTGTGCGTCACGCCCGGGGCGGCGGTCTCTGGCCGCTGGCCGCCGGCCTCCTGGGGGGGCTGGTCGCCTACCTGGTCCACGGGCTGACGGACAGTTTCACCTACTATGCCAAGGGACACACCGTGGTCTGGGCCTGCCTGTCGGTGATCGCTCCCCTGTGGCTGGTCCTGGGAAGCCGGGCGCAGGGCAGCATCGAAAGCAGGGCGCAGGTCGCGGCCAGCGCGGTGGGTGCGGTGTAGCATGCGCTCCGTCCTGACCTGGCTCGGCCGTCCCCTGCCGATCCTGGCTGCCGCCCTTTTGCTGCGCCTGGCCGCGGCCTGGCTGCTGCCCCTGCCCGACGATTTTGCCCAACGCACCGACAGTGGGCTGACGGCCCTCCATGTGGTCTCGGGAGAAGGGTATGCCCACGACTTTTACGGCTGGCGCAGCGATGCTCCGCTGCAAGCCTATATGCCTCCGCTGCACGTCGCCTGGATAACCCTGAGCCTGGTTCTGCCCGATCCGCGCCTGGCCCACAGCGCGCAACAGGTGGTCGCCGGCACCCTGGCGGTCTGGATGGTCTATTGCCTGGCGGGGGCGCTGGGCGGGCCGTTAACGGGCGGGCTCGCGGGTTGGGCCATGGCCCTCTATCCCACCTACGTCATCCTGACCACGGTTCCAGAGTCTGTGGTCCTCCTGGCTGCCTGCCTGGCGGCGTTCCTTCTCCTTGCCTGGCGGCTCCGGGAAAAGCCGGAGGCGGGCCGCGCCATCGCCGCGGGACTGGCCCTGGGGATCCTGTCATTGGGCCGGCCCCAGGCCCTGCTCCTGCTGCCAGCGATGCTCGCGTGGTTAGCTCTCAAGCGTCCTCGACCCGGCAGGCTCCCACGCCTGGCGGCGCTGTGCTGTTTCGGGGCCGGGCTCGTCGTGCTCCCCTGGGTAGCACGCAACTGGGCAGTCCTGGGCAGGCCGGCCTTTGTCTCCACCAACGGCGGCCGCACCTGCTGGCTGGGCAACAACCCTTTCACCACTGGCTCTGGCGGTGACGTGTACGCCGGCCAACTGGCAACCTACCTGGGCGTTCCCCGGGACCCATCCTGGCCCGAGATCCTGGAGTTCCCGGCCGGCTATCCCCTTCCCCACGGGCTGGAAGCCCAGGTGGCCGAGCTGCCGGAGCAGGACCTGGAGCGTGCCTTTTATCGGGCGGCCCTGGAGTACGCGCGGACCAACACCGGAGAATGGCTTGCCCTCGAGGCGCGCAAGCTCCTCAGCTTCTGGTGGTTCCGGCCCAACCTGGGGGCGAACCCCCAGTACCAGGACGAATGGACGGCCGTCTACCGCCTGGTGTACGCCGGGGTGGCCGTGGTGTCCCTCGTGGGCCTGGCCCTCAGCGCGCGCGGCGATGGTTGGCGACGGTGGGGTTTGCTCTATGCGGTCCTGGGCATCCAGACCCTTGTTTATCTCGGCTTTCACGTCCTCACCCGCTTTCGCTGGGAGTTGGAATTCATCCTGCTCATCCTCGCCTCCTTTGCCATCGCCCGGGCCTGCCAGCGGGCGGGCTTGACCTCTGTCGGGCCCGCCGACCGCCTGGCACCCATGGGAGGGGTGTGATGAAGCTAATCCTGGCTATCCTGGCACTCTGGCTGGCATTGATCCCCGGGTTGGGGGCCACCGGCGAGCAGCCGGCCGTGCCTGGGGATTCGGACTCCCACGCCGACGCGTGCCGCCCGACCCTGGTCGCGCGGCAGCGCTATGGTTTTGTGGCGACCAGCGCGGGCTGGCCCCAGACCTTTGACGTGGCCCGCCTGCGCGCCGGCTGGGCCGCAGATCTGACGCGCGGCGCTCCCGTCCCGGGCATGGACCGCGCCCTGGTGCTGCGCACGCCCTACAACTATCGTGTCGATCCTGCGCAGTTGGGCCCGGTGGTGGATGCCAATCCCGGCGCCATGTGGCTCGTTGGCAATGAGCCCGATTGCATCTGGCAGGACGACCTGCCCCCGGCCGAGTACGCCCGCATCTACCACGACGTCTACCAGTTTCTCAAGGGCCGCGACCTGAGCGCCCGCGTGGCAGCCGGCGGCATCGTCCAGCCCACTCCCCTTCGCCTCCAATACCTCGATCTCGTCCTGGCGGCCTACCGGGCCCGTTACGGTCACGAGCTGCCCGCCGACCTGTGGCACATTCACAACGCCATCCTCAACGAGGTGAGCTGTGCCTATGACCCGGACCACTGCTACGGCGCCGACATCCCGCCCGGCGTCGACGCCGTGGTTGGCGTCCGCCGGGATGTCGACGACAACGACGATCTGGATGCCTTCAAGGCCCAGATCTGGGCTTTTCGCCAATGGACGGCCGACCGTGGCTACGCGGGCATGCCCGTTGTCGTCTCCGAGTTCGGCGTGCTCATGCCTGCGGAATACGGCTTTGACCCGCCCCGGGTGAACGCTTACATGAGCGGCACCTTTGACTTCCTGGCTGCGACGGAGGATCCAATCCTGGGCGATCCCCTGGACGGAGGCCGCCTCGTGCAGCGCTGGGCGTGGTTCAGCCTGGACGTGCCACCCTTCGAGACGGACCCAAAGGGCTTTAACGGCAACCTCTTTGACCCCCACACGGCGGCCATCACCGAGCACGGCCTCCAATACGAGGCGCTGACCGCCGGCCTGCCTGCCCTCGACTATGCCGAGCTGGCGTTGGTTCGCTGGGAGGTGCCGGCCGTGGGCCGGCCGCTGTCCCCCACAGAGACCGTCACCCTGCCGGCGACCGTGCGCCTGGGCAACAGCGGCACGAGCCCCGCGGGCGCCTTCCTGGTGCGCCTGCAGTATGCCGGGCCGCGCCAGGGAACCCTGGAGAAAACCGTTCCCGGCCTGGCGGCCTCGGGTTCTACAGAGCTGACCTTCGGCCTGACCGACCTGGCCCCCGGCGTCTATGACCTGCAACTGACCATCGATGCCCTCGGCCAGGTAAACGAGCCGGCCGAGTGCGACAACCAACCCCATCGCCGGCTCGTCGTACCCTCGCACGTCGCCCACCTGCCCGTCGTCGCAAACAGGGCGGCGGCGCCCGCTCGTGACCTCGTCCCTTCCTCCGCCAGTGGAGAGGACCTGGACCCCCCTATCCTTGTAGGGAAGGGGGCCGGGGGGCTAGGTCTGCCCGCCCTCCGCGAGTTCCCCTTGCCGCAACCCGGCAGCTATCCCGGGCAAATCGCCCTGGAGGACGGCGGCGGGGCGGTGTGGGTCACCGAGCGAGACGGCAACCGCCTGGGCCGTTTCGACGTTGCGGCCGAGGAGTGGACCGAGTACACCATCCCCACCGCGGGCAGCCAACCCTGGGGACTGGCCCTGGATGGCGCGGGCGGGGTGTGGTTCGCCGAGTCGGCGGGCAACAAGATCGGCCGGCTGGACCTGGCGAGCGGAACCATCGACGATTACCCGGTGCCGACGCAGGATAGCGAGCCGTGGGAAGTGGCCATGGCCGCGGGCTACGTATGGTTCACCGAGCGGGCGGGCAACAAGATCGGTCGCTTCAATCCTGCCACTGACGTCGTCGATTTCGAGGAGGAGCTGCAGGTGTCCAACCCTCATCCCTCAGGGCTGTCCGCCTCGTCCGTCCTGGGCAACTGGTATTTGTGGTTCGCGGAACCGGGGGCCAACCTGTTGGGCCGCATGCGCCTGGCCGACAACGCCGTCGCCCACCTGGCAATTCCCACCGCCAACAGCGCTCCTCAGGACGTGGCCTGGGAGGGGGGCATTCCCTGGCTCACCGAGCGGGCGGGCAACAAGATTGCCACGTTCGGTTTCGGCACGACCTCCCTCTGGACCGAGGTGCCTGTGAGCACCCCCGATAGCGAGCCGTACGGCATCACCCTCCAGGGCAGCGACGTGGTGTGGTTCACCGAGCGGGCGGGCAACCGCCTGGGACGCTATCAGGTTTCTACGGGCGTGCTGGTCGAGTACGGGCTGCCCACCCCGGGGGGCGAGCCTACGGACGTCGCCGTAGACGCAGACGGTTGCGCCTGGTACGCGGCTGCAGGGGCCAACCGCATCGGCCGGTTGTGTCCCTGGGCGCTGGACCAGACCTACCTGCCCCTGGTGCTTCACTAGGTGCCGATCATGATCGATTGGTGGGGTGTTTTCTACAACGCGCTCTGGATCCTGGGCCTGGCCCTGATGCTGGCCGTCTTTAGCATGGCCACGTTTCGCGCCTCGCAGGCGGGCCGTCGCCTGGGGGACGAGCTGGCCGCGCCGGCTTTGCAGGTACCCCTGTTGGCCGGCCTGCTGCTCTTTTGCCTGGGGCTGCTCCTGGCCGGCCGGTCCTGGTGGGAGCGGCTCCTGTGGGGGGCGCTGGCGCTCATTACGGCCGCAGTCCTGGCCCGCCAGGCGGTGTTGCTGGCGAGAGCCGGCAGGGAGGTGCCCACCGAGGCGGCATCCGGCAGCGCGGCCCCGGCGGATCCCCCGGGGCCCGGGCCCACGCGCCGCCGGGCGGGGTGCCTGCTCCTGGCTGCCGGCCTGCTGCTCGTGGGCGGCTGGGCGGCCGTGACGGCCGTGCAGCTCTATGGGCACGGGCGCTCGCTGCTGGGGCACGTGCGCGCCCTGGAGAGTTTGGCCGCCGGTGACCTTTCCTCCCTGGACGTGGCGGTTCTGGCCGGTGCCGGGGAGCACCTGGGGGGCATGCGTCGCGATCTGGAGGGCATCGACGCCCGGTTGGGTCCCCTGCCGCAAGCCGGCCGGTTGCTGGTCTGGGTGCCGGGCTACGGAGGCGACCTGGCGGCCGCGCCCGACCTCCTGGACCTGGCAGTGGGCGTGTCGGCCGCCGGAGATCGCACCTTCCAGGCCCTGTCCCCGGCCCTGGACCTGCTGGAGGGCGGGGCCGATGGCAGCCCGGCCCTTCTGTCGGCCGGCGAAAAGATGCTGCCCCTCCTCGTCGAGGCACGGCCCGCCCTGGAGCAGGCCCGGTCGGACCTGGTCGCCGTGGAGCAGGCGCGGGAGAGGATCGACGCGGCTGCCCTCTCGCCGCGGGTGGCGGGACTCGTGGCGCGCCTCGACGACATCCTGCCCTTGTTCGGGGCCGCCGTCGACGGAGCCCTGCTCCTGCCCGACCTCCTGGGTGCCGACGGCCCGCGCACCTACCTCGTCATCGCCCAGAACAACCAGGAACTGCGGGCCACGGGCGGTTTTATCAGCGGTGTTGGCGAGCTGCGCGTCGCCGGCGGGCGGCTCGAAGGTTCCGCCGGCGGGCAGGGAGGCCTGGACTTTCGGGACAGTTATGCCGTGGACAACCTGGCGGTGCCCCACGAAGTGGCCCCGGAGGATTTTCAGCACGTCCTCATGGGCGACCTGATCTTTTTCCGGGACGCCAACTGGGACCCGGACTTGCCCACTTCGGCCCGGCGGGCACTGGACATCTATGCCCGGGACCAGGGGGTAGAGGCCGATGGCGTCGTCGCCCTGGACCTATCGGCCCTCAGGCTGCTGGTCGATGCCGCCGGTCCCCTGACCGTAGCGGGGGTCGACGAGCCTGTGGGCGGCGGCAACGTGATGCGCGTCATCCAGGGGCAGTGGAGCCAGCCTGTGGGCAGCGATGGCGAGGACTGGTGGCTGCACCGCAAGGACTTTATGGGCGACGTGGCTGCCGCCCTCATCGGCCGGATGCGCGAGCCCCAGGGGGTCGACCCGGCTGCCCTGGTGGCTGCCGTCAAGCGCGCCCTGGACGAGAAACACCTGCTCGTCTACCTGCCCGCATCCGAGGCCGCCGCCTTGCTCCGGGCCCGCAATTGGGACGGCGGCCTGCCGGCTCCCGGCCTCGCGGGCGATTTCCTGATGCTGGTGGACAGCAACGCCGGCTTTAACAAGGTGGACGCCCGGATCGACCGCGCGCTCCACTACCAGGTCGACCTGGCGGCCGCCGGGCCGGCCCGCGCGCACCTGGCCGTCACCTACCGCCATCAGGGCAAGAAGCCGGTGGGCGACTGCGTGCAAGAAGCCCGCTATGGCGACGCATACGAGGACATGCTGGAGCGCTGCTATTGGGATTACGCTCGCCTGTACGTCCCGGGAGGCAGCCGGCTGGTGCAGGGACAGGAACTGCCGGCCGGGCCGGCAGGCAGCCTCGCCGCCCGGAGCGGTGCGTCGCCGTCGTTGGCGCCCGCCCTGGAGGCAGGCAATTGGGCAACCTGGACCGCCTTTTTCTCGCTGGCGCCCGGCCAGGAACACACGGTCGCCTGGCGGTACGAGCTGCCCGCGGAGGCCATCCTGCCCCGGCCCGACGGGCTCCTGGAGTACCGCCTGCGGGCTGCCAAGCAGCCGGGAACCGAGGCCGTCCCCCTGCGCCTGGAGATCCGGCTGCCCGACGGCGCCGAGCTGGTGCAGGGCACGCTGGTGGTCGAGACCGACCTGCGCGAGGATCGCGAGTTTGCGATCGTGTACCGCCTGCCACAGGCAGGGACCGAGACGGAGGGGCAGCCTTGAGCGCGCCGGGCGGTGAGAGGAGGAGCACCTTGAACGAGAGCAAACGAGACCGCCGGATCCTGGCCCTGGCCCTGGCGGCCGTCCTTGCCCTCCGGCTGCTGGCCTGGGTGGGCGGCGACGCCAGCCCGGCTTACGCCGGCCAGACGATCCCCACCCGGACGCCCACGGGCAAGCCGGTTACCCCGCCGCCCGAGGCGCCCACTCGCACGCCCAGGCCGCCAGAGCCTACTGACGAGCCGCCGGCGCCAACATCCACGCCCGTGCCAACCTCACCGCAGCCGACCGCTGCCGGGCCGACCGGCACGCCGGTGCCCGAGAGCAGCCCTTCGCCGGCCAGCTCCTCTCCGGCGCCCGCCTCCGCCACGGTTACGCCCACCGAGGCGCCGAGCGCCTCGCCCACGGCGTCCAGGTCTCCGGCTGCGGCGAGTGCCACGGCCGAGCCCACCGGGGCGCCGTCTCCCTCTGCCGGCCACACCGCCACTCCGCCACCGCCGAGCGCCACGCCCGAGCCGCTGCCCACGACGCCCTCCGTGGCCGATGGGACGGAGGGCGACGCGCTGGGGGTCACCCAGGGGGGAACTCGGGACCTGGCCGCGGTCTTGTTGTCGCCGTGCCTCTGGATCGGCCTGGGGCTGCTTCTCATGGCCGCCGGGGCAGCCATCCTCCTCACCAGGCGGGCTGCCCGGTGAGAGGGCGTGCAAGCACGGTCCTGGCCCTGGCCCTTCTGGCCGGCGGCCTGGCCCTCGTAGCCGGCGGGCTGTTCGCCGCCTTGCGCCCCGGAGGGCTGGCTGCCCTGGGGGCCACACCTCTTTTCACGGCCACCCCGCAGCCGACCCTCACCGAGCCGATCCTGCCCCCACCGCCGACCGGCACCCCCTCTCCCACGGCGAGCCCGCCGCCCGCCGTCGTCACCTCCTCGACGCCCGGAACCACGGCGGCGGTGAGCACGGCCGCCCCGCTGCCCTCGCCCGAAGAGGACTCTGCCACGCCGGTGCCCCGGGTAACCGGCAACTCGACACCCTTGCCCAGCTCCCCGGCAAGCCCGACTCCGGCCCCAACCCCTTTGCCCTCGCCGCTGCCCGCCACGCCGACGACAGCGCCGGCCTCCCTCTATTCATTGCGAGAGCGGGTGGGGCTGGGCAGTGGGGGCCAGCGGGTCACCGCCGAGATCGCAAACCTGTTGGGCTTTGGCTGGTACCTGGACTGGGCCGTGCGACCTGCCGGCTTTCGCTCGGCCGGGGTCAGCTACATGCCCATGATCCGCCTCAAGGACGGGCAGATCCATCCCTCCGGCGACGCCCTCCTGGCCGCCGTGGATGCACTGCCCGGTGCCCTGTGGCTCATCGGCAACGAGCCCGACGTCAAGTGGCAGGACAGCGTCACAGCCGAGGCCTATGCCGAGGCTTACCATGGCCTCTATGCCCTCCTCAAAGGCCGCGATCCCACCTGCCAGGTGGCCATCGGCGGCGTCTCGCAGCCGACGCCCTTGCGCCTGCGCTACCTTGACCGCATTCTGGAGGTCTACCGCCAGCGCTACGGGCAAGAGATGCCCGTCGACGTCTGGAACGTGCACAATTTCGTGCTTCGAGAGGAACGGGGCAGTTGGGGGGTGGACATTCCGCCCGGAATGGACGACGCGGCCGGGCGCCTGTACGAGATCGGCGACCACGACGACCTGGATCTGTTTCGCCGGCAGCTCGTCGAGTTCCGGCGCTGGATGAAGGAGCGGGGCCAGCAGAACAAGCCCCTCATCGTCACCGAATATGGCATCCTCATGCCCAACGAGTACGGCTTTCCTCCCGAGGCCGTCCGCCAGTTCATGCTGGGCACCTTCGAGATCATGCGCACGCTCCGGGACCCTACGTTGGGCTATCCCGCGGATGGTGGCCGGCTCGTGCAGCGTTGGTGCTGGTTCAGCCTCCAGGACGATCGCTACCCCACGGGCGACCTGTTCGATCCCAACTCAGGGCGGCTCACCTTCGTAGGGGAGGCGTTTGCCCGCTATACACAACCCTAGTCGTTGCCACTTCTATTGGATCGCCTCGCGCGGGAGTCTTGCAGTTTATCCCCGGATTACGCGTAACAACTTGCCATATGATCAATGTTTGCCCCTAAATATCTTGACAAATTTGCAGATTTGCCGTATAATTGCCTCTGTAATTAGGAGGTGGTAATGCTAATCGAGTTTCGCCTCAAAAACTTCAAGTCGTTCCGGGACGAACAAGTACTTAGCCTGGTTGCGAGTGCAGATCACTCACTCCCCCAAAACGTGGTCGAGTTGCCAGGTGACAAGAAACTGCGCGTTTTGAAGAGCGCGGTACTGTATGGTGCAAATGCTTCGGGCAAGACAAATTTGCTAGATGCACTCATATTTGTCAGGCACTTTGTGCGTTCCTCTGCCACGAAGGAACCAAGCGAAAAGATCGAGGTCAGTCCCTTTCTGCTGGAAAGTGGGACGTCGCACTCTCCCAGCTTGTTTGAACTCACTTTTCTACAGGAAGGTACGATCTATCAGTACGGCTTTGCAGTTGATGAAACGAAAGTGCATCAGGAGTGGCTGACGTCCTACCCTAAAGGCCGTCCTCGAAAACTCTTTTCTCGCTCCATTAACGAGGATGGATCAGAGAGCTACGAGTTTGGCCCGCATTTGCGCGGTGAAAAGGAAAAGCTCAGGGAGTTCACGCGCCCAAACGCCTTATTTCTGTCGGTGAGCGCCAGGTTCAACAATCCACAGTTGACGGTGGTTTACGGATGGTTCTCGAAGCAACTCAAGAGCCTGGATGCTCACGAAGACTCTGGAAACTTGGGGATTCCGTGCCGCATCGTGGAGGAGCGGCCAGCATTGCTTGCAGATCTAAAAAGGATGCTGGTGCGTGCCGATCTCGGTATCGTGGATGTTGACATTGAGGTGAACCCGCTCCAGTTGGATACTCTTCCGGACCAGGTGCCTGATGAGCTCAGGGCATTTCTCACAGCTCTGGCGGCCGATGCTGCAAGCTCAGTAAAACAGATATCAGTAGGAGTTTTTCACCAGGGCACTGAAGGCCGCATTAGGTTCGATATGGAAACAGAGTCGAACGGCACACGTCAGTTCTTCTGCTTGAGTGCCGTGACTCTTTCGGTCATTGCGGATGGTGCCGTGCTCATTGTCGATGAACTGGACGCAAGCATGCACCCACTACTGGTCCGATGGTTGGTGCAGCTCTTTCACGATCCCGAGAGCAATCCCCAAAATGCCCAGCTCATCTTTAACACGCATGACACCACACTACTGAGCGCTTCCCTGTTTCGCCGAGATCAGATCTGGCTCGTCGAGAAAAACCGCGACGGAGCATCGGTTGCGTACTCCCTGCTGGAATATCGGCCCAGGAAGGATGAGGCGCTGGAGAAGGGATACTTGCAAGGCAGGTACGGTGCTATTCCTTTCCTCGGCTCGCCTGCTCACTCGGTGATTGATAGTGGCGAAGCATAGGAAACCATCCGGCAAGAGCTCTGGGTTCGGCAATCCCAGGCCGCTGGGGGCACTGCGCCGCCGGCCCGGCCGCAGACAACCTCTGAAGAGACTCGTGATCGTTTGTGAGGGCGAGAAGACAGAGCCGTTGTACTTTGAGGCGCTGCGCAAGGAGCAGCGTCTCTCCAGCATCGACATCAAGATCGTCAAGAGCCGGAGTGCTCCCACCTATATTGTTCAGGAGGGCATTCGACAAAAGAAGGAGCTTGACGATGAGCGAGACGAGGTGTGGTGCGTGTTCGATGCCGAGTGCCGTGCCGCCGAGGCTCCTTTTCAACAGGCCGTGGCCGCCTCGCGCTCGCAAGGCCTGGAGTTGGCGGTGTCCAATCCTGCGTTCGAGTACTGGTATATTCTACACTTTGTGTGTACGGACCGTCCCTTTGGCACTGCGGACGAGTGCTCTCGAGAGCTGCAGGCACACCTTCCGGGCTATGAAAAGGCGCGTCCCGTTTTCGATGAGCTGAAGGAGAGGCTGGCCGATGCCCTGGCCAATGCAGATAGGCTGCGACAAAATGCCCCCGACTCCTGGCAAACCTTTCCCAACCCCAGCACAGGCGTCGACGTCTTGGTGCACAGCATCCGCGATCTGCTCAATGACCGATAGGTCACCAACTCCGCCCAGACCGCCGGCTTACTACAAAAGGGCTCCCGTTTGGGAGCCCTTTTTTGGCTGGGGGACAGGGATTTGAACCCCGGTGCCGTGATCCAGAGTCACGTGTCCTGCCGCTAGACGATCCCCCATCGTGGGCCGGGTGCTTTCACCCGGCCCCAGCCTTCGGGCCAATATTAGCACAAAACGGCCCGCGTGACAAATCCAGCGCTTCTTGAGGACCGCCGGACGCTGCCCGGCCGGCACCCCTCACGCGCTCTGGGCCTCGATCTTGGCCCAGGTGTCCTTCAGCGACACGGTCTGGTTAAAGACCAGCTTGCCGTCCGCCGAGTCGGGATCGATGCTAAAATAGCCGAGCCGCAGGAACTGGTAGTGGCTGCCCGGCTCGCTTCCGGCGAGGCTGGGCTCCACCTTGCTGTCCGACAGGATCTCGCGCGACTTTGGGTTGATGTTCTTCTTCCAGTCCTCGCCCTCGGGTACATCCATCGGCATCGGCACGCTGAACAGCCGATCGTAGAGGCGCACCTCGGCGTCCAGGGCGTGCGCCGCCGACACCCAGTGGAGGGTGCCCTTGACCCTGCGGCCATCGGGCGTGCTGCCGCCGCGGCTCTCCGGGTCGTACGTGCACCGCAACAGGACCGGGTTTCCTGCCTCGTCCTTGACCACCTCGTTGCAGGTGATATAGTAGGCGTGCTTCAGGCGCACCTCTCGGCCGGGCGCCAGGCGGAACCACTTGCGCGGCGGGTCCTCGCGAAAGTCGTCCTGCTCGACGTATAGCTCCCGGGAAAAGGGGACCATGCGGACGCCGGCGCTCTCGTCCTCCGGATTGTTGATGGCCTCCAGCTCCTCGACCTGGCCCTCGGGATAGTTCTCGATGACCACGCGCAGGGGGCGCAGCACGGCCATGACCCGGGGCGAGCGCTTGTTCAAGTCCTCGCGCAAACAGTACTCCAGCAGCGCCACGTCCACCACACTGTCGGCTTTCGCGATGCCGATGCGGTCCATGAAGTCGCGGATGGCCTCTGGTGTGTAGCCCCGCCGGCGCAGACCGGCGACCGTGGGCATCCGCGGGTCGTCCCAACCGTCCACGTGTCCCTCCTGGACCAACTGGAGCAGGTAGCGCTTGCTCAACACCGTGTAGCTCAGGACGAGGCGCGCGTACTCGATCTGGCGCGGGTGAAAGATGCCCAACTGCTCCAGGAACCAGTTGTAGAGCGGCCGGTGCTCTTCGTATCCCAGGTCGCACATGGAGTGCGTTACCTGTTCGATAGAGTCGGACTGGCCGTGCGCCCAGTCGTACATGGGATAGATGCACCACTTGTCGCCCGTGCGATGGTGCGGCTTGTGGATGATGCGGTACATGACCGGGTCGCGCATGTTCATGTTGCCCGACTGCATATCGATCTTGGCCCGCAGTACGCAGGCGCCTTCCTCGAACTCGCCGGCGCGCATCCGCTCAAAGAGGTCCAGGTTCTCCTCGACGGACCGGTTGCGATAGGGGCTCTCGCGGCCCGGAACGCCAAAGGCTCCCCGGTACTCCTTGATCTCTTCGGGGCTCAGGCTGTCGACGTAGGCCTTGCCATCCTTGATGAGTTGGACCGCCCACTCGTAGAGCTGTTCGAAATAGTCCGAGGCGTAATATTCCCGGTCTCCCCAATCGTAGCCCATCCAGCGCATGTCGTTCTTCTGGGCCTCTACGTAGTGCGCCTCTTCCTTGGCCGGATTCGTGTCGTCAAAACGCAGATTCGTCTCGCCCCCAAAGTCGGCGGCAACGCCGAACTGGATGTTGATGCCCTTGACGTGCCCGATGTGCAGGTAGCCGTTGGGCTCGGGCGGGAACCTGGTGCGCACCCACTGGAACCGCCCGGTGCGTAGGTCCTCCGCCACGGCCTCGCGGATAAAGTCAGTCGGAGTTGGCGTCTCGATTTCGCTCATCGTTCTCTCCTTCTCGCACGCCCGGCCAGGAACGTGCTCGTCTGCGATTGCTATACGGAAACGGGCACGCGGGGTGCCCGTTTTCGTGGCTTGGAACGGGGGCTTGACGTGGGTGCGTCCTGCCACCCGTCTATCCCCCAAGCGACAGTCGCAATTTTAACACATAACTGCCGCGCTGGCAAGTTGGTTCACGCCCCTCCGGTCGCCGGCAGGGTCGTGGCCAGCTCTTCCGCCCGCCGCAGCCGCCCCATCGATCGCTCCCGCCCCAGGACGGCCATGGTCTCCAGCAGGGGCGGTGAGACCTGCTCGCCCGTGAGAGCCACCCGCAGGACGCCAAAGAGCTGCCCCGCCTTGAGCTGCAACTCGTCGGCGAGGGCGCGCAGGGGTGGTTCCGTGGTCTCGACCGCGAAATCGGGCAGCGCCGCCAGGGTCTCGCGCGCCCGCTGCAGCGCCAGCCGCGTCTGTTCCACGCTCATCTTTTTGCCCACGAGGTTGGCGGGCTCGTAGGCCAGCTCTTCGCGGAAGAAAAAGGCTGCCTTATCCACCGCCTCTTTCAGCGTCTTGATCCGCTCCTGGATCAGGGGGGCCACGGGTTCCAGGTCGGCCTGGGTCACCTGGAAGCCGGCCTGCACCATGAAAGGCACCAGCCGCCCGGCCAGCTCTCGGGCGCTCAACTGGCGGATGTAGTAGCCGTTCATCCACTCCAGCCGCTCGTAGGAAAAGCGCGCTGGCGACTTGTTGATGCCCGACAGGTCAAAGTAGCGGATCAGCTCTTCCCGCTGAAAGATCTCGGTCTTGTCGTCATAGCTCCATCCGACGCGGGCCAGGTAGTTCACCATGGCCTCGGGCAGATAGCCCTCGCGGCGGAATTCGCGGATCTCGACGCCGCCGTGGCGCTTGCTCAGCTTGCCCTGGCCCGTGGGCGCCAGGATCAGCGGCAAATGAGCATAGATGGGCAGCTCCCAGCCCAGGGCCTTGTACAAATGCACGCGCTGGGGCACCGTGGGCAGCCATTCGTCGCCGCGCATGATGTGGCTGATCTCCATCAGGTGGTCGTCGACGACGACGGCCAGGTGATAGGTCGGAAAGCCGTCGCTTTTGAGCAGAACCACGTCCTCCATGGTCTGGTTCTCCACGGTGATGGTGCCATACACCACGTCGTGAAAGGAGGTCTGGCCTTCCAGGGGGGCCATGAGGCGGACGACGGGCACAATGCCTTCGGCCTCGGCCTCGGCTCTTTCGGCGGCAGTGAGGGTGCGGCAGCGCCTGTCGTAGCCAATCTGCTCCTTGTTGGCGCGCTGCGCCTCGCGCAGGCCCTCCAGGCGCGCCGGCGAGCAGTAGCAGCGATAGGCGTGGCCCTCTTGCACCAGCCAATCGGCATAGCGCTGATACAGGTGCAGCCGCTCCGACTGGACATAAGGGCCGTAGTCGCCGCCAACCTCGGGGCCCTCGTCCCAATCGAGCCCCAACCAGCGCAGGCTGGCCACCAGGTCGGGAATGGCCTCGGGATTGAAGCGCGTGCGGTCGGTATCCTCCACGCGTACGACGAACTTGCCCCCGTGCTTGCGGGCAAAAAGCCAATTGAACAGCGCCGTGCGGGCCGAGCCGACGTGGAGATAGCCCGTAGGGCTGGGCGCGATGCGAACGCGAACCGGTTTGTCGCTCACCTGGACTTTCTGCTCCTTGACAGTGCTGTATGGTGGCGCCTAGTATACCACAGTTCGCGTGGATGGCAACCTGTTGGGGTGCGTGGTTTCTGGCTGTGGACGATCCAGCGGGAGGGCGAGCGGCGGTTGCGCCAGGCCTATGGCTCGTTCGACAAGAGCCGGGCCTGGACGGCCTCCAGGGCTGCACCGGCGGTGATGATGCGGGGGGCAAAACCCAGGGCCTGCCAGAAGCCGGCGGCCTCGTCGTTGCCGATGACGTAGCGCAGCGAGAGGTCGGTCACTCCCTCCTGGACGAAAAAGCGACACACCTCGGCCACCAGGCGGGTAGCGATGCCCTGGCGGCGATGGTCGGGCCGCACGTAGACCTGGTCCACGTTGCCGGCCACGGCCGGGTCGTAGCGGTGGTTGGCCACGACGCGCCCGAATGCGACGCCGACGACGCCCTCGTCCCGGTGCTCGGCGACAACCGCCGTGCTCCCGGCTGCGTTCAGGCGGTTGGCGATCTGGGCGCGCAGCCCCTTTCGGGCTTCGGACTTCATGCGCCATAGACCGGGGTTGGCCTCCTCGAGGTGATCCTGTAGCTCCAGGAGCAGCTCCGTAAGGCGGTCGAGGTCGGAGGCGCCGGCCGGGCGGACGACGTACAGGTCGCGCATCTCCACTCCGGCTAATCGAACTCGAGCTTCTTGTGGCGCATGGCGACGCTCTCCACCAGCCCGACGCCCAGGATGAGCGTCAGGAAAGAGCTCCCACCATAGCTCACGAATGGCAGTGGGATGCCCGTGACCGGCATGAGCCCCAGGTTCATGCCGATGTTGATGGCGCTCTGGAAAAAGATCAGCCCGGCGATCCCGGAGACCAGGAGGCGGCCAAAGGTGTCCCGTGCCTGCCCGGCGATGTGCAGCATGCGCCAGAGGAGGAAAAAGATCAGCCCGATCATGGCCACCGCGCCCAGAAAGCCCAGCTCCTCGGCGGTGACGGCAAAGATGAAGTCGGTGTGGCGCACCCGCAGAAAATGGAGCTGGCTCTGGGTCCCGTGGGTCAGGCCCTTGCCCGTCCAGCCGCCGGAGCCAATGCTCACCAGGGCCTGGTGAACGTTGAAATAGGAGTCGGGGTCGCTGTTGGGATTGATAAAGAGGAGGAGGCGCTTTTGCATGTACTCCTCCAGGTTCATCCACACCAGGGGCAGGGCCGCAACTCCACCGCCGATGAGGAGCAAGAGGTAACGAAAGCGGATGCCGGCCATCCAGATCATGGCGAACCAGATGGCGACCAGAGACAGGGCAGTGCCCAGGTCGGGCTGGAGATAGATCAGGATCATGGGCACGCCTACCAGGCCGAGGGAGGTGATGATGGTACTGAAGCGGTCGCCTCCCTCCTCGCGGTCCTCCAGGAACTTGGCCAGGACGATGATGACCATGATCTTGGACAGCTCGGAAGGTTGGATCGCCCCCGCACCCAGCCAGCGCTGTGCTCCACCCGACACCTGGCCGATGACAAACACGATGCCCAGGACGCCGAGCATGAGAACATAGAGCGGATTGCGCAGGGTATCGGTAAAGCGCAGGGTGAGGCAGTCAATCAGATAGACGATGGCCAGACCACCGACCAGGACGTAGGGAGTCAAGGACTCCACGGCACCGCCCGTGACTCGGTGCAGTGCTACGTAGGCAGCACCCGCCATCAGGACTACCGCCACGACGACGAGGGTGCGCTGCAGGGGAAGGTCCAGCCTTTCGATCCAGGAACGATCCAGCATGTAGACGACGAGCACCAGGACCGCTCCGACGGCCATGGGCGCCAGGTCGGGCCGGAACATCTGGAGGGAGGGCGATGCCGGCAGGGCGCCCGCCTGGTTCATGTGCCAGGAGATGACCAGGACGGCGTCTCCGAGGGCCAGCACCAGGGGAGCCAGGACGGGTATGGGATGCTGCACGATGTCCAGGAGCCGGTAGTCGATGGAGGCCGTAACCAGGAGAATCACCAGGCCAATACCGGCAAACATGATCTGGCGCTGGACTGGATTGTCCAGGCCATCGGTGTTGATCGTGGCGCTATAGATCATGACCACCCCAAAGGCTGCCAGGACAACCAGCCCCAGGAGCATCAAGTAGTCAAAGTTGCGCCAGGAACGCCTAGCCATCGCCCGTCGCTCTCATCCCAGTGGCAGGCTTTTTCGACGGCGAGCGCCCGGCCGGGCCGATGACCGGGATGTCGGCCATAAGCCGGCCGGCGCGTTTGCTCTGGGTAAAGGTCACCTGCACACCATCGGGATCGATTTCGACGTAGCGGGAGATGACGGTGATTAGCTCGTCCTTCATCTTTTCCAGGGTAGAGGCCGAGATCTTGACCCGATCGTGCACCAGCACCAATTGCAGCCGCTCCTTGGCCACCACGCTGCTGCTTGGTTCCTGTTTGCCGAAAAGTCGATCCAGAAAACCCATGCTGCCTCCTTTAACAACCTTGACTATCGTGTCCTGGCGGCGATCAGCCTTTCAACAGGCGCGCAAAGCGTCCGAACACACCCGACGACTCCTTGAGGGCCATGAACGGGATCTCTTGCCCCAGTAGCCGCCCGGCGATGTTGCGGTATGCCTGGCCTGCTGAGGTCTTGCCATCCAGGGCGATGGGTACACCCCGGTTCGTGGCCACGAGGATTTCCTTGTCCTCGGGCACGATCCCCAGGAGGTCGATGGCCAGCAGCTCGACCACGTCCTCGGTGCTCAACATCTGGCCGCGGCGCACCATTTCGGCACTCAGCCGGTTGATGATGAGCACGGCCGGTCCCTTTTCCTCCGCCTCCACCAGGCCCACGATTCGGTCCGCGTCGCGCACAGCCGATACCTCGGGGGTGGTTACGATGAGCACCCGGTTGGCGGGAGCCACGGCATTGCGGTAGCCCTGCTCGATGCCGGCCGGCGAGTCTATCAGGACAAAGTCGAAATCAGGGCGCAACTGGTCGCACAACTCTACCATTTGCTCGGGAGAGACGGCCGACTTGTCCCGCGTCTGGGCGGCGGGCAACAGGTAGAGCTCGGACAGCCGCTTGTCGCGGATGAGTGCCTGCTTCAGCCGGCAGTGCCCTTCCACCACGTCCACCAGGTCGTAGACGATGCGGTTCTCGAGCCCCATGACGACATCCAGGTTGCGCAAGCCGATGTCGGCGTCGATGATGACCACGCGCTGGCTCAGCATGGCAAGGGCAGCGCCCAGGTTGGCAGTGGTCGTAGTTTTGCCGACCCCGCCCTTGCCGGAGGTTATGGTGATTACAGTCGCACTCATGTCCCGCTCCTATCCACCTTGTCCCAGCGCTCGACGACGATCCGCCCGTTCTGAACGCTGGCCATCTCTGCCGCTTTCGGCGCCCGCCCGCGCTCGGGTGACCGGGCGATCAACGAGGCGATCCGGATCTGGCTGGGGGCCAGTTGTAGGGCACAGATCACGGCTTCCTCGTCGCCCGAGGCGCCCGCGTGGGCAGTCCCCCGGAGCTTGCCCCAGATTATGATGTCGCCGCCGGCCACGATCTCTGCCCCAGGGTTCACGTCGCCGATGAGCACCACGTGCCCGGCGTGGCGCAATGCCTGGCCTGAGCGCAGCGTCCGGTGCAGAACCAGGCCGGGGACCTGGTCCGGCGATGCCGGGCCGGGCTCCGGCGCGCCGGCCTGAGCGGGGACGATGCTTTCCAGGCCCAGTTCCCGGATGGCAACGAGGGTGGTTGGATGGTCGCTGCCGACCGCCCAAAGGCCCATGCCCAGCGATTCCAGCAGACTGCCGATCTCTTGCAGTTGCTCGGCGGAGAGGGGCCGGTCGCCAACGTGCAGCGCGACCCTTCCCCCACGAAAGAACGATGCCTTGCCCCGCAGCCGGGCTTCCAACTCGGCCGTGACCTCGTGCAGCGGTCCCTCGCCCAGGGTGATGACCAACCCCTCGCTCGTGCCCTTGATCGTTACCCTGTCCACTCTCGTCGGTTGCCCCCTGATCGTGTTTCGCAGCAATCACTCGCCGGGCGGGCCAACTTCGATGGCCATATCGCCCAGGTAGCCCATGGCTCTCTCGAGATCGTCGTTAGCGTAAAAATCCTCCTGGCCGTCCCAAGGGTCGTTGGCCCACACTCCCTCGTCGTCGTAGCCGGTGAGGACGACAGCGTGCTGGTAGGCGACCAGGGTAACTGCCTGGCCGTCGACAGTGACCGTCGTCGGGTTGCCCGGCTGGCAGTTGTAGGTAATCCAGGCAACGACCGGGTTGCCCCGGGCCAGGGCGCCTTTGATGCCTGCCAGCCCATCCTCGATGGCCCGGGCATCAAGGCCTTGTTCCCGGAGCACCGCCAGGATGGGCCCGGCATAGACCCCATAATCCTCGAGCCCGCCCGGCGGCCCGTCGACGCTGCCGCGAAAGCCCAGGTGCGGGTTTGGATGGCGCGGCAGGGCGGCGAGCACCTCTTCCTCGTCCAGGGCTACCCCCTGGTATCGGGCGGCCATGGAAGCTGCCAAAGATTCGCAGCTCAGATTGTGCCCCTGCTTTTGCGCCGGCACCTGGAGGCGAACCTGCCCGGGCAAGGCGGGAGGCAGCGCGCCGCCCGAATCCAGGGACTGGATTTGGGCGGCAAGGTCTTCCAGGTCGCCCTGGAAGCCGTCCACCGCGGCCTGGATGCCAGCCAGCCTCACCTCCAGCTCGGCGTCCTGCTCCGGCCCTCTGTCCGTCTCGAGCTGCGCGCGCAGCGCTTCGATCTGCCGGCCCATGTCCAGTGCTTCCACGGCGTGCAGGCGGGCCTCCAGGTCGCCGGCGATGTTCGCCTGCTGGGTGGCCTGGGCCTCGGCGGCACGCCTCGCGACATCGAGGGCGACGACCTGGCGCTGTAGATCCCGGATCTGCGTCGCCTGGAAGACGGTCCAGGCCGCGAGCAGGACGACGGGCACGGCGGCCAGGACGAAAATGGCGACGAGGAGACGGGCGGAGGCGGGCCGGGCGCTCACTGTCCGACCTCGTCGAGGTCGCGGTTGAAATAGTACCGCAAGATATCGCGGGCTACGGGGACAGCGGTTCCCGAGCCCTCGCCCCCGCCCCACAGAAACACCACCACGGCGATCTCGGGATCCTCGTAGGGCGCAAAGGCTGTGAACCAGGCGTGGGTGGGCAGGTGCCCTTCCTTGTCGCGATCGGGAAGGCCATCCTTGTTGCGGTCTTCGAAGAACTCGGCGGTTCCCGTCTTGCCGGCGACGGTCACGCCCGGCACGTTCATCGCGTAGGCGGTGGCGCCCGCGCCAGAAACAACGGCGCGCATCCCCTCGCGCACCAGGTTCATGTTTGCGGCCGACACGGGCACCTGGCGGATGACGTCGGGGGCAAAGGCGCGCACCACCTGCCCATCGCCGTCGATAACCTGGCGCACGAGCTGCGGCCGGTAGAGCGTCCCGCCGTTGGCCACGGTCGCCGCGGCATTCAGCACCTGGAGGGGTGTGGCCAGTACAAAGCCCTGGCCGATGGCCATGTTGTACGTGTCGCCCGTCACCCACGACTCGCTGTAGTTGACCCGTTTCCACTTGGCGTCGGGGATGAGCCCTGGCGCTTCCCCGGGCAGGTCGATCCCTGATGGCGCGCCAAAGCCAAAGAGCTGGGCATACTGGCCCAGGCGCTCCGCACCCAGGCCGCGGCTCTGATCCCGGTAGCCGCCCCCCGCCTGGTAGAAATAGATATCGCAGGAGCGCCCAATGGCCGAAACAATGCTCAACGAGCCATGGCGGCCATAGCCTGAGTGAATCCAGCAGTAGAAAGGCTGCGCCAGGCTGGGGTCCCCGGGATAGAAACGGTTCGGAAGCCACAGGATGCCGCCGCAATAGAAGGTGCTGTTGGCCGTAACCACGCCTTCTTCCAGCGCCCCGGCAGCGACGGTGATCTTGAAGGTCGAGCCAGGCGGGAACATGCCCGAGATGGCGTGGTTGACCAGGGGACGGCTGGGGTCCTCTTGCAGCTTTTGCAGGGCCTGGGACGAGATACCTCCCGAGAACTCGTTGTTGTCATAGCCGGGCAGCGTGACCAGGGCCAGGATCTCGCCCGTCTGCGGGTTCATGGCAATGACCACACCCTGATCCCTGTTCACGGCCTCCAACTGCTTTTTCAGGATCTCTTCCGAAACCCGCTGCAGGTCCAGATCGAGAGTGAGCTGCAGGTTGTAGCCGGGGATGGCCGGCTCGGGCTCGCCGACAATGCCAATCTCCCGGCCGTGGACGTCCACTTCGATGAGTTTCTGGCCATCGTCGCCGTGCAGTTCTCGCTCAAAGGTGTTCTCGATGCCGCTGATGCCCACGCTGTGCAGGCCCGGGTCGTACCCCTCGGCCCTGTAGCTCTCCGCTTCCTCGCCGGGGATGGGGCCGACGTAGCCGAGGATGTGGGCCGTCAGAGGGCCGTAGAGATACTCCCGGACCGGCTTGGACTCGACCAGGATGCCTGGCCAGTCCAGGTGTTCCTCTTCCAGGGCCAGGGCCACTTCGCGCGAAATTCCTTCTTTGAGGAGCGCCGGCCGGTAGAACGCCAGCTCGTCTTCGGCTCCTTCAAGGATGTCCAGGATGCCCGGAGGCGGGTCGGGGATTGGCTCCATGTCGGACGAGACATTGCCCAGGTAGGAGGGGCCTGCCGGCGCGCTTCTCAAGGGCATCTCGATCAGTTCGCTGAGGCGCAGCAGCAGCTTGCTGCGCTCCGCCGGGTCTTCGGGCAGGTAGGCGGGCACGACGGACACGGTGAGCTGTGGCTGGTTGCGCGCCAGGAGGTGGCCTCGCCGGTCATAGATGACGCCCCGCGGTGCCGGGTCGGCCTGGAGCCGTATGCGGTTGCTCTCGGCTGCTTCCGAATAGTAGTCCCCTTGCTGGATCTGCAGGCGCCACAGTTGGCCAACCAGCACGAGGAAGGCGAGGCCGAGCACGGCGCGGTACGCCATCAACCTGAACTTGCTCACGTGCGATTCGCGACCGATCATCCTAGATCTCGATAGCCTCCCCGCCGAGACGCCTGTGCACGAGGCGCATCAGGCCCAGGGCGATGGGGATCAGCAGCGCGTTGAGCGCGGCCGAAGGGACAATGATCCGGCCCAGGGTTTCCAGCCACACCACGCTGTGGCCCGTGATCACCATGACGACCATGAAGAGCAGGTCGTAGATCAGCGTGCCCAGGAAGGCAATGAGCGGGGGAAGCAGGAGATAGTGACGGTAGACGACGTTCTGGCCCAGGCCCGAAAGGGCGCCGGCAGCCATGAGCGACAGCGTCGCCGCGCCGAACGGCCCCCCCGAAAAAAAGTCCGTGAAGATCCCGGCCACGAACCCCCACACCGCACCCTCTCTCCCTCCCCGGAGCAGGCCCCAGCTCAACACCAGGAGCAAAGGCAGATCGGCAAACACTCCCCACACCGTGAGGTGTGGAATCAGTGCCACCTGGAGCAGGGCCGCAGCGAGCATGAGGGGGATGACAAGATAGATGGTCACGCTTCACCAGCCCGTAGAACCTGCCGCGCGGCAATGGGCCAGGATCGGAGGCCATAGCATGCCTGGCTCCGGCGTCATGGGGTCTCCTCGTCCAGTAGCGGCTCGACCCGCTCAAAGTCGGTGATGACCAGCACGAGTTCCAGATGGTCAAAGTCGACAGTTGGTTGGATGACAGCCGTCTGATAGAGCTCATAATCCTTGCGCTGCACTTCGATCACCTGGCCGATGAGGATCTGTCTCGGGAAGTTTCCTCCCAGTCCTGAGGTGAACACGGTATCGCCAACGCTCACGGTATCGCCCTGGGGTATGGACTCCATCACCAGCGAACCGTCCGGCTGGCCGTGGACCAGCCCGCTGGCCCGGGTGCTCTGGGTCAGGGCGTTCACCACACTGCTCATGTCGTTGATCAGGAGGACGCGGGACCAGCCGACGCCGGCCTCGGAGACGCGTCCCACCAGGCCCCTGTAATCGACCACGGGCATGTTGCGCGCGATGCCTGCCTCCTGGCCAACGTCCAGGATGACATAGCGCTGCAGGTTGCTTGGATCCTGGCCGATAATGCGCCCGACAACTCGGGCTCCCTGGACCTCAAAGGAGGGGCTGCTCTGTCGAACATTGAGGAGGTCGCGCAGCATGGCTGCCTCGGCCGCGATCTCTCGAAGGCGGACATTGTCCAGGAAGAGGCGGGCGTTTTCTGCTTCCAGCTCTTCGTTGCGCTGGCGAAGGGTCCGCAAATCACGGGCCGTCTGCGCCAGTTGGCCGAATTGGGCAGCGATCCCGCTGACTCCCTCTTGTAACGGTGCGGTGGCTCGAAGAAAGAGCGACTCGACAGGCTGTAACAGGCCGGCGCGGTGCGAGACGAGGCCAATCAACGTGATCACAACGAGCAACACGGGGATGAGGTTTTGGAAACGCTCACGAGTCATTTTCTACCTTGACCCCCTGGGCTGCTATCGCCTGCCTGTTGCCCTCCCTTCTCCTCGAGCAGCCGGAACCTGGTTTCCAGGTTCTAGTGAACCGTGCTGCCCCGCTGCAGGCTGGCCAATACCTTGTGCAGCCGGTCCAGGTCTTCCAGGACCTTGCCGGCTCCGCGGGCAACACACGTCATGGCGTCTTCGGCCACGTATACGCGCATTTTGGTCTCTTCTGACAGCCGTTGGTCGAGACCCTGCAATAGCGCCCCGCCGCCGGCCAGGGCGATCCCCTGCTCCATCAGGTCGGCCACCAGCTCTGGCGGGGTGTCGTCCAGCGCCTCGCGGACGGTCTCGACGATGATGTTGACCGAGTTGGCAAGGGCTTCGCGGACCTCGACACTGCTGACCTCGATGGACTCGGGCAGGCCGGTAATCAGGTTACGCCCCTTGAGGGACATGACCTGTTCCTGGGGCAACGGATAGGCGGAGCCGATGGTGATCTTGATCCGCTCGGCCATGCGCTCGCCGATGAGCAGGTTGTACTTCTGGCGAGCATACTGGATGATGTCGTCGTCCATTTCATCGCCTGCAACGCGCAGGCTGCGGCTGACTACGATGCCTCCCAGGGCGACGACGGCCACCTCGGTGGTGCCGCCGCCAATGTCCACGATCATGCTGCCCAGAGAGTCGGTGATGGGCAGCCCCGCGCCGATGGCCGCCGCCATGGGCTCCTCGATGAGATATGCCTCGCGGGCGCCGGCCGACAGGGTGGCATCGTACACCGCCCGCTTTTCGACCTCGGTCACACCGGAGGGGATTCCAACGACGACCCGAGGTCGCGGCACGGGCAGGAACGCCTTGTCGTGCACCTTCTTGATGAAATAGTGGAGCATGCGCTCGGTGACGTCGAAATCGCTGATGACGCCGTCACGAAGAGGGCGGATGGCAATGATATCGGCGGGCGTTCGCCCCACCATCTCCTTGGCATCCAGGCCAATGGCCAATACCCTCTTGGATTTTTTGTCGATGGCTACTACGGAGGGTTCGTTGATCACGATCCCTTTGTTGCGGACGTTGACCAGCGTGTTGGCCGTACCCAGGTCGATGCCAACGTCCTGAGAGAAGAGGCCCAGAATAAAGTTCAAAGGACTAAACACGTACCAACCCTCACCTGTGAGTTAGCGTCCGGCGATGCCCTCGCCAGCGCCGTGCCGGGATTCCCTGCACGGCACGGCCCGGAACCCGGATCCGGAACCGCACTTGCCCATTATACTCGAAAAGGCGGTAGACGGCAAACGAGTATGAGACGGCGGTGATGCCGGCCGGCAGGGCAAGCACAACCCCGGCCGGCCATTTGCCACCCTTCTGAGATCGTGGTATAATCTGCCGGCTTGGCGTCGAGAGGCGTCCAGACCCTATTGCAGTTTATGGAGGCGCGTGGTGCGAGGTTTTCTGCCATATGTTCAGGTCGTTCAGATGATCATCTCGATCGCCTTGATCGTGATCATCCTGGTTCAGGCCAAGGGTAGCGGCGGCCTGGGTGGTATCTTTGGCGGCGAGGGTGGCGTGTATCACACCCGGCGCGGCGTGGAAAAGACATTGTTCAACGTCACGGTTGGACTGGCGGTTGCCTTTTTCCTCGTTTCAATTGTCAGCGTGTTGGTTGCCTGAGCATAGGGTGCATTTATCCCGGCTTTCATCACAGGGGTGTTCTCCGGCTGATGGCGCCGGGGAGCACCCTTCTGCTTGCAAAAGAGGCGCAACGTGACGAGACGCGTTGTCTGGCAAGCGGTGCTGGCCCTGCTGGGCATCGTCCTGATCTTTATCGTCCTCTTCCAGTTGGTCTCCAGCGTCCCTGCAGAAGAAGAAGCAACGGCCGAACCGACCGCCGAAGTCATCGTCCCCGTTGAGGGCGGCACCTACGTGGAAGGGGTCATGGGCTATTGGCAGGCCATGAACCCCATCCTGGCACCGTCCATGACCGGGGGAAACCCGGCCGAGCAGGACCTGAACTCGCTCATTTTTGAGGGGCTCACGGCTCTGAGCGAGGATGGGCAGATCTCGCCCTCCCTGGCCACCGAGTGGGAATTGTCTGAGGATGGGCTCGAATACCTGTTCCGTCTGCGGGACGACGTGACCTGGCACGACTCGGCGCCGTTTACGGCGGCCGACGTGGCCTTTACCGTGCAGACCATGCAGGACCCCGACTACCAGGGCGATGCCAACCTCTCGGACCTCTGGCGCAACGTCGTCGTGGAGCAGGTGGACGACTATGCGGTGCGCTTTCGCCTGGCGGAGCCCTTTCCCTCCTTCCTCTACTATACGACCGTCGGCCTCCTTCCCGCCCATCGCCTGGGCAACGTTCCGGCGGCGACGCTGCCCTCCAGCAGTTTTTCCCGCCGGGCGCCCATAGGCACCGGCAGGTTCAAGGTCGAAAGCGCCGTTCCCGACCGCGTCGTGCTGGTGGCTAACGAGGACTATTGGGGAGAGCCATCCTACCTGGAGCGCCTGGAATTCTGGTTCTATGACGACTGGAAGGGGCTGCTCACCGACTTTGAGCGGGGAGCGGTTCAAGGTTTCCACCCTGCCGAGGGCGAGTCCCTTTCCGCGCTGGCCGGCACGCCCCACCTGCAGCTCTATTCGGCCCAGGCGCCGGGCTACGGCATCGTCTTTCTGAACCTGAAGCGCGAGTCGCTGCCGTTTTTGCAGGTCAAAGAGGTGCGACAGGCGCTCCTCTACGGCCTGGACCGGCAGGAGTTGATTGACGACGTGCTGGAGGGGCAGGGACTTGTGGCCGATAGTCCCGTGTTGCCCATCCTGTGGGCCTACGATCCCGCCGTTCGCCACTACTCCTACGACCCGGAACGGGCCATCGGCTTGCTGGACGCTGCCGGATGGATGGACAGCGACGGCGACCGGGTTCGAGACCGAGAGGGTGTCACCCTGGCGTTCACGTTGTTGACGACCGACGAGCCGGCCATGGTCGGGCTGGCCGAAGGCATGGCCGCGCAGTGGCTAAACATCGGCGTCCGGGTCCGGGTGCGGACCGTGAGCACCGAGGTGGCCAACAATTTCGTGCGCAACCGCGACTTTGACGCGGCCCTCGTTCGGATGGCGCTGACCGCCGATCCGGATCCCTATCCCCTGTGGCACTCGACCCAGGCCGAGGCAGGCCAGAACTATGCGGGCTTTGACAACGAGGAGGCGGACCTGGCTATGGAAGAGGCCCGTCTGACCGCGGATCCGGAGCGCCTGTTGGAGCTGTACCACACCTTCCAGCAGATCTTTGCCGAGGAAGTGCCGGCCCTCCTCATCCATCATCCGGTCTATACCTATGCTGTGCACGACAGCGTCCGGGAGGTGCAGTTGTCCCCGATGCTGCACACGAGCCAGCGTTTCCGCAACATCCAGAGCTGGTACGTGCAGGCCGAAGGCGTCGTGGTCAACGAAGGTAGCTCGCTTGACAAAAGCGACGAGTAGTGATAAAGTATGCCCCGCGTGCCGAAGTGGCGGAATAGGCAGACGCGCTGCGTTCAGGGCGCAGTGGGTGTACGCCCGTGTGGGTTCAACTCCCACCTTCGGCACCAGGTCCCGGCTTTATGGCCGGGATTTTTGTTTCCCGGCGATCCGTCGACAGCGCGTGAATGCGTGCCGGCGTTGTTGACTTTCAACCCGGATTGCGGTATACTTGTCCTGGAGGCCGAAGTGATAGACAGAATCCCCGGGAAATCAGTGCTTGTACGCTACCTGCTTCTAGCCCTGGTCGGCACTCTCGTCGTCTACGTGGGCGCCGCTTTCGC
The DNA here is from genome assembly GCA_034428935.1 of Anaerolineae bacterium. Classification (GTDB taxonomy): domain Bacteria; phylum Chloroflexota; class Anaerolineae; order JAAYZQ01; family JAAYZQ01; genus JAAYZQ01. Next base: position 6,236 of record DAOUHB010000066.1, on the reverse strand, counting down.
CCGCCAGGCCCAGGTGCGGGAACAACAGCGGGCCGAATTGGAGCGCATCGAAAACGAAATCGCCATTGTCCAGGAAGAGGCTGAGGTCCTGAATGAACACCTGGAATTTGTGGAGTCCCCGGCAGCTGTCGAGGCCTGGGCTCTTGAGAACGGCTGGGCCAGGCCTGACGAGATGCCCGTGGTGATCATCGAGCCCACCGGCGAGGCTGCCCCCGGCCCGGACGCCCGGGACGGCACCGGCGCGGGGCTGGCGGCGCCCCAGCAAGCCTGGTGGGACCTGTTCTTCGGCGATCGTTAGCGGCCCTTTCCTTCCGAAAAAAAGCGGCGGATCATCCGCCGCTCTTTGATTTCTGAAGAACCGAGCGCCCGGGCTATTCCGCGTCGGGCAGGGTTCGCGGGCGCGCCGGCGTGGTGGGCCTGGACAGGCGGCTGAGGGCGCCGGCAAGGCCATCCGCCATCCAGCGGGCGCCGGCTGCCAGGGCCTGATTTCGCGCCGGCCGGCCCTCGTCCGAGAAGAGATAGCTCCCCAGGGAGCGCACCAGGGTGCCCAGGCGAAAGTCGGGATGCAACTGGGTGGCCATGCCGGCCAGGTCCGCCAGTCGTGTCCAGTCCACCTGCCGGCTTCCGTTGCTGCCGTTGCGCAGCCCCTCGGCCAACTGCTGGCGGGTCTCCTCGCCCTCGTCGGACAGAAGGAAGGCGATGAGCCGGTCGAGGATGTCCCGGCCGGTGAGGGTCGGATCGGCCGTCAGCAGCGGGGCCAGGCCCTCGATGCGGCTCGCGGACGAGTCGGGGGTGCGCAGCAGGTCGGCGACCAGGGCACGCCGCAGCGCCGCTCCCTCGGGTGAGAGAAGCATGTCGAGCGCCGGCTCCACCAACCCCTCGGTCTCCAGGCGGAAGGCCGTGTCGTGGGCGGCCAGCATGGCGAGTTGCTGGAGCCTGGTCCAGTCCAGGGCCCCATCGTCGGTCAGCAGCTCGTCCATGAGCCGCCGCCTGATGCTGGGATCGGGGAAGGTGAGCATCATCCGCGCGGCATAGGGCGCCGTGACGGCCCAGATGTCGAAACTGGGGTCAAGCTGCAGGCTGATGCCCTCCAGGGTCATGATGGCCCGCACGATGTAGGCGAAATCGACCGGGATGCGGAACTCGTACTCGTAGATCAGTGGCGCAAAGTTTCCTGTCACTTCCTGGAAGGTGTGGCGCTTGCCGGCATCGCCAAAGAGCGCCTTGAACATGTTGTTAGCGACGGGCACGATCTCTTCCCAGCGGGCGTCGGGCCGCAGGCAGCCCAGGGCGATCAGGTTGTCCTTCAAGTTCTCGGGGCGCTGGTTGATGACGTCGACAAAAATCTCCAGGATGCGCAGCTTTTGCTCCGGCTGGATGATGCCCATCATGCCAAAGTCGAGAAAGACCAGGGCTCCATCCTCGGGCCGTACCAGGAGATTGCCGGGATGCGGGTCGGCGTGGAACAACCCGTGCTCGAACAACTGCTTCAGGTTGGCGCGCACCCCCTGGCTGAGCAGGTTTCGAAAGTCCACCCCCGCGGCTTCCAGCTTTTCCTTATCGGTCACCCGGATGCCGTCGATGTACTCGGTCGTCAGGACGCGCCGGCTGCAGTACTGCCAGTATACCTTGGGCGCGTACACGCCCTGCATTTCCGAGACGTTGATGCCAAAGCGCTCCGTCAGGTGCGCCTCATGGATATAGTCCAGCTCCTCAAAGAGCTTGGCCCCGAACTCGTCAACCAGGCTCACCCAGGGCTGTCCGCGGCTCAGGCGAGGGAAGCGCTCGGCCAGCGCCGCCAGGCGCCGCACGAGGGCGAGGTCGAGGCTGATGACCTCTACCAGGTCGGGCCGCTGAATCTTGACGGCCACCTGCTGCTCCTCGTGGGTGACGGCGTGGTAGACCTGCCCCAGGCTGGCGGCGGCAAAGGGCTCCGGGCTAAAGCTCTCGAAGAGGGTGTCGGGCTTCCAGCCCAGCTCTTCTTCAAAACAGGCCAGGGCCACCTCGTTGGAAAAGGAGGGCAACTGGTCGTGGAGGCTGGACAGGACGTGGATGTAGGTCAGGGGCAACAGGTCGGGCCGGGTAGCCAGCGACTGGCCAACCTTGACAAAGGCCGGCCCCAGCTTGATGAGGCGGTTCAACAGCCAGGTGGCGCGGCGACGCTGCCGATCCTCCCTCGTTTCGCCACGGCGGTAGGTCCAGCGCCAACTGTCGACCTGCCGGAAGAACAGGCCGACGAGCAACAAGCCGGCCACTTGCAGGATGCGCCACAGCGCTCGAAAGAGACCGGCCTCCTTCAGCTTGGCTTCTACAAATTCCGGTGTATAGGGTTCTTGCAATGGTATATCGTTCATCTGTCTATCAACAAGTATAACATATCTGGGCTGCCGGACAAAAAACCAGGGCCTGGAAGGTAGCCTGGTCGTTCCGTCCGCCCGGCGCATGGCTTGCTCTCTATACGTCCGCCCGTCATGGGAGTTGTATGTCCCTCTGCCGCCGAGAATAGAGGCCCACCGGCTCCCTACAGGATCTCCAGGAAGGCCTGTAGCCGGGTGCGAATGGCCTCGATGCTGGGCACCTGTTCCATCTCCAGGACGAGATAGGGCAGGCCGGCCTGTTCCAGGGTGGGCAGGACGAGGGCATGGTCAAAGGCGTGGGGCTCGCAGAATTTGGGCAGGACGAACACGATGCCGCCCGCGGCGTCCCGGCGGGCCTGGTCCACCAGGTGGCGGCCGGGATCGTGGGCCGGGTGAAACTTGGTGGGGCAGGGCGGCCGCCGCAGGTAATAGTCCGCCAGGGCGGCGAGGGGGTAGGTCTCGTCACCCACCGCTCCCCAGAAGTGGCGCATGCCGCTGCACAGGTCGTCGCCGGCAACCTGCGCGCCCAGCTCGTCGACGAGGGCCATCAGCCGCGGCTCGTCAAGGATGGCGCCGGCGAAAAAGAGGCGAGGCCCGGCCGCACGAGGTGGGGCGCCGGCCAGCCTGACCAGGAAATCGGCCAGCATGGGGTTGAACTCCTCGGGCGGCATGGCCTGGGCGGCGTCCAGGATGGCGTAAAAGGCAGCGGCGCTGAGGCGGCGCCGCTCGCCGTGGAGGCGGGCCACCAGGCGGCGTCTCTCGTCGTATAGGGCGATGCTTGCCTGGACATCGCTATCCACAAGCTGGCGTCCGGCAAAGGCTGCCAGCCTGCCGCGAAACCTGCCCAGCTCGGCCACCAGGTAATCGCGGCCGGCCGGCGTGCCGAGGTTTGCCGGCTGCATGACCGTGTCGACAAAATGGGAATCGGCGCTGTGCATGCGCCACAAGTCGGCCAGGGCCTGCATCGTGTCGCAGGTGTGGGCCAACACGACGCCGGCCAGCGCCTGGTCCAACTCGCCCGACACGGCCCGGTCGAGTGTGCTGCGGCAGAGGGCGCAGCTAAAGGACTGGAGGTGGGCGTCGGCGTGGCGCAGCGGCTCGCCGGTGCCCCGCAGGCGCACGGGTGTGAACCCGGCAGCGTGCATCAACTCCTGGGGAGCATAGCTGCAAAAATAGCCCATTGCCTGCCGCCCGGGGTGGCGCGCCGGCCATGCGGCCAGGGGTGCGACGGCTGCCTGGCTGAACGCTTCGAGTCCTGTGAGTTCTGTCATGTGGGACGCGTGGACCTTTCCTATGAATTGCCACGATGGGGTGGCACCAACCACTCCAGCTCCATCTGGCGGAAGGGAGCGCGCCGCGTTCTGATCTCCTGGCGATGAGCCAGGAATCGTGGGCCGGTGGCCACGACCCAGTCCTCGATGTGTCGCTGCAAGCCCTCCCGACTCCAGCGTTGCTCGGCTTCCGTCTGTGGCTCAAAGTGGAGCGCCAGCTTGCCATCCAGCAACGAGACGCTGGCCCTTTGCCCGCAGATGGGGCAGGTGACGCTGTCGCCCTCCAGCACAAAGGCGTCGCTGCGACAGGTAGGGCACACGTTGGGCGGCGCCGGGGCCGGTTCCATCTCGCCGCGACCCAGGCGCCGGCCGGCAGCTCGCGCCCGCTCCATGAGGTCGTCGTCCAGGAGGGCCTCGCCCGGGCCCGGAGCCACGGCCAGTAGACTCTCGATGGGCCGAAAACCGGTGGCCGCGGCCAGGGCGTTGAGGTAGGGCACTACCAGGCCTCGCCATGCCTCCAGGCCGGCGGTGGCGATTGTCACGGCCGGCCTGGCCACGGGCAGAGCTTTCTCCTGGCGGCCGGCGAGCACCAGCAGCCTGTCGAGGACGAGCTTGAGGGCAGCCGAGGGTCCCAGAAAATAGGTTGGGGCCGACAGGACGAGTCCCTCGGCGGCCGCCATGGTGTCCAGCAGCCAGTAGAGGTCGTCGTCCAGGGGGCAGGGAGTGCGGCCGAGGGCGCAGCGCAGGCAGCCGGTGCAGCGCTCAATGGACAAATCTGTCAAACGCAGCAGGCGCCCGCCGGTGCCTTCCTCCATGGCGCCGCGTATGGCCTGGCGGACCAGCAAGTCGCCGTTGCCCCAGGCTCGCGCCGAGCCGATGAGGCCCAGGATGCCAGCCATAGAGGCGCTTACTCGCTCTCCAGGCCTTCGTCGCCGGCCGGCTCGGTGCGCCAGGTGAGCTCCGGGCCGGGCTCCGGCTCCTCCAGCGGCTCGGGGGGCTCCTCAGGCCATGCCTCGCGCCTCACGAAACCGGGCACCGCCGGCTCCGGCTCCGGGATGGGAGGGACGACGCCCGCTGCGTGGCGCTCGAAGGCCTCCTCGATGGACAGCCCGTCGCGATACATCTCTTCCAGGATGGCGCCCGCATTGCCCAGGTTCATCTCACTGCGCGGGCGGAAGCGGCTGTTGGCGTGGAGCTCGGAGAGGCCCGGACCATCCAGCTCGGCGGCAATGATCCCCTCCGTCCGGTCTGTGCCGGCCTGGACGAGGATGCCATCCCCCCGTGGGCTGAGGGAAATCGGGGCCAGGAGCGCCGACTGCCCGTAGAACTCTTCTTGTGTGCCACGGCCCAGGTGGTTGGGACCCAGCAAGAAGCTGGCCGCCCCGAATACCTGGTTCTCCTCGGCACGCAGCGCCAGCGACGAGCGCACGATGCGTCCTTGTGCCACGCCCGGGGAGGCCGCCAGCCCAACAATGATCTCGGCACCCTGGGCGGCCAGGGCGCGGGCAATCTCCGGGTAGAGGGCATCGCGGCCGATGAGCAGCCCCAGGCGAGCGTGCCGGGTCTCGAGCACCTCGACCTCCGAGCCCGGACTGGCCAGCTCCCGCTCGCCGGGCGTCAGGTTGAGCTTGTCCTGGTAGCCCAGCACCTCGCCGTCGATGTCAAAGAGATAGGCCCGGTTGCGTACCGTTCCCGTCTCTTCATCGTAAAGGTAGACACTGCCGGCGACAATGGCGGTGCTGTACTCGCGGGCCAGGGCGGAAAAGGTAGAGACGTAGGCGTCCTGCAGGGCATCGCTTCTCTTGTGCACCAGGCGGCCCAGGCTTCCCCAGAAGCCCCCGCCCAGCGCGCCCGCCGTGCCGCTCGCCACCCGGCCGAGGGTGCGGGACAGAAAACCGGCCCCGGGCTGTTTGGCCTGGTCCTTCTGCTTCAGAAAACCCAACTTGAGGCTGGAGATCAAGGGCGGGGCCAGCATCACCCCGGTTAGCTCGGGAAAGACGACGAGCCTGGCAGCTTTCGCCTGGGCCTGGCGCAGGAAACGACGAACCTCGGTATCAAACTCTTCATGGGTCGATGGGATGCTCATACGCTGCTGGATGCAAGCCACGATCAGGTTTTCCATGGTTCCCTCCCGTTGTGAGCTGGGCTCATTATAGCATACTTTTCGCCGTTTTGCTAAGGTGAAGCGGGCGATGCAGGTACTCCCAAGGGAGTAGATGCCGCAAACGGTCATATGTATTTCCATTGGTTTCTAGAAGATAAAGACGGTTAGGCCATAGTACCGGGGGCTTGTAAGCTTGTAGTACCATAAGGCTATTGACACTCGCTCGTTCTGGGGTATGATTGCGGGCATCCAATAGCCGCAGCCGACGGATTGCCTGCGCTAGAGCGTCTAGGAGAGACGATGATCATTGTAGACAGCGGCAAGGACGTTGGATGGACATGGCAAAGACGTTGGGTGGTTGTGTTGGTGGTCTGCAGCCTGGTTGCAGCGTACCTGGTTCAGCCGGGGTCGGTATCGGCGGCCACGCAGTACTATGTCAGTACCAGCGGGTCCGACTCGAACCCGGGGACGTCGACCCAGCCGTGGCGGACGATCCAGAAGGCA
>DAOUHB010000065.1:0-4094 GCA_034428935.1 Anaerolineae bacterium | reverse complement strand
GCGAGCACCTCTTCCGCGTCCCGGTAGCGGGCCAGCCGCTCCTCCTGCGTCGTCAGTGCGCGCGCCTCCGTCACCAGCTCGTCGTACTTGGCCGGCCACCAGCCGCTGTCCGCGACGTCGGCCTCCAGGCACAGGCGCAAGAAACAGTCGGGGTCGGGGTACTCGGGCACCCAATAGCCGAAGCCGAGGGCACTGCTGCCGGGGCCGCGGTCGAGGAGGTCGAGCTGCGACAACTCGTGTGCGTGCACGTCGATCCCCAGGATTTCGCGGCACTGCGCCAGCAGCGGCTCAACGAGGTGCGCGCGCCCGGCACGCATGACGCACTCGACCGCCGGAAACCCCCTGCCATCCGGGTACCCTGCCTCGGACAGCAGGGCGCGCGCTTGCTCGACGTCCGTTTCCAGGGCAGCCCCCGGCACGTGGCCAGGCATACCCGGCGGGACAAATCCACCCGTCGCGGGCGCCAGGGCACCGGCAAGTGTCGTGCGCGCCAACTGCCTGCGATCCACGCTCAACGCCATGGCGCGCCGCACGCGCACGTCGTCGAAGGGCGGCACGTGCGTGTTGAAAACGAGATAGTGTGTCAGCAACTGCGCACCCGACACGTACTCGTCGGGATAGTAGTGGCGGGCGGCGTGCACTATTTCGGGCGGCAGCATCCACAGATTGAGCACGTCGAGCTCTCCGGCCACGTACATCCGCCACAGCGTCTCGGGCTCTGCGTCGAGCGTCAGCTCGATCCGTCCTACGTTGCCGCGAGTGCGCGCGTGCCATCCCTCGTTCCGCGCCAGCACGATCCGCCCTGTCTCGCGCGCGGCGAGGGTAAAGGGGCCGTTGCTCACGAGCGCCGCGCCCCTTGCCCAACCGGCGGCATCGTGCGCCACTACGTGACGAGGGGTGGGAAATAGGGCCGGAAAGGCGAGGAGCTGCGGAAAGTAGCTTGCCGGCTGGGCCAGCTCGACGACCAGGGTGCGATCGTTCACCGCCGTCACGGCGATTTGCGACGCGTCCTCCGTTTCGCCCCGTGAGAAGGCGGCTCCCCCGCGCACCTCGTGCAGCAGCAGGCGGGTGAGGGGCGAGTCAGTCGTCGGGTGCAGTGCCCGCTTCCAGCTATATTCAAAGTCATCCGCGGTCACGGGCACGCCGTCGCTCCAACGTGCATCCTCTCTGAGGAAAAAGGTGTAGGTGCGCCCGCCATCTGCCACTTCCCAGCCGCGCGCGACATCGGGCACCACGTCGAGATCCGGCGTCAGGGCGACCAGCCCGGAAAAGAGCTGGCTGACCAATGCGTTACTGATCAGGTCGGGGGCCAGCGCCGGGTCGAGGGTCGCGGGCGTGGTCCAGTTGAGGCGCAGCGTCTGGGATGCCTCGCCGGGGCTGACCGCTTCCGGCACGAGCCCCTGCGCCTGATGCCACAGCCCAAAGCCCGCCCGGTACGCCCGCCGTGCCTGTTCATAATCAAACGCGGTATGATAGGCCAATCCGAGCTTCATCAGTGTCCGCGCCGCGCCTTCTCGATCGCCAGCGGCTTGCTGTAGCGATAGCGCATGCTCATAGTAGTCGATCGCCTCGCGGTGCGCATACCCCGTGCGCGCCCTGTCGCCTGCCCTGGAGAGAAACTCGACCGCTTTTGTCGCGTCGCCTGCCTGTGTATAGTGATGGGCCAGTTCGGCCGCCACGGCGTCGAGGTCGTGCCGGTGCAGCGCCTCCAGGCTTGCGCCGGTGCGCGCATGCAGGCGCTGCCGCTCGGCGGCGCCTAGCCTTTGGTAGAGGTACTGCTGGAACAGGGCGTGCCGGAACTGAAACCGGGCCAGGCGTTGTGTGGGCGGCTGTGCTTCGCCTCCGCCCACTGCCCGCTCGCCACGCTCACGCACCATGCCCCGCTGCCTCCCCAGCTCGCGCGACAGCAGGCGCACCACGCGCGCTCTGTCCAGGCCCGACGCCGCGGCGACCACGTCTGCGGTAAAGAACTCTCCCTCGACGCTGGCCGCGTCCAGCACCTGCCTGGCCTCGCCGTCGATCCGGTGCAACTGCTGCTCGATCACGGCTGTGACGCGCGCCGGCAGGGCCTCCCAGTCGATCTCGTCTCTCGCCACCCACCGCCCCGTCTCGTCGCGCACCAGGTCGCCCCGCGCCTGCATCTCCCGCAGCAGCTCCACGGCAAAGAGCGGGTGCCCGCGCGTCTGCCAGAAGAACTTGACCCGGAATGCATCCGGCAGGTTGTTCGGCTCGCGGTCAAGCAGTGCATCCGACAGGCTGCGGGCTGCTACAGGGTCAAAGGCGTCCAGGTCGATCTCGACCTCGCCGAACAGGCGCTCGATCTCGAACAGCGTTTCGCGCACCGACCATCCGGTCCCCTCGCCACCTGGTACAGCCGCATCCGCAGCCAGATCGCTCGGGCGATAGGCGCACACCAGCAGAATGCGGCTGCTGGGCAGCCGCCGTACCAGGTGGAAGAGCAGGCTGGCCGACGCTGCGTCGGCCCATTGTAGATCGTCGATCGACAGCAGCAGGGGCGACTGCTGCGCCAGCGCGCGCAGCACCGCCGTCGCCTGCTCGAACACCCTATCGCGCCGCGCCTCGCCCTCGCGCCGGAGCGCTTCGATCCTCGTCGTGGCCTGTGCAGCGTCCATCCGTGCTTCCAGCCGGCGCCGCACGGCCGGCACCGGCACCAGGACGTCCACGAGCTGCTGCCCCGTTGCCAACACCGTGTCGACCGCCTCGGGAGCCAACGCCCACAGGCGCCTTGCCTGCTCTGCGGTGAGTGTACCTGCCTGCCACCGCGCCTCCACGTCGCCCGCCAGGCTCGCGAATAGGTCGCGAAAGGGCAGGTACGGATCGCCCAGCCCGGTCACTGCGCTGCACGCCCCGTGCGCCACCACCAGCTCGGGCGCCGCTGCCGGCGCCGCACGTGCAAATTCGGCGAGCAGCGCCGTCTTGCCCCGGCCCGCCTCGCCCGCCACCAGCACCACCCGGCCGTCCCCGTCGAGTGCCCGCTGCAGGTGACGGTCCAGCTCCGCCAGCTCTGTCTCGCGCCCGACGAACCGGGCGCCGGGCGCCGGCGTGGTGTCGATGCCCGTCAGCCACGGCGGCTCGCCGCCTGGCTCAGCCGTCACCGGCCGGCGAGCCAGCGGCAGGGTGTCTGCGGCGCGCTCGCCAAGGCCCATCGCCACGAACCGCGCCCGCTCCGCGTCCCGCACCTCCAGCCCGTCGGCCAGGCTCTCTACCATCTGCCGCGACGGGCGGCGCTCGTCGCGCTCGATCTTTTTCACCGTCACCGTGGCGCATCCCACGCGCCTGGCGAGGGCCGACTGCGTCAGATCGAGCGCCAGGCGCCGGCGCTTTACCCAATAGCCGAACGACGCGGTGTATATCTCGTCGTCTGGAATCGGCACGTCACCAATCTCCTGTATCCTCATGGTACCCGTCAGGGATACCATGGGGTCCACGCGATGTGATTTACTATGATCGTCGTAAGTGAAACGATTATACACCAAATGAAAGGAAGGATCAAACGATGCCAAGGTACATCATCGAGCGTAGCATCCCCGACCTGGGGCAGATGAGCGCACAGGAGCTGCAGGCGGTCGCGCGGCAGTCGAACGGCGTCCTCGCCGAGATGCCGCCGGCGATCCAGTGGGTCCACAGCTATGTGACCGACGATCGCCTCTACTGCACCTACATCGCACCGAGTGCGGACCTGATCCTGGAACATGCCCGGCGCGGTGGGTTCCCGGCAGACAGTGTAATGACGGTGCACACGATCATCGACCCGACGACGGGCGAGGGATAACAAGCAGGTTGTCGCGTTGGAATGTGCGAACGTTATAGCGTAGGAAGGAGAGCAAGATGAATCGCAGGAGCATGTTTTTGATCGCGGTGGCGGTCGTGGTGTTGGCGACGGCGGCGACGGCGGCACTCGTGGCCGCGCAATCGGACGTGGCGGCGGTGCGCAGGGCGACCGCGGCGTATCACAGGACGGAGGCGGCACAGGCCGCGGGCTGGGACCTCGTGGAAGGGCTTGACCATTGCTTTGACAACCCAGGCGTCGGCGCGATGGGCTATCACTATATCAACGTCGACCTGCTCGACGC
>DAOUHB010000064.1:0-48457 GCA_034428935.1 Anaerolineae bacterium | reverse complement strand
TCTGGAGCCAGGGCTCACCTGTGGAGATGTCCGGCGCCGCATCCAGGAGGAGCACCGCCGGAACCTGTTGTACTGGCTGCAAGCTCAGTTCCAAGCTGGCCAGACCGTGGATGACATCAGCATCCAATTGGCTGTATCAAGTTCTTAAAGTGCAAGGATAGTGATTGGTTAAATCTGCGTTAAAAGAAGGTTAAAAATACCTTAAGAAACGAACAGGGACGCCGCGGTCAGTTGGCCGTTGCCAGGAGCCTGCACTCCGCGCTGTCGCGGGCGCACGACGATGGCCTCTACCTCGAGGGCATCTGGAACAGGTAGCCCTTTCCTCGCTCGGTGAGGATATAGCGTGGATTGGAGGGGTCAGGTTCGATCTTCTGGCGGAGATAGTGGATGTAGACCTTCAGGTAGCTGACCTCGTCGGTGTACTCCCAGCCCCAAACGTCATTGAGGAGGCGGCGGGCGGTGGTGATGCGGCCGGCATTGTCCACCAGGCTGATGAGCAGCTTGTACTCGATGGGCGACAGGTTAGCGGGCTGGCCCTCGACGTAGGCTTCGTGGCGGGCGCGGTCGATGGTCAGCCGGTCGTCGACGCGCAGGATTTCGCCGGTGGTGGAGGGGCGGCTGGCGCGACGCAGGACGGCCTCGATGCGGGCCATGCACTCCAGGCGACTGATGGGCTTGGTCACGTAATCGTCAGCGCCCATCTGCAGGGCGCGGACCTTGTCCATCTCGTTGGTGATGGACGAGACCATGATGATGGGCACGTCCGAGATCTCGCGGATCTGGCGCAGCGTCTCCCAGCCGTCCATGCGCGGCATGAGGATGTCCAGGAGGACGAGGTCGGGCGCGATGTCGCGGACCAACTCGACGGCCTTGCGGCCGTTGCGGGCGTGGAGGACCTCGTAGCGGGCGTCGCGCAACTGCTCGGCTAGGAGATAGGAGAACTGCTCATCGTCTTCGACAATGAGGATCTTGATGTTCACGATACAGCGTCTCCATCGAGGGCGGGCCCCAGGGGAAGTGAGAAGCAAAAGCGGCATTCGCCTGCGGTGTGCTCCTCGTACCACAGCTTGCCGCCCATGGACTGCACGAGACAGGCGGCGATGGTCAGGCCGATGCCGTGGCCGCTTGTCGTCGGTTTCTCGTGGGGCAGGTCGACGCGGGGAGCGAGGAAACGGTCGTGGGCGGGGCCGCCGATGCCCGGTCCTCGGTCCACCACGCAGACGAACACGTCGTCGTCCCGGCCACGGGCCGCGATGCTGACCGTGCTGCCGGCCGGGGCGTATTTCAGGGCATTGTCGACCAGGTTGCCCAACACCTGCTGGATGCTGTCGGCGTGGCCCAGGGCAAAGGGCAGCTCGGCGGGCACGTCGACGACGATGGGATGGCCCATATCCCGCACGGAAAAGACACTGGCTACGCGGCGGATGAGGGGCTTGAGGGCCACCACGTCGGGCCTCGCCGCCCGGGCCGGCATCTGAGTCTGGGGCGAGGAGAGGAGTGAGCCCAGGAGTCGCTGCAGGCGGGCCAGCTCGGCCTGGAGGATGCCCAACAGCCGGCCCACGGGTGCGTCTTCTGTCTCCAGGCGGCAGGCCATCCGCTCTACCGCAGCGACGATATTGTTCACAGGCGAATTCAGCTCGTGGGAGATGGCGGCCAGGAAGCGGGCGCGCACCCCCTCCATGTCGCGATAGAGGGCGCCATCGTGAATGAGGAGCAGGGCGCCCAACTGCCCGCCGTCGGCATCCGCCCACGGGGCTGCCACACCCACGACCGTGGCCGTGGGCCGCTCCGCCAGGCCGGTGCGAAATTCGGTGGGCAGGTTGAGATAGGTGGTACGCTCCCTCACCAGGGCATCGTTGAGGGCCACGAGCCAGGAGAGGGCCTGCGCCGGGTCGGCGATGGCGCCGCCCAGGCAGTCGGCCAGAAGGCGGCCGCGCTGCGCGTCAATGTTCCAGCCCAGGAGCGCCTCCAGGGCAGGATTTCCATCGAGGATCTTGCCTTCACCGTCCACCACGCAGACAGCGGAGGGGAGGGACAACAAGAGCGAACGGCTCAGGGTTGCATCCATGGAACCGCCAGTTTTTGCCTCCTCTTTCAGAACAGCGCCGGCCAAACTCAGGAAGCTGGGTGCTCGCGCGACCGGTCAATCTTAGCATATTGGCCCGTTTTAGGCAAGCCGCGCCCGAGATGGTGCCGTGCCAAGGCACGCGTGTAACCTCTCAAAGTTTCTCACTTTGCCCTCGTCGGGCAGGGCGCGCGCTGCGTCCGTCCAATAGTGGTGGCGGCACATCACGTCCAGTTGGTCCGCATACCAGCGCTCGTCGTCGAGGTGGATACCCGAGGCAGCAAATTCCTCGTGGAGGTGAGTGTTTCAAAGACCAATGAACCTGGCTTATCGCGGCCAGGAGCCGGATCTCTGCTCTGTCGCGAAGCAGCGATTCGTCCCGTCGAGCAGTGGGGCTCTAGGGCGCCCACGGCCCACTTTCCAGAAGGGCTGCAAGCGTCAGCGCCGACTCCTGGGCCACTCCCAGGTCACGCCCAAAGATGACCTGTCCCTCCACGACGACGCGCCCGGCGGCAGCATCACCCCACCCGGGAGTACCGGCGCCTATGACGAGCGTCTTCTCGGACAGGTTGAGGACTCCAGCCGTGTGCAGCACCGTATAGCCCGCATCCAGAGCAAGGAGGTACCCTCCTTGCTCCATGACCCGGCGAAGAAGGCTGTGGACACGGGGGTCGGCATTCAGTTGTCTCGCCGCCTGGCTCCCCCCGGGCAGGACCACGGCCGCGGCATCCTCTGCTTGCACTTCGCTCAGAGTCTTGTCGGGCGCCAGCGACACACCGTAACAGCCGCGCAGCGGGCCGGCCGTAAGGCCGACGAGCACAACCGGCAAGCTAGCACGCCGCAGCGTCCGAGCTACCATGGCTACGTCGTGTTCCTCAAAGCCTGGAGCGAGCACGACTAGAACATTGGCGCTTCTTCCTCGTTGCATATCCCTCACCCTTCCTCAAAGTTTGCCCTGCCTCTACTCGAAATACCTGTGAACCGAGTCAGAGGCAGGGCCGGGGGGCAGGCGGCAGACGCTCCACCGTTCCGTTCATTCCCGCGGTAGAGCAGGCCTCTGGGGACTGACATCAGTATAGCACAACATCGTCTGTCCCCAACTGCCGACTTCTGCGCAAGGCGGCCAATCTCTGCCCCTGGTGCAGCACCGGCCGGTATGCGCTGTGCATCCGTGGCCGGGCGTCGCAAGCCGGCCTGCGACGCAGGCTCTCGCCGGCGTCGCAGGCCAGTTTCAGCCCCTTGGCCGTCCGGTCATGCAGTCACACGTCAGAGTCGGAGGGTGAGGGAGCGCTCACGGACACCTTCGGCTGGCGGTAAAAGAAAAGCCACACACCGGGGACCATCATGAACGCGCCAGTCACTACAAACAGCGCCCGAATCGCGATTGCATCAGCGATAGGCCCAAAGATCAGCATGCCCGTCGGCATTACCGAGTTCATGATCAGTTGCTGAACGCCAGATACCCTGCCTTGCAGATCCGGCTTGGCCAGCTTTTGCAGAAGCATGGCGCGTCAAGGCATGGCCTGCCACTTCAGCACTTCGTTGAGCAAGAAGGTTTCCGTCAAGCGATGAATGCCATAGCGACGGTCGTCCACGGCACCTTGCACCTTCACCAGGCACAGGGCAACCAACTGCTTCAGCGCTTCCGGCAGCGACTCGTCGTCCAGCTCGCTCAAGGCAGCGAGCTGTTCCAGGCCGCCTCCCCCCTCGGCAACGAGGGGCATGATGGCCAGCACCTGGCGCGCCTGATCGGTGAGCAGGTTCCACGACTGCCAATAAATGTGTCGGTACAGGTCCTCCACCGACTGCCCGCGCGCCTGGCGCAGATTGTCGATGACTTTCGACAGAGGCAGGGAATACATCTGGCCGACGAGGAGCTTGAGCGCCAGGGGATTGCCGCCCACCGCCCGGTGAACCTGCAACAGATCTTCCTCCGTGGCATTGACGATGCCGGCCAAACCCCGGGTGCTCATCTCATGGCGCAAGAGCGCCAGGCTGTCGTTCTCTGACAGCTCGTCGAGGCTCAGGCAGTACACGCCGGGATGATCGTGAAGGCTATGGCGGCTGGTAAGCAAAAACCGGGTGGGCCTGGCCAGGTTCTGCAGCTCGGGTACCAGAGCCTGGTAGTCGGCCGCCGTCTCCAGGTTGTCGACGACGACCAGGTAGGGCGACGCACCAAGCCGGGCGCGAAGGCCGGCCCGTTTCTGCGCCAGGGGAAGCTGGCGCAGGTCTGGAAATCCAAGCTGCTCGATGAGGGTGTCCACGAGCTCTTCGGCCGAGAGCGCGGCCTTGCGCAGGGCCTGTTCCTGCAGCCCACTCCAGAAGGTGAATCGGTCCTGGCGCGCGCTTACCCAGGCAATGTCGGCAAAGAGGGAACCTTCGGCAAGGCTGCGGGCAACCGCCTCGGCCAGGGAGGTCTTGCCGATGCCGCCGATGCCCAGCACCGCCACCAACCAGGGTGGCCCCTGGACCCTCAAAGCGCTCACAACCTGGGAGAGCTTTTCGTCTATGCCAAAGAGGCGGGGTGGTTCCTTGCTCTCCAGGCGCTCCAGAACCCGGGCCGCCCTGCCGGCGCGCGCCTGGCGCTCCGCCTGCAGAACAGCAGCGGCAAGAGCCTCCAAGGCTCCCGCCTGCTGCTTGTAAACCACGTTCTCGGTCAGGTTCATGCGGTTGGCTGTCGCCGTTGCCGGTAGCCCGTCGAGGAAACGAAGCCGCAGAAGCTCGGCCGAGCCCCCGGCATGCTGTTCGAGGTCAGCCAGCGCATTCAACAGGACCTCTTTCACAGCCAGGGGGAGCGCACCGGGCGTCCGGTCGGCCAGGCGCTGGGAGACGACGAGCATCTCGCCCCATGGCCTGGCCTCGATCTCGCCACTGTGCCATCGACGAAGCGCGATGTGCACGGCTCGGGTCAGTCCTTCGAGCGTCAGGTTCACGGCTCTCTATCTCCCCCTTGAAGATCTGGCAGCCACATGGACGAGGACCAGTATACCACAACCCGTGCCGGGCGGCAACACCAGGCAACCGGCTGCGTATGCCCTGGGTGGGGGGATTCTGCCTGCGCATGGTGGGCGTGAGGGCACGGAGAAGCCGTTGTACACGCTTTCTTAACCTAGATCGCTACCGACTCCGAACCCCTGGTTGACCCATCCTTAACCTTCCCGGCGTATAATATCACCAAGGTTCTCAGTCGTGAGCTGTTACGCACTGGCGCGGACAGCCGTTGTGGGCCATAGAGCCTGGAGCGCCGGGAGCCCTAACCCCCTACATTGTCGTCTGCTACCTGGCTGTTTATATGTCAAGCCGAACTCTTCTGGTCTCGATTCCCGGCACTCCCTCATAACTGTAATCTGGAAGAAATATCCTTATGATAGGATCAGACCGTGCGGCGCTTCCCCCACCAGGTTCGGCTAATAACTCGGTTCAACGGGGCACTGCCACACACATGGTAAAGGAGAAGGGAGAATGACCATGCGACAGCGAGCATCTCTTGGCGCGCAGACGCGTCCCTGGAGGGTCACGTTGATCGTCCTGGCGGCGATGCTGATGGCCGCGGGGTGGGCTGGCGCACAGACGCCAGGCACCAACTTTGAGGAAGGCAACTTTTGCGTCCAAGACTATCTGTCTGGTGCAGTATGCACCGCTGAGGATGTCCGGATCGCCAGCATATCGCCCGCAATCCAGGAAGTATGCTTGACAGCCGGAGACGTTGCTTCCGCCATCTTCACAGTGCAGATCGTCACCAATGCTACGGACCGATACGACATTGGCGTGTTTGTAGCGACGGATGGCGGCTCGGCCTTGAGCGGGGATTCCTGCTATCACGACTTTCTGCAGCCGGCTACCGACGGGCCATGGGACTTTGTAACCACCTTCCGGGACACCGACGGCGACGTATGTGCGGACACCAGGTCAACAGATCCAGACGTTTACTATACATTCCAGCAAGCAGTCCAGATCCAGTGTGTGGACGCCAACGGCGACGGCGTGGTTGATCCGTTCAGCGCCTGCACGAGCTGGGACAACAAGGAGAGCATTAACTGTCTGGACGTGAAAGGCGCCTATCCCGGTACCCCGTCCAAGTGCCGGTGCGAGACGGCCGTATCAGACCCGCCCATCCTCCTCTATACCGGCTACGACTGGGGCGACTTGCCAGACAGCTACAACACGTACACCGAGAGCGACGGCGCCCGGCACGCCATCCAGGACCACACCAACACGGGCTCACCGCAGACGCTAGGCGGTGTCCCCGCCGTCTGGCTGGGCACGTTGGTCGATTACTCGCCCACCGCCGAGAACAACGGCCAGCCCGATGAGTTGGCCTTGGGCGACGACACGAACGATCTGGACGACGAAGATGGCATCGCCGTAACGGGCTACTGGTCGGTTGAATATGGCGGCCAGATCGTGGTGGACGTGAACAGCTCGGAGGGGACCTGTACCGGCTGCCGCCTTGGCTTCTGGTTCGACTGGGACAACAGCGGCACATTTGACGAGGGAGAGGGTTACGTGCAGCCCGTGGACTATGGTTCTCAGACGGTGACCTTTGACATTCCAGCCATGCCGTCCTCGTCCCTCGTCCTTGCTCGATTCCGGCTCTATGATGGGAACTATGTCGGGCCCATCCTGCCCACCGGAGTTGTGACGAACGGGGAAGTGGAGGACTATGTGCTGGACATCACGCCGACCGCGGTCACCATGCTCTGGTTCGAGGCTACGAGCTGGGGAGATTCAATCTTGACGAGCTGGAAGACGGCCAGTGAGATCGACAACCTGGGCTTTAACGTGTACCGGGCCGAGTCGCCCGACGCAGAGCCCGCAAAACTCAACGATGCCCTGCTTCCCAGCAAGTCTCCTGGCAGCCTGATCGGGTACGAGTACAACTATCTCGACCGCACGGCCACACCTGGCGTCCTCTACTACTACTGGCTGGAGGCGGTCGACAGCCGGGGTGGGACAGAGCAGCATGGACCGGTATCGGCTATCCTGACTCCACGGACCCTGTATCGAGTCTTTATGCCGGTGGTCAAGTAGGCCGTCCCTGGCACCCCACGTGGCCACTTACCATGGCCACGGACCAACGTAAGCGGAGGCGCTCTTGCAGAGCGCCTCCGCGTCATGCCTTTTGTCGCCTGCTGCCCCTCAGGGACAAGATCACACGAAAATTCCCTTGGGCACGGCCACGCGCACGGTGACCGCCGGATCCACGATCTGGCCGATGCGCACATCGCCGGCGATGCTGACCAACACGTACGCTTCCTCCTGGCTCAGCCCCTTCTCGCGCTGCAGCCACGACACCATATCCTCGAGCGCGATCTTGATCGCCTCCTCCAGGCCCCCCTCCGCAGACGCGATGGTCATGATCTCCGTCGGGCTTTCGAGGCGGGGGCGCTCGATGGGCATACCGTGGCGCACGTCCAGGCGGATCGTGACCTCGGCGCCACACTCGACGCCGGTGCCACACACCTCCCCGTCGCCCATGGTGGCGTGCACGTCGCCCACACCGAACAGCGCGCCCTCGACAAACACCGGCAAGTACATCTTGCAGCCGGCCTTGACGTCGGTCGTGTCAAGGTTGCCCCCATGGGCCCCGGAGCTAAGGGTAGTTATGGGC
The DNA here is from genome assembly GCA_034428935.1 of Anaerolineae bacterium. GTDB lineage: Bacteria > Chloroflexota > Anaerolineae > JAAYZQ01 > JAAYZQ01 > JAAYZQ01. The sequence continues at coordinate 40,781 of DAOUHB010000064.1, read as the reverse complement.
TCCAGGGGAGCCACGCCGATGGTGCCAATCATGGGCTTCAGCGGCAGCCGGACGCGGCTGCCGTATCGCATGCTACCATCCGGTTCCACCTGGAAGACCCTGGTGTAGGGGCCGGGAATGGTATCTTGCAAGAAGCCAAAGCCGGGGATGATCAGCGCTGCGCCCCAATTCCAGGGCTTGATCTCCAGGATCTCGGCCACCAGCGTGTCGCCCGGCGCGGCCCCCTCCACGTACACCGGACCCGTCGCCGCATTCACGTGGCCGAGGTCGATCTTGCTGGCCGAGTCCTCGTCGGAATGGATCTGATTGTCCAGAGCGTCCAGCGTCTCAAAGACGATTGTCTCCCCCGGCTGGATCCGAATAGCCGGTGGGTGCGCCGCGCTAAAGGTGTACGTCGCTGTCTCTTTGCTCAGTCGAATCATCGTCCCTCCTCTCAGAGTAGGAAATACCCTTGTGCGCCAGGAGCCTTCTACCCGCCAAACAAGAATTCTATTGCCGTATCCTTGACTTGCCTCATCGAGGGCCGCGCTGCCTCTGTCGCCTCGGCGTACTCCACCACCAGGCTGAGCCTTCCCGCGCAAGTAACCACCCCCAACACCAGGTTGACGGTAGCCAGAGGAAAGCCGCCTCCGGGCTGCATGATCAGGCGATCGAGCTCCAGCGCCCCATACTGCGTCGGAAAGTCCATGCGTGTCAGATTCGTCACCGCCGTTCCGAGGAAGACCCTGTCCAGCGACTCTTGCCCCTCTCTTCGGAGAATAGACTGCACGACGTCGTCGCGTCTGCCAAAGGCAGACAGCTTCTGGTAGCGCGGATGATGCGGCGCAACAAGCGGGCCCAGCTTCTTGAAATGGATGGCTTCCAGGACAGCCGAATCCAGATAGCACCACATCAGAAACTGACCGAACAGGCTCTTGTTGGTAAAGAGCGGCTGCACCTTTCCGTGCAACCTTCGCGCATTCGCCCAGAAACCAAGCCTCTCATCGTACTTGTGCTTCAGGGTGACCATCCCGGCATAAAACCCCATAACCTCGCCGGCGGGCTTCTGCAGCCGATCTCGCACGTTGGCGGCAATCGCGATACTCGGGTGGTAGGGCTTCTCCCCCTCGACACGGCATTGTGCTCCGACAAAGGCTGCCGTCAAGGCAGAGTTTACCGTGACCTCTTCCTGCCTGCAGCGATCAGCCAGTGCTGCCGTCTCGGCTTCCGTCAGCTCAATCGAGAAGATCCGGTGCTCATATCTTGCCCAATACGCTTTGTTGATGGCCCTGTAGTCTTCCTCGTCGAAGACGATCCTATCCTTTTCCCACTGCCTGTTGATGCGCTTGATAAAGAGTTGGGCGATCGGGTTCGACGAGACGTCATCCGGCATTGTGTCTCGATCGATGACGACCGGATCGGGCAGCACCTCCACGGCTCGATCCGGGTCCCCAAGGTGGAACATCAGGTCTCGGGCCAGATAGGCCAACGACAGGCCGTCGCAGATGATATGATGGCATAGGATGATCACTTCTGAGACGCCGGGCGATTGGACCAGGATGAACCGTATCGCCGGCCGCAGTTCGAATTCAAAAGGTACCTTGGCCGCTTCCTGCTGCACCTCGATCCAGTGCTCATCCGATTCTCGAGGGACGACCTCCACCGGGATTTCGCCCACCCCTTCTGATGTGAACCAGGGAACGTGATCCTGGTCCTCCTTGATCCGGACCCTGAGGTTGACATGTCTCCGCTGCACCTTGGCAACAGCATCTCTCAGCATCGTTTCGGATACGTCGCCCCCGATTCGGGCCATCATCGTCACAACGGAGTAGGGAGAGCGTCTGAGCATGCGCTCCAGGGGAGTGACTTTTCTTTCATACGGCTTGAGATCTGGATCGAGCACGAGGTTCTCCTTTCCGATGTCACCACTGAAAGGCCCACGAGTCGTCTCTTTTATGACTACATTGTACTCATATCCAGGGCCTCGTCAAGTGTTCACTATCGTCTCAAAAGAAAAGACCTGACAGAGGACCAGAACCTGTAGCTGCTTGAGAGGCGAGTATAAGAGACGCTCAGCAAAGGAAAAGCCGTTGCCGGGTGCCATTCAACCCCCGACAACGGCCTTGCAAACGCAATTCGCCACGATTCTGACTTTACGCCGCCTGCTCCTGCTCTAGACGCTTTCGAAACTTGTACCCGTACACCAACATCCCATCCTCGCCCTCTTCGCGGAGCTTGCGGGTGACCATCTCGACGCGCATGCCGATCTCCAGGTCGTCCTGGTCCACGTCGGTGAGCTGCGCCGTCACCAGGGGACCCTCGTCCAGCTCGACCAGCGCCACGGTATAGGGCACAAACTTTTCGTAGCCGGTGGGAGCCTGGTAGATCGTCGAATAGGAATACACCGTCCCGTTGCCACTAAAGGTATACGGCTCGTAAGCCGGTTTGCTGCACTCGGGGCATACGTCTCGGGGCGGAAACAGCTTGGCCCCGCACTTGTTGCAGATTTCGCCGACCATGGAATAGCGTTGGTTCTGCAATCTCCAATGCCGGGGAATACTCATGATAATTCCTCCTTCATATACCTGTATTATACCTGTTTTTTATAGTCCATCAAATAGCCCAATGGTCCTAACACCCGCATCGACCTCACGCTTCGAGGATGTGGGTGATGACGGTGGCACCGCTGCCGCCAATGTTCTGCGCCATGCCCAGGCGGGCGTTCGGGATCTGGTTGGGGCCCGCCTCGCCACAGAGTTGCTGGACCACTTCGACCACCTGGTAGATTCCGGTCGCACCCACGGGATGGCCGCGCGCTTTCAGCCCGCCCATGGTGCAGATGGGAATCTTGCCCTCGCGGGCGATCTCACCATCCCGGGCAAGGCACAGGGCCTTCCCCCGCTCGGCAAAGCCGGTGGCTTCCAGGCTCAGGGCCGACATGATGGTAAACGCATCGTGCAGTTCAAAAAGGTCGATGTCGCGCGGGCCAATACCGGCCTGCTGGTAGGCCTTGAAGGCCGAGGCCTCGGCCGCTGCAAGCCAGAGGGGATCCCGCCGGTCGTGAACGGCCACTGCGTCGGTGGCCATGGCAGAGGCCCGAATGTGCACCGCGCGGCCATTGCCGTATTCGCCGGCCATGTTCGACGGGCAGAGCACCACAGCCGCCGCCCCGTCGCCGATGCCCGACGAATCGAGGAGATTAATGGGGTCGGCAATCATCCGTGCCTTGCTGAACTGCGCCGCCGTCACCGGCTGGCGGAATATCGCGTTGGCATTGCCCACGGCGTTGCGGTGGGCATTGACCGCGAACGGCGCAAAATCCTCGTGGCGCACCCCATGCTCGTGCATGTAGCGGCGCATCAACAGGGCATTGATGCTCACAAATGTCAGCCCGTGCACCGACTCATAGTCGGCATCCGCCGCCATCACCAGGCCGGTGGTCGTCTCGGCATTGACGGTGTCGGTCATCTTCTCGACACCGCATACCAACACCACGTCGTGGAGGCCCCCCGCCACAGCGGCATAACCCAGGCGCAGGGCCGCTGCCCCCGAGCCACAGGCCGCCTCGACCTTGACGGCCTCGATGCCGCGCAGCCCCACAAAGTCGGCGATGAGCGCGCCCAGGTGCTCCTGTCCCGTGAGAAGGCCGGAAAGCATGTTGCCCACGTACAGGGCATCGGCCATCTCAATGCCGGCATCGGCCATAGACGCCAGGATGGCCTCACCCGCCAGGTGGCGCAGCGAGCGATCCCAGTGCTCGTCTACTCGGGTTTGCCCGATACCGATGATGCTGACGTCTCTCATATTCCTTCCCCAGGTAGCCATTGCCCACAGGGCTAATGCATGTGCAGCTTGCCGCGATAGCGGACGTATGTGCCATAGTCGATGGGCTTGCGGCGCTGAACATAGACCTGGGTGATGGGCGCCCGATTGCGACGCTCCTCGATATGGTCTGTAACCCGCAGGGAAATAGCGTCGCTGCCCGCTCCACTGCCAAAAGATACCAGCAATACCCGCTCGCCAGGCTGCGCCTCGTCCAGGATGGCCGTCAGCCCCAGCAGGGCAGAGCCGGCATAGGTGTTACCCACAACGGGACACAACAGGCCGGCCCGCGTCTGTTCCACGCTAAAGCCCAGGATCTGGGCCGCTCTCTGGGGGAACTTTGGGTTTGGCTGGTGAAAGACCGCCGCGGCATAGTCCCCGGCCGTAGTGCCGAGGGATTCCATGAGCTGCCGCGCAGCTGCCAGGACGTGCTTGAAATAAGCCGGGTCGCCGGTAAAGCGGCTGCCGTGCTGTGGATAGTGCTGCATGGGACGCCGGAAAAAGTCGGGTGTGTCGGTGACGTAGGAAAAAGAGCCCTCGACCACGGCCAGGGCGTCCTCCGCGGGGCCCAGCACAAATGCCGCACCGCCGGCCCCTGCCGTGTACTCCAGCGCATCGCCCGGCCGCCCCTGGGCCGTGTCCATGCCGATGGCCAGGGCATAGTCGGCCATACCCGAGCCCACGAAGGCAATGGCCGCCTGGATGGCCTCGGTGCCTGCCTTGCAGGCAAACTCCCAGTCTGCCGCCTGGGTGGCCGGCACGGCGCCGATGGCTTCGGCGACAATGGTCGCCGTGGGCTTGACGGCGTAAGGGTGAGACTCGCTCCCCACCCACACGGCACGAATGGCGCCCGCATCCCGCCCGGAGCGAGCCAGGGCATTGCGCGCCGCCTCGACCGACATGGTGGCAGTGTCTTCATCGGGGCCGGGAACTGCCTTTTCTTCCACGGGCGAGCCGCTTCGCCCATCGGTCCAGATGCGATCCACTTCGCTGCCGGGCAGCCGGAAGCGGGGCACGTATGCCCCATAGCCTGCAATCCCCACGTCTCGTATCGGTTTCAAGAGCATCTCGTCGTTCGTCTCTCTCTTAGCATCCTTTATCAGCAAAAAAGGGCTCCGCAGAGCCCCTCCCCTCATCGGGGCGAGTATACTATATCACAGGCGCCCTGTCAAAAACTATCACACTCACCACAGGGCCTTTCAGAAGCTACCGCGCCCTGCGCGGCAGCCGGCAACCTGACCATAAACGTGCTGCCCTGCCCCACCTGGCTCTCCACCCAGATCTCGCCGCCCTGGGCCTCCACGGCCAGCTTGCAGAAGAACAGGCCCAGCCCCGCCCCCTTGTACCGGCCCCCAGCCGGATCGAGCTGCTGGAACTTCTCGAATATTCGAGAACGGACACCGGCCGGGATGCCCGGGCCAGAGTCCGTAACACCCATCAGCAGCCTGGCATCCCCTCCTTCCGGATCACGTCGGGCCCACAGGCATACCCTCCCGCCATTTGGCGTGTACTTGAGGGCATTATCGGCCAGGTTGTGCATCACTCGATCGATGACGTACGCGTCCACCCACAGGCACGGCAGCCCGGGCTCCACCTCGACCTCGAGCAGGATGCCGGCGGGCGTCGCCAGCGGCCCGAGCCGCGTGGCGATGGTTTGCAGCAAGGGCTCCACCTCCACCGCCGTAGACGCAAGGCCCATCTGCCCACTTTCCAGGCGGCTCACGTCCAACAGGTCGTTCACCAGGCGCATGGTTTGTTGGCTGCTCTGCCGGGCCAGGCTCAGGACAGTCGCCGCACCGTGGTTATGGCCGCCCTCCAGCTCCAATTCCATCAGCTCCAGCCCACTGACGATCACTGACAACGGCGAGCGCAGATCGTGCACCAGCAGCTCGATCATCTCCTCGCGCCACTGAACCAGCTCGCGCTCCTCCGTCAAGTCGCGCAGCACCAGCAGCCAGCCCTTGACCTGGCCCTCGCGGCCGCAAACGGGTGTCAGGGTGCGCTCTACGAGCTTGCCCGCGGACCCAAGAAACACCTCGTCTCGCTTGAACAAGGTATCGCCAGCAGCCAGGGCCCGGCAGTCGTCCTCGAGACTGCCGAGGGTATAGTCCAAGAGCGATAGGAGAGACGACCTGCCGTCGGGGCAGGGATCGTGCAGCGAATGGGAGAGCAGCTCCAACTGCGCTACGCCCACAAAGTCAGCCAGGGCGCGGTTGGCCATCAACACCCTATGTTGGTCATCAAAGAGCAGCACGCCCTCGCGCACGGTGCGCAGGATCGAGTCGAGCTCCTGCACGCGGCGCGCCAGATCGGCGTCGGTGCGGGCGTAAAGGCCGGCGTTCTGAATGGCCAGCGACGCCTGCGCGGCAATGATCGACAACACTTCCTGGTGAGAGAGATCGTAGCTCTGCTGGCTCGAAAAGGATTGGACCGAGATGACGCCCATGGCCCGTCCCGTCGCCAGGAGGGGCACGCCCAGCCACGAAGCCGGCGGCCGACCGATGTTGTCGATCCCCAGGGTGCGGAGATGCCCCTCGAGATCGTGGCGGATCAGCAATGGCGCCTGCGTGCGGAGGACGTATTCGGTGAGACCATTGCCGGCCCGACGCGCGCGCCACGAGACCCGTTTGCCCTCCTCGAAAGCGAGGGGGAACGTGACTTCGTCGGTTTCGGCGTCATACAGCGCCACGTAAAAGTTCTCGGCATCCATCAGGCGGCCGACCTGGACGTGGATTGCAGGCAGGATGGTGTCCAGGTCCAGGCTGGCATTCAAGGCCTGCCCGACAGCCTGCAAGCTCTTCAGCTCCTGGACCCGGCGCTCCAGGCGCTGATGGGCAAGGCCCAGGCTGCGCACGCCCAGGGAGGTGATGATGATGGCCAGCGTCATCATGCCAAAGGGAAAAAGTCCCAAGCGCGTGTAGGTCAGGGCCATCAGGGGTGCAAAGACCAGGGGAAGCCCTTCGTAGACAAGCACTCGGTTCAGCGAGCGTACGTACGTCCCGAATCGTTCCCGGCCCGCCGTCCCAAAGTAAATGCCGGCCAGGAGGAGGTTCGCCGCCAGGTAGGCAACGGCCAGCCCGGCGACAGGTACGATCGACCGCCAGGTGGTGCCGGCAAAGGGAGTGGTGCCGCCCAGGGCCTGGTAGGCAGCGCCAGCGACCAGGATGCTGGTCGTTTGCAGCGTGGCGTTGGCACTGGCCAGGCGAACGGCGGCAGGAAAGCCTGGTTCCAGGCGCCCGTCGAGCTTGTCGGGCAAGATGTAGCGGATGGCGCCGTGGATGAGCGCCCCCAGAAAGGCAATCCAGGCCGTGGGCACGATCCCGAGGATCAGGTAAGCAGTGATGGTGGTCGTGGGCAGGAGCGAACCGCGCCCGCCGGCCATGGGAATGCCAAAGGACGTGGTAAAGACGATGAGCAGGGCAAAGAACACTCCCAGAAGCAGGTTCGCAGGCCCCGGCGGGAACCGCAGGGAAAGCACCACCAGGACAGCCAGGATGGCAATGGCTCCGGCGCTGAACACGACCGTGCGTCGTCGTTGCGTCATCATGCCATCCGAGTCTAGCGGCCTTCCAGCATCCCCCTCAGGAACTGCCCTGTGTAGGAGCGGCGGACGCGCGACACCTCCTCGGGCGTGCCCTCGGCCACCAGCCAGCCGCCCGCGTCGCCTCCCTCGGGCCCAAGGTCAATGAGCCAGTCGGCAGCCCGGATCACGTCCAGGTTATGCTCGATGACCACTACCGTGTTGCCCTGGTCCACCAGGCGGTGGAGTACTTGCAGCAGCTTCTCGATGTCGGCAAAGTGCAGGCCGGTGGTGGGCTCGTCCAGGATGTAGAACGTGCGCCCCGTCGAGCGGCGCGAAAGCTCCTTCGAAAGCTTGATGCGCTGCGCTTCACCGCCCGAGAGGGTAGTGGCCGGCTGCCCCAGGCGAATGTAGCCCAGCCCCACGTCGGAAAGGGTCTGGAGCTTGTTGCGGATGCGCGGCACGTTGGCAAAGAACTGTAACGCCTCGTCCACGGTCATGTCCAGCACTTCGGCAATGTTCTTGCCCTTGTAGCGAATCTCCAGGGCCTCGCGGTTGTAGCGCTTGCCGTGGCAGACCTCGCAGGGTACGTAGACGTCGGGCAGGAACTGCATCTCGATCTTGATGATACCGTCGCCGCGGCAGGCCTCGCAGCGCCCCCCCTTGACGTTAAAGCTAAAGCGTCCCGGCTGATAGCCCCGGGCCTTGGAGTCGGGCAGGCGGGCAAAGAGGGTGCGGATGTCGGAAAAGACGTTGGTGTAGGTGGCCGGGTTGGACCGGGGCGTGCGGCCGATGGGGCTCTGATCGATGTTCACCACCTTGTCAATGTGCTCCAGCCCCTCGATGCCGGTGTGCTTACCCGGCTTGGCCTTGGCACGGTAAAAGTATTGGTTCAGCCGCTTGTAAAGCACCTCCACCACCAGGCTGCTCTTGCCCGATCCCGACACACCCGTCACGGCGACAAACGTCTGGAGAGGGAAGCGGATGTTGACGTCCTTCAGGTTGTTTTCGGCGGCGCCCATGACGGTCAGCACGTTGCCATTGCCGGGCCGGCGCGTGGGGGGTATGGGGATGCGGCGGTCACCGCGCAGGTAGGCAGCCGTCAGCGACTTCTCGCAGCGCAGGAAATCGGCGGCGGCAGCCGAGCAGACGATCTCGCCGCCCTGCTCGCCCGCCCCCGGCCCCAGGTCCAGGATCCAGTCGGCGCTGCGCATGGTCTCCTCGTCGTGCTCGACGACAATGACGGTGTTGCCCAGGTCGCGCATGCCCAACAGGGTGCGGATCAGGCGGGCGTTGTCGCGCGGGTGCAGGCCGATGCTTGGCTCGTCCAGGATATAGAGCACGCCCACGAGCCGCGATCCGATCTGGGTCGCCAGCCGAATGCGCTGGGCCTCGCCGCCCGACAGGCTGGCCGCCCGGCGGTCGATGGTCAAATAGTCAAGCCCCACGTTCACCATGAACGACAGGCGGTCGCGCAGCTCTTTCAGGATCTGATGGGCAATGGTCTGCTGCCGCCTGCTCAACGGCGACGGCCTGCTCCCTTCGCCCCCCTCCCCTCGCAGGGGAGGGGCCGCACCGTCCCGATGGTCCGGCGTCGGGAGGGGAGAGGTCCCCTCCTCACCCTGGAGCTCTTGCACCCAGCCCAGCATCTCGGTCACCGACATGGCCGTCACCTTGTCGATGGGCAGGTCCGTGACCGTCACCGCCAGCGCCTCGGGCTTGAGCCGGCGCCCTTGGCACACGGGGCACGGTCGCTCGGCCATGTAGCGCTCGATCTCTTGTCGGGCATAGTCCGACGAGGCCTCGCGGTGCCGGCGTTGCAGGTTGGGGATCACCCCCTCAAAATGCGTCGTATACGTGCGCTGGCGCCCCTGCGACGTCCTGTACTGAAGGGTCACCTGCTCGCCGCGCCGCCCGCCGTAAAGGATATGGTTCACCTGGCTGGGCAGCAGCTCGCGCACCGGCACGTCCAGGGGAATCCCCTCCTGGTTGGCCGCCGCCTCCAGGAGCTGGCGATAGTACGTGTCGCCGGACTGTTCCCTGGTCCAGGGCTCCACGGCACCCTGCTTGAGCGACTTGCCGCGGTCGGGGATAACCAGGTCCGGATCGATCTCGAGCTCGGTGCCAAGGCCGGTGCAGGCCGGGCAGGCGCCATGGGGACTGTTGAAACTGAAGGTGCGCGGCTCGATCTCGGGCAGGCTTACGCCGCAGTGAACGCAGGCGAAATGCTCCGAGAAGAGAAGATCGCGGGTGATCTCCCGGTCGGTGACGTCCGAGACCATCATGATGCCGCCGCCCAGCTTCAGGGCTGTTTCCACCGAGTCGGCCAGCCGCGTGCGATCCATGCCGCCTCCTGCAGCCTGGTCTGCGGCAGCCCCGGAGCCGTCGCCGCTCCCATTTCCCTGGCGCGAATGGACGATCAGCCGGTCGACCACCGCCTCGATGGTGTGCATCTTGTAGCGGTCGAGCTCGATGTCGTCGTCCACATCGCGCACCTCGCCGTTGACGCGGACACGGACAAAGCCGAGCTTGCGCACGTCCTCGAACACCTTGCGGTGCTCGCCCTTCCGGTCCTTGATCAGGGGCGCCAGGAGGAGGACGCGGCTGCCCTCGGGCATCTCTTCGATGGCCTCCACGATCTGGCCCACCGTCTGCTGGTTCACCTCCCGGCCGCAGCGGGGGCAGTGGGGCACCCCGATGCGGGCATAGAGGAGGCGCAGATAGTCATAGATCTCGGTGACCGTGCCCACGGTGGACCGGGGATTGCGGCTGGCGCCCTTCTGGTCGATGCTGATGGCCGGGCTGAGGCCGTCGATCTGGTCCACGTCCGGCTTTTGCATCTCACCCAGGAACTGGCGGGCATAGGCCGACAACGACTCGACGTAGCGGCGCTGGCCCTCGGCGTAAAGCGTATCAAAGGCCAGGCTCGACTTTCCCGAGCCCGACAGGCCGGTGATGACCACCAGCTTGTCGCGGGGCAGATCCACGTCAACGTTCTTCAGGTTGTGCTCCCTGGCCCCGCGTATGATTATCTTTTTCGGTTCGTTCAATACCGGCAATGGTTCTTTGTCTGACATACCGTCTCCCAAGGTGCCTGGCAAGCCGGGCAACAGCCTTACATTATATCACAACTACGATTGGATGCAACTTTTCGGTTAGTTTGTGGCCCACCGCCGGCCTGCCGGCGGTGGTTACCGAACCAGGAGACCCTTCCGCCAGGAGTGGTCACTGTCTATTCGGTGGCCCATGTTGAGGAGAAATCAGAAGGAAATCAAACGTCGGTTTGTTGCACGGCCGGCGCCGGCGAGAGCCGCGATGGCCCTCTACGGCTGCGGCGTGGGAGCGAGGATGTTGGCCTTGTCCACGATGCCATAGTTATAGATCTGCTCGGTGGTGATCAACCGGGCCCTGCCGGCGCCCTGCTCCCGGACCTCCTCGGTGGTGTTGGTCCACATCTCGTCGGGGGCCAGCACCAGCACCTCGCCCCCCACCTCCAGGGTCACTGTTCCGTCGCGATCTACCTGCACGATGCGCACGCCCTCCATCTCGGCCGGCACGGCCAAGACCGCTATCAGCCTGGTGGCAGCGCCGCCGCCCGCGACCCCGCGCAGGCTCGTGCCGTCGCCGTACAGCACCTTCAGATCGTCGTTCACCTCCAGGGGCAGCCTGCTGTGCACAGAGCGGGTGTCGGGGTCAAAGCCGTGGGTCGGAAAGTCGATCATGGGGCCCGGCTGACAGTCGCCTTCAACGCATTCACCTTCGACCATAACCTCGTGGTCGATGAACACAACCTCGTTGGCAGGCAGCTCCCAGCCGTGCTGCGGCGTGATCGTCGCCGGCGACGGGCCGGGGCTGGCCGAGGCGGTGGGCGCCAGGGTTGGCGTGGACCAGGGGCCACACGCTGCGACGAGGGCCGCCAGCAAGACGGCGGCCAGGGCTGGCAGCAGGTAGCGGCCGACCACGTTTCCCATGATTGTCCTTTGACCTGGCATCGCAGCCTCCCTTCGAGCCGTCAGGCTCGAAGGGCATTATAACACCCGCTTTCCTTTTGTGCAATTCGCGCCGGTCTGGGCCGCCCCGCGCATGGAGGAGCGGGGCCTCGCGCCGACCCGGGGGCCTCGGTTCGCGCCGTGACGGGTTCCGTGCTACAATATGGCCGCCGAGAAATGGCCAAGACCGGACAGCTCGACAAGGAGGTCCCATGAGCAAGATCGTCATCGTGAAGGGCAGCCCTCGCCGCGAGGGCAACAGCGCCATACTGGCCGAGGAGTTGGCCGAGGGGGCGCGCTCGGTTGGAGCACAGGTGGAGAGCTTTTACCTTCACCACATGGACATTAATCCCTGCGATGCCTGCGACGCCTGCCATTCTGAACCGTACCGCGGCTGCATCGTGGATGACGACATGCAAATCCTCTATCCCAAGCTGGTGGAGGCCGACGCCATCGTCATCGCCAGCCCGGTGTACTGGTTCACCGTTTCGGCGCAGACCAAGCTGTTCATGGATCGCTGCTATGCCCTGGTCGACGAGAACGGCTACCTGCTGCGCGGAAAAAAGTACGCCATCGTCATGACCTACGGCGACGCGGATCCCTTTATCTCGGGGGCCGTCAACGCCTTCCGCACGTTTCAGGACGGGTTGCGCTACGTGGGGGCCGAAATTGCCGGCTTTGTCTACGGCAGCGGCGACGCGCCGGGTGACATCCGCTCGGACAAGGCGACCATGGCCCGCGCTTACGAGCTGGGCGAGAGCCTGGGCTCCGGCGGCTAGCGCGAGGAGAAAGCCTGCGTCACGCAACCGTTCGGCCTTTGGATGCCTATGGCTCACTCCAGGGCAAAGCCCTGGTCCGCCAGGACGCGCCGCAGTTGGACGCGCACCGGCTGGGAAACACGGCGCGCCGAGTGCTCCGTCCAGCCATAGTCCTCCATCTCGCCTTCGCAGCCAGGGACAGCCACCTGGCGCCCGCGGTAGATGCCGGTGGCGACCATTGCCTGGTCGTATGCGGCCAGGGCTTCCGCCTCGCCGGCGGTGTCGTAGCACTCCCAGTGGAGCACCGCCTCCAACGGCAGTCGGGGCTTGACGAACGGCCGCACCGCCGGCCAGCCCAGGGTCATGCCCGAGATGGGAAAGACCAGTCGCGGCAGTTCCAGGAGCTCGATGACCTCCGCGGGATGGTTGCGGATGGCGCCGATGTAGCACATGCCCAAGCCCAGCGATTCGGCTGCCAGGGCCGCGTTCTGCATGGCCAGGGCGGCGTCGACGGCGGCCACGAGAAAGCTTTCCACCCCTGTCGTCACTTGCTCGTAGCCCCGCATCTCGCAGATACGCTCCAGGCGGCTGAGGTCGGCGCACCAGGCAAGGAACACCGGCGCCTGGAGGATGCTCTCCTGGTCACCGCACAGCTCCGCCAGGGCCGCCCGCCGGTCCGCTGCGGTCACAGCCACGGCGCTGTAGGCCTGCAGGTTCGACGACGTGGAGGCGCGCTGCCCGGCGGCCACGATGATCTCGACCATGTCGCGGGGCACCGGGTCGGGCTTGTAGCGGCGAACCGAGTAGTGGCGGTGGATCTGCTCGATGGTGGGTGTGCTCATCCTCTCCTCGCACCTCCTTTTTCTTTTGCCGGTCGGCCTGGCTCACCTCTGGGAACGGCCAACGATTCCATTACAGGTAGCGGCGAGTTCGCCGCCGGTATGACTCGTACTCCTCTCCAAACTGCGAGAGCAGCGACTCTTCTTCCGATGGTATGTCATGAAGATGATGGTAAAGCCCTGCCGCGGCCGTGGCGCCCAGGAGCCAGCGTGAGTTGGCCAGCAGCGAGAGCCCCAGGCTGGACAGCCACCAACCGACGTACATCGGATTGCGGCTGAGGGCGTAAGGGCCATGAGTAACGAGGGCCGTAGGCCGGTCGATGTGGATGTAGCGCGCGGCAGCCATGGCCCAGGCGATGAGACCCAATCCGAAGGGCAGGAGCGCCACGCCGCCGGCGCGCAGGGCACGGGCATCGCGGGCGATGGGGCGGGCCACCAGGGCATGCAAGGCCCCGCCCAGCGACAGGGCAGCGACAAAGGCTTCGGGGATGGGCGCGTTGGCCCAGAAGTCCTTCGTGAAGAACGCCTCTACTGCCATGCGACGAACCCTGTACCCCCTCCGGTGGTCGCTCTCGGCCCGGGCGGCCTGGCTACGCGGCGGAGAGTGCCCGCCGCAGTAAGGCCCGGGTCACTGCGGCCTGGATCATACCAGAGTGAAACCGTTTCGTCAAGCCACGGCTCTACCGGAAGTTGCCCCTTTATGAGAACGTTGGTACAATGGTCGCAGGTCAGGCGGCTCGCGGGCGAGGCCGTTGACTCGCCCATCTCTGCTTCAAGCCGCTAGCCATCACAAGTATCTCACAAGGAGGTTACATATGTACAAGAAGCTCTTTATTCCCGGGCCAACTCACGTGCGGGACGAGATTCTGCAGGCCCAGACGGTGGGCATGGTGGGTCACAGGAGCAAGGAGTACTCCAAGCTGCAGAGCGAGGTCACCCCCAAGCTGCAGAAGCTACTCTACACCAACCAGCGTGTCTACCTGTTTGCCTCCTCCTCGTCGGGCGTCATGGAGGGGGCGGTCCGGCAGGCGTCCACCAAGCGGATGCTCAACACCGTTTGCGGCGCCTTTTCCAAGCGCTGGCACCAGATGACCCAGGCCAACGGCGTGCCGTGCGACAAGCTGGAAGTGCCCATGGGCCAGGCCGTAACACCCGAGCTGGTGGACGAGGCGCTCTCCAAGGGCGATTACGACGCCATCACCCTCACCCACAACGAGACCTCCACGGGCATCATGAACCCCGTGCAGGCCACCGCCGCCATGATCCACGAGAAGTACCCCGACGTGCTGATCCTGGTGGATGCCGTCAGCAGCATGGCCGGCGTCAAGATCGAGGTCGACGCCTGGGGCCTGGACGTCTGCCTCGCGGGCACGCAAAAGTGCTTTGCCGTGCCCCCCGGCCTGACCGTCTGCGCCGTCAGCGACCGGGCTCGGGAACGGGCGCTGCAGGTCCCCAATCGCGGCCACTATTTCGCCTGGGACCAGATGGACAAAAAGTACGAGGCGAGCCAGACGCCGGCCACGCCGGCCATCAGCCTCATCCAGGCCCTCGACCAGCAGATGGACGACATCCTGGCTGAAGGGCTCGACGAACGCTTTGCACGCCACACCGAGATGGCCGAGATCGTCCGGGAGTGGGCGCGCAGCAACTTTGGCCTCTATGGCGACGAACGCTACCTGTCCAACACGGTAACCAACGTGGAGAATACCCGGGGCATCAGCGTGGCCAGCCTCAACGAAGAGCTCGGCAAGCGCGGTGCCATGATCTCGAACGGTTATGGCGACCTGAAGGAAAAATGCTTCCGCATCGGCCACATGGGCGACCATCAAGTGGCCGACATCCGCTGGCTGTTGGATCAGACCAACGATATCCTGGGGCTCTAGACCTGCAGGGCGAGAATGGGAAGGACGCCCGCTGGTGGCGTCCTTTGTTTCAGTTCTAAAGGGAGTGGGTGATGAAAGTCCTGATCTGCGATTCCGTGGCACCCGTTACGGTGGATACGCTCCGCCAGGCGGGTCTCGAGGTCGATTACCGGCCGGACATCACGGCCGAAGAGTTGCTGCGCGACGCCGGCCAATACGAGGCCATGGTAGTCCGCAGCCGCACCAAGGTTCCCAAAGAGGTCATTGACGCGGGCAAGAACCTGAAGGTCATCGTCCGCGGCGGGGTCGGCGTGGACAACATCGACGTGGCCCACGCCAAGAGCAAGGGCGTGGACGTGCGCAACACCCCAAAAGCCAGCTCGAACTCGGTTGCCGAGCTGGCCCTGGGCTACATGCTGGCCCTGGCGCGCAAGATCCCCCAGGCGACCATGAGCATGGCGTCCGGCGAGTGGAAAAAGAAGCAGCTCGGCGGCACCGAGATCGCGGGCAAGACGCTGGGCCTCATCGGCTTTGGCAACATCGGCCGGATGCTGGGTGAAAAGGCGGCAGCGCTGGGCATGAACGTCATCTTTTTCCGGCGAACCCCCACCGAGGTATCGTTCGCCCGGCAGGTGAGCCTCGACCAGCTCCTGGCCGAAAGCGACTATATCTCGCTGCACGTGCCCAAGTCGGCAGAGACGGCCAACATCCTGAACGCCGAGACGCTGTCCAAGGTTAAGGATGGGGTGTTTATCGTCCAGTGCGGACGCGGCGGGACCATCGACGAAGACGCCCTCTACGATGCCCTGGCCAGCGGCAAAGTGACCGGCGCAGCGTTGGACGTCTTTGCCGACGAAAAGGTGAACCCGGGGAATCCCCGGCTGTTCGAGCTGAGGGACAAAAACGGCTTTTTGAAGGTGATCGGCTCGCCCCACGTGGGAGCCAGCACCACCGAGGGACAGGAACGCGTCGGCGGCGAAGTCGCCGACATTCTAATCGAATACCACAGGCGGAATGCCTGAGCGGCATCGAGCCGCGCATGGAGCTTGTAATGGCCAAAATCGCACCCTTTCGAGGAATTCGTTACAATCGTAACAAGGTCCAGGACCTGAGCCTGGTCGTAACCCAGCCGTACGACCGCATCCGGACCGATCTGCAAGATCGTTACTATGACCGGCACCCGTACAGTATCGTGCGCATCATCAAGGGCCGGGAACTCGAGACAGACACGCCGGATGGGGAGAACGTCTACAGCCGGGCAGCCGACTACTGCAGTGCATGGCTTGACGCCGGCTACCTGCAGCGCAGCAGCAAGCCCGCCTTCTATGTCTACCACCAGACGTTCAAACATCCCGATGGCACCAGCCTGACGCGGAAGGCCTTCATCGCCGCCCTGGAGCTTGCCCGGTTCGAAGAGGGCATTGTCCTGCCCCACGAGCGCACCCTCTCGGGCCCCAAGGTGGACAGGTTGAACCTGCTGCGGGCCACGGAGGTCAACTTCGGGCAGATCTTTATGCTCTATCCCGATCCGCAGAACCGCATCAACGCCATACTGGAGAACGCCATCGCCGGCCGCGAACCGGACATTGACCTCTGCGAGCTGTTCGAGGCCGACGTCCGCCAGCAGGTGTGGGTGGTCGACGACGAGGACGTGGTCGCCCAGGTGGTGGCCGAGATGGGGCCCAAGCGGGGGCTGATCATCGCCGACGGACACCACCGCTACGAGACGGCCATCAACTTCCGGGATGAAATGCGGCAGAAGCACCCCGATGCACCCGCCAATGCGGCCTTTAACTACTGCATGACCACGCTGGTGAGCATGGACGACCCCGGGCTGACCATCCTGCCCACGCACCGGGAGATCCACGACTACCGGCAAAAGTCCGTGGAGCAGGTCCTGGCCGACGCCCAGGCCTACTTCGAGGTGACGCCCGTGGCGAGCCGCGAGGCGTTGGCCGAGGCCATGGCCCAGGCCACGCCGGCAGACCGGCGCATCGGGTTCTATGACGGCCGCTACTACCTCCTCCGGCTGGCCGACCCGCAGATCATGGCCAAGGTGGTGCCCGATCGCGCCGAAGAGTGGCGCATGTTGGACGTGAGCATCCTGCACGAGCTGCTCATCGAGCGGGTGATGGGCATCGACAAGGCCCGGGTCGAGGCCAAGGAGAACCTGGACTACCATCGCGACCTGGACCTGGCGCTGCAGCAGGTGGACGAAGGCCGGGCTCAGTGCCTGTTTATCCTGAACCCGACCCGCATGTCGGAAGTCAAGGCCTGCTCCGACAAGGGCGAAAAGATGCCGCAAAAGTCCACCGACTTTTATCCAAAGGTCATCGCCGGCCTGGTGGCCCTGGCCGTCGGGCCGAAGGAACGGCTCTAGCCCGAGCCCACGATGGATCAGAACGGGGATGAGGCACCGACCTCATCCCCGTTTTTCATTTGGGTCGCCTTGTAGGGAGCTCAGCACGCCGAGCCCATGGACTCTAGGTGGGAAAGCCGCCGTACATGATGAGCACCACCAGCAGGGCAAACAGCAGGCCGTTGACCAGGAACGGCAGATCGGTATAGACCATCATCTCTGGCGCCCCGCCCTGCCCCTTGACGTGGATCAAGTATTGGTAGCGAAAAATGCCATAGATCACAAAGGGAATGGTGAGCATCATGGCGTGGTTGTCCGGTAGATTGTCGGCCGAGAAGGTGTAGAGGGAATAAGAGATGATGGCCCCGGTGGCGACGAGGTGGCTCATCTGGTCCAGGTAGTCGACGGTGTACTCTTCCAGGATCTTGCGGTGGCTGTTCGCGCCGCTGGCCAGCAGGATTAGCTCGTGCCGCCGCCGGCCGATGACCATGAACAGGGCCAGGAAGATGGTGCAGACGTACAACCAGGGAGAGAAACGTACCGATTCGGCCACCACCACCCCTGCCGCCACGCGCAGGACAAACCCGGAGGCAACGACCATGAGGTCAATGATCACCATGTGCTTGAGCACAAAGGAATAGGCCAGGTTGAGCACAAAGTAGGCGAGGACGATGGCGCCAAAGTATTTGTGCAGCCAGAAGGAAAGGGGCAGGGAGACGGCCAGGATGCCAATCGCCGAGAGCACGGCGAACCAGGGCGTGAGCTGGCCGGAGGGCAGCGCCCTGCGACGCTTCTTGGGGTGCTGTTTGTCCTTCTCCAGGTCGGCCAGGTCGTTGATGATGTATACCGTGCTCGAGATCATGCAAAAGAGAACAAAAGCGGCAACGGTCTTGGCCAGCAACGGCCAGTTCAGCAGCTTCTGATCAAAGACCAGGGCGGCAAAAACAAAGATGTTCTTGATCCACTGTTTCGGCCGCAATGTACGCAGCAGGCCATATACATTGGTGAAAAGGAATCGCATTGTGTCACCTGTTGGGCGTCAGTGCCAGTGTGGCGAAATGATACCCGATTCTGGCCTATCCGTCAACTTTGGCCGCCACAAAGCAAAGGCCCAAACGGGCATTTGACTTTTCGACCGTCTGCGGTTATTCTTAGCTCCGTCATGGTCAGAAGTCGCAAGGAACGGTTGGACCTGCTGTTGGTGGAGCTGGGCCTGGCGGAGAGCCGGCAGCGGGCCCAGCGCCTGATCATGGCCGGACAGGTGCTCGTCGATGGGCAGGTGGTGGACAAGCCCGGCACCCGCGTGGCGGCGGAGGGCCCGGTGGAGGTGACGCGCGGCCTGCCCTACGTCAGCCGCGGGGGCTTGAAACTGGCCGCCGCCCTGGATGCCTTTGATCTGCACGTGGCCGGTTGGGTCGCTGCCGATGTCGGGGCGTCGACCGGGGGGTTTACCGACTGCCTGCTGCAGCGCGGCGCGGCCCGGGTGTATGCCATTGACGTGGGCTACGGCCAACTGGCGTGGAAGCTGCGGCAGGACGAGCGAGTGGTGGTCATGGACCGCACGAACGTCCGATACGTCGAAAAGTTGCCGGAGGAGATCGACCTGGCGACCATCGACACGTCGTTCATCTCGTTAAAGTTGGTCTTGCCCGCTGCCAGGCGCTGGCTCCGCCCCGGGGGGCACATCGTGTCCCTCATCAAGCCGCAGTTCGAGGCCGGGCGGGAAAAGGTGGGCAAAGGCGGCGTGGTGCGCGATCCGGAGGTCCATCGGGCCGTCCTGGTGAACCTGCTAGCCTGGGGCGAGGCGCAGGGCATGGGGCCGCAAGGCCTGATCCGATCGCCCATCGTTGGCCCGGCCGGCAACGTGGAGTTCCTGGCCCACTGGCGGCCCGGTGCCGAGCACACCATCGACGGCCCACGGCTCGTCGAGATCTGCCTGGAGTCATAGAGGTCGGCGTCCATGAGGCTAACGCCACGACAAAAGCGAATCCTCCTCTGGCTGGGTGTGGGCCTGCTTGTGGCCCTCATGATCTGGGCCGCCTGGAATGTGCTGTTCCCCTACGTCCTGGGCCTGATCCTGGCCTATCTGCTTCTACCCGCGGTCAACTGGCTGGACCGGCACATGCCCCGGCGCCTACAGACCTGGAACGTCTCGCGGGCCCTGAGCATCGTGCTTACCTACCTGGTCGCCATCGCCATCCTGGCGGGCGTAGTGGCCTTTGTCGTGCCCATCATCGTCGACCAGGTCCGCGTGCTCATCAGGAATTGGCCCCAACTGACGAGCAGCGTTGCGGATCTGTGGAGCGAAGGATTGGGGTGGTACCGGCAGACCATCCCCGAGGAATGGGCGCAGAGAATCGAAGGCAACCTCCAGGATCTCGTCACCGACGTCATCGCCGCGGTGCAAGACGCCATCGTCGCCACGGTGCGCACCGTAACCGGCACCATCGGCTTTGTCATCGGCCTGGTGGTCATCCCCTTCTGGATGTTCTACATCCTCCACGACACGAACCAGGTAAGCCAGGGAGTGTTGAGCACGCTGCCCGAGCAGCTCCGGCCCGACGTGAGGGCCATGACGCGCCTCATTGACGACGTCCTGAGCGCCTATATCCGCGGCCAACTGCTCCTGGTGCTCTTTGTCGGGGGTATGGCGACCATTGCCCTGCTCATCATCGGCGTGCCCTTTGCCCTGGTCCTGGGCCTTATCGCCGGAATGTTCGAGGTCCTGCCCTACATCGGCCCCATCCTGGGCGCCATCCCGGCCGTACTGGTGGCCCTGCTGTCCGATCCCATCTCGGCGGTGTGGGTCGCCATCGCCTTTTTCGCCATCCAGCAGGTGGAAAACCTGATCCTGGTACCGCGCATCGCCGGCCGGAGCGTCAAGCTCCACCCGGCGGCGGTCATGGTGGTGCTGGTCATCGGCAACGAGCTGGCGGGCTTGTTCGGCATGCTGCTGGCCGTGCCGGTGGCAGCCATGATCCGCGACGTCTTCAAGTACCTCTACTTGAGGATGATGGACGCGCCTCTGGCCCCGGAAGAGGCCATGGTCCGCATTCGTTCGGGGCAAGCGGTCGAGCTGGACGTTTAAGCGTGGAATCACGATCCACCTTTGACCTCGGCCCTGCGGCGGGCTGGGCACTGACCCTTTTGCTCGCCGTATTTGCCGTGGCGCCCCTGACCTATCCCGGCTTTTTCGAGGCCGAGAGCGGCTTTGTCCCCACTTTTCGCGCGGCCGGCCTGGATCCGGCGTGGTTCGGCCCCGAGGACCCCGTGCGCGGCGAGGGAGCTTTTCCGTACCTTCTGGCCCGGCCATTCTTTCAGCTCTGGGGCAGCGGCGTGGCCGCCATCAAGTGGGGCTACGGCCTCTCCTTCCTGCTGGGCGCCTGGGGCATCTATGCCTGGCTGCGCCGTTGGCTGGGCGGCGGGGGCGCGGTCCTGGGTGCCGTGGTATACACTTACCTGCCCTGGCACCTGGCAACGGTGTACAGCCGGGCGGCAACCGGCGAGGCCTGGCTGTGGGCCGCGTGGCCCTGGCTCCTGTGGGCCATCGACCGGCTGGCAGCGGAGCGACGCGCCGGCGTTCTGGCCGCGGCGGTCGTCGGCCTGCCGTCCCTGGGGGTGGCACTGATGTCCCAGCCCGGCCTGGCGGTCCTGTCGCTGCCCTTTCTGGCGGCCTATGGCCTGGTGGCCCTCCCGGCGCCGGGACGGGAGACCCGACCCTCGAGGGGGCTGCGGAGGGCCGCCGGCACCGGCCTGATCCTGGCTGCGGTCGTCCTCCTGTTCCCCGTCGCCCGCAGCGCACCCCCGCCGCGCGTGGACTTCGAGGAGCACTTCCTGGCTCCGTTCCAGCTCCTGGCCTCCGGACAGGAGCCGGCGGGCGCCGGCCGGCCCCTGGCCGGCATGGGCCTGGCCGCGGCCGGGATCTCGCTCCTGGCCGGCGGGCTGTGGCTGGGGCAGCGACGCGCCGGGGGAGAGGAAGCGCACGCGGGCGATCCGCGCCTTGCCCGCCCTCTGGGCTTCTGGGCGGGCGTGCTGCTCCTGCTCCTGCTCCTCACCCTGCCCGTGGCGGCACTCCTGTGGCGCCTTACCGGCCTCCAGGGACTTCTGACGGTGCCCTGGCAGGTGCTGGCCCTGGCCGGGCTGCCCCTGGCCTTCCTGGCGGGCTCGGTGGTCCGCCTGGACGAGGACCTGGCCCGGCTGCCGGCCTGGGCGGGGCTGCTGGCCCTGGTCGTCCTGGCCAGCTATGGCAGCCTGGATCTCACCTTCACCCAGGTCGATCCCGGCCGCGAGCCGGTGGCCGCCTTTCGTGGCCAGGACGCCCCGCGGGCCCAGGTTCTCCTCCTCGACACCGAGATCGAACCGCCGGCGGAGATCAGCCCCACCCTGGTGCTGACCGTGACCTGGCAGGCGGTGGAGCCGGTGGCAGTGGATTACACCACGTTCGTCCACCTGTTGGACGCGGATGGCGACAGGGTGACGCAGCGCGACAGCCAGCCGTGCAGCGGCGAGTGCCCCACCAGCACCTGGCAGCCGGGCGCCATCGTCGTCGACCGCTACGAGCTTGCCCTGGGGGCGGAATCGCCGCCGGGACCCTATACCCTGGCCCTGGGCCTCTATCTCCTGGAGAGCGGCGAGCGGGCCGCCGTCGTGGGCCGGGAAGATGACAGGATCGTGATCGATGTCCCGCACTAGCCGCAGCGCGCGCGGCGCGTCGCCGCCCGGGGAGAGGACGAACGGGCGCCAGGCTTTGCGCCGCCTGGATCCCTACCTGCTGCTCATTGTCCTGCTCTCGCTCCTGCCCATGGCCCCCATGTTGCAGCCCGGATACCAATGGCACGCCCACGACGCACGCCACAGCGTCTACTTCCTGTTCGAGTTCGACCGCGGCATCCAGGACGGCAGCCTCTTTCCCCGCTGGCAGCCCGACTTTGCCTTTGGCTACGGCTATCCATTCTTTAACATCTACGGTCCGCTGGCCTTTTACGCCGGCGAAGCCCTGCACCTGGCCGGGCTGCCCATCGTCGACGCCGTAAAGGCCGTCTTTGCCCTGTCCATCACCCTGTCGGGCCTGGCCATGTACGGCTTTGTCAAGCAGGTGCTGGGCGCGCCGGGCCAGCGCAACGCGGCCGGCCTGGTCGCCGCGGTGGCCTACATGGCTATGCCCTATCGCCTGGTCGACATCTATGTCCGGGCCGGCCTGGCCGAGTCGGTGGCCTACGTCTGGGTGCCCCTGGTGCTGTGGGGCACGTGGGCCACGCTCCACCGCCCGCGGCTGGCCAACGTCCTGGGCCTGGCCCTGGCCTATGCCGCCCTGCTCTTTACCCACCCACTGACGGTCCTGCTCCTGACGCTGATCCTCGTCTTTTACGTCGCCTTCCTGGCCCTGGCGCGGCTGAAGGACGAGGTGTCCCCGCGTCGATGGACACGCGAGTCGATCCTGCCCCTGTTCGGGCACCTGGGGCACATCCTGCTGCCCACCGCCTTTGCCCTGGTCCTGGGCCTGGGCCTCAGCGCCGTCTTTGGGCTACCGGCCATGACCGAGAACCGCTTCGTGCGCCTCGACCAATGGTACGGCGGCCGGTACACCTGGGGCGGCGATTTCGTCGAGTTCTTCCAGCTCTTCTCACCGCGCTGGGGAATGGGCGCCAGCGTGCCCGGCCCCGACGACCAGGTCAGCTTTCAATTGGGCGCGGTGCCCGTGGTCCTGGGCCTGGTGGCGGTGGCGAGCCTGCTGATCAGGAGGAAGGACCGAGCGTTTCGCCTGATCGCATTTTTCGCCGCGTTGGTGGTCGTGGCGACGTTCCTGATGCTGGAGGCCTCGGCTCCGCTGTGGCAAACGCTGCCCTTGGTGCGCGTGGTGCAGTTTCCGTGGCGCCTGCTGACATTGACGGTCTTTTCCATGGCCTTTCTATGCGGGGCGGTTGCCCGCGGGGAGGAGCGGCGGGGGGGCCTCGTGGATCTGCCGGCCCTGGTGCTCGTACTGCTCCTGCTGCTGAGCAGCCTGCCCTACGCCCGCGCCGAGATGACGGAGCGCGAGGTATCGCTGGCAGGGCTGATGCGCTTCCAGCAGTCAGCCGACGAGATGACCGGCTCCACAGCCTGGGTGCGCGAGATCCCCAGCTGGTCACCCCTGGCCGATCTGCACGTGGCGGGCGAGCCACTGACGACAAGGGTGGACTTTGAGTCGCTCTACCGGCAGCGAGGCAACGCCTTTGCCCGCCCCCTGGAGTTCAAGGCCCATCGCGAGCTGGTAGAGTACCAGGCCGATCGGCCGGTCCTGCTGACGTTCAACGTCTTTTACTACCCCGGCTGGCATGCCTACCTCGTCGACAGGGAGACGAATGCTGTGCTGCACGAGCTGCCCATCTCGCTGCGGGGCAAGCTGGGCCTGATCACCGTGCGGCTGCCAGAGGGCACGGGCCGGGTGCTCCTGAGGCTGGAGAACACGCCGTTGCGCAGCCTGGGCACGGCCATGACCTTTGCCAGCCTGGCCCTCATCGCCGGGCTGGTGGTCGGCCGGCTGGTCCTGGGGCAGCGGCGGCCAATCCGGGGCAGGGAGGCTCCCCAGGGAGCCGAAAGCCTGCCAGGCAGGGAACCATGGCCGGACGACTGAGAGCGGTGGTGGCATCCCCGGGCAATCGGGTCTCCCGCCCGGACCCGGCCCTGTGGCTGGTGGTCGCCTTTTCGCTCCTGGCGGCCGCGCCGCTGGCGGGGCCCGACTATTTCTTTGACGCCCACGACGCGCCCAACACGGTGTTCTTCCTGACCGAGTTCGACGCCGCGCTGCGCGACGGGGTCTGGTATCCCGGCTGGGCCACCGACCAGGCGCTGGGCTACGGCTACCCCACCTTTGTGCTGTACCCACCCCTGGCCTATTACGCCGCCGAGGGGTTCCACCTGCTGGGCGCGACCAAGGTGGCGGCCGTCAAGTGGACCTTTGCCCTGGCAACGCTGGGTGCCGGCCTGGCCATGTACGCCTACGGCCGCCGGGTGCTCGGCCGCTGGCCGGGCCTTCTGGCCGCTGTTGTTTATGTCTACATGCCCTATCACCTGGTGGACATTTACGTACGGGCGGCCCTGGCCGAGTACTCGGCCTTTGTCTGGATGCCCCTGGCGCTGCTGGCCTTTCACAAGCTGGCCGACGGATTCTCCCTCCGGCGCCTGGGGGCGGCGGGGCTGGCTTATGGAGCGCTGTGGCTGACCCACAACCCCACGGGGTTGACCTTCACGCCCGTCCTGGCCGCCTACGTCCTGTGGCGCCTGCTGGCCCGACCCGCACCCTGGGGCGAGCAACTGCGCCGCGCCGGAGGCGCCCTGGCGGCTTCAATCCTGGGGTTGGGCATAGCAGCGGCCCTGCTGGTGCCCAACCTGCTGGAGCGAGGCTATATCAACCAGGAACAATGGGTCCGGGCCGGCTACGACTACGCGCTCCATTTCGTGCCGCTGGCCGAGCTTCTGTCCACCGCCTGGGGCTATCTGCCCGGCCCGCCGGGCACCGAGGGCGGCATGTCGGTGCAACTGGGCGTCGTGCCCCTCGTCCTGGCGGCGGTGGCCGTGCTTGGCCTGGGCCGCCGGGCGCCGTCGGAGCGGGGGACGATCCTATTTTTCCTGGCAGCGACGCTCCTCGTGGTGCTGCTCATGATGCCCATCGCGGCGCCGCTGTGGGACGCGCTGCCCATCGCCGCCCTCATCCAGTTTCCGTGGCGCCTCCTGGCTGTGACGGCCGTCACCCTCTCGGTGCTGGCGGCCCTGGCGCTGAACGGGAACGGCGCCGAGGTCGGGCCAGCGGCGGGCCGCGGTCCGGTCCTTGCCCTGGCCCTGGTGGCGGTGCTGGGCAGCTATGCCTACGCCCGGCCGCAGTACACGCCCACACCCGAAAGTGCCGAGAGCCCACTGCTGAGCATCGAATTCGAGCTGGAGTACGAGGACATGCGGGGCATGACCGCCTGGACGGAAGAAATGCCATCTACCTCGCCCCTGGTGGAGCAATACCTGGCGGGCGAGCCCCTGGTGACCGCCGAGGCGCTGGCCCCGGACGCCGAAATTGAGATGATCCGGGCCGGGGGCGCCTCTGACGAGCTGTGGGTGCGATCGCCGGCGGGCACGGCCCTGCGATTTTATACCTACTACTTTCCCGGCTGGCGGGTGAGCATCGATGGCGAGCGCCTGCCCGATTCGGCCTTGAGGGCCGAGACCGAGTACGGGCTGCTCACGGTCGACGTGCCCGCCGGCGAGCATCGCGTCCTGCTGCGCTGGAGCGACACGCCGCAACGCCTGGCCGCGAAAATCGTAATGGTAGTGAGCCTTCTCCTGGCGCTGGCGCTGGTGCTGGCCGGGCCAGCGGTTGGCAAAAGGGTCAAGCTCTGATATAATGGGCGCAGCTCATCCGGAAATGGAGCCTAAGCCGACCATGGAACCGACTCCCCAACGACGGTGTCCCCAATGTGGGACACCCGTGGCACAACGGGCGGAGACTTGCCTGATGTGCGGGGCAAATCTGAAAGAACAGAAGAGCCGGGTTCCCCAGCTTTCGCAGGGCGATCTTACCTGGCCGATGTTGATCATCCTGGGAATTGCCGTCCTGTGGCTATGGAAGCCGTGGCAGGTGGAAGAGCCGCAGGCCATGGCCCCGGCGACGGCCGTCGCGACGTCCACGCCGACAGTGCGGCCGACGGCCACCTACATCTCGGCGCCCACGGCCACCCCCCTCGTGTCGCCCACGCCGTCGCCGACTGCCACGCTGCCCCCGAACCAGACCCGGCACACCGTCGAAGCGGGCGAGCTGGTGGGTACCATCGCCAAGAAGTACGGCACCACGACCGAGGCCATCCTCCAGGCCAACGGGCTCAAGACCAACTCGATCATATCCCCGGGCCAGGAGTTGATCATCCCGCTGCCCCTGGCCAACACTTCGACGCCGACGGTGACGCCAAGCCCATCGCCAACCCCCTTCGAATACACCATCAAGCAGGGAGAGACCCTGAGCGAGATTGCCAAGCGTTACAAGACCACCGTGGAAGCGCTGATGGGGGCCAACGGCATCGTCGACGCGACGAGCGTGCGCGCGGGCACCAAGCTCAAGATCGTGGGGCCGCCGGACTTTTCGGCGACCATGGCCTACGAGACCTACGAGGTAAAGCAGGGCGACACCCTGTACACCATCGCCAGCGATTACTCGGTCAGCGTGGCCACCATCAAGGAGGTCAACGATCTGACGGGCGACAAGCTCAGCGTGGGCCAGGGCCTCCGCATCCCGGTGGGCACGGCCACGCCGGCGCCGACGCTGACGCCCACCATTACGCCGACGCCCACGCCGGGACCTGCCCGGCCGGCCCCCGCGCTGTTGGCCCCGCCGGACGGGGAGAGCTTTGAGGGAGCAGGGGCGGCCATTGTCTTGAGCTGGGCTTCGGTGGGAATCCTGGAACAGGACGAATGGTACGTGCTGCGCATGCGGCGCTCGGGCCCCCTGGCCCAGCAATTGCCGTCCGTGTGGACCAAGGCGACGTCGTGGCGGCTTCCCCCCGAGCTGTACGTGCCGGGGCTGGAAGTGGCGCAGCGCTTCTACTGGCACGTGACCATCATGCGCCAGACGGGCACAGACGAGGATGGAACCAGGGTCGGCGAGATGGTCAGTCCATCAACGGACACTCGCACCCTGACATGGAAGTGATCTGTCGTCAGGAGGAGTCAACATGAGCACCGGCAAGATTATCGGCTACGTCGTGGCAGGCATCCTGCTCTTTTTCGGCGTGTTGTGGCTGCTTTCGGCCTTTAGCGCCGGGACCGCCAGTCCGGTCGGCCGGTTGGTGGTCGGCGGCATCCTGGTCCTCATCGGGCTGGGCATCATTGTCGCCGTGCGCCTGAGGGAACCCAAGCCCGAGCAGCAGGTCACCATCCGGCAGGAGATCGAAATCGGTGGCGACGTGGACGTGCAGGAGCTCAAGTGCCGCAACTGTGGCTCGCAGCTCGGCAAAGAGGACATTACCGTGGTCGAAGGCGCGGTGATGGTCTCCTGTTCCTACTGCGGGGCCAACTATCAGATCGTCGAGGAACCCAAGTGGTAGGTTGTCACGGGGAGGGGAGAGGATGATAGACGGGAGACTGCCCAGGGCCCTTGCCGTGGCCTTGATGGCCGTGCTGCTTGTGGCCGCGGTTGCGGTGCCCGCGGCCGTAGCGCAGGAATATCGCGCCGGGGTGCCGGAGCAGGTGGTAAACCTGTTCATCAACCCGGACGGCACGGTGGACGTTATCTATGACATCACGTTCACGGCCGACCCGAGCTCGGGTCCCATTGACGCGGTAGACGTGGGCATGCCCACCGACGACTATAGCAACGTTTCGGCCTCGCTCGACGGCGTGATGCTGGATACGCCATTTCCTTCGCCTTACGTCGATCCAGGCGTGGCCGTGGAATTCGGCGCGCAGGCCATTCGGCCGGGTGACACCGGAACCCTGCACCTGGAAGCCACCGTGCGCAACATGATCTACCAGGACACCGACGACACAGAGTATGCCAGCCTCCAGTTTGCGCCGACCTATTACGACAGCGATTACGTCTATGGCGACACCCGCCTGGAGGTGAACTTTGCCTTTCCACCCGGCGTGGGCTCCGAGGATCCCCGCTACCACGAGCAAGAGTTCACCGAAGCCCGCGTCGAGGATGGCCGCGTGATCTATACGTGGGTCCGCGAGGATGCCAGCCCCAGCCGCGAGTACCGGTACGGCGCTTCATTCCCCAAGGCGGTCCTGGCAGAGGGCGTGGTCCAGGCGGCCCCGGCCTTTAACATCGATTTCACCGCCTGCTGCAACAGCCCCCTCATATGGATTGCACTCTTTGGCGGGGGCTGGGCGCTGCTGGCTGCCCTGGGGGCCCGCTCGCAAAAGAAGCGCAAGATGCAGTACCTGCCGCCCTCCCTGGCCGTGGAGGGCACGGGCATCAAGCGCGGCCTGACTGCGGTCGAGGCGGCCGTGCTGCTGGAAGCGCCCCTCAACAAGGTAGT
The DNA here is from genome assembly GCA_034428935.1 of Anaerolineae bacterium. GTDB lineage: Bacteria > Chloroflexota > Anaerolineae > JAAYZQ01 > JAAYZQ01 > JAAYZQ01. The sequence continues at coordinate 12,653 of DAOUHB010000064.1, read as the reverse complement.
GACCATGATCCTCTTTGGCCTGGTCAAGAAGGGGGTCGTGGCCGTCGAGTCGGAAAAGCCGCTCAAGCTGCGGGTGCTCCGCGAAGAATCGCCGGACCTGAAGCTGTGGTACTACGAGCGGCGATTCGTGAAGGCCGTCGAAGAGGACGGAAGACTGGACGAGTCGGCGCTCCGGGACATGATCATCGACCTCATCGGCGATGTGAACAAGAAGCTGACGGGCTTTGCCCGCAACGATACGAAGGCATACTACAAGGACATTGCCGCCCGTGCCTGGAACCAGGTCGAGGCGGCCGACACGCCCGAGGTGTTGGGCAAGCGCTGGAGCGAGGGCCTGGAGTGGACGATGCTCCAGGACGATTGGGACGACCGCACCCGCGACGTCTTTCGCGACCGGCCGGTGGTGCTGCCCAGTTGGTGGTGGTTCTACCGGCCCTGGGCTGCCGGCGCCGGGATGCCGCGACCCGCGGCGGCGGGGCCTTCCGCGTCGCCCCTGGGCGGCGGCACACCCGTGACCCTGCCCACCCTGCCCGGCGGCGACTTTGCCAACACGGTGGTGACGGGCATCGAGAACGCAGCCAACACCGTGGTCAGCAGCGTCGAGAGCTTTACAGGCAAGGTGGCCCAGACCACCAACCCGCCGCCCAAGCCCTCCAGCACGAGCAGGGGCGGTGGCGGGTATAGCTGTGCCTGTGCCTGCGCGTGTGCCGGCTGCGCCTGCGCCTGCGCCGGTGGAGGGCGCTAGATGCCCGAGGACGAGGGCCTCTCCTACGAAGAGACGCTCCGCCAGGGGGGCGAGAGCATGCTTCGCGAGGCGAGTGCCTACTTTGCCGGAGCGGGGCGCCTGTACGGCACGCTGCGCCGGCTCGCCGAGCGCCTGGAAGCAGCCGGGATTCCCTACGCCCTGTTGGAAGGCCTGGCCCTGGCCCAGCACGGCTATCCACGGCTGACGGAGGATATCGACGTGCTGCTCACGGCCGAGGGCCTGGAGCTGTTTCGCCAGACCTATGTCGGCCGGGGCTATCGCCCTGCTTTTCCCGGGGCGACCAAAACCTTTCGCGACGCCGAAAGCGCCGTCCGGATCGAGATGGTGACAACCGGGGAGTATCCCGGCGATGGACGGCCCAAGCCGGTGGCATTTCCCGATCCGGGGGATCCGGGAGTTGCTTCCGAGGTCGAGGGTGTCCGCATCGTGACGCTCCAGACCCTCGTCGAGCTCAAGTTGGCTTCCGGCACCACGGCGTCACACCGCCTGCGTGACCTGGCCGACGTCCAGGACCTCATCGTGCGCCTCAACTTGCCCCTGTCGCTTGCCGACGCCCTGGATGCGTCTGTGCGAGGGGCTTATCGGGACCTGTGGAACAAGGCACAGGAGGGGACAGTATGACAATCGTCGATCGCATCAAGAGCTGGTTCGAGCCGTACCGGCCCTTGCCGCCGGGCATCTATCACTACCAGACGCCGCCTGACGCCGCGCACCAGTACCGGCTGCACCTGCGCGTCGAAAAGGACGGCCACGGCGTGCTGCTCATCAACGCCGCACGCGTCCTGCACCTGAACCAGACGGCCACGGAGCACGCCCGCCTGCTCATCGAGCACAGGACGGAGGAGGAAGCGGCCCGCGAAATCGCCCGGCGCTACGACGTGAAGCCGGAAACGGCCCGGGCGGATTTTACCACCTTGCAGGAGGCCATCGTCACCATCGCCGAGGGGGGCGAGGAGATTTGCCCCGTCAGCTACCTGGAGGTGGAGCGCGTCGAGCCCCTGAGCCCCGTGCTCTCGGCGCCCTACCGCATGGACCTGGCCCTGACCTACCGCTGCCAGAACGACTGCCCCCACTGCTACGTCGGCCGGCCCAAGGACTTTCCGGAGATGGCCACCGAGGACTGGAAGCGGGTCATCGACGCCTGCTGGGAGCAGGGCATTCCCCACATGACCTTCACGGGCGGTGAGGCCACCCTGCGCCCGGACCTGGTGGAGCTGGTGCAGTACGCCGAAGACGTGGGGCTGGTGACGGGCCTCCAGACCAACGGCCGGCGGCTGCGGGACCGCGCCTACGTGGACCAACTACTCCTCGCCGGGCTGGACCACGTCCAGATCACGCTGGAGAGCCACGACCCGGCGATCCACGACAGGATGTCCGGGGCCCAGGGCGCCTGGGAAGAGACCGTGGCCGGCATCAAGACCGTGGTCAATGCTGACGTGTACATGATGACCAATACCACGATCACCACGGAAAACGTGGACAGCATCGAGGAGACCATCGCCTTTGCCGCCTCGCTGGGGGTGCCCACCTTTGGCTGCAACAGCCTGATCTACTCGGGCTCGGGGGCGTGCGTCGGGAGCGGCATCCCCGAGGATCAACTGCAGCCCATCCTGGAGCGGGTGAAGGACGCCACCACGGCGCACGAGATGCGCCTCATCTGGTACACACCCACCCAGTACTGTGAGTTCGACCCCACCGGCCTGGAGCTGGGCATCAAGGGCTGCACGGCGGCGCGCTACAACATGGCCGTCGAGCCCAACGGCGACGTCCTGCCCTGCCAGAGCTACTTTGTGTCGCTGGGCAACATCCTGACCACGCCGTGGGAAGAGATCTGGGAGCACGAGCTGGCCCGCTACCTGCGCAACCGGGACTTCAAGATGACCAAGTGCTACAACTGCCCGGACCAGGTACTGTGCGGCGGCGGCTGCCCGCTCTACAATCAGCACCAGGACGAGGAGAGCCTCGGCCAGGAGGTCTAGGTTCTTCCTCACCCGGACGCCCTGGCGCCCATCGCCAGGGCAGCTATCTCTTCCGGTGGGAGAGGAGAACGGCCCGATTGCGTGCTCGCGGCGGTCCCCCAGAACCGCCGCCGTGCCTGTTGCCAGGCAAGGGTCATTCTGTGTGTGGATCCTCGCGGCAAGCCGGCCGGGAGGCCGGCGTGTGGCCTCTGCGTTGGAAAACAACCAAAACAAAAAACCCAAAGAGGCGTCGAGGAACGACGCAGATAGGAGCAAAGGAGATGGGACACAACGACGATCACGGCGGTTCTCCGTTTCGTGCCGCGTGGCAGGCTTTGGTGCTGCCAGCGGGCCTTGGGCTGCTAGGGGCCCTGGCGCTGCTGGCCTGGTGGCCAGGGGCTGCCCGGGCGGACGAGCCCGCTCCCGCCCGCGTGCTGCCCGAAACGCTCAGCGCCGGGGTCTTTCACACCTGTGGGGTGCGCGCCGACGGAAGCGTGGCTTGCTGGGGAAACAACGTCAACGGCCAGGCGCCGGCGTCGGTGGGCGGCGCCGGAGATTATGTCCAGGTCAGCAGCGGCTGGTATCACACCTGTGGGTTACGCGCCGACGGCAGCGTGGCCTGCTGGGGGAACAACGACGACGGCCAGGCGCCGGCGTCGGTGGGCGACGCTGGCGACTATGTCCAGGTCAGCGCCGGAGGCTATCACACCTGCGGGTTACGCGGCGACGGAAGCGTGGGCTGCTGGGGGAACAACGACGACGGCCAGGCGTCGCCGCCGGCCCATGCCGCCGGCGACTATGTCCAGGTCAGCGCCGGAGGCTATCACACCTGTGGGGTAAAGAGCGACGGCAGCGTGGCCTGCTGGGGCTACAACAACTACAGCCAGGCGCCGGCTGCGGTGGGCGCCGGCGGCGACTATGTCCAGGTCAGCGCCGGAGGCTATCACACCTGCGGGCTACGCGCCGACGGCCGCCTGGCCTGCTGGGGGCGGAACGACTACAGCCAGGCGCCGGCGGTGGAGGGCGCCGCCGGCGACTATGTCCAGGTCAGCGCCGGCATAGGTCACACCTGCGCGGTACGCGCCGACGGAAGCGTGGCCTGCTGGGGCTACAACGTGTACGGCCAGGCGTCGCCGCCGGCCCATGCCGCCGGCGACTATCTCCAGGTCAGCGCCGGAGGCTATCACACCTGTGGGCTAAAGAGCGACGGCAGCGTGGCCTGCTGGGGGCGTAACAACGACGGCCAGGCGCCGGCGTCGGTGGGCGACCCCGGCGACTATGGCCGGTCCCAGCTCAGCTCCGGGGGCTATCATACCTGTGGGTCAGGCGCCGACGGCCGCGTGGCCTGCTGGGGGCGCAACAACGACGGCCAGGCGCCGGCGTCTGTGGGCGACCCCGGCGACTATGGCCGGTCCCAGCTCAGCTCCGGGGTCTTTTACACCTGTGGGACACGCGCCGACGGAAGCGTGGCCTGCTGGGGGAACAACGACGACGGCCAGGCGCCGGCGGTGGAGGGCGCCGCCGGCGACTATGTCCAGGTGAGCGCCGGAACCTGGCACACCTGCGCGGTGCGCCCCGACGGAAGCGTGGCTTGCTGGGGGAGGAACGACAACGGCCAGGCGCCGGCGTCGGAGGGCGGCGCCGGGGATTATGTCCAGGTCAGCGCCGGGACCTGGCACACCTGCGGGCTACGCCCCGACGGCCGCGTGGCCTGCTGGGGGAACGACCTGTACGGCCAGGCGTCGCCGCCGGCCCATGTCGCCGGCGACTATCTCCAGGTCAGCGCCGGGAACAGTCACACTTGCGGGCTAAAGAGCGATGGCAGCGTGGCCTGCTGGGGCTACAACAACAACGGCCAGGCGCCGGCGTCGGTGGGCGCCGCTGGCGACTATGTCCAGGTCAGCGCCGGGAACTCGCACACCTGTGGGGTACGCCCCGACGGCCGCGTGGACTGCTGGGGGCGGAACGACGAAGGCCAGGCGCCGGCGTCGGTGGATGCCGCCGGCGATTCTGTCCAGGTCGGCGCCGGGGGCTTTCACACCTGCGGGCTAAAGACCGACGGCGGCGTGGCCTGCTGGGGGCAGAACACCTACGGCCAGGCGCCGCGCCTGTCGCTGGCGCCGGCCACGCTGCCCTGCGCCCCGGCTGGCGAGGCTTACTACCAGGCCCTGCCCCCTGCCGGCGGCGGGGCGGCGCCCTACACCTACACGGCCATCGCCGGCACACCCCCGCCGGGTCTGGCCCTGTCGGCCGGCGGCGCCCTGACCGGCACGCCGGCGGCCGCGGGTTTCTATACCTGGACGGTGCGGGCCCGAGATTCCTCTCCCCTGCCCTTTTCCGTCGAGGAGGTCTACAGCCTGACCGTCGGCGGGCCCCTGGTCCACGCCGATCCCGCCGGCGCCTGCGGCGGCGGCGAGCCCTGTTTTGTTGCGCTCCAGGAGGCCGCCGCCTGCGCCCAGTTCGGCGGCATCGTCGACGCCCACGGCGCCACCTACGGCGAGGACCTGACCGTCACTCGCGCCCTGACCCTCACCGGCGCGCCCATCCTGAACGGCAGCCTGGTCGTGGGCGACGGGCTGGTGGGCTACTGGCCCCTGGACGAGGGCAGCGGCCCGGCCGCCGGCGACGCCTCGGGCAGGGGCCACGACGGCACGCTAACCAACGGCCCGGCCTGGACAGCCACGGCTGCCCCCCTGACCTTTGGCAGCGCCCATGCCCTGGCCCTGGACGGCACGGACGACGTCGTGCTCGTCGCCGGCGCACCCGACCTGGGCTTTGACGACAACCTGGCCTTTAGCCTGGCCGCCTGGGTGCGGACCGACAGGACGACGGCCCAGGAGGATGGGGCGGCCATCGTCGCCCGGGGCACCGATGGCGGCGAGCAGTACGTCATCGATATCCTTGGCGGCCAGTTTCGCTTCCTTGTCCGCGATGGCGCCGGGGGCGGCGGCTATGACGTCCGGGCTACCGACGTCTGGACCGCCACCGCCGGCTGGACGCACGTGGCCGCCGTGTTCGACGCCGGGCGGGAGCTCATGGCCCTGTACGTGAACGGGGTGGAGCAGGACCGCCGCCTGCCGCCGGCGTCGCTCCTGGCCAACAGCGACGAGGTGTCCATCGGCAGCCGGAAGGGCTCGGGCGGCAGCTACGATGGCAGCTTCCAGGGGCAGATCGACGACGTGCGCATCTATGACCGGGCGCTGTCGGCGCCCGAGATCGCCGCCCTGGCCGCGGGCGGCCACAACAACACCCTGGTGCTTGGCGCCGGCCTGGACCTGAACGGCGACCTGACCCTCAACGCCGCCCTGCTGGACGCCGGCGCCGGAGGCCAGGCCCTCAACCTCAGCGGCGACTGGACGAGCCACGGCGGCGCCTTTGCCGCGCGGGCGAGCACCGTGCGCTTTGACGGTGCCCAGGTGCAGACCATCGCCGGCGACGTGGCCTTTTACGACCTGGCCGTGGGCGTGGGGGTCAGCCTGACCACCGCCTCAGAGGTGAGCGCCGGAGGAGCGCTGACCAACCTGGGCTGGACGGTGGAGAGCAAGGCCATCGGCGGCGCGGGGGAGCGGGCTTTTGGCCTGGCCGGCGTCACGGTGGACGTGGTGACACCGGGCAGCCTGTCGGCCCTGGTGGTGGCCCGCCGCGACCAGGACCATCCCCAGGCCCACCCGACAACCGCCACCGGCCGCTACTGGCGCATCACGCCCACGGGCAGCGGCTACACGGCCGGCCTGACCCTGCCCCACGCCGGCCTGGCCGACCCGTACGCCAGCAGGTACCTGGGGTCAAACTGGGACTGGGGACGCGACACCTATGATGCCGGCAGCGTGACCCGCGGCGGCATCACCGCCTTTTCCGAGTGGGCGGTCAGTGAGGGCGCCCCGGCTGTGGCCACACCGGTGCTGCTCGGCCCGGCCGACGGCACGAGCATGACCACCACCAGCCTGACCCTGACCTGGCAGGCCAGCCTCCACGCCACCGGTTACTACCTCGACCTGGATGGCACGGTGCACGACGTGGGCAACACCACCCAGTATGCCACCGGCCCCCTGGCCGGCGGCGTTCACACCTGGACCGTGGCCGCCTACAACGTGCCGGCAAACGTCAGCCCCTACGCCGCCACCTGGTCGTTCACCGTCCAGCCCAGGTTCTGGACCTATCTGCCGCTGCTGGTCAGGAACCAACCTTGAGCATCGCCACCCACCCCGCGGTGCAAGCGCCCTGGTCTTCCTGGAAGCTCAAGAAGCTTCCAGGAAGAATGGGCGCACGTGGAGCGATGGTAAAGCGCAGTTGATGCAGCCCCTGTGTATGGAAAGCACCCGAGCTGATGTAGCTCGGGTGCTTTTTTCCTGGCAACGGGCGCAAGGCCCGTCTGATGCTGTGCTTTACTCCTCCGCGGCGGGTTTTCGGTGGTCTGAATCCGCCGCTTACGCCGGCGCCGCCTCTCCCACCTCGTCGTGATCGGGCAGGATGTCCTCCAGGTTGCGCACGGCGGGCACAAAGAAATAGACCGCGGCCACCAGGGCGACGTAGGCCACGCCCGCCAGCAGGAACTGGACGGCCATGCCCGAGCCCGGCCCGGTGCCCACCAGGGGGCCAAAGGTCCGCGCCAGCCAGCCGGAGGAGGCCATGGCCGGCTCGGTGACATAGTCGGCCAGGGCACCGGCGATGAGGGGCGTGATGGGACCCATGGCCCAGGCGATGAGCCGCCGCGCAGAAAAGACGCGGCCCTGCAAGTCGGGCGCCACCTTGGCCTGCCAGATGGCCTGGCTGGCGCCGTTCACAAAGGGCATAAAGATGGCCCCCACCGCGGCCGTCGCCATCCACCACCACAGGTCGCGCCCCAGGGCAAACAGGATCAGCCCGATGATGCCCGTGCAGAACTCGCCCAGGAGGATGCTGGTCATGCGCCGCCGGAACCCGCCCCAGATACCGATGAGGAGGCCCCCGACGACGGCACCCACGGCCCACGCCGATTGGACGGCCCCCAGGGAGGTGCTGCTGTTGCCCGTCCGGGCGAGGACAAAGGGGGCGATGACCTGGTAGGCCATGCCGATGACAAAGTTCAGGACCAGGAAAAAGAGCAACAGGCCCAGGAGGTTGCGGCGGGCCAGGATGTAGCGGAAGCCAAAGATCGACTCGCGCCAGAGGTTGCCCTGGGCCGCCTGGCCTTCGGCGCTGCGTTTGGGCTGGGGCACGCGCACGACCAGGAGGGCGCCGATGGCCAGGAAAAAGGTGGCAATGTCCAGGCCAAGGATGCCCTTGAGGCCGGCAAGGGGCAGCAGGGCGCCGGCCAGCATGGGCGCCAGGACCGAGGGGCCGGTCTCGACGAGGGACATCATGCCGTTGGCCCGGCTGTACTGCGCCTTGGGCAGCATGGTGCTGATGGCCGCCGAGTAGGCCGGCCACTGGAAGGTGTTCCCCAGGCCCATGAGGGCCGACGCGCCAAAGAGATGCCAGATCTGCAGGGAGCCGGAGGCGTGCAGGACGAGGATGCCGACCGTGGCGAGGACGGCCGACAGGTCGCTGACCATCATCATCAGCTTGCGGTTGTAGCGGTCGACCATGGCCCCGGCGATGGGCGACAGCAACAGGAAAGGGAGGATAAAAGCCGTGCTCACGGCGCCCAGGGCCGTGGCGCTGCCCGTCTCCTGGTAAGCCCAGATGGTCAGGGCAAAGCTGGTCATGCTCGAGGCCAGAACCGAGACGAGCTGCCCGGCCCACACCACGACAAAGCCGGGCATGCCCTCGAGGCGAGCCCGGCGACCGGCCAGAGGTCGGGTCATGATGTCACACTCCTTGCCGCCCCCATCGCCGGGCGGCACCGGAATTGTGGAAGCACGTTCCCTCCAGCGCTACGCGCCGTCCCGGACCGTCCCGGGCCGGCGACCCCAGGCAAGGTAACCGGCCAGGGCTACGGCGGCCCAGGCCCCGGCCGCGTAAAAGGCAGCGGCATAGCCCTCGGCCTCGGCCAGGAGCCCCAGGCCGTAGGAACCGGCGCCGATGCCGGCGTCAAAGCAGGTATAGAGAAAGGCAAAGGCGGCCCCGCGTGACGCGCCGGGCACGCTGTCCACCAGGCTCGCGTCCAGGCCGGCGCGCACCAGCCCCCAGCTCAGGCCCAGGCCCGCGCCGGCAGCCAGGAGCGCCAGGTCGGTCCAGGCCATGGCCAGGCCGGCGCTGGCCAGCCCGGCGACGACCATGCCCGGCAAAACCACCGCCCGGCGCCCCAACCGGTCGGAAAGCCAGCCGGCGGTGGCCTGGCTGGCCATCACCGCCAGGGCAAAGGCCGTGAAGTAGCCGCCCGCGGCACCCAGTCCGCGCTCGGTGGCAAAGGGCGGCATGAAACTCAACGCTGCCCCATAGCCCACCGCCAGGCCGGTGCCCGCGAACGAGGCGAGCCACACGGGGCGCAGGCGCCCCACCGACCAGAAGCCGGGCCCGGCGGGCACCGCCTGCGAGAAGCCCCGGGCCTCCTTCAGGGGCAGCACGAGGGCAAAGCTGACCAGGGCGAGGGCCGCTGCGCCCCAGAAATGGGGCGTGTAGCCCCAGCGCACCTGCATGGCGGCCCCCAGGGCAGGGGCGAACAACATGCCCACGTTGTTGGTCACGCCCGCCAGGCCCACGGCCTCGCCCCGTCGCTCGGCCGGAGCCAGGTCGGCCACGAGGGTCGTGTAGGCCGTGGTAAAGGCGGCGATGGCCAGGCCGCGGATCAGGCGCACAGCCAGGAAGAGACCGATGGAGCCCACCAGGGTATAGAGCACCGGCTCCAGGGCAAAGAGAAAGCTGCCTACCAGGAGGGCCTGCTTGCGCCCCCAGCGGTCGATGAGAGGCCCGATAAAGGGCCGCAGGACGACGGCGCTGAGGGTGGAGAGCCCGAAGGCGAGGCCGATCTCGGCCGCACCGCCGCCCAGCTCCTGGATAAAGCCCGGGAGCGTCACGTAGCTCCACTGAAAGCTGGCGAAAAAGAACAGGTTGGCCGCCAGGGCCAGGTAAAAGGCGAGGGGCCAACGACGCCCAGGGGCGGCCTTGCGGGCCACGGCCTAATCCTCGTCGAGGCGCAAGACGGTCATAAAGGCTTCCTGCGGGATCTCGACCTGGCCGACCATCTTCATCCTTTTCTTGCCTTTTTTCTGTTTCTCCAGCAACTTTCGCTTTCTCGTTATGTCACCTCCATAGCACTTGGCAAGCACATCTTTCCTCAAAGCTTTTACATTCGCGCGGCTGATGACGCGCTTGCCGACGGCCGCCTGGATGGCGACGTCGAACAACTGGCGGGGGATGGCCTCTTTCATCTTGGTCACCAGGCGCTGGCCCTTGTAAAAGGACTGGTCGCGGTGGACGATGATGGACAGGGCGTCCACAGGCTGGCCGCCGACGAGGACGTCCAGCTTGACCATGTCGCCGGGGCGATAGCCTGCCAGGCTATAGTCCAGCGAAGCGTACCCCTTGGTGCGGCTCTTGAGCTGGTCGTAAAAGTCCACCAGGATCTCGGCCAAAGGCACCTCGTACGTCAGGAGCACGCGGCTGCTGTCCAGGTACTCCATCTTTATCATCTCGCCCCGGCGCTTGACCACCAGGTCCATGACGGGGCCGATGTACTCAGCCGGGGTATAGATCTGGATCTGCATCCACGGCTCTTCGACCTGGGCAATCTCGGTCTCTTGCGGCAGGTCGGCAGGGTTGTCGATGGCCAGGACCTGCCCGTCGGTCTTGAGCACCTGGTATTCGACGCTGGGAGAGGTAAAGACGATGTCCAGATCGTACTCGCGCTCCAGCCGCTCCTGGACAATGTCCATGTGGAACAGCCCCAGGAAGCCGCAGCGAAAGCCAAAGCCCAGGGCGTGGGAGGTCTCGGGCTCGTAGACAATGGAGGCGTCGTTCAACTGCAGCTTGGCCAGGGCGTCGCGCAGCAGGGTATAATCCTCGCCCTCGGCGGGATAGAGCCCGGCAAAGACCATGGGTTTGGCCGGGCGGTAGCCCGGGAGCGCCTTGCCGGCCGGGTTTTCCTTGAGCGTAATCGTGTCGCCCACGCGGCATTCCTGGAGGGTCTTGAGCCCGGTGGCGACGTAGCCGACCTCCCCCGCCTCCAGGCGCTGGGTGGGCTGCATGCCGGGCCGGAAGATGCCGATCTCGATGGGGTCGACCTCCAGCCCGTTGGACATGAGCAGCAGGAGGTCGCCCGAGCCCAGTGTGCCGTCGACGACGCGGACATAGGCCACGACACCCTTGTAGGAATCATAGTGAGAGTCAAAGATGAGGGCCCGCGGCGGCGCGTCGGGCCGGCCCGCGGGCGGCGGGATGCGCTGCACCACTGCCTGGAGCACGTCCTCGGCCCCCGTGCCCGCCTTGGCCGAGGCATAGATGGCCTCGCCGGCGGGAATGCCCAGCAGGTCCTCCACCTCCTGGGCCACCTCCTCCGGCCGGGCCGAGACCAGGTCGATCTTGTTAATGACCGGGACGATGGTCAGGTTGGCGTCCAGGGCCAGGTAGAGGTTGGCCAGGGTCTGGGCCTGCACCCCCTGGGTGGCGTCCACGACGAGGACCGCCCCCTCGCAGGCAGCCAGGGCGCGGCTCACCTCGTAGGTAAAGTCGACGTGGCCCGGCGTGTCGATGAGGTTCAGCTCGTAGACCTCCCCATCGGGCGCGGTATACTCCATGCGCACCGCCGAGGCCTTGATGGTGACGCCCTTCTCGCGCTCCAGGTCCATGGCGTCGAGGACCTGGTCCATCATCTCGCGCTGAGTGATGGTGCCGGTGCGCTCCAGCAGCCGGTCGGCCAGGGTGCTCTTGCCGTGGTCGATGTGGGCAATGATGCAGAAATTGCGAATGTGCGCTTGCTGCATCGTCAGGGCAGGCCGACGGCGGCCTTGACTTCGCCCAGCACCTGGTCGGCGATGGCCCCGGCCCGGCGGGCGCCGTCGGCCAGCACGTCGCGGATATAGTCGGGATCGGCGGCGTAGCGGGCGCGCCGCTCGCGGAAGGGGGCAAAGTGCTCGCTCAGGTTGCGGGCAAACTTTTTCTTGCAGTCGACGCAGCCGATGGCCGCCGAGCGGCAGTCGGCCTCGATCTGGGCCACCTCGCCGGCCGAGAAGAAGCCGTGCAGGGAAAAGACGTTGCACACCTCCGGGTGGCCCGGGTCGGTGCGGTATTGGCGGGCCGGATCGGTGACCATCATGCGCACCCGCTGCCAGATCTCGTCGGGCGTGGCTGCAATCTCGATGTGGTTGTCCAGCGACTTGCTCATCTTGGCCGCGCCGTCGATGCCCAACACCTTGGTGAACTCGGTATGCTTGGCCTGGGGCTCGACGAGGACCTCGCCGAACTGGAAATTAAAGCGGCGCACGATCTCGCGGGTGAACTCCAGGTGCGGCGCCTGGTCGACGCCCACCGGCACCGTGTCGGCCTTGTAGAGGGCAATGTCGGCAGCCATGAGGACGGGGTAGCCCACCAGCCCGTAGTTCACGTTCTCCGGGCTCTGGCGCACCTTTTCCTTGAAGGTGGGCAGGCGGGTCAGCCAGCCGAGGGGCGTGACCATGGAAAAGATGGTGTGCAGCTCGGTGACCTGGGGCACGTGGGACTGGACAAAGAGGATGGTCTCCTCGGGCCGGATGCCGGCCGCCAGCCAGTCCAGCGTCATCTCCCGGGTCCAATCCCGGAGCTTGTCCGTGTGCTCCAGGGTCGTGAGGGCGTGCAGATCGACCACGCAGTAGATACACTCGTAGTCGTCCTGCAGGGCCACGTAATTGCGGACGGCGCCCAGGTAGTTGCCCAGGTGCTGCCTGCCCGTCGGCCTTGCCCCACTGAAAACCCGTCCCTTCTTTCCCATCTCGACTCGGCTCCTTTGCGTTTTGCTGCGTGGAAACCCTTGGCATGGCTCCAGCCCGGCATTATACTCGAAAAGGCGGCGGGCGGCAAAAGTGGGGGCGGCT
>DAOUHB010000063.1:0-24795 GCA_034428935.1 Anaerolineae bacterium | reverse complement strand
TCCGCCAGGCCGGGCTCGGCGGGGCCTTCTTTGTACACGCTCTCCGGGCTGGTGCGCACCGGGCGCGCCAGGGGCGACGACGCCTGGAAGGCCTCCTGCAACACGCGGCCGTCCATCTCTTCGGGAACGGCCACGTCCAGGGCGTGCAGGATCGTGGGCGCCACGTCCAGGATGCTGGCGCCCTGCAACCGGGCACCGGGCTGCACGCCGCCGCCGGCCAGGATGACCACGCCCTCCAGGCGGTGGTGGCCCGAGAGCCCGGCGATGGGCTCCACGAGCCGGTGGGAGCCGAAATCGGCGTGGCCAAAGGCCATGTACTCCCAGCCCCGCGGCTGGAGGATGAGGTCGGGCGTGCGCTCCAGGTATCGCCCGCTGTAGATCTCCTCGCGGCGGTACACCCGCTCCACCAGCGGCTGGCCCGTGCGCGGGTCCCGCAGGGCCAGGGCCTGGCGGGCAATCCAGTCCTTCAGATCCTCGTACTCCTGCCCCGGCGACACGCTGCCCTCAGGGTACCGCCCCGCCAGGTTGACGTAAATTTGCCCGAAGCTGCCGATGCCAAAGGCCCGGGTCCGCGCCCAGTCGACGTCGTCGAACGACAAAAAGACCTTGTTGACCAGGCCGGCCTTTTGCTGAAAGCGCATCTTCTTGCGGAGCCGGCCCAGGCCCAGGGCTTTGGCGATGCGAAAGCTGGTCAGGGGCGTCACGCCCAGGCGGAACAGCAGCCGCTTCAGGCCCGTCCGCAGGCCGCCCTTGAAGCGGAGCAGCCCCTGCTCCACCAGCCAGTTGTTCAGCAGAAAGAAGCTGTGTACCGGCCCAAAGCCGTGGTCCGACATGACGATGACCAGGGTTTCGGGGTCGGCCTCGACCGCCTCCAGCAGGCGCCCCACGTCGGCGTCGACCTTGCGGTGAAAGTCCAGGATGCGCTGGCGGTGGGCGGCCGCCTCGCCGGCGTCGTAGCGGGGATGGTTGGGGTCGAGCAGGCGCCAGGTCTCGTGCTGGACCATGTCGGTGTCCCAGTAGACCACGGTGAACAGGTCCCAGGGCCGGGTGCGCATCAGGTACAACGCCGCCCGGGTGCGGTTCTCCACGCTGGCCGTCAGGTCGTCCAGGAAGCGGTCCAGGTGCCGGGTGGAGCGGTAGCGCTCGTTGGGCGCCAGGAGAAACTCGCCCAGCTCGCCCACCAGCTCGGCTTTCAGCTCGGGCGGGTAGGCCCATTCGCTGTCGGGGCCGGGCGCCAGAAAGCCGCTGACCATAAAGCCGTCCACCGGCTCGGTGGGATAGGTGGTCGGCACGCCCAGGAAGCCCACCTTGCGCCCCGCGTCGTTGAGCCAGTACCACAGCGCCCGCGCCCGGCGGCTGGTGGCATTGATCATGCTCACCTTGTATCCCTCGGCGCCGGGATAGACGAAATCGACGAGCCCGTGCTTGCCGGGGTTGACGCCCGTCAGGAACGAGCTCCAGGACGAGGAGCTGATGGGCGGCATGGTCGTCTGCAGCCGGCCCGAGGCGCCTTGCCGCATCAGGCGCTGCAGGTTGGGCAGCTCCCCGGCCTCGATCCAGGGCCCGAGGAGATCGAAGGTGACGCCGTCCAGGCCGATGACCAGAACTCTCATCCCAGGTATCCCAGGCCTTCAAGCCGCTTCATGATCTCTTTTTCGCCCTCTTCCGAGTAGTCGATGGGGGCCTGCGAGCCGTCTCCCGCGCCGGTTTCCCCACCCGGCTCGGCGTGTCGCACGGGAAAGGCCGCGGCGTACTCGCTCTCGAAGGCATCCAGGAGCACGTGGCCGTCCATGTCGGCCGGCACCGGCAGGTCCATGGTGTGCAGGACGGTGGGGGCCACGTCGTGGATGACGGCGTCCTCGACGCTGCCTCCCCGGCGCACGCCCGGCCCGTTCATGATCAGCATGCCATAGTCGCGGTGCATGCCCGAGTAGCGGTACACCGTCGAGACCGTCTCGCGGTGTCCAAAGTCGGCCAGCCCGAAAAAGATGTCGGACGGCTCCCTGGGCCGCAGGATAAGGTCAGGCGCCCGGTCCAGGTATGGCCCGCTGTACACCTCCTCGCGGCGTATCACCTCGCCGATGAGCTGCCGGCCGGTGTGCGGGTCGCGAAACTCGCGGGCCAGGCGCTCGATCTCGTCGCGCACGGCCTCGTATTCCTGCCCCGGCTCGACGATTCCCCCCGGTTCCCGGCCCTTGACGTTGACATAGATGGAGCCCAGGTGCCGCCCGAAGGAATAGGCGCGCGAGCGCTTCCAGTCCACGTCGAGAAAGGAGAGAAAGGCGAGCTTGAGGAGGTGGTCGACAAAGTAGCCGGCCACGTATTCGGCCTGCTGGGCCAGGTGCAGGCGGTCGGCCAACTGGTGCACGTTCCGCAGGGTAAAACCGCGGCGAAAGAGAAACTCTTTCCAGCGAGTCCAGGGATCCCGCTTGAGCTGCAATAAGCCGGCGTCCAGCAGCCAGTTGTTGAGCACGATAAAGTTGTTGGCCTGGCCCATGCCGTGGTCCGAGAGGACGATGACCAGCGTGTCCTCGTCGGCGTGCTCCAGCAGGCGGCCGATGCTGTCGTCCACCTTCTGGAAATAGGCACGCACAGACTCGGATTTGTCCTCGCGGTCGGTGCGCCAGGGATGATCGGCGGTAAGATAGTGCCACGTCTGGTGCAGGATGCGGTCCGTGTCGAAAAAGACGGCCATGAAGACGTCCCAGGGGCGGGTCTTGGCCAGGTAGAGGGCCGTCCGCGTCCGCATCTCCAGCAGGTCAAAGCTGGCCTTCCAGAAGCTCTCCTTGCGGCTTTCGGCAAAGGTCTCGGTGGGGTAGATGCGATAGTTGCCGACCTCGCGCTCCAGCTCGGCCGCCAGCTCCGGCGGGTGGACGTAATCCGTGGCCTTGTAGGGTGTCATCCAGCCGCTGATCATGACGCCGTTGATGCGTTCCACGGGATAGGACATGGGCAGGTTGAGGACCGAGACGCCGTAGCCGGCGTCGCTCAGGGTGCGCCAGATCGTCCTCCCGCCTCGCTGCGAGGCATTGACCGGCGGAAAGCTGTAGCTGCCGTCGCGCCGGTACAGGAAGTCATAGATCCCGGTCTTGCCCGGGTTCATGCCCGTGACAAAGGACGACCAGGATGGCCCCGACGTCGGTGGTATGGTGGAGCGAAGGCTGCCCACGGCGCCGGTGTCAATCAGGCGGGCCATGTGCGGCAGGTGGCCTTCCGCAGCCCACCCCTGGATGAGGTCCAGGGGCACGCCGTCGAGGCCGATGATCATCACTCGCTTGGCTTTGTGCATGAACGACCTTTCAAAGGTGGGGGTCACAGCGCCTGGCCGGGAGCCAGGCGCGTCGCCCCCATCAGGTTTCTTCACCAAATACACTGCTGAAACGGCAGAACACCACGTAGCCGATCAGCAAGACGAGGACGCACGTGACGAACGTCCTCAGAAAAAAGTCGAGTCCGCTAAACTCACCCCAGTAGAGCACATCCTGGTACGAGGCGACCAGCGATGCCATGGGATTCAGGCGCCGGGCCCAGAGGCGCACGTCGATGACGATGCCCAGCAGGTGCGCGTCTGAAGGGAGGCGGTCGATGGAATAAAAGATGGGCGTGAGAAAGAACCAGGCCTGCATGACCACTTCCATGATGTGCTGTGTGTCCCGGTAAAACACGTTGGCCGTCGACAGGATCATGGCGATGCCCAGGGTAAAGGCCAACTGGGCCAGTACGATCAGGGGCAGCATCAACACCGCCGGCGTGATGGGAATGCCGGAGGCGATGACGAGGCCAAAGAGCACGATCATGGCCAGCAAGAAGTTGACCAGGTTCGAGAGCACCTCGGCCAGCGGCAGGATCTCGCGCGGGAAGTAGACCTTCTTGATCAGGTGCGAGTTCCTGACGATAGAGCTCGTGCCGCCCAACACCGACGACGAGAGAAAGGTCCAGGGCAGAAAGCCGGCCATGAAAAAGACCGGAAAGTTGGCAATGTTCTGGGGCAGCATGACCGTAAACACCACGGTAAAGACTGCGGTCATGAGCAGGGGGTTGAGGAGCGACCACAGAAACCCCAAGGCTGAGCCCTTGTAGCGCACCTTGAGGTCACGGATTACCAGGTTACGGATCAGTTCTCTATAGCAAACGAGCTCGCGAACTCGAGCGATCATGGACAACTCTCCAATGAGCGCCGCATTATAGCACGCTTGCCGGCCGGTGGCAAACCGCGCCGTAGGCCTGAAGAATGGCGCCGGCGGCCTGCTCCGAGGAATAGCAGCGGGTGGCAGTCTCCCGCAGTTGGGCTGCCCGGGCGCGGTGGTCGCCGTTGAGGGCGACGAGCAGTGCCTGCGCCAGGGAGTCGGGATCGCCGGGGCGGGCATAGATGCCCTGCGCGCCCAGGTACTCGCGGCTCACGGGTGTGTCAAAGGAGACCACCGGCAGCCCCATGGCCATGTAGTTCAGGATCTTGCCACAGCCCTCTGTCGCCGACAGCTTGGGGGCCACGGCCACTTTGCCCATGGCCAAAAAATCCCTCGCATGTTCGTAGGGAACCTTGCCGGTAAAGGTGGTGAACCGGCCCACACCCATCTCGTGAGCCAACTCCCGGTAGTGCTCCACCGCGGGAAAACCCATGATCAGAAAATGGACGTCATCGCGCTGGGTGACAACTCGCTTCGCAGCCTGGATGAGCAGGTCTGTGCCCTGGTAGTGGGCCAGGAGCCCGAGGTAGACCACGATTTGGGCTCCCTGGGGAATGCCGAGGTTTGCCCGCAAAACGGCCATCTCGGCTCTCTCTTCTTCCAGGGCCGGATAGAAAAAGCTCGTGTCCACGCAGTCGGGCACTGGCTGGATGCGGTCGGAGCAACAGTCGAACTCGTCGACGAGCATGTCGCGGGCATTGGCCGAGCTGGTGAGGATCAGCGGTGAGCGCTGGTTGATGGTCCTTTCCAGCCAGCGCAAGGGCTGGTAGAAGATGCTGTCCTTGTGCAGGAAACGATGGTCGAGCATTTCGCCGGTCAGGCTGCCCTGGAGGTCAAAGACCAGGGGGATGCGCAACAGTCGAGAGACGACCAGCCCGATGAGGGCTCCTTCGTGCATGTGGGCGTGGATGACGTCGGGCCGCCGGCGCAGGGCAGAGCGCAGCACGGTCCAGAAGAGCAGGAAGTCAAAGCCGACCTTGTGCAGCGAGGAGCCGACCTCGTAATGCTCTCGAAAGGGGATGCTTGGGGTGCGCCGAATATGGAGCCCGGGCACGTCCTGGCCGTTGCGGTAGGTGCAGACGACGAGGTCGTGGCCCAGCCTCTGGAGAACCCGTGCTTCCTCTAGAATCCGCACCGAACACCCGTAGTCGGAAAAGAATGACGTCGGGGCGATCATGAGGATCTTGTACGGTTGTACGGCGCTCTCGTCTCCTTTGCTCAAAGAACACCCCAGTTCTATGATCGTGCTGGCGGCCCGGTATCCCACGATCTGGCGGGACAGACCATGGGGATTGTACCCCATCTGCGGGATAATTGCAAAGCGCGAGCTGATGGGCACTGCGACTGGTACGGTACGCTCACCGCCGGCAGCCCGTCTTGCGAGCTGGCCGGCGGCGCAGCGCCGGTTTGGCCTGTGATCAAGGAGGTGTCTGGCTCGCCCGAAGGTTCTACTGGCTAGCCGCCAGTGGGAGAGCCGTTCGTAGTGCGCGCGGTTCTTGGCCGTTCGTAGTGCGCGCTTCAGCGCGGTTCTTGGCGATAAATCGCCCACTACGAACCGACAAGCGCAGGCACCTCTCCAACAACTTGCTAGCCGCCAGTCAGAGAGCCGTTCGTAGTGCGCGCAGTTCTTGGCCGTTCGTAGTGCGCGCTTCAGCGCGGCTCTTGGCGATAAATCGCCTACTACGAACCGACAAGCGCAGGCACCTCTCCAACAACTTGCTAGCCGCCAGTGGGAGAGCCGTTCGTAGTGCGCGCGGTTCTTGGCCGTTCGTAGTGCGCGCTTCAGCGCGGCTCTTGGCGATAAATCGCCTATTACGAACCGACAAGCGCAGGCACCTCTCCAACAACTTGCTAGCCGCCAGGCAGGTTATAATCGGGCTCCAGGTTCATGCGGAAGCGCACCCCCAGGTAGGGCAGCTCGGGATCGTCCGGGTTCTCGCCCAGGGTGACCGGCACCGCTCGCTGCCTGCCCCCTCGCCAGAACTCGATGGTGACGCGGTCGCCCGGCTCGTATTGCGCCAGGACGGCGGGCAGCAGGTGGTTGCGGTCAATGGGCACGTCCTCCACGGCGACGATGACGTCACCGGGCCGCAAGCCTGCCTCCTCGGCAGGGGTCCCTTCCATGACGTCGACGACGATTGCGCCCTCGATACTCGGCTGGACAAAGGGCGTCGATTCCGGGAACTCGGGCACGGGCACAGGAAGCTCATCGCGCAACGGAACGGCTTCTTCTGCCAATTCCCGGGCAAACGTACGTTCGGCGGCCAACCGGGCCTGGTGCCGCCCTACAAAGAGCCCGGCCAGGCCGCCGGCCAGGGCGCCGGCGACGCAGCTCAGGAGCAACCCGGCGATGGCGATGGCGGCAACGATGGCAACCAGGCGTTGTCGTTCGTTTTCCATAGCACTCCCTCCAAAAATGAGCGTCTGCTCCGTATTGTAGCACAAATCGGCGCAAAAGGCGACTCGGACTTAACGGGAGGAGTCCGGTGCTGCATCTCTCCAGGGGTACAAAATGGAAGTCCGGTCTCAAGTGTGATACAATAGGGCCAGCAGGCAGCTTGAGGAGCGGAGAAGCGGTCATCATGGCCGACGTGGTCGCCCTGGGCGACGCCAACGTGGATATCATTGCCCATTTCGCTGCCTTCCCGGACAAGGGAGGGGATGCACTGGCGTCGTCAACCGAGATCCACTGCGGCGGGTCGGCCACCAACACGGCGCTGGCGCTGGCGCGCATGGGCATCTCGACGTCGCTCATCGCCCGCCTGGGGCCCGACTCGTGGGCGCTCAAGGTCTTTGGCTGCCTCAGCGAGGCGGGCGTCAGCCCGTCGGCCCTGCAACGTGACCCGGCGGCCATGACCGGCCTGATGTACGTCGTGGTCACGCCCGATGGCGAGCGTACCATCCTGGGCCATCGAGGGGCGAACGTCTTTACCGACCCCGACCAGATCGACGAGAACGAGATCTGCAGCGCCCGGCTGTTTCACCTTTCGGGCTATGCGCTGCTGACCGAGCCCCAGCGCAGCGCAGCCCTGCGCGCCCTTGCCCTTGCCTGCCGGCACGGCCTGACGGTCAGCCTCGATCCCGGCATGGCCGTCTCCTACGATGCCGCCGGCGAGATGAGGGCTCTGCTGCCCCAGGTCAACATCCTGCTGCCCAGCCTGGCCGAGGCGCGGCAGTTGGCCGCCAGGTCGGCGCCCGAGGAGTGCGCCCGGGCACTCGTCGAGGCGGGGGTAGATGTGGTGGCCATCAAGCTGGGCAGGCAGGGCAGCCTGGTGGTCACGTCCCGGGGCGTTCTGCGGGTTCCCGGCTTTGCCGTTCAGGCCCGCGACAGCACCGGGGCGGGCGACAATTTCGACGCGGGGCTCATTGCCGGCTTCCTGGGAGGGCTGAGCTGGCACGGCGCCGCGCTGCTGGGCAATGCCCTGGGCGCCATGTCGGCCACCCGCGTGGGGGCGTCCACGGCCGGACCCGCCGCCCAGGAGGTGTTGCAACTGTTGAGGAATAACCAGGAAGTGGACCACGAGACCCTCGACCAGGTCATCGGCCTGGTGACGGCCCTGTCCACTGCGCCTGAAAAGGAGGGAAAACCGTGGTGGAAGTAGCGTGGAAGCGGCGGTTGGATGACCTGCGCCTGGGCTCGCTGGCCCAGATGTTTGGCGTGGAAAAGCCGGTCATCGGCATGATACACCTGTGGCCCCTGCCCGGCTCGCCGGGGTATACGGGCTACGGGATGGGCACGATCCTGGATCATGCCCTGCGTGACGCCGAGGCTCTGCTGGAGGGCGGCGTCGACGGGCTGGTGGTGGAAAACATGTGGGATCTGCCCTACTATGTGGCGGGCGACGTGCAGCTCGAGGCGGTGACCGCCCAGGCGGTGGCGGCGCGCAAGGTCAAGGAGATGGCCGGGGTGCCCGTGGGCGCGAACGTCATCCACAACGGGTGGCGGGCCGAGCTGTCCATCGCCATCGCCGCCGACCTGGACTTTATGCGGGTTTGCATCCTCACCGGCGCGCGCCTGTGGGATACGGGCGACCTGGACCGCGGCTGCGCCGCCGACCTGCTGCGCAAGCGCAAGGAGCTGGACGCGGAGGGGATCCGGCTCTTTGCCGACGTGGACAAGAAGCACTCCCTGCCCTTTCCCGGCCTCGACCTGGAGACCCACGTCGAGTGGACCGAGTTCTATGGCGCCGATGCCCTCATCGTCTCCGGCCGGATGACGGGCGACGCCCCACCGGTGGACAAGGTGCGCCGGGCCAGGGAGGCGGCCACCCGCCCCATCCTGATGGGCAGCGGCACCACCGCCGAGAACGTCGCCGAGTTCCTGCGCTATGCCGATGGCGCCATCGTCGGCAGCAGCCTGAAGGTCGATGGCGTGATGGAGAATCCCGTCGACGTGGAGCGCGTGCGGCGCTACATGGAGGTCGTCAAGGCACTGCGCGCCGGCTGACGGGCCGCTAATTGACCGTGATGGTCACCCGCAACACCTCTTCGCCGCCGGGGTACACGACCCGCAGGCGATAGGTGGTGGTCGTGGAGGGCCGGACCCTGCGGCTTCCGTCCGGGCCGGTGACCGGGTCACCGTTCAGGTAGATCGCCGACACGTTTTCCACGTGCCAGCGCAGGACGGTGGCCTCTCCGGCCGATATGGTCGTGTCGTCGGCCCAGAACTGGATGATCGGTCCCGGGGCGGCGGGCGCGGGCGTGTTCGTGGCCGTGGGGGGCGGGGCGCTGGCCTCGCCGTAGCCCAGATCGTCGAGGTAGATGGTGCCGCTACCGCTGAACGAATCGGGCGCGTCGTCCAGCACCAGGGCGCGAAAGCGGATAGGGTAATCGACGACGCCGTTGGACGGCCCATCGATGTTGCCCGCCGGCCAGGGGTCGCCGGGCTGCAGCCAGGCGATCATCTGCTGCCAGCCGCTGTGCCGCACCCGCCCGAAGGTGAACTGCAGGGTCTCTCCCGCGGCGTCCAGGATCCAGGCGTTGAGATAGTGGCCGCCCCCGTCGCCATAAACCCAGGCAGTGATCTGGTTGGGCCGTCCCTCCAGGGGGAACGATTGCAGAAAGACGACAAAGTCATTGTCGCCCGAGGGAAAGCTGTAATCCAGCCGGCCGGCCTGCCTCCCGCTGTGGACCTGCTCTGACGACTGGGCAAAGGTGCCGTTGGCCTGGGCTCCCCGACTCCAGGTGCCAAACTCCTCGAAGCCGGTGATGGTCCCCGGGCCGGCCGGTTGGGGCTGTTCGCTGCCCTCCGGAGTGCCGGTGGGCGCCTCGGTGGTGGGCGACGGTGTGATCGTGGCTGACTCGGTGGCCGCCTCAGGAGGGGAAGGCACCGCTGTCGGCGCCTCGGGCGTCGTCTCCACGGGACCCGGTTCCTCGGTGATGGCAGGCGGCGCGGCCGTGGGGCTCACCTGGGCCACGCCCTCGTCGACGACGAGTAGGCTGGCCGCCACCGGCTCTGTCACCCCACCGCCCGCCGTTCGCGCCCGGGCAGAGATGATGTGCGTGCCCGTCTCAAAGATCCAGGGCGTCTGGACCCGCAGGGAATCGGTTCCGCCCGCGTCAGGGCTGCTGGCAGTGGCCGCCACGACCCCGTCGACCAACAGCTCCAGGCTGGTGATGGCCTCGCCGCTGGCCGTAGCTTCCAGGCTTACCTCGCTGCCGGCGCTCACCTGGCTGCCGTTGGCCGGTGATTCCAGCACGACGTTCGCCGGGGCCGCCCCGTCCCGCCCCAACAGCAGGATGGCCAATATGGCGATGGCGGCAATGAGCCCGACCACCAGCAGCCCGGCGATGATCACCGGCCAGCGCGACGCTGGCTGTGAGTCCTGGCGCCAATCGGCGCCCACCTGCTGGGTCTGGGTGCCGAAATCCCCGGGCGTATACACCCCCGGCGGCGCGGCACGGACGGCCTGGATCGTGGCCCCCGGGTCGATGCCAGGCGCCAGGTGCACATCCAGGATGGTGTCGCCGATATGGATGGCATCGCCCTGGCGCAGGACCTGGGTACCGGCCACCCGCCGCCCGTTGACCAGGGTCCCGTTGGCGCTCCGCAAGTCCTGGACCACGAACG
Source organism: Anaerolineae bacterium (assembly GCA_034428935.1). Classification (GTDB taxonomy): domain Bacteria; phylum Chloroflexota; class Anaerolineae; order JAAYZQ01; family JAAYZQ01; genus JAAYZQ01. Next base: position 14,538 of record DAOUHB010000063.1, on the reverse strand, counting down.
TGCCGGCCCTGTCCTCGATGACGGCGTGGTGGCGCGAAGCACGGCTGTCGGCCAGGATGATGCGATTGTCGTCGTCCCGGCCGATGGTCACCGGCCCCTCGGCCAGGGAAAACCGCTGGCCTGTGTGCCGGACGATGAGCTTGGGCCCTGGAAAATCGTGCTCGCGCATCTACCACTTCCCCGCATAGTCGACGCTGTGTGGCTCCAGCTCGGCTCGCGTCGTCGCCCAGCGCAGTTCCACGAGCTGGCGCGTGTGCAAGAGGTCGTGGGCAACCCAGGCGGCCATCAAATCGCCGGCGGCAATCGGTCCCCAGGGTGCGTTGTAGGTTCTGTCCCAATTGGGGCGCGCCAGGCTTCTCAGCCAGGCCAGGGACGCTTCCCGTTCTTGCCGAAAAGCGGCCAGTGAGACCCCCAGGTCCTGCTCGTTGTACCGCCGCTCGGTCACCCAGCCCTGGGGGTCGATGCCCGGCCAGGGCTCGCCCGGGCGGTGCAAGGTCAGGTCCAGGCGGACCCGAAAGTCCGATCGCTCTTCGTCCAGCAGGTGGCACACCACCTCCAGGATCGACCAGGACTCGGTATCTGGCTTCCAGCGTGCCTGCTGGTCCGTTACGCCCTGTACCAGGGCCTGTATTGCTGCCGCGTTTTCGGCCATGCGCCTTGCCAGGTGCTCAACGTCCATCGGATTCTCCTTGCAACTGCGCGAGCATCAGGTGCGCCGCGTTGTCGTTCGACCAACAAGAAGGCGTAACGGTTCATGGTCAGCACGTTTTGGCGCGAGCGCCCGGGATTCCGCTTGAGGACACCTTCCCGGGCAATGCTGCCGTTCTTTTGCGCGCCTGAGTGTTGAGAGTATAGCACAAAGGCCAGGGCGCGTCAACTGCCTCGCGCCGAATTTGTCCGCCAACTCAATCTACTGTGAGCGTCTTGCTGAGGTTGCGGGGAAAGTCGGGATCGATCCCGCGGGCGACGCTCACGTGGTAAGAGATGAGCTGTGCCGGGATTGTAGCCAGGATGGGCACTGTGAACCGGTCGGCCTCGGGCAGGACGAGATAATCGTGCGCGTTCTTGCGCAGTGCCTCGTGCTCGGCAGCGACGATGATTGTCCGCCCGCCGCGCACGGTGACCTCGTTGACGTGGTTGATCATCATCGACTCGTCGCCGGGCGCGGTGATGAACAGCACGGGGTAGCCGTCGTGGACGGCCGAAAGCGGTCCGTGCTTGAACTCGCTGGAAAAGATGCCCTCGCAATGAGCGTAGGTGATCTCCTTGAGCTTGAGCGCGCCCTCCAGGGCGATGGGGTGCGTGACGCCGTAGCCCAGGTAGTACATGTCGTTCCAGTCGTGGAGGTAGGCTGCGACCTCGCGGGCGGCGGCGTCGGTGGCGTCGAGGGTGCGGGTGAGCAGGTCGGGCAGGGGGTGCAGGCTGGCCGGGTCGTGCCCCGCCAGGCGCGTGGCCAGGTGCAGGAACAGCACGGCCTGGTTGACAAAGGTCTTGGTGGCCGGCACGCTGATCTCGTAGCCGCACGCCAGGGGCAGGTAGACGTCGCTGGCGTGGGCCAGCGACGAGCCCACGACGTTGAGGACGCCCAACACGCGCCCTCCCCGCTCGCGCATGACCTTGACCGCATTCAGCACGTCCTTGGTCTCGCCGCTCTGGCTCACAAAGACGGCCGTATCCCGCGGCCCCAGGCTGCGGTCGTACTGCTCGATGAACTGCGGCCCCAGGACGGCCACCGCCGGCCGGCCGGCGATCTGGTTAAAATAGTAGGCGCCCAGCAGGCAGGCGTGATAGCTCGTGCCGCAGCCCACCAGGTACACCGGCCGGTCACCCGTGGCGGTCAAGGCGTCCAGGAAGGGCTGCACGTAGCGCGAGCTGTTCAGCAGGTGCAGCAGCTCGCCGGCAACGGTCGGTTGCTCGTGGATCTCTTTTAGCATAAAGTGCGGGTAGCCGCCCTTTTCCGCGACTTCGATGGGGCCGTCGTACCATTCCTCATCCCGCTGGATGGGGGCCCGGTCCTGCACGCTGTACAGCTCCACCGAGTCGGGCGTCAGGACGACAATCTCGCCGTCGTACACCCGGACGATGCGCCGGGTGAGGGGCAGCAGGCTGGGCAGATCCGACGATATGACCGACATGCCCTCGCCGCGGCCCGCGACGAGGCCCGATCCCTTCTTGATGGCATACAGCCGCTCCTCGTCCCGGTGGGTGATGAGGAAGGCATAGTCGCCCTCCAGGTCGTCGTAGGCGGCGCAGATGGCGGCGATCATGTCGCCGCCATTGCGGTCAAAGTGGCGTTCCACGGCGTGGATGCAGGTCTCGCCGTCGTTGGTGCCCCGCACCGTCAGCCCCTCGCGGAGGAACAGCTCGCGCATCTGCACGTTGTTCACGACGTTGCCATTGTGGGCGCCCACCAGGTCGCCGTCCGAGTCCAGGTGCGGCTGGGCGTTCTCGTAGGATGGCGCGCCAAAGGTGGCCCACCGAAGCTGGGTGATGCCGCGGCAGCCCCGCATGGAGGCAAAGTCAAGCCGGGCGCTCACGTCGTCGAGGCGTCCCACGCCCTTGCGCAGGTCGATGCTGCCGTCGGCGGCCACCGTCGCGCAGCCGACGGAATCGTAGCCGCGGTAGGCCAGGCGCTTGCCGGCCTGGAACAAGGTCGGGCCGAGGGCTGTTTCAACGTTGGTGATGATACCAAAGATGCCGCACATGAATGCTGTTCTCCAAGGACCAGGATCGAGTGCGCAGGGCAGGGAAGCCTTGCCCCTTGCCGTCGGCGGACATTATACCATGTCCGGCTTGCCGGCGGCAAAACTGCCTACCGGCCTTCCCGCATCCGCAGCCGCCCGAACAGTGCCACGCCCAGGACGAGGGTCAGCAGAGAAAGGAGCACGGTGGCCGCCAGGCGAAAGGCCACGTCCCGCCAGCCGGCGCCGTAGCACAGAACCTGCTGCAGCGCCAAAAAGCCGTGGGTGGCGGGAAAGACGTCGAACAGCTCGATGGCGTGGCCGCCCAGGCGGAACAGGGTGGGGGATGGCATCTGGTAAAACGAGCCCGACAGGAAGACCTGGAGCATGGTCACCGTGCTGCCGACGTTGATGGCCTGCCCGTCGTTCTCGACAAAGCAACCCACGACGAGCCCCCAGCCGATGGCCGACAGGTTGATGGCCAGGCCGACGACCAGGGCCAGCCCGAACGAGCCGTGGTTCTGAAATCCCAGGGCCAGGGCACTGCCCAGGACGAGGGCGACGAGGACGACGCCGATGGCCGTCTGGGCCAGGCCGACGCCGCCCAGCAGCTCCCAGGCGCGCAGGGGCGTGAGGCGCAGCCGGTGCAGGGTCCGCCAGCGGCTCTCGCGGGCTACCAACATGGCCACCTGCGGGATGGTCAGCAGCAGGGCAAAGACGATCATGCCCGGCGCGTAGACGTCGAACAGGCTCCGGGGGCCGCTGCCTGCCAGGGGCCGGGCTTCCAGCCGGACTGTTTCCGGCCGGCCCGCCAGGCGGTCGGCCCGGCGGTTGAGCATCTCTTCGAGGATGATGCCTGCCCGGTAAAAGTTCATGGACAGCGCGTCGCCCTTGATGGTGACTCCCTGGCCGGAGGTGACGGTCAGCAGGGCCGTGGCTTCCTGGGCCTTCAAGGCCTCGTCGGCCGCAGCGGGCCCCGCGGCGGGCTCGAGCTGAAAGACCGGCCGCCCGTCGGCATAGACCTCGGCCGCGATCTCGGCCAGCAGCTCCTTGCTCCCCTCGCCTCCGGCGACCAGGAGCGGATGGGTCACAAGCAGCGGAGAGCCATAGCCCAGCTCTGTGATCCACAAGAAGGCCACGGGGATGGCGACGACGAGGAGCAGAAGCTGCCACTCCCGTACCAGCTCCAGGAGCGTCTTGCGGGCGACGAGGAGGGCCTTCATTCCCGCAGCCCTCGCCCGGTCAGCCGGATAAAAACGTCCTCCAGGGTGTTGCGCCGGATGCGCACCTCGCCCGCGACCACCTCCGCCGCTTGCAGGGCGGTCAGGACCGCCGGCAGCAGGGCCGCGGCATTGAGGGCCCGGATGGTGAGGGTGTCGCAGCGCTCGTTCAGGTGCGCCTGGGCGGCCAGGGGCCGGCCGTCGGCGGCCCGCACGCCGTCGAGGGCCGCCAGGGCCCGCGCCCCGGTCTCGGGCTGCGCGTCGAGGCCGATCTCGATGACGTCGCCCCCGGCCGCGCCGGCGACGCTGCTCTTGAGCGCCTCGGGGCTGTCCAGGGCCAGGAGCTGTCCCCGGTCGATGATGGCCACCCGATCCGCCAGGCGTTCGGCCTCGTCCATGTTGTGCGTCGTCAGGATGACCGTGCGGGTGCGGCTGCGGGCCAGGGCCTGGATGTACTCCCGCACCTTGACCCGGCTCTGGGGGTCCAGGCCGGCTTCCGGCTCGTCGAACACGGCAATCTCGGGATCGTGGACCAGGGCCATGGCCAGGTTGAGGCGGCGCTTCATCCCGCCGGAGAGGGTTCTGGCCTGCTTGTTGGCCTTGGCCGCCAGATCCAGCTCGTCCAGCAGCCGCTGCCCGCTCGCCCGTGCCCGGCGCCCGCTCAGCCCGTACATCTGCCCCATGAACTGCAACTGCTCCAGGCAGGTCAGCCGCTCCCAGAGGACGATCTCTTGCGGGCAAACGCCCACCCGCTGCCGCACCTGGAGGGCTCCCTCGTCGCCCGCGCCCCACAGGGGCACACCCCGCACCCACACCTGCCCGGCGTCGGCCTTGAGCAGGCCGCACATCATGTTGATGGACGTCGTCTTGCCGGCGCCATTGGGTCCCAGGAAGCCGAAAACCTCCCCCGCGTGGACCTCAAGGCTCAGGTCGCGAACGGCGGTCAGCGAGCCGTAGCGCTTTGTCAGCCCCTCTGTCTTGAGCACTGTCTCGGCCACGATCTATCCTCTCTGCATCTGCAGCCGCCGGTAGAGCACGACCCCGGCGGCCAGGATGGCGGCCGACAGAACCGCCAGGGCGACCAGTTCGTAGGCGATGACACCCGCCCCATCGCCGAAAACCAGCACGCGGCGCAGGGCCTCGGCGCCGTGGGTGGTGGGCAAGATGTCGTAGACCTGCACGTCGTGCCCCGCCACGGTGCCCAGCGAGACGGCGGGCAAGGCAAAGACGGCGCCCGACAGGAACACCAGGGGAACCAATGCCCCCGACGCCAGGTTGACCGCGTCGCCCTCGGTGCGCGAGAAGCAGGCGATGAGCAGGCCCACGCCCACGGCCGCCAAACCCAGGAGGGCGCAGATGCCCGCCGCCAGCCACAGCGAGCCGTGGCCCTGGAAACCCAGGGCCACGGCGCTGGCGAACGTGATGGGCACCTGCACGGCGACGATGGCCATCTGCGCCAGGGTGACACCCGCCAGCAGCGCGCCGGCGCTCAGGCGCGTCAGGCGCAGACGCTGGAGCGTGCCACCCACCTTTTCGCGCACCAGGGCGATGGGGGTGGTGATGATGGCAAAGGCGATGCCAAAGACGATGGTACCCGGCACGCCAAAGTCGAAATCGGACATGGTGCCGGTCCCTGCCAGGAACTCGTAGGTCAGGACCGGGCCCTCCTCTTTTACGGCTGCGGCCTCGAAAGTGAACTCGCGGATCAGGCCGGCCAGGAAGCTCCGGGCAAAGACAAAGGTGTCGGAGCCGGGGTCGCCCACCACCTCCACGACGGCGGGAGAGGCGCGAGGCACGCCGCCGCTGGCGCCGGCCAGTGCCTCGCCCAGGTCCGGGGGCACGATGACGAGCAGGGCGGCCTTGCGCTCCAACAGCGCGATGCGGGCGTCTTCCTCGCTTGCTACCATGTCCACGTCCAGGACCGGTTTGCCCTCGAACTCCAGGGCGTCCATGGCGGCGACGAGCTGCTCACCGGCTCCTGACGTGTCGCGGTTCAGGACCAGGACCCGAAGATAGGCGCCGATGCCGGCGCTCTCTGTCTGGCCAAAGGCCACGTAGTAAAAGAGCACCAGGATAATGGGAAAGAAGAGCATGAGAGCCAGGTGCATGGGCTCTCGCCACAGCTCCACGAGTGTCTTTTGCGCAACTCGCAGGACCTTCATCGTCTTCCTTCCCCCGCGATGGGTTCCCTCTTGCCACCTGCTTCAGGGCAGCCTGCGCACCGGCTGGCGCAGCACCGTCTTGAGCTTTTCCGGCGCCACCTTGCGCGGATCCCCCAGGTAGATCTCGTGGTGCTTGCCTGTCGGCTCCAGGCTGTTCTCGGGCAGGAACTCGTGGTGCAGCCGGTGGAGCACGGGGCCCTCGTCGTCGTAGGAGCCCACGTGCATGATCTGCACCGACAGGCCCTCGTGGTAGGTCTCCAGGCGCAGACGGGGCAAGGCGGGCAGGTCCTTCTTCCGGGCCACCTGCCCCCTCACTTCCTCGAACATCTCGCCGGTGATCCAGTCGGGCTGGACGATCATCATCGTCCAATCCCAGGCGCCCTTGTCGCGGGCGGTAAAGGCCTCCATGTCGGCGGCCCACCACAGTCCTTCCAGAGGCATGACCACGTAATCCCGATCGGTCTGTGCCTTGCTCAGAAACTTGAGCTTGTAAGAGAGGGCATAGAGGGCTTCCACAGCCTGGGCGTACTCGGCTGCGGTATTGGGGTCGCCGTGGCCGTCGACCATGAGGAACTGCATGGGCGGCACCTCCACCACCGTGAAGCGGGCCGGTGGCGAATACAGGTGCTTTAGCTCCTTCTTGAGGTCAATCTTGGACATCATTCGCCTCCCTGGTTGCCAAACAGCACCTCTTCCTTGCCGGCCAGCCGGTCGAGGATGCGGTCGACGACGATATCAAAGTGCGGTGCCTGGTGCACAAAATCCAGGTCGTCGGTGCGGATGGTGAGGACCGGGCAGAGGTCAAAGGTCTGCATCCACTCGCCATAGAACGATTCCAGGAGCGACAGGTACTCGGGCGTGATGCCCTTTTCGATGGCCCGGCCGCGCTGGTTGATGCGCTCCACGAGGACCGTGACGGGGGCCTGCAGGTAGAGGAGGAGGTCGGGCCGGGGCAGGCCGGAGGTGACCATGTCGAACACCTGGCGATACGCCCGGTAGTCTCGCTCGCTGAGGTTGCCCAGGTGGTAGAGGGCCCGGGCAAAGATGTGGGCATCTTCGTAGATGCTGCGGTCGGCGATGGCCGACTGGGGGGCCTGGGCCAGCTCCAGGTGCTGCTGGGCCCTGTGACCCAGAAAAAAGATCTGCAGGTGAAAGGACCAGAGGCGCATGTCGGCGTAAAAGTCGGCCAGGTAGGGATTGTCGTTCACCGACTCGAAGGCGGTGCGCCATCCCAACCGCGCACCCAGCCGCTCGGCCAGGGAGGTTTTGCCCGACGCGATGTTGCCGGCAACGAGAACGAGGCGCTTGGTCATCGAGCCCTCCTTTACATTTTGGCCTCGCCGCGGCCCGTCTCGACCCGCTTCCAGGTCACCACGACGGCGACGGTGATGATGGCCGCGACAATGATCTCGGGGATGCCGTGGGTAACGGCCACCACCCAGGCCACGTTGGGTGCCATGTAGCCCCGCAAGACGCCCATGCTCAGCACCAGGCCGGTGTTGGTCAGCGTGCCCAGCGCCGCGGCGACGGCCAGGGCCGCCACATCGGTCTCGCCCTTGATGATCAGGTAGACCAGCACGCCGACGGCGGCCAGGCTCAGGACGGCGACCAGGATCGCGATCCACAGGCTGGTCTGGCTCACTTCGTAGGCGAAATAGCCGGCCAGCCCCAGCAGCATGGCGGCAAAGATCAGCATCCAGGGACCCGTCAGCCGCCGCAGGCCGCGATAGCCCAGGTAGGCGGCGATGCCGATAAAGATGCGGGGCAGGATAGCCACCAGCGGATCTTTGAACATGGGCACTTCGGCCTGGATAAAGCTAAAGAGGCCAAAGATGGTGCCCACGATGCCACCCACGACCCAACCCTCCAGCACGCCGCCCACGATGGCCGGCACGTGCATGATGGTGGCGTTGGCCGCCGGCGTTGGCACCGGGATAAAGCCCAGCCGGGTGGAGCCCAGCAAAATGGCGATGGCGCTCAACACGCCGGCAATGACGATCTTGCGCACTGACAACCGTTCGTCTTCCATCCTCTTCTCCTCGTTGTTAGACTGCGAGTGGTATTATACCGGAAAAGTGTTGCGCAGGGCCAGAATGGCCAGGGAAAAAAGCGCCCCGACCAGGTGCGCTCCGGCGTCGACGGGAGCAAACTTCAGCCGGACGTAGCTGCTGCGGCCTCGCCCGCCCACGTAGCAGCGGGCCTGCATCGCCAGGATCAGGTCCTCGGCCCGCCGAAAGGCATCCACGAACAGGGGAACGATGAGCACGGCCACCTGGCGCGCCGTGCGCACAAAGCCAAACCGCCCGCCGTAGGCAATGTCGGCCCCCCGCGAGGCCTGGGCCTTCATGATGATCTCCAACTGCTCGGCGAGGAGGGGCACAAAGCGCAGGGCGATGGTGGCCACCAGCGACAGCTCGTGGGAGGGCACCCCGATGCGCCGGAAGGGCCGGAGCATGGCCTCCAGGCCATGGGTCAGATCGGTCAGGGGCGTGGTGTTGGTCAGCAGGCTCGTCAGAAACAGCAGCTCGACAAAGCGCAGCATGGACACGACGACGAGCTGCACGCTGCCGTTGGTGATGTGGATCCAGCCCCACTGGAAGAGCGTCCTGTTCTCCAGGCCATAGGGCGTGTAGGCTTCGCCGTAGAACAGGAGCTGCAGCACGGCCAGGATGACGATGAGGGGTATGGCCGGCTTCAGGCCGCCCAGGATGTAGCCCAGGGGAATGCGGGCCAGGAGGACAAGGAGGAGCGTCGCCGTCACCAGGATGGCGTTGGCCGTGTACGACGTGCTAAAGGTGACGGCCACCACGAGAAAGAGAAACACCGACAGCTTGGTCCGCGGATCCAGGCGATGCACCAGGGAGTCGCCTGGCAGGTACTGGCCGACGGTGACGTACCTCAGGAGCTCAAAATCCTCCATACCTCTCTGCTCCCTTCGGCCACCGTCAGGGGAACCTGGCCGACCGGCAGCCCCCGGCGCGCCAGCTCGTGGGCCACGGCCGTCACCTGGGGCACGTCGAGCCCATAATGGCGCAGCTCGTCGGCACGGCCAAAGACCTCCCGCGTGGTGCCGCTCATGACCACCCGGCCCTCGTCCAGGACATAGATCCGGTCCACCAACCCCGCCACGTCCTCCATGCTGGGCGAGATCAAGATCAGGGTCAGGCCTGCGTCGCGATGCAAGGCCAGGAGCCTGTCGAGGAGATCGCGCCGGCTGCGCGGATCCAGCCCCGAGGTCGACTCGTCCAGGATCAGCGCCTGGGGCTGGAGGGCCAGCACGCCCGCCAGGGCGGCCTTGCGCATCTCGCCCCCGCTCAACGAGAAGGTAAAGCGGTCCTTGAAGGCCTCAAAGTCCAGCCCCACCACCTCCATGGCCCACCGCACCCGCTCCCGGCGCTCGGCCTGGGGCATGCCCATCTTCTTGGGGCCAAAGGCAATGTCGTCGCCCACCAGGCGCTCGAACAACTGCTGTTCCGGGTACTGGAACGCGAGGCCGATCTTCTGGCGGACCTGCCGGACGTCGACCCCCGGCCGGCCCAGGTCCTGGCCGTCGACCATCACCTTGCCCGGCTCGCGGGGGCGCAGGAGCCCGTTAAAGTGCTGTACCAGGGTCGACTTGCCCGAGCCCGCCCGGCCGATGATGCCCACTGCCTCGCCGCGGAGGATCTCCAGGCTCACCCCGCGCAGGGCGGTGGCGTGGAGTGGGGTGCCCCGCAGATAGGTGTAGTGCAGGTCGTGGACCGCGATCAGGAGCGGCCCGGCCGGCGGCGACGGGGCGGCCGGCTCGTCCGCGACCTGGGGTGGGGCCTCTGGCGTGGTCCCCGCAGGGAAGGGGGCGGCCTCGCTCCTGGCCTGCCGGGCACGACGCTCGACCTCGCCGGCCAGCTCGTCGACGGTCAGCAGCACGGGCGGAAAAGAGGGATCGCGCTTGTGGATCTCGTGGGCGAGCTCGGTCACCTGGGGCACGTCGAGCTGCAACCGGCGCAGCTCTTCGAGCCGGGCAAAGACCTGCGCGGGCGAGCCATCCATGACAATGTGCCCGCCGTCCATGACCACCACCTTCCGTCCCTCCACCGCCTCGTCCATGAAGTGGGTAATGGCGACGACGGTGACGCCCTGCCGGTTCAGGGCGCGCACGGCCGACAGCACTTCGCGCCGGCCAATGGGGTCCAGCATGGCCGTCGCTTCGTCCAGCACCAGGACGTCGGGCCGCATGGCCACGACCCCGGCAATGGCCACGCGTTGCTTCTGCCCGGCCGAGAGCCCCTGGGGAGAACGCTGTCGATGCTCGTCCATGCCCACCAGGTCCAGCGCCCAATCGACGCGCATTTGCAGCTCTTCCTCGGGCACCCCCAGGTTTTCGGGGCCAAAGGCCACGTCCTCTTCGACGACTGTGGCCACGATCTGGTTGTCGGGCACCTGAAAGACCATGCCCACCGTGCTGCGAACCTCCAACACCCGCGAACGCTCGCGGGTGTCGATGCCCTTGATGCGCACCGTGCCATCCGTGGGGCGCAGAAGGGCGTTCAGGTGCTTGGCCAGGGTGGATTTGCCGGAGCCGTTGTGGCCGATGATGACCACATAGTCTCCGGCGTCTATGTCGAGATCGATACCATCGAGGGCCTGGATGGGATGGCTCGACTGGGGATTATAAACGTAACGTAGGCCCTCAATTGCGATGACCGCCTGCTCACCTGCCTGCGACAATGCTTCATCTCCCCGGCCTGGCGCTGGCCGTCATTATACCACTCCAGGGCCAGATCTCCCAAAGCATTTCGAGCTGTGGCGCGGCCTCGCGCATCTCAGATCTCGCCTGTGGCCTCCCGGAGCCGGGCCAGCTCCCTGGCCAGCCCTTCGTCGTCGAGCTTCAAGCGCTCTGGCTCGTGGCGCCACTTGGCCTCGGTCAGGCCATCCTGCTCCCAACGCTTGCTGACCGTCAGGCGCAGGGGCAGGCCGATGAGGTCGGCGTCGTTGAACTTGACGCCGGCGCTGGCGTCCCGATCGTCGTACAGGACGGCCAGGCCCTCGGCCTGGAGCCGGGCATAGAGCTCGTCCGCCCACGCGGCCACGGCCTCTTTCTTCAGGTCCAGGGCCACCAGGTGCACGTCCAGGGGCGGGCAGGACGGCGGCCAGAGTATGCCGTGGTCGTCGTGATGTTGCTCCACGATGGCTGCCCACAGGCGCCCCAGGTCGAGCTGCCAACTCGAGCGCCACAGCGGCTGGGCCCGACCCTGCTGATCGAGGTACTCGGCGGCCGGCAGGCTGGGGGCGGGCAGGGAACGGCGTGCCAGGGCAAATGCGGGCTCGATGGCCAGGGGAGACGCGCATCGCGGGCACAGGTCGCCGGCCTCGACGAGGGCCAGGTCGACCCATTCCCCCGGCTGAAAATCGCGCGGCACGTTCAGGTTGCGGAGGTGAAAATCGGGGCGATTGGCGCCGCCGACCAGGTTCCTGGCCGACCGCACCGAGGGATCGGCCACGATGCGCACCTGGCGGGGGTCCAGGCCGACGGGCGAGGCATAGCCGCCCACGGCACCAATCCTGTCCAGCTCTTCTTCCAGGCTGGCATAATACTGGCTCGTGCCCAGGACCCGGGCCAGCTTGGCCTCGTCCACGCTGCGATCGCCGCGGACGGCGACGCACGTCACCTTGCCTGCCACGGAGTAAAAGACCATCTTCAGGGTGCGGCTCGTGGGAATTGCCAGGTAGGCGGCCAACTGGGCGATGGTGTTGCAGCCGGGCGTCTCGACCTCCTCGACGGGCATCTCCGGCTCGGCGGGGGGTTCGGGCCAGGCCGGCGTCGCCCAGGAGCGCAAGGCAGCATAGCCGCAGCCGGGGCAGGCCGCCAGATCCTCATCGCCCGCGCCGTGGGCCAGGAAGGCGCCCTGCTCCCCTTCGCCGGCCTCGGCCCAGGTGACGGGCACGTCGCAGGCCCGCAAGATGCGCTCCAGGGCCAGGGCCACCTGCCGCCCGGGCTCGGCGGCAGCGGCAGCGCCCTCTGCGCTGTGAAAGACGTCCACAGCCAGCGAGGGGCGTTCTGCGGCCCCGAAGAGCCCGAGGCGGACCCTGGGCTCGGCAGTGACGAGCGTGCCAAAACGAAAGGCCGCGACGGGTAGCTGGCGGTAGGAATCGATCTCGCGGCCGGCCAGGCGCACCAGGGCGTCCCGGGACGAGGTCTCGGGCAGGTGGGGGAGGGTGACTTCTTGCCCTCCCGCGGCCAGCATCTCGCGGCGTGCCAGCTCTTCCAGGCGACGCAGGCTGAGGGTGCCCAGGGGCAGAGTAGCAAAGAAACCGGGCTCCAGGGCCCGTACCAGGCCTGCCCGCAAGGACAGCCGGTGGCCCTCCATGTGCGCCTCGGCCGGCGCCTCCCGCAGGGTCTTGCCCATCAACGTAGATAAGCGCATGGCGATCCTCTCTCTCAGGTCATCTTCACGACAATGTCGTGAATGATATTGGCCGCCTCGTCACCGCGGTCCGCGCAGTTGCTCAGGTGGCGGTACAGCTCGCGGAGCTTGAGCATTTCCATGACGTGGTGGATGTCTTCGGGCCCGGAGAAGAGGTCGGCCACCGCCTCGCGGTAGACGCGCTCCACGCGGTTCTCCAGGGCCTTGGCCCGGGAGGCGTGCTCGGCGGCCACGCCCGGATTCTCCTTCAGGCGCATCATGGCCAGGTGGATCTCTTCGGCCGCGTCCTGCAACAGCGACACCAGCCGCCGCAAATAGTCGTTGGGATCGACGTCGAGGATCTGCATCTCCTCGACGGTGGTATAGGCATAGTCCACCACGTCGTCGATGGCCCTCGACAGGGCAAAGATGTCCTCCCGGTCCAGGGGCGTGACAAAGGTGCGGTTGAGCAGGTCGATGAGGATGCGGCGCAGCTCGTCCCCCTCCTTTTCGGCCTGTCTCACCGCCGTGGCATACTTGTCGGAGCGTTTTTTCATGTACATTTCCAGGGCGTTCATGCCGATGAGCGTTTGCTCCGCCTGCTGGATAAGTAGATCCAGGAACTTGTCCTGGCGTGGCTTAAAGAATTCTTTCAGGCCCATGGCCCGGCTTCCTCCTCCCGTGAGGCAAGCGGTTGCTTGCCGGTGATGATCATGATGGAACCACGAGCGAGACGACGACGTACAGCCCGGCCGCCAGCAAGGCCGCCACCGGGATGGTCAAGAGCCAGGCCACGGCAATCTCGCGGGCCACGCCCCATCGCACCTTGGACAGGCGGTCGGCGGAGCCTGCCCCCATGATGGCCGAGCTGGCCACCTGGGTGGTGCTCACCGGCCCACCCAGCAAGGCTGCTCCCAGGATAATGCTCGCCGAGGCGATCTGTGATCCGAAGGCGTGTACCGGCCGGATCTTGTAAAACCTGCCGCCGAGGGTCTCGATGAGCCGCCACCCGCCCGTGGCGGTCCCCAGGGCGATGGCGGCGGCGCTGATGGCAATGACCCACCACGGCACCCGAAACTCGGCCACGTAGCCCGTGGTGACCATGGCCATGGCGATCATGCCCATAGTCTTTTGCGCGTCGTTGGTGCCGTGGCTCAGCGCCAGGGCCACGGCCGTCCCGATCTGTGCACGTTTGAAAACGGTATTGATCCTTGGGGTGGCGCCCCGCGCCAGGAAATAGGTAATGCGCAGCGTCAGAAAGGCCAGGAGAAAGCCAAACACCGGCGAGAGGAACAGGGCAAGGAGCACCTTTTCCAGGCCCGCCAGGAGAATGGTCTCGGGGCCCGAGGCCACGATCACTGCGCCGAGAAGGCCGCCGATGAGGGCGTGGGAGGTGCTCGACGGCCAGCCAAAATACCAGGTGATCAGGTTCCAGATGATGGCGCCCAGCAGGGCGGCGACGATGACGCCGCTGGTGATGGCCGCGGGATTGACCACCTCGCTGCCGATGGTCGTCGCCACGGCGACCCCGAAGAGAAAAGGGCCTGCCAGCTCGGACACGGCCGTGAGGATCAGGGCGGTGCGGGGCGACACTGCCCGCGAGGAGATCATGGTCGCGACGATGTTGCTGGCATCATGAAAGCCATTCAGGAAGTCAAAGATCAGGGCGATGACGATAATCACCAGCAAGAGCCAAGGCATCGGGTTCGAGAGTCTCCCTTTCCGCTGATCTCGAAAACAAAAGGGAGGGCCCGGGGCTCTCCCGATTATTTTACGAGTCTATTATATTATTGTAACATCCAGACCATGACTTGTCAACCCGGCGATGGGACGGTGTGGCCGGATCGCCGCGATGTTAGGAAAAGTTGAAAAGTGAACCGTTCGCGACGCGTTTAAAGTTCAAAGGTGAACTCGAAATTCGCCCAGCGGGAGGGCCACAGAGTGCACCATCTTGCCCTTCCACCAGATGCGGACCTCCATAACCTGCTTGGCCGTATCAGGCACGAGATGGACTTGGACTTCCTCGTAGAGGTCCACCTTCGGAACTTCGATGGTGTGATTGAATAGCGAGATCCGTCGATACCCGTTGACG
>DAOUHB010000062.1:0-11795 GCA_034428935.1 Anaerolineae bacterium | reverse complement strand
GTCTTTATCAACTATTTGCTGCGGCCCGAGGTGGGCGCCAAGGTGAGCAACTATACGTGGTACGCCAGCCCCAACGAGGCAGCCACCGAGCTTATCAGTGAGGAGATCACGGGCGAGCCGGCCATCTATCCGCCGGAGGACGTGATGGACCGCCTGGAGTTCATCCGCGACGTGGGCGAAGCGACGACCCTCTACGACCGCATCTGGACCGAGATCAAGTCGCAATAGGCCGGTCCCCTGACAGGCGCCGGGCCCCGCCTCTGCATGCTGGCAGAGGACGGGGCCCGCGTCTCTTCTCGGCGGCCCCTCCCACAGGCCGGCAGGTTGTCGGAGAGGCGCCTGCGCCTGTACGTTCGTAGTGGGCGATTCATCGCCCAAGAACCGCGCTGAAGCGCGCACTACGAACGCCTCTCCGAACGGGCTCTACCACAGGCTACTAGACGGGCCGCGCTCCCCGGCCACGGATCAGGCCGACCAGGAAGAGCAGGATTATGGCACCGATGACGGCCACGATCAGGCTGGTCAGGTTGAACCCGAAGTCAAAGCCAGTACCGGTAATGAGCTGCACCACGAGCCCGCCGATAAAGGCGCCGATAATGCCGACGATGATGTTCAGAACGCAGCCCATGCGCTCGTTCGTTTTCATGATCAAGCTGGCGATCCACCCTGCCAGGCCACCAACCACGATCCAGGTGATTATTCCCATCTGTTTCCTCCTTCTGGTAAATCGTGACCGCATATCCAGGTACTGCCGCATCGCACTTGTCTTATTATACCCGCAAGAACGAAAACATAGCGGCGGGTTGCGTGGGGCTTGGCGACGGATTCAGTTGGAATTTGGTGGGATTGCTCCGGTGTGTGGGGCTTGCCGGCCCGCGATACCCACAAATGTGGTAGCCGGGCGCTACTGCCTCCGCGGTACGGGGCTTCCGGGCGGCCGGTCCTTTTTGTCGAGTTGCGAATCCACCTTTTGGTCGATGACTGCGAGCCGCCCGCGTGGTATCCTGTGGGCAGGACAAACCGAGGAGGTGCAACGATGGGGTGGTGGATCGCGGCTGTTGTGACCTGGTTCATTTCGGCAGCCTGAATTGTGTCCATCTTGGTGGGCGTGTCCCGCCGCCAGATGCCGGCCATGAGCCTGTCGATGATTCCGGCGTACCTGTTTCACGGAGTCACGGCCGTTCTGGTTCTCTTTTTCGTCTTCAAGGCCATTGGCGCGTAAGGGCCAGCATTGGATGATATGCGGAGGTAGATGATGAAGACTGTCTGGAAGATCGCGGGCATTTTGTTGCTGGCAATCAGCGTCATATGAATTGTGGCCATCATGGGAGGGGTCTTCTCCCACACAGAAGGGTTTACCAGGTTGAGCGAGCTCTGGGGCGGTCTCGCGTTCCACACCGTCAGCGGCGGATTGGGGATGTTCTGCCTGGGCCGGGCCGGGATCGGCCTGCAGCCAGGCGAAACGCCCGCCAGGGCCGAAAAGCAAGATCCGGGCAAGGCCGCGCCCGCTCCACGCGGCTGAGATCCCGGGCTCAAGCCGGTCTCCTCCAATGGGCTAGTGCCGGCCGGGTGTGTTGGGGCGAAAACACCCGGCCGGCCGGAGGAGCCAGGAGAATGGTTGCAACGTGATGTTCTGCAAGACGGCAACGAGGACAAGCAATCAGCAGCAGAGACGACCCAAGGCCCGGCGGCAGGCCGGGCCCGAGTTCGTGGCCCAGGCCCTGGGTTGGGTCGATTTCCACAAGCCGGCCGTGCAGTACCTGAGCCAGCAGGCCGGTCCCTCCCCGGCAAAAACCATCCCGCTATCAGCCGCCAGCCCACGCAACGCGAGATCGCCCGAGTAGCTGTCGCCGTCGCCGCCGGCCGGGCAGCGCCGAGTCGTTTCCCTGGACGTCCAACCATGATGCCGTGGCTGCCATCTATGGTATAATAGGGCCATGGATCAAGACGTCTTTGAGCAGCTCGTCGTGGAGGCCCTGGACAGCCTGCCCGAGGAGATCCAGGGCTGGCTGGACAACGTGGCCGTCGTGGTCGCCGAGCGGCCGACGCCCGAGCACCGACAGCAGGCGGGCCTGCGCCGGGGCCAAACGCTCTTCGGCCTGTACGTGGGCGTGCCCAAGACCAACCGGGGCTTTACCTACGGCGAGATTGTCCCGGACAAGATCATAATCTTTCAGCGGCCCATCGAGCGCTGGTGTCGCACGCCCGACCGGATACGCGAGTGCGTGCGGCAGACCGTGCTGCACGAGATCGGGCACCACTTTGGCATGGACGAGGACGAGCTGCGCGAGGCGGGGGTGTGAGCTCCTCAACTGCAGTTAACCGCCGCGTGGCTCCGGCCCGATCTCGGAGCCACGCGGCCGACGGAAAAGGAGACTTCCATGGGATGTGCCTGTCCCGCACTCCAGGGAGTCTAGCCGGCCCTGACCTCGATCTGCCCGTCGCGCACGCGCACCTCAAAGACAGGCTGGGCGTAGGTGGACGGGCCTTCGCGCACCGCGCCGCTGTCCAGGGCATAGCGCGAGCCGTGCCACGGGCAGGCCACCGTGCCGTCCTCGACGTGCCCCTCGGACAAGGGGCCGCCCATGTGACCGCAGGTCTCGACCATGGCGTGGATCTCGTTCCCGTGGCGATAAAGCAACACGGGCACGCCGTTGGCCTCGGCACGGCGCAGCTCGCCCACGGGCAACTGGGCCTCGGGCAGCAGGCGCACCCAATCCTCGGGCGGCTCCAGGCGGGCGTTGTGGTCGGGCCCCACCTGCTCGCTGTAGGCCAGGTGGCCGCCCAGAAAGGCGCCAGCGCCCATCGCGGCGTAGCCCAACAAGCTGGCCGCCCTGCCCGCGCCCCGCTGTCCACTTCCGCGCAGGGCCAGCGAAGCGCCGTGCAGCACGAGGGCGCTGGTGTTGAACAGGAGGTGCATGGTGCCCAGGCGCCGCGTGCGCTCGCCCCGCAGCCGGTGCCAGTCGGTGAGGCCGGCCGCCGCGGCGCCCGCCGCCCCCACCACGCCCAGGGCAATGGCCGCGTCGGCCGCCGTTTCAAGCCCCTTCCGGCTGCTGCCCGCCACGTCTATCGTGTCGATGAGCAGGGCCGCCGTCCAGGCGCCCACGGGAACGTCGGTGAGGGTCGGATGGAGGGGGTGGCCGAGCCAGGTGCCGTGCAAGAAGTTCATGAGCTTGAGCCCCACCTGGCCCGTGGAGTCATAGAACTTTTTCGCGGCGTCTTGGAGCGCCTTGCCGGGCGCGTCGAGCCACGTCTGGCGCGCGATGACGTCGGTCAGTCCTTCGGTAGCCATGGTCGCGTCTCCCTTCTTGAGGATCTGGAACAGGTTATCTCTGGAAGCGGGTCAGAACCCGGGCGGGTTCGGGGCAACGCTGCCGGGCGCGGCCGCTGCAGGCCACGATCTGGCTTTCTGGCCGGCGATGATGCGGGCTTTGGGCCAGGGAATTATAGCACGGGCGGGCGGCGGTGTCAACGAAGCGCGCCGCCCCGCCCGCGCCGCTGCCGGGGGCGTCAGGCGGCGCCCTTTTTCACGTCCATCTCGTGCAGCTTGTGGGCCGCCACCTCCTCCAGGTCGAGGCCCAGCAGATCGAGGGCGATGCAGCCCATCATGATGGCGTCAAAGATCTCGACACCCATCTCGAGGTCGCCGGGCTCCGGCTCGGAGTTGTTGCGCACGTAGGCCGGCGACCGGCGCAGCCGCTTGTCGATGGCCTCGGCCACCTCCGTGGCCATAAAGTCCAGGCAGTCGGTGAGGTTGGGGTCCTGCCACTGCCCGGCCTCCGTCCATTTCCTGCGGTGCAGGCGAACAAGCTCCTGGATGCTCATCGCCCGGCCTCGGCGTGGCGCGCCTCGGCCCCGGCGACGATGGCCCGCAGGCTTTCCTCGACGCCCCCGGGCAGGGGCGGCGGCTGGTGGTGCTCCAGGATGTCGAGGACCCGGGCCCGCACCCGGTCGCCCAGGGTGTGGCTGCCGGCCGCCTGCCACGCGCCTCGCATCTGGCGGTCGACCAGCTTCGGAAACCAGGTCTCGGCCCGAAAGTGCTGGCGCGTGTGGGGCTGGGCCATATAGTGCCCGCCGGGGCCCACCCGCTCGACGACCTCCACCGCCAGCGTCTCGGGCGTAACGCTCACGCCCGACAGGATTCGCCTGGCCATGCCAATGACCTCGTCGCTCATGACCAGCATGTCAAAGGAGCCCAGGAGCCCCGACTCCAGGTAGCCCACGTCGTGGATGAAGTTGGCCCCCGACAGGGCGGCGATGACGATGGACATGGTCGCCTCGATGGCCGCCTGCTGATCCAGCACCTTGGCGTCGGAACAGCCGGCAGTGGAGAACATGGGCACGCCCAGCCATTTGGCCACGTCGGTCATGGCGGCGCTGATGAGGGACAGCTCGGGGGCGCCGTAGGACAGGATGGAGGTCGCCATGTCCATGATCGAGTTCACGCCGCCCATGATCACCCCGGCCCCCGGCCGCGTGCACTGCGCCAGCACCAGGCCCACCAGGTACTCGGCCAGGGCCTGGACCATCGTCCCGGCCAGGGTCGCGGGACCCGTGCCGCCGGCCATGATGCACGGGGTATAGATCGCCGGGATGCCATTGGCCGCGGCGTACAGGACCTTGGACGTTGCCTCCACCGAGTGGCTGAGGGGCGAGCTGGGCTCGATATAGACCACGAACAGGGGGGCCCGGGCAAACTCGTCCGCGCCGCCCAGCACCTCGCAGGCCATGCGGTACTGGTCGGCCAGGCCCTCCCGGTCCACGGCGGTCACCACCAGGGGCTTGGCCGTGCCCTTGACCATGGCCAGGAACTGGGGCCGGTCGTAGGTCGGGGCCAGCACGCCCGAGGTCAGCCCCAGGGACATGTGAAAATCGATGTTGGGCAGCGCATCGGCGATGCGCGCCGCGTCGTACACGTCGTCAAAGGTGTATTTGCGCACCTCGCCGCTGTGGGGGTCGACCAGGGACGGGCAGTCGGAGCCGGTGCCGAAATAGAAGCGGTTCTTTTCCAGGATGATGCGCCGGCTCCGGTCGCGGCCGGCGACGACGATGCGGCTCGCCGCGGTGCGCAGGGCGTTCTCCACCACCCACGCCGGGATGCGCACCCGCGCCTCGCCCGGGCGCTCCTCGCCGAGGAGACAGCCCGCGCCGCGAAGCCGCTCCAGCGTCTCGTCGCCGTAGGCCCGGGTGCCAACCCGCTCCAGCACGTCCATGGCGGCGGAGACGATCTCTTCGATCTGCTCGTCCGACAGCACGCGAAACTGGGGGGTGACGTTTGCCTGGTAGTTCGCCTTCATAGGGACCTCCTCTTGCCCGGGTCCGGGTGGACAGCTTGGTTTTTCGAGCGACCACGCCGCGCCGGCCGTCAGCCCGCGGCGAGGGCCTGGCGCATGGCCGCGATGTGCTCCGGAGAGGAGCCACAGCAGGCACCGACCACCGAGGCGCCCAGGGCGACGTACTGCCGCGCCAGCTCGGCCATGCGGTCGGGGCCGGCGTCATAGACAACCTGGCGCTTGACCAGGCGCGGGATGCCGGCGTTGGGCTTGGCGATGAGAAACACGCCGGGCGCCGCCTGGCGTATCTGGGGCAGGATCTCGAGGACGTCTTCGGGCGCGTGGCCGCAGTTGGCGCCCACGGCGGCCGCCCCCAGGCCCGCCACGGCCTCGGCCGCCAGGGCAGGCGTAACGCCCATGCTGGTGCGGCCGCGCGTGTCAAAGCTAAACGTGCAAAAGATGGGCAGGTCGGTGGCCTGGCGGGCGCCCTCTACCGCGGCGCGGCCCTCGTCCAGGGCGCTCATCGTCTCCACGTAGATGCAGTCCACGCCGCCGGCCGCCAGCGCTTCCGCCTGCTCGGCAAAGGCCTCGACGGCCTGCTCGTAGGACAGGCTTCCCAGGGGCGCCATCATCTCGCCCGTGGGGCCGATGTCGCCGCCCACGTAGACGTCGTCGCCTGCCGCCTGGCGGGCCAGCTCGGCCGCCCGGCGATTGATCTCGGGCACGCGAGCCTGGAGCCCGGCCCTCTGCAGCCGCACGCGGGTGCCGCCAAAGGTGGCGGTCAGGATGAGCCGCGAGCCGGCGTCCAGGTAGGCCTGGTGCAGGGCCAGGATCTCTTCCGGTCGTTCCAGGACCCAGGCCTCGCCCGGCCGGCCCGTGGGCAGGCCCGCCATTTGGAGCATGGTGCCCGTGGCGCCGTCGGCGATGAGCACCGCACCAGAGGCCAGCTTTTCCAGGATGGGTGTGCGCATGGCCCTAACCCCGCCCGACAAGCTGCTTGACGGTGGCGACGGCCTCGGTGGCGTTCTCGGCATAGCCATCGGCGCCGATCTCCTGGGCCCACTCCTCGCTGGCCGGCACGCCGCCGATGATGACCTTGACCCGGTCGCGCAGCCCGGCTTCCTTCAGGGTGAGGATGACGGTTTCCTGATTGAGGATGGTGGTGGTCAGCAGGGCCGAGAGACCCAGGACGTCGGCATCCACCTCGCGCACCTTATCGACGAACGCCTCTGCCGAGACGTCGACGCCGAGGTCATGTACCTCGAAGCCGTTGGCGGCCAGCATGGTCGCCACCAGGGTCTTGCCGATCTCGTGGATATCGCCCTCGACGGTGCCGATGACGACCTTGCCCAGGACGTCGCGCTGCTGCTTGCGCCGGGAGAGCTCGCCCTCAAGGGCGGCGATGGCCGCTTTCATGGCCTCGCCGCTCATCATCAGATCGGGGATAAACAAATCGCCGTTGGCGAAACCTTCGCCAACGACGTCCATGCCGGGCTTGTAGCCGCGGTTGATGGCCTCCAGGGGGTCGATCCCCTGGCTGAGGGCCTGCTCGGCCAGTTGCCTGGCCTTGTCGGGCAGCCCGTCGATCACGGCCTGGGCCATCTGCTCGTATAGTCTATCGTCTGGCATTGCGGATCCTCCTCGCCCCTTGTGCCTCCGCCGCCCCTGATACCGGACGCCCGTGCTGGCTGAAGGGTCAGTACCAGGACAGGTGCGG
Organism: Anaerolineae bacterium; assembly: GCA_034428935.1. GTDB lineage: Bacteria > Chloroflexota > Anaerolineae > JAAYZQ01 > JAAYZQ01 > JAAYZQ01. The sequence goes on along the minus strand of DAOUHB010000062.1, from coordinate 4,805 downwards.
CGCGCAGGTATTATACCCGCACTCGAGCGATTTGCCAAACCCGCCAGTGCCAGGTTGTAACTGCCCCCCTTACGACGTGAAATCCCCGGCCTGCCCGCCCAGGGCGCGCAGCAGGTCCTGCGGGTCCAGCTCCAGCCCCAGGTCGGGCCTGCCGGAGCTGATGACGGCCCGTTCCAGGCCGAGGACGCCGTCGTCGAGATAGGCAGGGATGTCGCTGCGGCGAAAGCCCAGGACCGAGACGGCGCCCACCTGGAAGCCAGTAACCCGCTCCACGTCACGCTGCTGGGCCAGGGCGGCCCCTTTGTCGCCCAGGACGGCGGCCACCTTCTTCAGGCTCAGGTGGGCGTCGCCGGGGATGACGAATAGGGCAAAAGCTCCGTTGGACCGCTGGACGATCATCGCTTTTACCACCCAGGCGACGGGAACGCCCAGGTCGTCGGCCACGCCCTGGGCGGTGAATTGCTTGCGCGCTTGCTGCCGCGGCGTGTAGGCGATGCCTTTTTCGTCCAGGACGCGCATGGGCATCGTCCTGGTCGCGCCTTTTTCCTTTTTGGCCATGATTTCCCCCTTGACCGCCCGACGCCGTCACGCGCTCGGCGCGGCGGCCGGCGGCCTGGTCTCCCTGCGCCCGCCGCTGCCCGGCAACGACAGGATCAACACGCCGACGATGACCAGCCCCGCCCCCACCATCTGCAGGGCCGTCAGCCGCTCTCCCAGCAGCACCGTGGCGTACAGCGCCACGAAAGCGATCTCGCTCATCGCCAGGATGCTCGCCACGCTCGCCGGCAGCTTGCCCAGCCCCCAGGTGTAGGTCGGGAAGGCCGGCACCGTCGCGATGCCGACGAACGCCGCGAACCACAACAGCGTCTTGCCCGACACGGGAAACGGCTGTTCCGTAAAGAACTGCAGCGGCAGCAACACCAGCGCCGCGATGCCAAAGGCATAGGTCATCGTCGTCATCGGGTTGTGATCGCCCCTCGCCTTCTTGCCAAAGAGCGTCCAGGCCGCGTACATGGCCGGCACCGCCAGCCCGATGAACAGCCCCTGCAGCGACAGCTGCGCCTGGCCCAGGGCGTCCAGCCCCGACACCAGGACCGTTCCGGCGAACGTCAACAGGATGGCCACGATCTTTTGCCAGGTGAGCGCCTCGCCCCACAACAGCCACGCCACCAGCGCCACGATGGCCGGCATGCCCGCCTGCTGGACGGTGGCCACGGCCGCGCCGTTCAGCATCACCGCCACGTTCCAGAAGACGTGAAAGATCCCCAGGCTGACGCCCATGGCGATCAGCCAGCGCAGCTTGGTGCGCGGCACCCGGAGCCAGGCCGGGCGCAGGATGCCCAGGGCAATGACCAGGACCGCAAACGACGTCAGGTCCCGCCAGAAGGCCAGGGCCAGGGCCGAGACGTCGCCCTCGAGGGTCACGAACTTCAGGAAAATGCCCGACGTTCCCCAGGCGGCGGAAGCGGCCAGCACGGCGACCACCCCCGCGGGATCGAGACGTTGCTTTGGAGCGGGCTGCGACGTGGCTTCTGTTGTCGTCATTCGGGCTGCGAGTCCTGTTCTTCCTCCATGGTCTTGAGCGAAGCGAAAGGCAGAGGAAACTCCATCGATTCCACGTACCGCCTGTTAAACTCCGCGTCCAGGTCCAGGTCCACCTGCTGCGCGGCCGCCGCGATGCGCTCCCCCCGGGCAAACTCCTCGTCGTCCAGGAAGAGCGCCGCCCCAAACCCCGCGCCGTTGGCCGAGGGCTCCACGCACGCCGGGTCCACCGGCGGGATCATGCCCAGCGACAGCACGGCGTCCACGTTCAACTGGCTGCCAAACGAGCCCGTCAGCACCATGCGCTCCAGGTCCGCCGGCTTGAGGCCCGCCTGGGCCATCAGGATCTCGGTCGCGGCGCGGATGGCGCCCTTGGCCTTTTGCAGCTCGCGGATGTCGTGCTGGGTGAGGTACAGCGACACGCGCCGCCCTTCCTCGCCCTCTTCCACACCGCGGCGGTCCACCGCCTGGTCGGTGATGAGCAGCCGGCGCACGCCCCGCTCGTCCACGCTCAGGCGATGGCCAAAGACCGGATGCTCCTTCACAAGCCGGCCGCTGGGCTCCACCACCCCCGCCCGGCGCAGCTCGCGCATCAGCTCCAGCAACCCCGAGCCCGTCAGCCCCACCGGCGGTTGGTCGCCGATGGTCGCCAGGTCAAGGCTGCCGTCGTCCAGGTTGGCCCTCACGCTGACGATGGCGCCGTCCACGGCGCGGGTCCCACACGAGATGTTCACCCCCTCGAAGGCGGGGCCGGCGGCCGTGGAGGCCACCAGGATGCGGCCCGTGCCCCGGGGCGGCAGGCCGTCGGTGACCATGACCTCGCCGTTGGTGCCCAGGTCGATGGCCGCCATGGGCCCCGTCGCCCGGTCAAAGCCATAGTACGCCAGGCAGGCCAGGGCATCAGAGCCGACAAACCCGCCCACCAACGGCGGCAGCGCCACCCGGGCGCCGGGGGGAAACGTATCGCCAAACAGCGAATTGCCATTATCATCCTGAGCAGAGCGAGGGGCATTGACCGAGGCCCGGTCGTGGGGCTGGAACGGCAGCTCGGCCAGGCTCTCCACGGGGTAGCCCAGCAACAGGTGGTGCATGGCACAGTTGCCCACGATGGTCACCTTCTCGACGCGCTCCCGGGCGTTGCGCGACAGCTTCAGCGCGTCTACCGCCTGCACGATGGACGACATGGCCAGCATCGACAGCCGCCTGGCCGTGTCCGGGCCCCGCAGCGCGGCCGCCATGCGCGAGATGACGTCGGCGCCAAAGGCCGTCTGCTGGTTCAGGGCCGCCGCCCCGGCGCAGACGTCCCCCGTTGTCAGCGTGGTCACAAAGGCCGCCACCGTGGTGCTGCCCAGGTCGATGGCCAGGCCCAGGGGGACGCCTGGTTTCTTGTAGTCGTCGCAGGCCCGAAACATCTTGTTCGAATAGACCACGATGGGCGCCAGCGTGACCGTCACGTCGCCCTGGACCCGCGCGCGGCAGGCCAGCCGGTAGTCGGCCGCCCGCTCCGCGTCGCTCAGCCCCACCAGCTCCCGCTCATCCAGCGGGCTCAGGACGTCCGCCGTCCCCGCCACCGTCGGCTGGGCGATGACCTTGCACTTCAGGCACGTGCCCCGCCCCGCGCAGGGCTGTTCCAGGGGCAGGCCCGTGGCAATGATGGCCTCCCCCAGGTTCGCGTCCCGGGGCACCTCCACCGACCGCTCATCACTGCCGTAGACAACCGTTACCTTCATCCGCATCTCCTCTCGACCGACCGACCAACCTCTCCCCCCACCCGATCCGGCCCGCTGGGTCCTCCCCTGCGAGGGGAGGGGAGTCTTTCCCTGAAGGGAGAGCAAGCTCCCTTCATGGAATGTGTCAATGATTTTGAGACAACATGCCTCAGAATTTAAGGAGCAACGCTTCTCCCCGGATGAATTGAACCGGGGCGCGCTCCATTGTAGCCAGGTGCTCGGCCGCGTCAAGGGACGCTGCGCTCAAGCCCTTGACCCGGCCTGCGCGCCTGGCTCATTTCCGCTTGCCTCCGGTTCAATGTGTGGGGATTCCCTGTGACCGTCCTGTGGTCGGTTGATCCATACCTCGTCCGGCCACCGGGGCAGCACCGGCTCCCCGCGCACGAACCGCTCCGGATGGGCGACGTACGCTGCGGCCAACACCTGGCGGCGCCGTTCGTAGATCGCCTCGGCGTACCCGTAGTGCACCGCCGCCGGCGTCATCAGCCCCAGCCCCACATGATGATGCTCCTCGTTGTACCACCGGAAAAAGGCCCGCGCCCAGCCCAGCGCTTCCCCCTTCGACTCGAACCGCCCCGGATAATCCGGCCGGTACTTCAGCGTCTTGAACTGCGCCTCCGAATACGGATTGTCCGTCGGCGTATAGGGCCGCGAATGGCTCTTGGCCACCTGCAACTGGATCAGCAGCTCGGCCACCGTTTTGGAGCGCATGGCGCTGCCCCGGTCCGAGTGCAGGGTCAGTTGGTTCCGCCGGATGCCCTGCTTGGCACAGGTCGCGACGATCAGCTGCTCGGCCAGCGTGGCCCGTTCCCATTCGGCCAGCAGCCAGCCCGGGACGTAACGGCTGTAGATGTCAAGGATCGTGTAGAGATAGTAGAATCCCTTCGGCCCTCTCAACTCGGTGACGTCCCAACTCCAGACCATATTGGGTCCCGTGGCTCTCAACTGGGGCCGAATAGGGGCCGGATGGCGACGCTGGTTGCGCCGCTCATGCACCTCGCCGTACTCGCCCAGGAGGCGATACATCGTGCTCACCGAGCCATAGTAGAGACCCTCGTCCAGCAGCGTGGCGTACACCTCCCGAGGCGACATATCCCAGAACCGCTCGCTGTCCAGGACGCTGTGCAGATCTGCCTTCTCGGCAGAACTCAGGGCTCGCCTGGGCGTAGGACGGGGAACAGGCGCCGGCTTGGGCTTGCGGGCCCGGTACAGGCTGCTCCGAGGAACGACCAGGGCCCGGCATGCCTCCGCCACGCCCACAGTCTTGCCCAGCTCTTCTGCTGCCCCGAGCATCATTTGCTTTCTTTCTCGTTCGTTCTGGGATCCAGCCCAAGTAGTTGTGAGACTTTTTTTTGCACGTCAATGATGGCTTCCGCCCGTTCCAGTCGAGCTCGCAGCGCCTCGTTCTCGCGCTGTAGCCGGGCGACCTCTCTGGCCAGGGCCGTGTCCGCCGCGGTCTTGGGGCCGCGCTTCGCCGGCTCCAGGCCATCCAGCTGGCCAAGGTCCCGTTGCCGGCGCCAGCGGCTGAGGTGC
>DAOUHB010000061.1:0-16563 GCA_034428935.1 Anaerolineae bacterium | reverse complement strand
CCATCAGCCATTGCATCGCGCCACCTTTCCGACGATGGACGCCGGCGGCGGCGCGCCAGGGTTCTCGCACCGATCACGGCTGCAACGAAGTTGCGCCATGGCTTCGCCTTGCCCCGGACGCCGGCCCGGCTCCGGGCAAGCCACGAAATGGAGAAACAGGATGATCAGGACCACAATGTTCCCCGGACGTTACGTGCAGGGCTTCCAGGCCCTCAAGAGGCTGGGGGCCGAGCTGCCCCGCTTCGGACAAAGGGCGCTCATGGTCGTCGACCCCTTTGTCCTCGACAACCTGCTGCTCGACCCCCGCAAGATGGAAGAGTCCATCAGCGTCGTCGTCGAGGAGTTTGGCGGCGAGTGCTCCGATGAGGAGATCGAGAGGCTGGTGGCCGCCGGCAGGCAGAACGACTGCGACCTGGTGGTGGGTATCGGCGGCGGCAAGGCGCTGGACACGGCCAAGGCGGTCGGCTACGAGCTGGACAGCCCGGTGGCCGTCGTGCCGACCATCGCCTCCACCGATGCGCCGTGCAGCGCGCTGGCGGTGATCTATACCCCCGAGGGCGAGTTCAAGCGCTACCTCGTCCTGCCCCGCAATCCCGACCTGGTGCTGGTCGATACCGAGATCGTGGCCCAGGCCCCGGTGCGGTTTCTGGTGTCGGGCATGGGCGACGCCCTGGCCACCTGGTTCGAGGCCGAGTCGTGCAAGCGCAAGTACGCCGGCAACATGACCGGCGATGTGGGCTCCATGACGGCCTACGCCCTGGCGAGGCTGTGCTACGATACGCTCCTGGAGTACGGGGCCCTGGCCAAACGGGCCTGCGAGGTCCACGCCGTGACCCCCGCCCTGGAGCACGTCGTCGAGGCCAACACCCTGTTGAGCGGGCTGGGCTTCGAGAGCGGGGGGCTGGCCGCCGCCCACGCCATTCACAACGGCCTCACCGTCCTGGAACAAACCCACGAGCACTATCACGGCGAGAAGGTGGCCTTTGGCACGCTGGCGTCCCTGTTTCTTGCCGACCGGCCCCCTGACATCGTCGACGAGGTCTATAGCTTTTGCGAGGAGATCGGGCTGCCTACCACCCTGGCCGAGATCGGCCTGGAGGACGCCTCCGACGAGGATCTGCACCGGGTGGCAGAGGCCGCCTGCGCCGAGGGCGAGACCATCCACAACGAGCCGGCGCCCATCACCCCCGAGAAGGTGGTGGCCGCCCTCAAGGCCGCCGACGCCGAGGGGCGCGAGCGCAAGTGGATGTAAGGTAAACGCGACCCGGGCTTCTTGACTTGCCCGGTTTTGCATAGTATACTCACGCACAGGTTCAGCGCAGGACCGTAAACTTCCACGCAGCCTTCCCGGGCATCCTACCCTCGACGCGCACGCATCCCGGCCGGGGGACCAGGCGCCCTCACACAAGGAGCAAGGAGTCGAACGCATGCAAGCCCGTCGGGTGATGGCCCGAGCCGGCAGCACAACGAAAGAGACAGAGCCACATCGGGCCAGAGGCGCGCGCCGGGCGGCGGGCGCCGGCCGGGTCCCGACTTTGCCCGGGCCGGAGCGATAACGACAATGGGCATCACCCTGGCAACCCTGTCCGGCTTTGCGCTGGCGGTTGCGGCCCCCTGGCTGCACCGCGCCGGCCGCAGGGCCACGGGCTGGATCCTCGCCCTGCTGCCCCTCGCCCTGGCCGTCTACTTTGGCAGCTATCACCAACAGCTCGGAGCCGATGGGGTTCTCACCATCTACCACGACTGGGTGCCCAGCCTGGGCGTCGGCCTGTCGTTCTACGTCGACGGACTGAGCCTGATCTTTGCCGTCCTCATCAGCGGCATCGGCGCCCTGATCATCGTCTACGCCGGCGGCTACCTGGCCGGCCATCCGCAACTGGGCCGCTTTTACGCCCTCATCCTGGCCTTCATGGCGTCGATGCTGGGGGTGGTGCTGGCGGGCAACGTCATCACCCTGTTCGTCTTCTGGGAGCTGACCAGCCTCACCTCCTACCTGTTGATCGGCTTCGAGCACCACAAGGCCACCGCCCGGGCGGCGGCGCTGCAGGCACTGCTGGTGACCGGGGCCGGCGGGCTGGCGCTGCTGGCCGGGCTGCTGCTCATGGGCCAGGCGGGCGGCAGCTTCGAGCTGTCGGTCCTGCTGGACCAGGGCGAGGCGCTGCAGGCCCATCCGCTGTACATGCCCATGCTGCTGCTGATCCTGGTCGGGGCCTTTACCAAGTCGGCCCAGGTGCCCTTTCACTTCTGGCTGCCCAACGCCATGGAGGCCCCCACCCCCGTCAGCGCCTATCTCCACTCGGCGACCATGGTCAAAGCGGGGGTCTACCTGCTGGCGCGCTTTAGCTCGGTCCTGGGCGGCAACGACGCCTGGCACTACCTGGTCACCCTGGCCGGCGCGACGACGATGCTGACGGGCGCCCTGTTTGCCCTGTGGCAGACCGACCTCAAGCGCGTCCTGGCCTACTCGACGCTCAGCGTGCTGGGCGCCCTGGTGTTGATGATTGGGCTGGACACGACGCTGTCGGTGCAGGCGGCCATGGTCTTTTTGGTGGCCCACGCCTTGTACAAGGGCGCGCTGTTCCAGGTGGCCGGGACGGTGGACCACGAGACCGGCACCCGCGACGTGACGCGCCTGGGGGGGCTGGCCCGGGCCATGCCCATCACGGCGGCCGCCGCCGGGCTGGCCGCGCTGTCCATGGCCGGCCTGCCGCCGCTCCTGGGCTTTATCAACAAGGAGCTGCTCTACGAGGCCAACTTGCAGGCGCCCCGGGCGGCGACGGTCGTCACCGTGGCCGGGGTGGCGTCCAACATCATGCTGGTGGCCGCGGCCGCCATCGTGGGCATCCGGCCGTTCTTTGGCCGGCGGAAGAACACGCCCAAAGAGCCCCACGAGGCGCCGGTGGCCTTCTGGCTCGGGCCGGTGATCCTGGCGGGGCTGGGGCTGGCCATCGGCCTGTTCCCCGAGACCGTGGCCACCGTTTTCCTGTCCCCCGCGGTGAGCGCCATCCGGGCCGAGCCCACCGTCGTGGAGCTGGGGTTGTGGCACGGCGTGAACCCCGTCCTGCTCCTCAGCATCCTGACGCTGGCCCTGGGTGTGGCCCTGTTCCTGGCGAGCGCGCCCCTGCGCCGGGCCGCCAGCCCCGCGCTGCGCTCGGCCGTGCGCACGGTGTCGGGGTGGGGGCCGGAGCGCTGGTACGAGCTGTCGCTCAAGGGCTTGAACGTCGTGGCCCGCGCCCAGACCCGCCTGCTGCAAAGCGGCTACCTGCGCTACTATATCGTGATCATCATCCTGACCACCGTCGGGCTGGCCGGCTACACCCTGGCCGGCATGGGCCTCCCCGGTTGGCCGGCCGTCGGGCTGGACGTCCGGTTTCACGAGGCATTGATCGCCGTCCTGATCGTGCTGGCTGCCCTCATGGCCGTGTTCTCGCGGTCGCGGCTGGCCGCCGTGGCGGCCCTGGGGGTCATCGGCTACAGCACCGCGGTGATTTACGTCCTGTTCGGCGCGCCTGACCTGGCCATGACCCAGTTTGCCCTGGAGACGCTGACGGTCATCCTTTTCGTCCTGGTGCTGTACCGCCTGCCTCGTTTCGCCGTCCTCTCCAACCGGGGGACGCGCATCCGCGAGGCGGTGGTGGCCCTGGCGGCGGGCGGGCTGATGACCACGCTGGTCCTGACCGTGACCTCCGTCCCGCTGCGCTCGCGGCTGGCGCCCTACTTTGCCGCCAACAGCCTGGAGCTGGCCCACGGCCGCAACCTGGTCAACGTGATCCTGGTGGACTTTCGCGGGATGGACACCCTGGGCGAGATCACGGTCCTGGCCGCGGCGGCCGTCGGGGTGTATGCATTGATGAAGCTGCGCCTGCACGAGTAGCGTGTCGGCGATGATCGGATGGGTGGTTGCGGTGGAAAAACGGCTGAAGCCGTTACTACGAGCCCGTCGTCAGTGAGGGGAATTTGCCCATGACTTCCATGATCCTGTCCACGGCAACACGATACCTGCTGCCCCTGCTGCTGCTCTTCTCGGTCTTTCTCTTATTGCGGGGCCACAACGAGCCGGGGGGAGGCTTTGTCGGGGGCCTGGTGGCCGCGGCGGGCCTCGCGCTGCACTCCATCGCCTATGGCGTGGCCCTGGCGCGGCGCCTGCTGGGCATCGACCCCCGCGCCCTCATCGGCCTGGGCCTGGGGGTGGCCGCCGTCAGCGGGCTCTTTGGCCTGGGCGCCGGGCTGCCGTTCATGACCGGCCTGTGGAGCGAGGGCACGGTGTCGGTACTGGGGCACGTCGGCTCTCCGCTGTTGTTCGACGTGGGCGTGTACATGGTCGTCATCGGCGTCGTGCTGACCATCGTCTTTGAGCTGTCGGAGGAGTGACGTGCAGATCATCCTGGCCTTTGTCGTCGGCGGCCTGTTCGCGGCCGGGCTGTACATGATGATGCGCCGCAGCATCGTCAAGCTGATCATCGGGCTGGCCATCCTCAGCCAGGCGGTGAACCTGTTGATCTTTACGGTGGGCCGCCTGACCCGCGGCGCGCCGCCCATCATCGCCGGCGACGCGGCGCAGCTCGTCGAGCCCTTTGCCGACCCGCTGCCCCAGGCGTTCATCCTGACGGCCATCGTCATCGGGTTTGGCCTCCAGGCCTTTGCCGTGGTGCTCATCAAGCGCGCCTACCAGACGGTGGGCACCGATGACCTCGACGACATGACCACGACGGATACGTAGGCGAGCGGCGATGAACCTCATCCTGGTCCTCCCCATCCTGATCCCGCTCTTCACGGCGATCCTCAGCCTGCTGGCCTGGAAGCGGCGCCACGTGCAGCGCTGGCTGAGCGTGGTGGGGACCGCGGCGCTGCTCGGCGCGGGGCTGTGGCTGCTGGGCGCCGTCTGGCAGCGGGGCATCCAGGCAACGCAGGTGGGCAACTGGCCCGCTCCCTTTGGCATCACCCTGGCGGCCGACCTGTTCAGCGCCATCATGGTGGTCCTGGCCGGGCTCATGGGCCTGGCCGTGGCCGTCTATTCCCTGGCCAGCATGGACGCCAGACGCGAGGCATTCGGCTACTACCCCCTGTTGAACATCCTGCTCATGGGCGTGTGCGGCGCCTTCCTGACGGGCGACATGTTCAACCTCTTTGTCTGGTTCGAGGTAATGCTCATTGCCTCGTTCGTCCTCGTGGCGCTGGGCGGCGAGCGGGCGCAGCTTGAGGGCGCGGTCAAGTACGTGACACTCAACCTCATGTCGTCAGCCCTCTTTCTGTCGGCCGTCGGCATCCTGTACGGCGTGGCCGGCACGCTGAACATGGCCGACCTGGCCCGCGTGCTGAACGGGTCGGAGCAGCCGGGCCTGGTGACGACCCTGTCGATGCTGCTGCTGGTGGCCTTTGGCATCAAGGCCGCCGTCTTTCCCCTCTTTTTCTGGCTGCCGGCCTCGTATCACACGCCGCCCGCCGCCGTCTCGGCCATCTTTGCCGGGCTCCTGACCAAGGTGGGGGTCTATGCCCTCATCCGGGTCTTTACCCTGCTCTTTGTGGGGAACGTGGGCTTTACGCACACGGTCATCCTGGTCGTCGCCGGGCTGACGATGGTGACGGGCGTGCTGGGGGCGGCGGCCCAGGGCGAGTTCCGCCGCATCCTGTCCTTCCACATCGTCAGCCAGATCGGCTACATGATCGTCGGCCTGGGGCTGTTCACACCCCTGGCCCTCACGGGGTCGGTCTTTTACATCATCCACCACATCATCGTCAAGACAAACCTGTTCCTGGTGAGCGGCGTCGTGCACCGGCTGCGCGGGACCTACCAGCTCGAAAGCCTCGGAGGGCTGTACCGCGCCTACCCGGCGCTGGCCGTCCTGTTCCTCATCCCGGCCCTGTCGCTGGCCGGCATCCCGCCGCTGTCCGGCTTCTGGGCCAAGCTGAGCCTCATCCAGGCGGCGCTGAACGCGCAAGAGTACGTCATCGCCGGCACCGCCCTGGCCGTGGGGGTCCTGACCCTGTTCTCCATGACCAAGATCTGGGCCGAGGCCTTCTGGAAGGAAAGCGCGGAGGCCGAAGACTCGGAGCAGGCCGGCCGGGCCGGGGGCCGCGGCTCGTGGGCCGTGATGCTCCTGCCCATCGCCCTGCTGGCCGCGCTGACGGTCACCATCGGGCTGGCCGCCGAGCCGATCCTGGTCCTGTCGGCGCGGGCGGCCGAAGAGTTGCTCAACCCGGCCAACTATGTGCAGATCGTACTGGAAGGATTGCCCTAACCATGTTTCTCCTTGACGTCCTGCTGGCCCTGGCCTGGGTGGCCCTGACCGGGGAGTTTACCCTGGGGAACCTGATCATCGGCCTCGTCCTGGGCTACGTGATGCTGTGGCTGATGCAGCGCACCCTGGGGCCCCTGCACTACTTCCAGTTGACGCGCCGGCTGCCCGCCTTTGTCCTCTTTTTTGTCTGGGAGCTGATCCTGGCGAATTTGCAGGTCGCCTATGCCGTGCTGTCGCCGCGCCAAACCCTGCGCCCCGGCATCGTCGCCGTGCCCCTGGACGCCCGGACCGACTCGGAGATCACGCTGCTGGCCAACCTCATCACCCTGACCCCCGGCACCCTGAGCCTGGACATCTCGACCGACCGGCGCGTCCTGTACGTGCACACCATGCACCTGGAAGACGCCGACGGCTTCCGGCGCAACATCAAGGAGGGCTTTGAGCGGCGGCTCCTGGAGGTATTCCGATGAACGTGCAAAACCTGGCGCTGTTCCTGGTGCTGCCCCTGTTGAGCCTGGCGGCGGTGATGGCCTTTGTGCGCCTGGCCCGGGGGCCCAGCCTGCCCGACCGGGTCGTCGCCCTCGACCTGCTCTCGACGCTGGCCATCGGCATCATCGCCGTCTATGCCATCATCACCGACCGGCCCGTGGTCCTCGACGTCGCCATCGTCCTCGGGCTGCTGGCCTTTCTCGGAACGGTGGCCTTTGCCCGCTACCTGGAAAAGAGGGTGTGAGCATGCGAGAGGTCCTGAGCGCCATTCTGCTGCTCATCGGGGGGGTGTTCATGTTCGTGGCCGGCATCGGCATCCTGCGCATGCCCGACCTGTACACGCGCATGTCGACGACGACCAAGGTCGCCACGCTGGGCGTCGGCTCCACGCTCCTGGCCGCGGCCATCTACTTTGGCGAGCTGGGCATCACCAGCCGCGCCCTGGCGACGATTGCCTTCGTGCTCCTCACCGCGCCGGTGGCGGCGCACATGATCGGCCGCGCCGCCTATTTCGGCGGCGTGCCCCTCTGGTCGGGGACGGTCGTCGACGAGCTGAGCGGCCACTACGACCTGCGCACCCACGCCCTGGAGTCCATTCGGTTCCCGGATCTCCAGGCCCAGCTCCCCGATGTCCAGGTCTACCGGCTGCGGATTCCCGACACGTCGCCGGTGGTCGGCCAGACCCTGGCACAACTCGACCTGAGACAGAAATACGACGTTACCCTGCTGGCCATTCGCCGGGATACCCTGATGCTCACCAACCCGGGCGGCGACGTGCAGATGTTTGCCGACGACGAGCTAATCCTGCTGGGCTCCCCCGACAGCGTCGAAGGCGTCGCCGAGCTGGTCCGCAGCGCGCCCCGGGAGGTCGCCGAGACGTAGGCCTGCCATAGCGAAGGTGAGGGCGGGGCGACCGATCTGGAACAGCCGCGCCAAGAAAACGGCCCCTTGTTGGCAACTCGCCTTGCCTGTGGTACAATTGGGAATCGTTTCTCGGACGTGCCGGCCCTCTCTATCACCGGGTGCCGGCCTGGAAGGCGTGACGTAGTGGCATCCAAAACCAGAGAGCCAAAGGAGGTTACAGATGGAGAACAGGATAGGGTTCCTGGTCATTATTGTCGTGCACAACGTCGCCAAGCTGCCCGACCTGCTGCACGCCTGGCAAAAGATCGGCGTGCCGGGGGCGACCATCCTCAGGAGCACGGGGGCGTATCGCATGACCACCTGGCTGAGCCGGGTGGGCCTGGGCGGCCTGGAGCGGCTGCTGGACTCGGAGGACTCGGGGCAGCGCACGCTGCTGGCCGGCATCGAAGACCCCGACCTGCTGGCCAGGGCCATCGCCGAAGCCGAGCGCGCCCTGGGCAATTTTGACGAGCCCCACAGCGGGCTGCTCCTGGTGGTGCCCGTGGCCCAGGTCAAGGGCCTGCACAAGACACGCCGCCGGGAGACGCCGACCCCCCTGCCCGCCGCCGTGCAGCCCGACTGGGTCGTCCGGCGAGATACCCCCATAGAAAAGGTGCTGCCCATGTTGCTCCGGGAGGCGGCCACCGTCCTGCGCGAGACGCCCCTCGAAGACGTGGCCGAGGTCATGCTCCGCGTTCCCGGCGTCCAGGTGGCCGCCGTCACCGAGGCCGACGGCCGGCTCGTGGGCGTCCTCGACCTGCACTCCCTGGCCAACGACCTCTTTTTCCGCATCATGCCCGAGGAGTTTCTCCGGGACATTACCGACATGGAAGAGATGATGGACTTTGCCCGGAAGAGCACCCTGCGCACCGCGGGCGATGCCATGTCAGAGCCGGTGTGGATCACCCAGGGTGACACGCTGAAGGAGGCGTTCAAGCGCATGCACGACCATCGCCTGCCCGGCCTGCCCGTGGTCGACGGGCGCTACCACGTCATCGGCTATATCGACCTGCTGACATTGCTGTCCTGCTGCGTGGGACGGATCGAGGGCCCCGATGGGGGCCCGGGCAAGGAGCAAGCTGCGTGAGCGACGCCTGGTTGGCTGCCGGCATTTTCCTGATCACCTATGGGCTCATCATCGGCGAGCGCATGCACCGCACCATCGCCGCGCTGTTGGGCGGCATGGCCATGATCCTGGTGGGCGTGCTTCCCCAGGACCAGGCCCTCATCTCTATCGACTGGAACGTCATCTTTCTCCTGGCGGGCATGATGATGATCGCCAACCTGCTCCGCGAGACCGGCCTCTTCCAGTGGATCGCCGTGCAGGCGGTGCGCCTGGGGCGCGACAGGCCCTTTCGCATCCTGATCGTCCTGTCCATCGTCACGGCCATCAGCTCGGCCTTTCTGGACAACGTGACCATCGTCATCCTGGTGGCGCCGGTGACGCTCTTTGTCGCCGCCAACCTGGGGATCAGCCCCATCCCGTTCCTCATCTCCGAGATCCTGGCGTCCAACATCGGGGGGACGGCAACCCTCATCGGCGACCCGCCGAACATCCTCATCGGCAGCGCGGCGGACATTGACTTCTTGACCTTTGCCGCGAACATGGCCCCCATCACGGTGGTCATTCTCATCGCCTTCCTGGGGATGTGCTGGCTCATGTTCCGCAAGGACATTAGCCAGCCGGCCAGGCCGTCGACCGACGTCAAAGTATTGCAGCCCGGGGCGCTCATCACCGACCCGCGCCTCCTGGCCAAGTCGCTGGTCGTCATCGGCGCGGTGCTCGTCGGCTTTTTCATCCACGGCGCGCTGAACCTGCAACCGGCGACCATTGCCCTGGCGGGCGCCACCGTCCTGCTGCTCTGGAGCCACCGCGATCCGCAGCCCGTCCTGCAAGACGTGGAGTGGACGACGCTCTTTTTCTTTGTGGGGTTGTTCATCACCGTCGAGGCGCTGGTCAAGGTGGGGATCATCGAGACCATCGCCGATGCCGCCGTGCGCCTGACGGGGGGCAACCTGGGCGTGACGGCCACGGTGCTGCTGTGGTTCTCCAGCGTCGCCTCGGGGATCGTGGACAACATCCCCTACACCACGACCATGATCCCCATCGTCGAAAGCCTGGGCCAAACGCTGCCCATCCAGCCATTGTGGTGGTCGCTGGCCCTGGGCGCCTGCCTGGGGGGCAACATGACGCTGGTGGGCGCCTCGGCCAACGTCGTCGTCGCCGACCTGGCGGCCCGGAGCGGCCACCCCATCCGCTTCCGCGAGTTCCTGGGCTACGGCCTCGTCACGGCCGTCATGTCGCTCTTGTTGTCGACGGCCTACGTCTGGGTACGGTACCTGCTGCCGCTGATGTAGGAGGCCCCGGGTAGCGCACGAGCCCGGAGTCCCGGACTTGTCCGGGAAGGCTCTCAGAGGTGACGGCCCGGCCCCGACAAGTCGGGGAGTCCTGGCCGTCCGGGCCAGGGGGGAGTCCGGGTAGCACACGAGCCCGGAGTCCCGGACTTGTCCGGGCAGAGCTTGCGGCGGGCCAGGCCCGGCCCCGACAAGTCGCCCGTCCTGGCCGTCCGGGCCAGGGGGGAGTTCCGGAGCGTCCCGGATCGCACGCGGGCCGGTTACATGAGCCCCGTCACCAGGGCCAGGAGCACGCCGCCGGCCATGACGCTGCCCAATTGCCCGGCGGTGTTGGCGCCCATGGCGTGCATCAGGATAAAGTTCTCGAAATCCTCCTCCTGGGCCACCTGGGCGGCCAGGCGGCCGGCCATGGGAAAGGCGCTGATGCCGGCGGCGCCGATGAGGGGGTTGATCTTGCGGCCGCTGAGGACCATCATCAGCTTGCCAAAGAGCAGCCCCACGACCGTGTCCAGGATAAAGGCGATCAGGCCCAGGGCCATGATGCCCAACGTCTCCCAGTTCAAGAAGCTCCGGGCGGTCATGGTGGCGCCCACCGTCAGCCCCAGGAAGAGCGTCGACACGTTAATGATCTCGTTCTCGGCGCCCTTGCGCAAGCGGTCGACCACGCCGCTCTCGCGGAGGAGGTTGCCCAGCATCAACATGCTGACGAGGGGCACCGAGGCGGGCACCAGCAGGCCGGCCACGAGGGTGATGGCGATGGGAAAGATGATGAGCGCCCGCCTGGACACCGGCTTGGGGGCATAGTCCATGCGGATGAGCCGCTCCTCCTTGGTGGTCAGCAGCCTCATGATGGGCACCTGGATGATGGGGATGAGGCTCATGTAGGAATAGGCGGCCACGGCGATGGGCGCCAGGAGCTCGGGCGCCAGCTTGGTGGCCACAAAGATGGACGTGGGCCCGTCGATGGCGCCGATGACGCCGATGGAGGCCGCCTGGTTGAGGGGAAAACCCAGGAGCGTGGCCAGGATGAGCGTGCCAAAGATGCCGAACTGGCCGGCGGCCCCCAGGAGGACCATCTTGGGCTGGGAGAGCAGCGGCGAGAAGTCGATCATGGCGCCCACGCCGATAAAGATGAGCAGCGGAAACAGCTCGGTGAGAATGCCGGCGTGGTACAGGATGTAAAAAAAGCCGTCCTCGTCGGTGACCATCATGCCCGACAGGGGAATGTTGGCCAGGATGCAGCCCAGGCCGATGGGCAGCAGCAGCACCGGCTCGTACCGCTTGGAAATGGCCAGGTAGATGAGCAGGCACCCGATAAAGATCATCACGGCGTTGCCCGGCTCAAAGTTGGCCAGTCCCTTGATCAGCTCATTCCCCAGGTTACTCAAATCCATGGCGACCTCCCTGGTCGGGGGATGGGTGGCGAATCCCCGGCAGCCTAGCCCTCGGCATATTCGAACAGCAGGTCATTGTGCTTCACGTGCTGGCCGACCGTGACGTGGACCGCGGCAATCTCGCCCGCGCGCGGGGCGCGGATGATGTTCTTCATTTTCATGGCTTCCAGCACGCACATCTCCTGGCCGGCGGCCACTGCGTCGCCCGGGTGGGCGGCCACCGAGTCGATGACGCCCGGGATGGGAGCAAAGATCGCCTTGCGGGCCTGCCGTGGGGCCGCGGCCTCCTCGCCGGCCATGCGCCGGGTGGGGCGGGGCGGCGGGGGCGTCACGGCGGGCCGGGGTGCCGCCGGCGGCGCGGATGGCACAGCGACTGCCGCGCCCTCCTCAGGCCAGACCTCGAAGGTGTGTCCGTCCACGGTGGCCAGGATGGGCCGGGCGTTGAGATTGTCGATCTCTACGTCGAAGGACTGATCGTCCAGCTTGATCTTAACTTTCATCGCAGGTCTCCTCGCCGGGCAAGGTGCCGGGCGCGCATCACCGACTGCCAGGTGTTGACCAACACCGGAGGCGGCAGGGGGAAGGGCCGGGGCTTTTCTTCGGCCTCCAGGGCCAGGGCCGCGGCCACGGCGGCCAGGGCAGCGCGGCGCTGCATCTCCAGGCCGGCCGTCGTGCCGGCCGGGCCGGCCTCCGTCTCGACGGCGGACTCTTCCCGGTCGCGGCCGGCGATGAGGCGCATCATGAGGGACATCATGCCCCAGAACAGCACGATGGTGACAAACACCAGCCCCATGCCCGCCACGGTAATAAACAGGGCATTCGTCAGGTCGTTCACACTTGCCTCCTGCCCGCCTACATCGGGATGTTGCCGTGCTTCCGCGGCGGCCCGGAGGTTTGCTTGTCTCGCAGGACGGCCAGGGCGGCCACGATCTTGGGTCGGGTCTCGCGCGGCTCGATAACGTCGTCGATGTAGCCGGCGCTGGCGGCGTGGTAGGGATTGGAAAAGTTGCGGCGGTACTCTTCCACCAGGCGGGCCCGCTCGGCGTCGGGATCGGCCGCGGCCTGGATCTGCTTGCGGTAGACGATGTTGACCGCGCCCTCGGCGCCCATGACGGCAATCTCGGCGCTGGGCCAGGCATAGTTGACGTCGGTGCCCAGGAACTTGCTGCTCATGACCACGTAGGCGCCGCCGTAGGCCTTGCGGGTGATGATGCTGATCTTGGGCACGGTGGCCTCGGAGTAGGCATACAGCACCTTGGCCCCGTGGCGGATGATGCCACGGTGCTCCTGGTCGATGCCGGGCAGAAAGCCGGGCGAATCCACAAAGGTGACCAGGGGCAGGTTAAAGCAATCGCACATGCGCACAAAGCGCGAGATCTTGTCGGCGGCGTCCAGGTCGATGACGCCGGCCATGATGCTGGGCTCCTGGCCGACGATGCCCACGCTGTGGCCGCCCATGCGGGCAAAGCCGACGATCGAGTTGCGCGCCCAGCCGGGCTGGACCTCCTCGAAGGTGCCCGCGTCCACGACGTGGTAGATGACGTCGTGCATGTCGTAGGGCGCGGTGGGGTCGATGGGGACGAGCGTGTTCAGCTCGTCGTCCATGCGCAGGGGGTCGTCGGCCGGCACGATGTAGGGCGGGTCCTCGACGTTGTTGGAGGGAAAATACCCCAGGACGCGCCGGCAGAGGTCAAGGGCCTCCTGCTCGCCGGGCGCGGTCATGTGGGCCGTGCCGCTCATGGTCATGTGGACGTTGGTGCCGCCCAGGCTCTCGGCGTCGATCTCTTCGCCGGTGACGGCCTTGATGACCGCCGGGCCGGTGATAAACATGTAGGACTGCTTTTCGACCATGATGATGACGTCGGTGATGGCCGGCGAGTAGGACGCGCCGCCGGCGCAGGGACCGAGCATGACGCTGATCTGGGGCACGACGCCCGAGTATTGGGCGTTGCGCCGAAAGATCTCGGCATAGCCGCCCAGGGCCTTGACGCCCTGCTGGATGCGGGCGCCGCCCGAATCGATTAGGCCGATGATGGGGTCGCCGTTGCGCACGGCCAGGTCCATCACCCGGCAGATCTTGCGGCTGTGCATCTCGCTCAGGGTGCCGCCAAAGACGGTAAAGTCCTGGGCATAGACGTACACCGAGCGGCCATCGATCTGCCCGTAGCCTGTCACCACGCCCTCGCCCAGGTACTTTTCCGAGTCGAGCCCCAGCTCGTCACCCTGGTGGGTGATAAAGGGCTCCAGCTCGTTAAAGGTGCCGGGATCGAGGAGGTAGAGCAGCCGCTCGCGGGCAGTCATCTTGCCCTGGGCGTGGAGCCGGGCGATGCGTTCCACACCGCCGCCCAGCCGGGCCTTCTGACGCATCTCGCGTAGTTCGACGATTCTTGGATCCTCTTCGGTCATACTAACCTCTGTCTTCACGTTGCGGCTGCTGGCCCCGCGGCGGCGCGCCCCTACGCCGTGACGATGTCGTAGGTGTCGCGGGCGATGGCCAGCTCCTCGTTGGTGGGCACGATGAGCACGCGCGTGCGAGAGCCGGGCGTGGACGCCTCTACGATCTCGCCCGCCGCGCGCCTGGCCTGTACCCCGTCGATGCCCAGGAACTCCAGGCCCTGGCACGACCATTCGACCACCTGCACGAAATTCTCGCCGACACCCCCGGTAAAGACGACGCAATCCAGCCCGCCCATGATGGCGGCATAGGCCCCGATAAAGCCCTTGACGCGCTGGGTGTACAGCTTGAGCACGAGGAGGGAGCGCTCGTAATGGGGGTGGTCGGGCCCGGCGCGGAGGGCCTCCTCGAAGGTGCGCATGTCGCTCGAAAGCTCCGACAGGCCCAGGACGCCGCTCTCCTTGTTCAGGACGCGGTTGATGCCCTCGACGTCCAGGCCCTCCCGCTCCATGATCCAGGGGACGATGGCCGGGTCGATGTCGCCGCAGCGGGTGCCCATGGGCATGCCTTCCAGCGGGGTAAAGCCCATGCTCGTCATCACCGAGCGGCCGTGGCGCACGGCGGTGATGCTGGCGCCGTTGCCCAGGTGGCAGGTGACGATCTTGAGCTCGTCGATGGGCCGGCCCAGGTAGGCCGCGGCTCGCCGGGCGACGTACTGGTGGGAGGTGCCGTGAAAGCCATAGCGCCGCACGCCATAGTCGCGATAGTAGCGGTAGGGCAGGGCATAGAGATACGAATGGGGCTCCATCGTCTGGTGAAAGGCCGTGTCAAAGACGCCCACCTGGGCGATGTCGGGCAGCAGGGCGGTGACCGCCTCGATGCCCTGGATGTTGGGCGGGTTGTGCAGGGGCGCCAGGGGCACGTTGTCGTAGAGGGCGTCCATCACCTCGGCGTCGATGCGCACCGAGCCGGCAAAGCGCTCGCCACCGTGGACCACGCGATGGCCCACGGCGTCCAGCTCCTGGACGCTGCCCAGAACGCCATGCTCGGGGTCGACCAGGATGTCGAGGACCAGGCGAATGGCGTCGGTGTGGTTCTTGACCTCCAGCCTGGCCCGCTGCAGCTTGTCGTGGCCCGGGCGGCGGTGGGTCAGGCTCGGGCTGCCGAGGCCCACCTCTTCGACGAGGCCGCTTGCCAGAACCGTCTCTACCTCGTCGTTCAGGTCAAAGAGCTGATACTTGACGGAAGAACTGCCACAGTTCAGAACCAGGATTTTCATTCACGCCGATTCCTTTCTCCAAAGCCGGTTGCCGGCAAAAAGAAAGAGGAATGCCCCTGTGTTGCGCTGGCCTTCCTCCCCCCAGTGCCTCGCACCTGGCGGCGCGCGCTCGCGCCGGCCCGGCCCGACTTTGTGAAGTGTAGCACACACCCGGCCCCTCTGTCAAATGGACGGCGGGCGGTGGCGCGGCCGGCCCGGTCTCGTGTCATCCGTCGCTCCCCGGCCGTCAGGCCTGCTCTCGCGAGGTGAGGGTCAGGTAACACACCAGGAGGATGGCGGCAAAGAGCAGGGTGACGCCGTAGGTCTGGGCATAGTCCGTGGGATTGGCCAGGCGGACGGCCACGTCGGCCAGGACGCCCCGCGGGTTCAGCAACAAGTCCCAGCTATTCCACCGCAAGAACCGTCCCAGGTAGATGCCCAGGCCGCACAGGCCCAGGGAGACGAGGACAAAGAGCCAGCCCAGCAGCCGCCCAAAATAGTGCTCCACCACGCGCTGCATGGCCCGCAGCGACAGGATGCCGAGCAAGAGGCCGGTCACGGCCAGGAGCAACAAGAGGCCGATGTCGAACCATTCGGGCACAAAGGGCCGGGGGTGCAGGTGCCAGAAGCTGGTGAGGAGGTAGGGGGCATTGGGAAAGAAGGCCAGCCACAGCCCGCTGGGGATGAGAAGCGCCCACCAGCGGCCCGGCCGGGTGCGGTGCAGCCGCAGCACCCACAGGCTGGCCAGGTAGGGTATCCAGGCCAGGAACAGGTTCCAGGGCATACCGAGGAAGACGTGCTCGCCGCTGCGTACGAGCCGCATGGCCAGCAAAAGTACGACCAGGAATGAGGCCAAGAGCAACGGATAGAGCGAATGACGCGCCAGGAAACGGTGCGCCCGGCGCAGACCTTCTGGATGCATGGGTCAACTCCTTCACGCGGGCGGCGTGCTGAATCGATCATAAGACGATGGGCAGACGTGTAGGTTCCCGGGCCCACGGCGACCGCCGCCGGCTTTCGCCGTCGAGGCCGGAAGGGCGACTCTGCCAGTAAAACACAAGAAGGCGCCGCTGTCAAGCAACGGCGGCGATGGTGCAGAGTCATGTCACAGTCGCGTTTCTTCTCCCTGCCACTGCTCGTGGCGGATAACAATCCGCCACTCTCAAGCTCGCCGGGGATCGGCAGATCCCCGGCGAGCTTTCTCTGTTGAGCCGCTGTCAAGTGAACATGCAACAACCCTGGCGATGGGGCAGGGCCCGGTCCAGGCCGGCCCCGCCCGCAGTCGCCCCCGACTTGACAGGCGGCCCGGGCGCGGCTATGATGGGCCTGTCCGGCGACGATGGCAGCCTGGCAAACCCCCACGGTGTCCCCGCCCACGCTGGACGAGGCCACGGACAAATCAGTTCCCAATCGGAGGTCAATATGAGTCGCAAGCGCATGCCGCTGTGGCTGCAGGGGCTGGCAGCCGTTGCCTTGATCCTGGCCCTGGGGGCCGGGCCGGGAGGAGTCGCGGCGCAGCCGCCCGGCGTC
>DAOUHB010000060.1:0-4251 GCA_034428935.1 Anaerolineae bacterium | reverse complement strand
TGCGGCTGGTGCAGTTGGGGCAGAAGGAGGTCCTTCTGTCGTCGTCGGCCATCTGGCTGTGCATCGGCTGCGAGACGTGCGGCACGCGCTGTCCCAACGAGATCCACGCCGGGGCGGTCATCGACGTATTGCGGCACATGGCGGTGGAGGAAGGGGTGGCCGTCGGCGAGAAGCGGGTGTTCAAGCTGCACCAGGCGTTTCTGGACAGCATCCGTTGGTGGGGGCGGCTGCACGAGCTGACGATGCTGATGCAGTACAAGGTGACGAGCGGGGACCTGGTGAGCGACCTGGACATGGGGCTGGACATGTTTGTGAAGGGCAAGATCCATCCATTGCCGAAGCGGATCAAGGGCATGGGGGAGATCAAGCGGTTGTACGGCAAGGAGTAGGGAAGGGGGCGAGGGGATGAGGCGGTACGCGTTCTATCCTGGCTGCACGTTGCACTCCACGGGAGTGGAGTTTGGGGTGAGCAGTGAGCTGGTGTGCGAGCGGTTGGGCCTGGAGATGGTCGAGATACCGGACTGGAACTGCTGCGGGGCGTCGTCGGCGCACAGCATGAAGGCGGAGCTGACGCTGGCGCTGCCGGCGCGGAACCTGGTGAAGGCCCAGGAGACGGGGTTGGAGGACCTGGCGATACCGTGCGCGGCGTGCTACTCGCGGCTGGCGGCGGCGGGGAAGGCGCTGGGGGAGGACGGTGGTTTTCGGGGGCGGATGGAAGAGGTATTGGGGGTCAAGTGGGCGGGGCGGGTGCGGCCGCGGAGCCTGCTGGAGGTGATGGTCGGCGACGTGAGCCGGGAGGAGCTGGCGGGAGCGGTGCGGAAGCCGCTGGAGGGGTTCAAGGTGGCCAGCTACTACGGCTGCCTGCTGGTGCGGCCGCCAGAGTACACGGGGCGGTGGGACGACCCGGAGCATCCGCAGTCGATGGACTATGTGCTGGGCCTGCTGGGGGCGGAGGTGGTGCCGTGGAGCTACGGGGTGGACTGCTGCGGGGGGAGCCTGACGCTGAACCGGAGCGACGTGGTGGTGCACCTGGTGGACCGGCTGGCGAGGGCGGCGCGGGAGGCGGGAGCGGAGGCGCTGGCGACGGCGTGTCCGATGTGCATGGCCAACGTGGACGGGCGGCAGTTGTACCGCGGGGGGCGGCCGCTGCCGCGGCCGGCGAAGGCGGGGTACGAGCCGGTGCCGATCTTTTATTTCACAGAGCTGATGGCCCTGGCGTACGGGCTGCCGGTGGGCAAGGTGCTGGGGCGGCACATGGTGGACCCGCGGCCGCTGTTGAAGCGGGTGGGCGTCATCGAGCGTTGATGGGGAGGATGGGGGAGGCATGAGCGAGATGAGCCCTGAGGGAATGCGTGGCGCTGGCCCTGAGCGAGAGCGTGAGGCTGGAGACGGCCAGGCGGTACTGATCGTGGGCGGGGGCATCGCGGGCATGGCGGCGGCCATGCACCTGGCGGAGGTGGGTCGCGAGGTGTTGTTGTTGGACGCGGCGCCGGCCATCGGGGGTTCGATGCACCTGTTGGACCACACCTTTCCGACGGACTCGTGCGGCATCTGCCTGATGCTGCCGGAGCAGCCGGCCTACTGTCCGACGCTGGAGTGCGCCATGCGGGCCGGGGTGCGGCTGCTGCCCTACGCCGAGGTGGTGGGCGCGGAGGCATGCCCTGAGCGAATGCGTGGGGTGGAGGGCACGGGCTACCGGGTGCGGGTGGTGCACAAGGCGCGGTTCGTGGACGGGGAGAAGTGCGACGGCTGCGGGCTGTGCGCGGCAGCCTGCCCGGAGGCGCGGCCCCACGACCACGAGGGCTGGCTGCGGCCGGAGAAGGCCATCCACCGGCCGGCGGGCTTGCGGGCGGTGCCGGATACGTGGGTCATCGACCCGGCGTACTGCACGCGGTGCGGGGCGTGCGTGACGGCCTGTCCGCGGGGGGCGGTGGACCTGGAGATGGCGGCTCGGGAGGAGGAGCTGGAGGTAGGGGCGGTGCTCCTGGCGCCGGGGTTTGGGGCCTTTGACGCGCGGCTGAAGGGCGAGTACGGCTACGGGGTGTACGACAACGTGGTGACGAGCCTGGAGTTCGAGCGGATGGTGAGCCTGGCGGGCAGCGGTGTGGGGCGCCTGGCGCGGCCGTCGGACGGGCGAGCGCCGCAGAAGGTGGCCTTTGTGCAGTGCGTGGGCTCGCGGGACAACCTGTGCGGGGTGGGGTATTGCTCGTCGGCGTGTTGCATGTACACGGCCAAGCAGGTGGCGCTGGCCAAGAAGGTGTCGCCGGAGGTGGAGGCGACGGTGTTCTACATGGACCTGCGGGCCTTTGGCAAGGATTTCGAGGCGTACGTGGCGGGTGTGCAGGGGCTGCCCGGGGTGCGGTACCGGCGGGCGATGCCGTCGTCGGTGCACGAGCAGCGGGGGAACCGGGACGTGCGGCTGAGCTACGTGGGCGAAGGTGGGCGTCTGGAGGAGGAGGATTTCGAGCTGCTGGTGCTGGCCGTGGGCTTTGGGCCGCCGGCGGGGGCACAGGAGGTGGCTCGCGGGTTCGGGGTGGCGCTGAACGAGTGGGGCTTTCCGCAGAGCGACGGGTACCGGCCGGCGTGGACGGGCCGGCCTGGGGTGTTCGTGGCGGGGGCCTTTCGGGAGCCGAAGGACATTCCGGAGACGGTGGCCGAGGCGGCGGGGGCGGCGGCGGAGGTAGCGGCCTACCTGCAAGCCGTAGAGCGCCCCGGCCGGGTGGCCGGAGTCCCGGACTTGACCGGGAAGGAAGCCATTGGAGTCCCGGACTTGTCCGGGCAGAGCCAGCCGCGAGGCGTGGAGTCCTCCGGAGTCCCGGACTTGTCCGGGGCGCGCCTGCGCGACGTCACCGACGAGGAGCCGCGGGTGGGGGTGTTCGTGTGCGAGTGCGACGGCGCCCTGGCGGCGGTGGGCGTGGCGGAGGTGGCGGCCTGGGCGGCGGAGCAGCCCGGGGTGGTCGTGTCGCAGGTGGTGGGTCGGGCGTGCAGCGCCGAGGGCCGGGCGGCCATGCGGGCGGCGATGGAGGCGGCGGGCGTGAACCGGGTGGTGATAGGGGGTTGCACGCCGCGGCTGTACGGGGACGAGTTCGCGGAGCTGATGGCCGGGGCGGGATTGGAGGCGAGGCTGCTGACGCGGGTGAACCTGCGGGAGCAGGTGGCGCTGCCCCACGCCGGCAACGGCAACGGATTGGAGGCCAAGGCGCGGTCGCTGGTGGGCATGGCCGTGGCGGGGCTGCGGGCCATGCGGGGTGCCGGCGAGGAAAGGCGAGCGGAGGAGCGCGGGCGGAGCCAGGGTGTGGTGGTCGTTGGCGGCGGGGCGGCGGGCATGAGCGCGGCCCTGGCCCTGGCGGAGATGGGCCACGAGGTGGAGCTGGTGGAGCGCGCCGGGGAGCTTGGGGGCCAGTGGCGGGAGATCCGCAGCCAGGCCGACGGCAGCGACCCGCAGGCGGCCCTGGGGGCCATGGTGGAGCGGGTGCGGGGCCAGGAGCGAATCCGGGTGCGCCTGGGCAGCGAGCTGGTGGGGCTGGCGGGCAAGGCGGGCCGCTACCGGTCGGTGGTGCGGGGCGCCGAGGGCGAGGAAGAGGTGGAGCACGGGGCGGTGGTGGTGGCCACGGGCGGCGGGCCGGCGGCGACGCGGGAGTACCTGTACGGGGAGGACCCGCGGGTGCTGAGCCAGCGAGAGCTGGAGCAGCAGATGGCGGAAGGGACGCTGGCGCAGGTGCGGTCGGTGGTGATGATCCAGTGCGTGGGGTCGCGGGAGGAGGAGCGGCCCTACTGCTCGCGGGTGTGCTGCACGCAGGCGGTGAAGAACGCCCTGCGGCTGAAGGCGCTGCGGCCGGAGGTGGAGGTGTACGTGCTGTACCGGGAGGTGCGGACGTACGGCTTCCGGGAGCGGTACTACGAGGCGGCGCGGGACGCGGGGGTGGTGTTTGTGCGCTACGAGGTGCCGGGGAAGCCTGTGGTGGAGGCGGGGTCCGGAGGTCTGCGGGTGCGGGTGCTGGAGCCGGTGCTGGGGCAGCCGCTGGAGTTGGAGGCGGACCTGGTGGTGCTGAGCGTGGGAGCCGACCCGGGGCAGGATGGCCTGGAGGGGGTATTGGGACTGGAGCGGAACCGGGACGGGTTCTACCAGGAGGAGCAGGCCAAGATGAAGCCGCTGGACCTGGGGCGGCCGGGGATGTACGTGGCGGGGTTGGCCCACAGCCCGCGGTTCCTGGAGGAGGCGATGGCCCAGGGACAGGGAGCGGCGATGCG
>DAOUHB010000059.1:0-5127 GCA_034428935.1 Anaerolineae bacterium | reverse complement strand
ATGGCCGCCGGGTCCGTCCCCTCCGCCGCCGGGGGGCCGGCCCCCGCGCCGGCCCCCCGGCGGCGGAGGGGACGGACCTGGCGGCCATGCGCGCCCTGCTGCGGGCGGCGTTCGTCGACGACCGGGGCCTGCGGCGCCTGTGCCAGGAGACGCCCGCCCTCCAGGGGGCGCTCCCCGCCTTTGGCTCCGGGTTCAGCCTCGACGACGCCATCGACGCGCTGCTGGCCCACTGCCGGACGCGCGCCCTGGTCCCCGAGCTGCTGGCGGCGGTCAGAAAGGCAAACCCGGGGCAATTTGCCCGGCACTTCCCGGGCGCGGCTCGCGGGGCCGCCGCGGACGAAGCCGCCGGCGTCCACCGCCTGGTCTACCAGGTGGCCGAGGGCGGCGCCCGCCTGCTGCTCACCAGCCGGGAGCACCCGGCGGGCCTGCCGGGCGAGGTGGTCTTTCCCGGGCGGGAGCCCCTGCCCGGGCTGCGGCTCGACCCGGCCGCCGAGCTGTTCCTGAAGCACAGCACCAGGGCCAGGAAGGAGGAGCCGGCGGGCCGGAGGCTGGCGGCCGACATTGCCCGCGAGACCGAGGGCCATCCCCTGGCCATCGCCCTGCTGGCCGGGGAGTACGACCGCAGCCCCGTGGCGGCCGAGGCCTTCCTGGCGGGCTGGGCCGACGAGCTGGACGCTGCCCGGCGGGAGGGGCTGGCCGGGCACCACGTCACCTTTGCCGCCGCTTTCAACCGCAGCTACGACGCCCTGCCGGCCGCCCTCCAGGCCCGCCTACGGGCCCTGAGCGTCTACCCCTTCCCCTTCTTTGCCCAGGGGGCGGCGGCGGTTTGGGGCCTGGAGATGGACGAGCGCGGGCTGGCCGCCGCCCGGGAGGACCTGGGCCGCCTGGCCCGGGCCAACCTGCTGGAGGTGGAGGGCTGGTTCAAGGACGGCGCGCCGGCGACCTACCGCTTCCAGCCGGCGCTGCGCCAGGCCGTGGCCCGGCGGGCGACGGATGAGGAGCGGGCCGGCCACCTGGCGGGTTACGCCGTTTATGCCAATTGGTTCGTGGGTTTCGCTCGCCAGGCTGTGGGGCGCGATCCGGGGATCGCCCGGCTGGCCCAACTGGGTGCCGAGGAGTTCATCAAGCAGATAACTTTGCAGGCCGATGATCAATTGGCCCGCTACTGCTGGGGCCTTGGCACTATCCTCCAGCAATTCGGGCGCAACAAGGAAGCGGAGCAGGTTTTGGCCCACGGCGCCGCACATGCCAAAACATTTGAAGACGACGTGTACCGTGAGCGGATCCTTTTTCAACAGGCACGGCTGTTGGTATTGCGGGGCGATCTGGATCAGGCGCTGCAGCAATATGAAGAAGCTGCTGCCCTGGCCCAGGCCGAGGAGAATCCAGGAGAGTACGGCACCGTCTTGCACCAGATGGCCCTGGTCTACCTCACCCGCGGCGACCTGGACCGCGCCCTGGCCCTCTACCAGGAAAGCCTGCAGATCAAGGAGCAGCTCGGCGACAAGCAGGGCAAGGCCGCCTCCCTGCACAACATGGCCGGGGTCTACCGCACCCGCGGCGACCTGGACCGCGCCCTGACCCTCTACCGGGAAAGCCTGCAGCTCCTGGAGCAGCTCGGCGACAAGCAGGGCAAGGCCGCCTCCCTGCACCAGATGGCCCTGGTCTACCTCACCCGCGGCGACCTGGACCGCGCCCTGGCCCTCTACCAGGAAAGCCTGCAGATCTCCGAGCAGCTCGGCGACAAGCAGGGCAAGGCCGCCTCCCTGCACAACATGGCCGGGGTCTACCGCACCCGCGGCGACCTGGACCGCGCCCTGGCCCTCTACCAGGAAAGCCTGCAGATCGACGAGCTGCTCGGCGACAAGCAGGGCAAGGCCGCCTCCCTGCACCAGATGGCCGCGGTCTACCTCACCCGCGGCGACCTGGACCGCGCCCTGGCCCTCTACCAGGAAAGCCTGCAGCTCCTGGAGCTGCTCGGCGACAAGCAGGGCAAGGCAGCCTCCCTGCACAACATGGCCAACATTTTTATGGCACGAGGCGAGTGGGTCGAGGCAGAGAGAGCCTTACAAGATTCCCTGCGGTTGGCGCAAGGTGTTGGCTCGGTCGAACACATGGCCTTCGCTACCGGCAAGTTGGGCCTGGTGGCCGCGGCACGAGGAGATCGCAGCACCGCTTTGGCTCATTACCGGGAGGCACTGGCCCTCCATGAACGCCTGGGCATGCCCGAAGCCCAACAGGTGCGGCGGATGATCGCGGACCTGGAGGGCGGGGGAGCGCCAGCGGACGACCCCCTGGGGCAGGCCATCGCCCGGGCGCGGGGGGCGGCAGACCGCGGGGAGGTCGCATCGGCCATCGCCGCCCAGGAGCAGGCCGTGGCGCTGCTGCGGCAGGCAGGCGAGGGCCACGACGCCCTGGTGGCCCTCAGCGTCCTGCTCTACAACCTGGCCGGCTACTACCGGGACGCCGGCCGCTTTGACGACGCCGTCCGCGCCCTGGAGGAGGTGGTCGCCCTGGACGAGCGCACCGGCCACCAGGACCTGGAATCGGACCGGCAGGCCCTGGACGAGGCCCGGCGCCTGGCGGCCATGCCGCCCGGCGAGCGAGAGCGGTCCCAGGGCGGTCCGCCCGACACCATGCCCATCCCCATGGAGGCACTGCCGCCGGCGCTGCGCCACGAGCTGCAGGCCCTCGCCGCGCAGCTTGAACGGGCCGGCCCCGAGGAGCGGGCCGCGCTGGAGGGCCGGATCCAGGCCGCCCTGGCGCGCGGCCTCGAAGCCATGAGCCCCGAGGAACGGGCCAACCTCCAGGCGGCAGCGCAGGCAGCGGCCCGCCGGGACCAGATCGAATCCCTGGCCGACCAGGCCCGGGGCGCAGCCATCGCCGCCCTGCGGGGCGAGGGCGAGCCCGGGCCGCTGGCCCAACAGCTCGAAGAGGAGGCCGCCCAGGCAGCGGACGGCGAGGAGCCGGGCTCGCCCCGGGACGAGCTGGCGGGCTACCTGCGGGCCGTGGCCGCCCTGCTCCGCGGCGAGCCGGCCCCGCCGGTGCCCGCTGCCTACGCCGCCCACCTGGCCGCAGTGCAGGCGGAACGGCGGTAGCAGGTTGTCGGAGAGGGGTTCGTAGCAACGGCTTTAGCCGTCCAAAAACGACTGAAGTCGGCACTACGAGCGAGGGTCGTTCTCCTCTCCGACAGGCTGCCGGCCGCCGCCGGAAAGGAGAGACCCCATGGCCGAGTTGGTCGAGATCACCTGTTCCCGCTGCGGCAGCGGTTGGTGGGTGGACCCCGCCCAGATCGAGGGCCCGGTCCAGATCGTCTACAAGAGCGCCGAGCGCCGCCGCCGCGTAGAGACCTACCGCGTCCGCTGCCCCGCGTGCGGCACCACCCTCGTCGTCGACGTCGAGCCCGAGGAGGAAGCGCATGGCTAGGGTCGTGGGCGTTCGCGAAGAGACAGACGAGGAAAGGCGGCTCCGCCAGTGGTTCGACAAGCAGGCCCTGGCCTCCCCCGAGGCGCTCGACGCCGCCGCCAGGCTCCTGGTCGGCCTGGTGACCGGCCTGCTGACGGTCCTCTTTGGCGTCCTGGCCGTCGCCGAGGATCCGCTGCCCGCCTACCTGGGCAGTTGGGCGGTCCGCCTGCTGGGCGCCTGGTGCGTCCTCGCCCTGCTGTGCGCCCTGTTGTGCGGCCTGGCGGCCCTCTGGCCGCGGCGCATGGCCGTCGACGCCGCCCGGCCCGGCGAGCAGGCCAGGGCCTTTGCCGGCCTGCTGGACCGCAAGGCCGGCTGGCTCAAGGCGGCCGAGATCACCTTCGGGCTGGGGGTGGTGCTCCTGGGGCTGGCGCTGATCGTCGTCCTGTTCACCGTCTAGGGTGGTGCGCGCCGGTTTGCGGGGTGGCGGCCAAGCTCCGCGCCGCCGAGCCGGGATAGGTGCTGTCAACGAATAAAAAACGAATAAACGAATGAGAAGACGGCAAAATTCGTTTATTCGTTTCTCATTCGTTGACAACCCCCTCCCTGCCTCTCCCGATCCTGCACGCAGACCTGCGACAGGCCCCCGCCAACCGGCAAGCGGCCGCCGATCTGGCGATCGGCGGTGAGCGTAGGGGCCTACTGACACGCGCTACCCTTCAGTGATTCATTCCCTTCAGTGCCTCAGTGATTCCCCCCCTTGCGCCCCGCCGCATTCTGGGCTATCATCCCCTCGACACAGGGACGACGCGGAGGGACGACGTGGCAATCATTCCCGGTTTTCTGCTCAAGAGGCTTTACGTGCGGGGCAGCCTGCGCAACACGACGGCGGGCTGCGCCCTGGACCTGCGCAACGTGGTGGATTCGGGGACGGTGACCTGCTTCCTGGAGCTGCAGATCGACGGCCGCTCCTACGGCCCCGACCGCCTGCGCCTCCTCCTGGAGGGAGAGGCGCCCATGGAGGCCGCCGCCGTCACACCCGAGGCGCCCATCTGCCTGCCGGCGGGCGTGGACGTGACGCTGCTCCTGCCGGGCGTGACCCTGGAGCCGGGCTCCCACCGCCTGCGCCTGCGCTTTGTCACCAGCGAGGTGGGCGAGCTGGCCTTCGGGGTGGAGGACCGGGTGGCGGCGGGCGTGGCCGAATTGCCGGCGGCCGGCGGCCCCGACGCCGAAGCAAGAGACGAGGAGGAATCAATGCAGACCCCATTGCCGGCAGCCAGAGCCCGCCCGCTCCGGGTCGCCATCCTGGGGGCGGGGAGCACGGTGTTTGCCCGGCAGCTCATGAGCGACCTGCTGTGCACGCCGGGCCTGGAGGTGGGCACGTCCGCCCTGGTGGACGTGGACGCCGAGCGGCTGGAGCTGGCGCGGCGCATCGCCGAAAAGCTGGTGGAGGTTTCGGGCCGCGACTGGCGGGTGGAGGCCAGCACGGAGCGGGCCGAGGTGCTGCCCGGCTGCGATTATGTCATCAGCCTCATCGAGGTGGCCGGGCTGCGGAACGTGGCGCCCGACTACGAGATCCCCCTGAAGTACGGCGTCGATCAGTGCATCGGCGACACCATCGGCCCGGGCGGCATCTTCAAGATGCTGCGCACCGGCCCGGCCTGGCTCGACATCCTGGCCGACGTGGACCGCCTGTGCCCCCGCGCCCTGGTCATGACCTACACC
>DAOUHB010000058.1:0-63613 GCA_034428935.1 Anaerolineae bacterium | reverse complement strand
TCCTCGGCCGGCTATATTGGGGCCAATGATGGTGGTTCAAGCCACGGCGCTGCCTCAGCCGATGCCCCGCATGTACAGGAAATACATCCCCCCGAAGTAGACCAGGGCGATGAGCAGCGCGTCGGCTTCTACAAAGAACAGGCGCCGCTCGACGCGGGCGATGTTGCCGATGAGGGCCAGCATGGTCAGCAGCAGGCCCAGGAGCCCGACGAGGGCAAAGGACGGATCGATGACCGCCAGGAACCGTCCCGGGATGTAGAACGTGTCCGATACGCCGAGGGCAAACATGTTGAACACGTTGCTGCCGAACAGATTGCCCACGGCCATGTCGTAGGCGCCCAGGCGCGCGGCGGTGATGACGGCCACCATCTCGGGGAGCGACGTGACCAGGGCCAGCAAGGTGGTCCCCACGAATCCGGCCCCCAGGCCCGTGATCTCGGCGATTTCGTTGCTGGAGCGCACCAGCCAGGGCGTGACGACCACCAGCACGCCCGTGGCGGCGGCAAAGCCCAGGCCCGCCCGCCACAGGGGCATGGCCGGCTGGCCCGCGGGCAGCTCCACGGCCGTGCTCGACGCCTGGCCGTTCTCCTGGATCAGGCGAATGCCGCCGATATAGACGGCGATGAGCACCAGGCTGTCGACCCCCACCCACCCGATCTGGATGTGGACGTCGGCCAGGATGAAAAAGACGGCCAGGGCGATCATGGCACAAGCCAGGGCCGCGGTCAGCGCGTGGGTCATGGCCACGCGGCGCAGAATGCGCGCCTGCTGGTTCAGCAGGTCAAGGACGGCCAGAAGCAGCATGTTGAACATGTTGCTGCCCAACAAGTTGCCCGCCGCCATCTGGGGGACCCCCTGGTTGAAGGAGTTGATGGTGGTCAAGAGCTCGGGTAGCGACGTGGCCCCGGCCAGGAGCAGGACGCCGACGAACATGCCGCCCAGGCGCGTGCGCACGGCAATGACGTCGCCATACTGGGCGATCTTGACGGCTGCCAGGACGAGGATAGCGGAGCTTGCGATGAATATCAGCCAGGCCATGAGGGGGGCTCCTTTTATTCTGTGGGTGGTGTTTGCTTTGGCAGGCCCCAGACGGCAGCGACGGGCAGGGCAAACAGAATGCCGGTGTGCGGGCCGGTCAGATCGCCCACGGCGGCTTCCGTGGCGTCCTTTACCCGTTCCGCGACGTCCATGTCTTCGACGACGGCAAAGAGCGTGTTGTGTCCCACCTGGTCGGTGCGCAGCAGACGGCTGAAGCCGAGCATCATCGGCGTATCCTTGTCGCTGGCTCGATCGCGGACGCGATGGACGCCGGTGCTCTCCAGGATGGTGATCCCCTTGACCCCTGCCGAGGTCCACGCCTCCAACACGTCGTTGAGCAGCGATGGGTTGTCCAGAACGAACATGAGTTGCAGCACGAGTCCCTCCTTTTCCCGTGGATTCAGAACAAGCCTATTGTAACACAGCTCTGCGCCTGGGCAAGCCGGGCAGGGCCGGCAGGCACGCCGGATTCCTCCTGGTTGTGGCCTCCCTGGCGTTTGTATTTCCATGAACCGGTGGTATAATCGTCGCGTCTGGTGAGTCGAGCAAAGTATGCGCCGGTATGCACGTTTTCTGGTTCGCTATCTTTCCCCCCGGTGGCCCCTGGCCCTGGGGCTTTCGGTGCTGCTCCTGGTCAACATCGGGCTGGCCCTGGCCAACCCCCAGATCATGCGCCACTTTCTCGACACGGCCCAGGCGGGCGGCTCGCCCCAGGTGTTGCGCAACGCGGCGCTGCTCTTCCTGGCCATCGCCC
This sequence comes from Anaerolineae bacterium, assembly GCA_034428935.1. Lineage (GTDB taxonomy): Bacteria > Chloroflexota > Anaerolineae > JAAYZQ01 > JAAYZQ01 > JAAYZQ01. The sequence goes on along the minus strand of DAOUHB010000058.1, from coordinate 61,821 downwards.
TCGCCCAGCAGGTGACCTCGGTCCTGGCCACCTATGCCGGCGAGAACCTGGCCTGGCTCGCGACCAATGCCCTGCGCGGCGACCTGGCCGCCCACTGCCTGGGCCTCGACATGGAGTTCCACAACGCCCGGACGCCGGGTGAGATGATCGAGCGCATCGACGGCGACGTGACGACCCTCGCCAACTTTTTTTCGCAGTTCGTGGTGCAGGTGCTGGGCAATGGCTTGCTCCTGATCGGGATCCTGGCGCTCCTCTTTCGCGAGGACTGGCGGGTGGGCCTGGCCCTGACGGTCTTTGTCGTGGTGGCCATCCTTGCCCTGCTGCGCATGGGCAACATCGCCGTGCCCCACTGGACGGCCGAGCGCCAGGCCAGCGCCGAGCTGTTTGGCTTCCTGGAGGAGCGCCTGACCGGCACCGAAGAGATCCGGGCCAATGGCGCCGAGGCCTACACCATGCGCCACTTTTACCGGCTGATGCGCACCCTCCTGCAAAAGTCCCTCCGGGCGGGGCTCATGGTCAACATCCTGCTGAACACCATGTTCGTGCTCTTTGCTCTGGGCACGGCGGCCGCCTTTGCCGTGGGCGCCTGGCTCTTTTACGAGCAGGTGCTCACCATCGGCGCGGTCTATATCGTCTTTCACTACACCACCATGATGGAGCGTCCCATCAACCAGATCGCCCACCAGCTCCAGGACCTGCAGCGAGCCGGGGCGGGCATGGTGCGCGTCGAAGAGATGTTTCGCTTTGAGAGCCAGATCGAGGATGGCAAGGCGGTGGACGCCCTGCCGCCGGGCCCCCTGGCCGTGCGCTTTGACTCGGTGACCTTTGCCTATCCCGACGCCCGCAACGGGACCGCCGCCGTGGCACAGCCCGGGCCCCGCGGCGCAGAGAAAGGGTCAGAGCCGCACCCCGATGCCGATAGGCAGGGTCCGGGGGAGGGCGCAGCCGAAGGCGCGGAGCCGGGCGGCGGGGCGGCGCACGTCCTGGACGGCCTGTCGTTTTCGCTCCAGCCGGGCCGGGTGCTGGGCCTGCTGGGCCGCACGGGCAGCGGCAAGACGACGCTGACGCGGCTGCTGTTCCGGCTGTACGAGCCCGACGAGGGCACCGTCCGCCTGGGCGGCGACGGCCGGCCCGTCGACATCCGCGACCTGCCGCTGCGAGAGCTGCGGCGTCGTGTGGGCATGGTCACCCAGAACATCCAGCTCTTTCACGCCACGGTGCGCGAGAACCTCACCCTCTTTGACGACTCGATCCCCGACGCCCGCATCCTGGAGGTGCTGGCCGAGGTAGGGCTGGGCGAGTGGCTGGCGTCGCTGCCCGAGGGCCTGGACACCGAGCTGGAAGCCGGCGGGGGCGGGCTGTCGGCTGGCGAGGCGCAGCTCCTGGCCTTTACCCGCATCTTTTTGCAGGATCCCGGCCTGGTCATCCTCGACGAGGCCTCTTCGCGCCTCGACCCGGCGACGGAGGAGCGCATCGAGCAGGCCGTCGACCGCCTGCTCTACGCTCCCCCCCGGACGGCCATCGTCGTGGCCCACCGCCTGGCCACGGTCCAGCGCGCCGACGAGATCTTGATCCTGGAGGCGGGCAGCGTCGTCGAGCACGGGCCGCGCCAGGCGCTGCTGGCAGACCCCACGTCGCGCTTTAACCAACTGCTGCAGACGGGGCTGGAGGAGGTGCTGGTATGAGCGCCGCGCAAGGCCGGGCGCCGGACGACGTGCCCCGGCTCAAGACCTGGCAGTACATCGTCCAGATCATTCGCTTCCGCCCCTGGCTCTACCTGGCCCTGGGCGTCCTGGAGACCCTGTTCTTTGGCGTCTTTCCCCAGGTGGTGGCCTGGATTACCTTTACCTTTTTCAACGTCCTGGCCGGCGACGCGCAGGTCAGCATGGGCATCCCGGGCCTCATCGCCCTCCTGGTGGCGACGGCCATCGGCCGGGCAGCCGCCATTTTCGGCGACGTGGCCGTCTATTTCACCTTTCGCTACAACGTCGCCGCGCTCTTGCGCAAGAACCTCTTTGAGCACGTCCTGCGGCAGCCGGGGGCGCGGCCGGTGCCTGCCTCGCCCGGCGAGGCCATCAGCCGCTTCCGCGACGACGTGGACGAGATTGCCTTCTTCATGGCCGAATCCCTCATCCTCGTCGGCTTTGGCTTCTTTGCCCTGGTGGCGGTCATTGTCATGATGCGCATCAACTCGCGCATCACCCTCGTCGTGTTTTTGCCGCTGGTTGTCGTGGTGGGCGCCGCCAACCTGGCCATGAAAAAGATCGAGAAGTACCGCACGGCGCACCGGGAGGCCACGGGCGGCGTCACCGATTTCATCGGCGAGCTCCTGGGCGCGGTGCAGGCCATCAAGGTGGCCACCGCCGAAGAGCGCGTCGTCGCCCGCTTTCGCCGCCTGAACGAGACCCGCCGGCGGGCGGCCCTCAAGGACCGACTGTTCAACGTGCTCCTCGACTCGCTCTTTCGCAACACCGTCAACCTGGGCATCGGCGCCATTCTGCTGCTGGCCGCCAGCGAGATGCGGGCCGGTTCCTTTACCGTGGGCGACTTTGCCCTCTTTGTCTATTACCTGGGTTTTGTCACCGACTTCACGGCGCTCATCGGCGTCCGCTGGGCGTGGTACAAGCAGGTCGGCGTCTCGTTCCGGCGCCTGGCTCGGCTCATGGCCGGCGCTCCCCCCGAAAGGCTGGTGGAGCACGGCATGGTCTACATGAGCGGCGAGCTGCCGCCGCTGCCCTACCAGCCCAAGACCGAGGCCCACCGCCTGGAACGGCTGGAGGCCAGGGGGCTGAGCTGCCACTACCCCGACTCGACGCGGGGCGTGCACGATGTCGACCTCACCCTGGAGCGAGGCTCGTTCACCGTCGTCACCGGGCGCATCGGCTCGGGCAAGACCACGCTCCTTCGCGCCCTCCTGGGGCTGCTGCCCGCCAGCGCCGGCGAGATCCGCTGGAATGGCCAGGCGGTAGACGACCCGGCCACCTTTTTCGTGCCGCCGCGCAGCGCCTACGCCGCCCAGGTGCCTGTGCTCTTTGGCGAGTCGCTCCGCGACAACATCCTCATGGGCCTGCCCGAAGACCGGGTCGACCTCCAGGATGCCATCTGGCTGGCAGTCATGGAGCAGGACGTGGCGGCGCTGGACGCGGGGCTCGACACGGTGGTGGGCGCCGAGGGCGTCAAGCTCTCGGGCGGGCAGCGCCAGCGCGCAGCGGCTGCCCGCATGTTTGTCCGCGAGCCCGAGTTGCTGGTCTTTGACGACCTGTCCAGCGCCCTCGACGTGGAGACGGAGCGCGCCCTGTGGGAGCGCGTCTTTGCCCGCAGCCGGCGCGACGAAGGGGCCGGCCGGGATCTCACCTGCCTGGTGGTGTCGCACCGCCGCCCCGCGCTGCGCCGCGCCGACCAGATCATCCTCCTCAAGGATGGGCGGGTGGAGGACCGGGGGACGCTGGACGAGCTGCTGGAACGCTCCGAGGAGATGCGTCGCCTGTGGCAGGGCGACCTGCAGCCGGCTTGACAGGGCTCGTAGTAACGGCTTCAGCCGCCCAAAACGACCGAAGTCGTTACTTCGAGCGAGAATCGTTCCCCTTACCGGCAGTTGCTAATCGGGGATGAGGGCCGCCAGGTGGCGGTCAAGGGCCTCCAGGGAATAGTGGCGGCGGCCGATCTCGGAGTTGGTTTCCACGGCCTCCTGGCGCAGGGCCGGGTCCGTGAGCATCGCGACGGCGTGGTCGGCAGCGGCCTCTACCCTCTCCTGGGGCACTCGCGCCAGGCCCAGCTCGTCGTGTCCCTCCAGCTCCCCGCCCAACGAGATCACCTGAAAACCGGAGGCCTTGATATCGGACTGAAAGACCGGGTACTCAAAGATGACGACGGGCTGCCGTGCCCGCGTGCCCTCCAGGAACTGGTTGCCCCAGCCCTCCTCCAGGCTGGGAAAGGTGACCAGGTCGGCAAAGACGTAGGTGTCCCACAGCGAATAGATCTTGGCCCCGGCACGCGATTGGCGCCTGGCCTCCACCAGGTCCTCGATGAACAGGGCCTCGATGCCGGCCCGCTCCACGCGGGCCTTCAGGCGCTCCAGGTAGTTGCCCGACAGGTCGTCGCGGGCATAGCCGGCCAGGACCAGGACGATGCGGCTGTCCTCGTCAAATGCCCGGGCGTCGTACAGGCCGTACCCTTGCAAGCGCCTTCGCCGCTCGGGGGTATTCAGCGCCTGCACCAGGTCCACGGCCAGCTCGATGCCCTTGCGGGGCGTGATGCGCGTCGCCTGGAGGATCATGACGTCCTTCTCCCGAAGGCCGATCCTCTCCCGGAAATCTCTGTTGTACTCGTCCTTGGCCCAGGCAGGCGACTCGAAGTCAAAGACGTTGGGCACGATGGCCGCGTCGATTCCCTTGCGCTCGGCCAGTTCCTGCTGGGCAATGCTGTTGATGACGGTGTGGGTCACGTCGGGACCGCGCGGCGGCAGGAACTTTTCGGCCAGCTCCAGGGCCGTGCGGCAGGTCAGCGCCACGCCGGTCTCGCGCTCCCAGTAAAAGTCGTGGTGGTGGCCCAGGGCCGGGATCTGATGGTCGCGCATGACCCGCGTCAGGGCGATGGCGGCCGCGGGGTTGACGGCCACCGACCAGATGTTCTCGGGGATCAGGAGGTCGATGCCCTTGTCCTCCACGAACTCGCAGACGCGCCGTTCAATGACCTCGGCCACGCGGTACAGGTCGGCGCGGTAGGCCCCATCATCGCCATAGTCCGTCAGGGCCTCGAAGGTGTTGCGGTACAGCCTCGACACCTCCGGGCGATGGTGGTACAACTCTTCGATGGCGGTGCCCTCGGCCGTTGCCAGGTCGCCGGCGCACAGGTGGATCTGGTGGCCTCTCTTTTCCAGGACCTGCTTCCACTTTTCGATCTCCAGGGAAACCCCGTCGGTGCGCCCGACCTGGTAGTGTATGATGCCGATACTCTTCACGTTACGTCGTCTCCTTGGGCTCTGCCTCCAACTCGAGGCGCATGGTCATGATCTGGTAAGGCCGGATCGATGCCGTTACCGTCTGGCCCTCGACGTCCAGCGGCTCCTGATCCTCCTCCAGGAGGTTGGTGTGCCAGGCGGCCAACACCGGCAGGCCGGCCTCCAGGCGAAAGGTGCCCCGGCGGCGCTGGCTCTCGTAGAGCCGCACGATGACCCCCCGCCCGTCCTCGGCCCCTTTGACCGTCTCTACGACCACGTTGGGCCGGTCGACGGCGAGGAAGGGGATGGCCCGGCCCGGTCGCCCGGCCGCCGGCCTCGCTCGGCCCGTGGGCCAGGCGATGAGGGCATCGTTGAGGGCATACGCCTGTCCCACCGTGTTCTCGTCCCAACTGCCGGCGTGGGGCAGCAGGCTGTAGACAAAATGGTGGTGGCCCAGGTCGGCCGTGGGATCGGGCGATGTCGGGCCGCGCAGCAGCGTGAGGCGCACGACGTTGTCGTGGACGTCGTGCCCGTATTTGCCGTCGTTCAGCAGGCTGGCGCCATAGCCCCCCTCGGAAAGGTCCACCCACTTTTGCGCCGGCACCTCGAACCGCGCCCAGTCCCACGAGGTGTTGCGGTGGGTGGGGCGCTGCACATTGCCCCACTGGATCTCGTAGGTGGCGGCCGGGGCCAGGACGTCCAGGGGAAAGGCGACCTTGAGGAGGATGTGGCGCTCGCGCCACTCGACCGTGGTGTCGAAATCGAGGCGCGGGCTGTTGTGGGCGAGCGAGATGCGCTGCACCAATTCGCTGGACAGGATTCGCCGCCGGACCTCCAGGCAGGCGCGCAGGGGCCCGCCCTCGACGACGCGAACCTGGCCCGCCGGCCCGGCCGGCCAGCAGCGGTCGTCGTAATAGATGTCAATGTCCCAGGCGTCGGGCACGCGCGGGCGATCCTCGAAGGCCTGAAACTGGTTGGCCACGCTTCCCGCGGGCAGCACCTCGCGCGCGTTGATCTTGTCATAAATCCGGACGATGTCCCCCGCCTCGTTCAGCTCCACCCGCAGGGCCTCGTTTTCCAGGAGCGTGGGGGTGCAGGTCAGGGCGTTGGCGAGCTGCGGTTCGGGGACCGGGGTACCGGGCGGCGCCATGTGCAGGGGGGTGACGCTGTAGGGCGGGGTGGGGCCCGCGTCCAGCAGGAATCCGCCGTCCACGGCCTGCATCGCCACGGGCCGGCCGTCGGGCCGCAGCACTGCTGCGCCGCCGGTGTCGCCGTCGGGCCAGAAGGCCAGTTCGCAGCGCTCGAACGAGGTGGGGTTCACCACTAGCAGGTCGCCGCCGGTCCGGCGCGCGATGCGGCCCAGCGCCTCGTCACGGACCTCCAAGGCCTCGGCCTGCACCGCGGCGTATTGCGCCAGCGACTCGGCATAGACCGCGGCGATGCTGCTGCCCGGGATGATGTCGTGGAACTGGTTCAGGCAGACGGTCCGCCACGCCTGGCGCAGGCGCTCGTGGGGATAGGCGGCTTCGCCGTCAAGGGCCGCGGCGAGGGCGGCCACGAACTCGGCGTCGTGGAGGAGGAATTCGCTCTTGCGGTTGGCCCGCTTGTTGCGCGCCTGGGTGGTGTAGGTGCCGCGGTGGAACTCCAGGTACAGCTCGCCGTTCCAGGTCGGCAGGCGGTCGCCGCTCCTGGCCTCCAGCTCCCGGAAAAAGCCGGCCGCCGGGCCGCAGCGCGCGCGGGGCGTCGCCGGAAAGGCGGCCATGCGCTCGATATTCTCCACCATCTCGGCCGTCGGCCCGCCGCCGCCGTCCCCGTGGCCATAGACCATGAGCAGCGGCGGCGCCTCGCCTGGCCGGCCCCAGTCCTTTTGCTGGAAATCGCCCCAGGTGTTGAGGACCGTCTCGGGCGTGGCCAGGGCGTTGTAGGTGCCGGCAAAGCTGTACTCGCCCTCCCGGCTGGGAGAAAAGTGGGCCAGGAGGCGCGAGCCGTCCAGCCCCTGCCACCAGAAAGAGTCGTAGGGAAAGCGGTTGTATTGGCTCCAGCCCATCTTGGTGCTGAAAAAGTAGCGCTGCCCGGCTTCCCTCGCCAGTTGGGGCAGGCTCCACGGAAAGCCAAAGACGTCGGGCAGCCACAGCACGGGCGTCTCGCCCCTGTCGCCAAAGTGCTGCCGGAAATAGCCCGTGCCGAGGAGGAACTGCCGCGCCAGCGATTCGGGGCCCGTGACGTTGCAGTCGGCCTCGACCCACATGCCGCCCACCGGCTCCCAGCGGCCCTCTGCCACGCACCCGGCGATCTCCTGGAACAGGGCCGGGTAGTCGCGCCGCACGAACTCGTAGAGCTGGGCCTGGCTCTGGACGAAATGAAAGGCGGGAAAGCGCTCCATGAGGCGCACGACGTTGTGGAACGTGCGGCCTGCCTTCAGGCGCGTCTGGTCCAGGGTCCACAGCCAGGCGACGTCGATGTGGGCGTGGCCTGCGGCCCAGACCTCTACCTCCAGCGGGGCGCCGGACCGATCGATGCCACTCCGCAGCACTTCCAGCGCGGCTGGCACGCTGGTGTAAAAGGCGTCGCCCAGGGGATCGCGCGTGTCGAGGACCTTGAAGGCCTCGTCCAGGGTTGTCATGAGGTGGCCCCTGGCCGGCTCCCGTTCCGGCAGGGCGGCGGCCACGCCCAGGGCCACTCGCCCGAGGGCCAGCAGCTCGCGGGTGGGCGGATCGATCTGGACGAGCTGGCCGGTGCCCATGGGCAGCCGCGTCCAGGGTGGCGGGGGCGGCGGTCCCTCCAGGTCGAAACGCAGGGCAGGCGCGCCGCCCGTCCAGCCGTGGAGGGCCAGCAGGTGCGCGGCGCCGTCCGTGCATCCCTCGGGGAGCAGGATCTCCTCGTGGTGCCGGTCGCAGCCCGCCAGGGCCTGGCCGTCCAGGTAGGCCAGGGCTTCGGGATGGTTGAACTCGTCGATCCTGCCGATGGGCAAAAAGAGGGCCAGGGGGCCGCCGTCCGGCGCCCACGCGGCCGGAACCTGGAAGCGCGTGCGCAGCAAGAAGTTCATGTCCGGCCGTCCCCACTCGCTCTCCCAGGGGATGGCCGGCCAGGCGCTGTCGTCCACGTCGGGCGCCACCGGTGCCTCCACGGCCGGGCCCTCCAGGGCCAGGCACCGGAAGGGGGGCAAGGTGAGCCGCCGGCGATAGGCCAGGGGCTCGATAAATTGCAGGCGCTGTCTGATCTTCTCTGATGTCCAGCGTATGGTGTGGTACATTGTGTCTCCTGAGGGATGGCCGGACCCGCTGCCGGCCTGTCCGATAGCATCAAAGGGAACGCTTCTGGCGCAGAGCCCGCTTTTCCTCCTCCGAGAGGAAGGCGACCTCCAGGCCATTTTGCTGGGCCTGGCGGATCTGCTCGGGCGAAAGGCCGGCTGCCGGGGCGGCCACTTCGTACTCGTAGCGCAGGTCGATGGCGCTGATGCCCGGGTCGTCGGTATTGAGGGTCACCAGCATGCCTCGCTCCAGGAAGGTGCGGGCCGGATGGCTAGCATAGTCGGGCACCGTGCTGGTCTGGACGTTGCTGGTGAGGTTCACCTCGATGCCGATCCGCTTCTCGGCCAGGTAGTCCATGAGGGCGGGGTCCCGGGCGGCCGCCACGGCGTGGCCGACGCGGCCGGCGCCCAGCTCGCGCACCGCCTGCCAGATGCTCTCCGGCCCGGCCGCCTCGCCGGCGTGAACGGTGATCCCCCAGCCCGCGTCTCGCGCCCGGCGAAAGTGCTGGAGAAACAGCTCCCCCGGCCAGCGCGCCTCGTCGCCCGCCAGGTCCAGGCCGGCGATGCGGTCGCGCTGTGTCCACAGGGCCTCCAGCTCGCGCCAGCCCGCCTCGGGGCCGTAGGTGCGGCTGATGATGCCCACCAGGTTGGCCCGCAGGCCAAAATCGCGGACCCCCGCCTCCAGGCCATCGGCCACGGCCTCCACGACGCCCGCGGGGTCCAGGCCGTGGGGCTCGGCCATGAACCACGGGCTGAAGCGCAGCTCGACGTAGTCGATGCCCTCCCGTTGGGCGTCCTCCACGTTCTCGTAGGTGATGCGCCGGCAGGCGTCGTAATCCACCAGGACGCCGATCATCCACTCGAACTTGGCGATAAAGGCCATCACGCCGGGCATGGCCGCCTGGCCGGAGGGAGAATCGACGATCTGCACGTGGGGGCGCAGCCCCTCCACGTCGGCGGCGGGCAGCGGCAGCCCGTGCTGCCGGCCCAGGTCGAGGATGGTTTCCAGGCGCACATTGCCGTCCAGGTGGCGGTGCAGGTCGACGAGGGGCAACGTCGGGTCGATCATGGTTGCAGTTCTCCTTCAAGGCGTGGGCGATAGTCGGGCGACTGGTGCCGGAAGTAGGTGTCGTACAGCTCGGCATAATGGCCGCCGCGGTCCATCAGTGCCGCGTGGCTGCCCTCTTCGATGATGCGTCCTTCCTGCAGGACAATGATGCGGTCCACCTTGCGCACGGTGGACAGGCGATGGGCGATGAGGATGGACGTGCTGCGCGATAGGATGGCGTCGGTGGCCTGCTGGATCTGGGCCTCGGTGAAGGGATCGATGCTGGCCGTGGCCTCGTCCAGGATGAAAATGGCCGGCTCCTGGACCAGGACGCGCATGAGGGCCACCAACTGGCGCTGGCCCATGGACAGGCGCGATCCGCGCTCGCCCACGTTGGTCTGGAGGCCCTCGGGCAGCGCTTGCAGCCACTCGCCGCCGCCGATGCTCCGCGCCACGGCCTCGATCTCGTCCTCCGCCAGGTCGGGCCGGGCGTAGCGGACGTTTTCGACCACGGTGCCCGAAAACAAGAACGGCGCCTGCGAGACGATGCCCAACTGGCGGCGGTAGCTGACCAGGTCAAAGGTGCGGATGTCTCGCCCGTCGATGAGGATGCGCCCGCCCTGGAACTCGTAAAAGCGGGCGATGAGGCGGGCGAGGCTGCTCTTGCCGGCCCCCGTATGGCCCACCAGGGCAACGCTCTCGCCCGGCTCGATGTGCAGCGTGAAGCCGTCCAACACCTGCTCCTGGGCGCTGTAGCGAAAGTCTACGCCCTGGAATTCGATCTCGCCCCGCAGGTCGGTCACCGGCTCGGATGTCGCCTGGCGAACCGTCGGCTCGGCATCGATGAGGGCAAAGACCCGCTCCGCGGCCGACAGCCCGGCCTGGAACTGGCTCCAGAAAGCCGAGATGTTGATCATGGGGAACCAGAAGCGATCGACGCTCGTGACAAACAGGTACCAGGCGCCCAGAGTGATGGCGCCCGTGGTGACCGTCAGGCCGCCCCAGTACACCAGGGCAGCGGTGCCAACGCCCGACAGGGTGTTGAGGACGGGAAAGATGTTGGCCAGGACAAAGCCGCGTCGCAGGTTGATGCTGTAGGACTGGCTGTTGACCTCACAGAAGTGGTTGTAGATGGCCGCTTCCTGGCGAAAGTTCTTGGCCACGCTGATGCCCGTCACCGCCTCCTGGATGGCGGCGTTGACCTCGGCGATGGCCCGGAAGCCCTTGCGCGTCACCAAGCGGGCCAGCCGGCGAAAACCAAGAGCCAGCAAGAAGACCAGGGGGGCCAGGGCCAGGAGGGTGAGGGTGAGCTGCCAGGAGACGATAAACAGGACCACCGTCAGGATTAGGATCAGGAGCACCTGGCTGAGGAGGTCGGTGATGAGCACTACTACCTGGGAGAACTCTTCCGTGTCGGAGGTGATGCGGCTGATGATGCGCCCCGACTGGAATTCGTCAAAGAACGACATGTCGTGGCGCACGGAAGCATCCAGCGCCGCGCTGCGCAGCGCCGCCACGACGTCGCCGATGACGCGCGCCGTGAGGCGGCGGCGTATCCAGTTGCCCGCCCAGTTAAAGACGCCCACCAGGAGGGCAAAGCCGACGATGGCCCACAGTACGAACTCGGCCCCTCCCGGCAGGTCCGGACCGGCGGCCCCGTCCCGCTCGGCCACCAGCAGGTCCAGCCCCCGCGACACCACGATGGGCTGGGCGGCGCCCGCCAGTGCCACGAGGGCGATAAAGACGCCAATGACGAGCACCCGCCTGCCGTGCGGCAGGAAGTAGCTCGCCAGGCGCCGCAGCAGCTCGGTGTCGCTGTATTCCCGGTCATACGACTCGCTGTCGAGGCCAAAAAAGACTGACATCCGCTAACTCTCGTACCGGTCAAAGATGTCGCGGTACGCCTCCGAATCGCGGAGCAGCTCCTCGTGGCTGCCCACGGCGGCGACGCGCCCGCTGCGCAGGACGACGATGAGGTCGGCGCGGCGGATCTGGCTCAGGCGGTGGGTGATGAGGAACATGGTGCGGCCCTCTCCCGCCCGCTCGATGGCCCGCTGGATGCGGTCCTCGGTGGCGCTGTCGATGGCGCTGGTGGAGTCGTCGAGGACCAGGATGCGCGGCTCGGTGAGAAAGGCCCGCGCCAGGGCGATGCGCTGCCGCTGCCCGCCCGACAGGGTGACGCCCCGCTCGCCCACCGGCGTGTCATAGCCGTCGTGAAAGTGGGTGATGAACTCGTGGGCCTGGGCGTCGCGGGCAGCCGCCTCGATGTCGTCCTGGGTGGCGCCCGGGCAGCCAAACGAGATGTTTTCGGCCACGCTCCGGGAAAACAGCACGATGTCCTGCTCGATGATGGAAATCTGCTGGCGCAGGGCCTCCATGTTCCAGTCGCGCACGTCCACGCCGTCGACCAGCACGCGGCCACCGTCGGCGTCGTAGGTGCGGTTGAGGAGCTTGGCTATGGAGCTCTTGCCCGAGCCGGTCTGCCCCACGATGGCCACGGTCTGGCCCGGCCGCACCTGAAAGCTGATGTTCTGCAGGGCCGCTTCGCCGGGGTGGCACTCTTGCGCCGCGGGGCTGTAGCAAAAGCTGACGTTCTCGAAGCGCACCTCACCGCGCATGGGCGCCTCGTAGCCGCCCACGTTCTCGTCCAGCTCGCTCTCGGTGTTGATCAGCTCCAGGATGCGGCGGGCGCTGGCTACGCCGGTGGCGACGCGGGAGTAGGCCAGTTGGGCGGTAAAGGTGGGAAAGCCAAACAGGAGTAACAGCCCGTTAAAGGCCACCACGTCGCCCACGTCGATGGCGCCGCCGCGGAACAGGAAGAGGCTATGTGCCAGGCCGCCAGCCTGCACCAGGCCCAGGAGGAGGAGCGGCACGAAGGTGGCCTCGATGTCGCCCTGGACCACGTAGGCCGCGCGCCACCGGCCCACGGCGCCCCGAAAGTTCCGGCTCTCCTTTTCCTCCTGGGCGGCGGCCTTGACCGTCTCGATGCCCTCGATGGCCTCGGCCAGCGAGGCGTTCATCTCGCCAAAGCGTCGGCGTACCTTCTCGGCGGCGGGGCCAAGCTGCCGCAGGTAGTGCCACACGGTGAGGGCATACGCCACCAGGTAGAGGGCCGGCGCCAGGATCAGGGCGAGGTGGATGCCGGGGGCTACAAAGAGCGGCACGATGAGGAACATGCCCGAGCCCACCACCAGGTTGACGCCGGGGTTGAACATCAGGTTCACCTCGCGCACGTCGTTGGTGGCCCGCGCCATGAGCTCGCCCGTGGAATGCATGTCGTGGAACGACATGCTCTTGCCGATGAGGCTGCCGTACAGCTCGTCGCGGGCGTCGCGCTCCAGCCGCTGGCCCAGCACCTCGGAGGAAAAGTTGCGGCCGAGCTGGAGGGCGCCCCGCACCAACTGCGAGCCGACGATGAGGCCCGCGACGACGCCCAGCCGTCCCAGGTCGGGGGGCGAGGCGCCCACGGCGTCGAACCCCTGCCCGACCAGGACCGGAACGGCCGCGGCCAGGGCGGCGTTGCTCAGGGCGCCAAGGAACATGCCCAGTATGAACAGCTTGTTTTGTAGAACGTGAGATAGAATCCAGCGCACCGGCCCGCGCCGGTCGGTTTGCCAGCTCCGGGTAATCGAGAATTCGCTGGCGGACATCAGACTCGACAACAGCTCGCTACATCAGTCGCAGTCGCAGTTGCAGCCACACCCGCAATCGTCGTCATCGCAGTCGCAGGCGACGGCCACGGCCTCGATCTCCACGCGGCCGCCCAGGGGAAGGGCCGCGACCTGCACGGCCGAGCGGGCGGGCGGCGCCTCGGAGAAGCACTCGGCATAGACGGCGTTCATGCGCGCAAATTCGCCCATGTCCAGGAGAAACACCGTGGTCTTGAGGACGTGTTTCAGGCACGAGCCGCCCGCCTCGAGGACCGCTTCCAGGTTCCTGAGCGCCTGTCGCGTCTGGCTCTCCACGTCGGGGCCGGCAAACTCCTTGGTGCCGGGCACCAGGCCCAACTGACCGGCGGTGTATACCAGGTCACCGATCCGCACGCCCTGGGAATAGGGGCCCACCGCTGCCGGTGCACCGTCGGTGGCGAGGATTTGCTTGTCCATGTTGATTCTCCCTTTCGCTTTCTGATAGCTGGTCGCGCAGTTGCGCGGGTGCGGCGCCCTGCCGGCCGCTCATTCTACCGCATTGCCCCGAAAATTGCAAGTGCGCCCGAACCAGGAGCGTCCTATTTTCCTAATTTACGCAGATTTAATTGACAAAATGCGGACAGTGTGCTATACTTTTCGCCGAGGACTGGAAAGGAAAAGCCGTGATGGACGAGCAGCTTCTGGAAGCCCTTCGCGAGGTGATTGACCCCGAACTGGGGATTAACGTCGTAGACCTGGGATTGATCTATAGCGCCGAGCTGGAAGAACGGCAGGCCCGGGTGTCCATGACCCTGACGACACCCGCTTGCCCCCTGGGCCCCGAGGTGCAGGCCGCCGCCGAGATGGCCATCTGGCGCCAGGTCCCCGAGGTGGAGTCTGTAGAAGTGCGCCTGGTCTGGTCGCCTCCTTGGCGACCGGCCATGATGTCGGAAGAGGCAAAAGACGAAATGGGGTGGTGGGACTAGATGGCGACCCTCAAGGACGAAATTTGGAAGACGCTGAGGACGATCCCGTTTCCCGGCTACAACCGGGACATTGTGTCCTTTGGCCTCGTGCAGTCCGTCTCTGATGACGGCGAGGGCGTGGCCACCATCGTCCTCGACGTGGCCCAGATGGAACAGGACCAGCAGGAGCAGGTGCTGGCGGCCATGCAGCAGGCGCTGGGGGGCGTTTCCGGACTGAAAGGCGTGCAGGTCGAGGCCGGCAGGCCGCTGGATGCCCGGGCCAGGGTGCAGCGCCGGGCGGGCCGGGCTGGCGATCCGGGCGTTGGTGGTTCCGCGGCCGGCAGAACCCCGGGCGCGCCGGCGGGCCAGCCGCAGCGAAAGCAGGAGCGGCCGCCCGGCGTGCGGACGGTGATCGCCGTGGGGAGCGGCAAGGGCGGCGTGGGCAAGTCCACGGTCGCGGCCAACCTGGCGGTGGCCCTGGCGGCCCAGGGGCTGCGCGTGGGGCTCATGGACGCCGACGCCTACGGGCCCAACGTGCCGCGCATGATGGGCGTCGAGGCGCTGCCGCCGGCGGCCAACGGCAAGCTCCAGCCGGCCGAGGCGCACGGCGTGCGCCTGGTGTCCATCGGCTTCCTGGCCAGCCCCGAGACGCCCCTGGTGTGGCGCGGGCCCATGACCGACAAGATGGTGGCCCAGTTCCTGGCGGACGTGGCCTGGGGCGAGCTGGACATTCTCATCGTCGACCTGCCGCCCAGCACCGGCGATATCCCCCTCTCCCTGGTCAAGCACTCCTGGGTGGACGGGGCCATCGTCGTCGTCACGCCCCAGGACGTGGCGGTGGACGACGCCCGCAAGGCCGTGGGCATGTTCCAGGGCCTCAACGTCCCGCTCCTGGGCGTGCTGGAGAACATGAGCTATTTCGTCTGTGACGAGTGCCAGGCACGCCACGCCCTCTTTGGCACAGGGGGCGGCAAGCGCCTGGCCGAGGCCGTCGGGGTTCCCTTCCTCGGAGAGATTCCCCTGGAGACCCACGTTCGCGAGGCGGGCGACGAGGGCCGGCCGGCTGCCCTGGATCCCGAGTCGGAGGCGGGGCGCGCCTTCCGTGCCCTGGCCCTGGCTCTGTGGCAGCGCCTGGCCTGATTAAGATAATTTTGCAAGCATAATTTGACAATATTGTCAGCCTGTGGTATGGTGTGCGGTGTTGTAGAGAGGAAGTGCAAAAGAGATGAGTAACGGGTGGCATTTTTCCAACACGCCGGCGGCCCGCGTGCTGAAGGCGATACAGGTACGGGGCAAGGCCAGCATCAAGGACGTTGCCGGCGACCTGGGTGTGACCGCTTCGGCGGTGCGCCAGCACCTGGCCCAACTGGAGGCCAGCGGCGCCGTGCAGGCCGTCAAGGTTCGCGAGGGCGTCGGCCGGCCCTACTATCTCTACTCGGTGACGCCCGAAGGGCACAACATGTTTCACAAGGACTATGGTGATCTGGCCCGCCTGTTGCTTTCGTTGCTGCTGGACGAGGTGGGCCGCAACCGGGAAGCGGGCGCCATCCAGGAGGTCATGCGCCGCGTCAGCGGGCAACTGGCCGATCTCTACCGCGACTCGGTGTCGGGCGAGAGCCTGGCCGAGCGCCTGCAGTCCTGGGCCGACATCCTCGATCAGAGGGGAGTCTCGGTCGAGATCGAGCAGACCGAGGATGGATTTGAGCTGCGCGAGTACGGCTGCCCTTATCAGGCCGTAGCCTCTGAGAATCGCGCTGCCTGCGAGCTGGAGCGCCGGGTAATGGCCCGTCTGCTCGCGCCTACGGTCGAGCTAAAGAACTGTGTCCTGGACGGGTACCACGGGTGCCAGTTCAGGATCGTGCAGAATGGAACTGTGAATTCAAGCAAGGGGGAGCGAACCCAATGACCGCCGATCTGATAATCAAGAATCTACACGTCCAAATCGAGGGCCAGGAGATCCTGAAGGGGGTCGACCTGGAGATCAACAAGGGCGAGATCCATGCCATCATGGGGCCCAACGGCTCGGGCAAGAGCACGCTGGCCAACACCCTCATGGGCCACCCGGCCTACGAGGTCACCGCGGGAGAGATCTGGTTCAAGGGCCAGAACGTCGTCGAGCTGGCGCCCGACGAGCGCTCTCGCCTGGGGCTGTTCCTGGCCTTCCAATATCCCAGCTCCATCCCGGGGGTGAGCGTCGCCAACTTCTTGAGGACGGCCCTCAACTCGCGCCGCGAGAAGGGCGATGGCTCGAGCAACGGCCACGGAAAAGACAAGGGCATCTCGATGCGCGAGTTCCGGACCATGCTCCGCGAAAAGATGTCCATGTTGCAGATGGATCAGTCCTTTGCCAGCCGCTACATCAACGAGGGCTTTTCCGGCGGTGAGAAAAAGCGCATGGAGATCTTGCAGATGGCCATGCTCCAGCCCGAGGTCGCCATCCTGGACGAGACCGACTCGGGCCTGGACATCGATGCCCTGCGCATCGTGGCCGAGGGCGTCAACCGGCTGGTGAGCCCCGATCTGGCCGTTCTGGTCATCACCCACTACCAGCGAATCCTGAACTATATCAAGCCCGACCACGTTCACATCCTGGTTAACGGCCGCATCGTCATGTCCGGCGGCTCGGAGTTGGCCCTGGAGCTGGAAGAGAAGGGCTACGAGTGGGTTCGCGAATAGAACTGGACAAGACAACGGTGTGGGATAAAAGACGGTCGCCCATCGTCGATGGTGCCACTATCAGGAAGGATGAGTCATGTCTGAGAACATAGTATTGGGTGTTGACCTGGACGAGTACCGTTACGGTTTTCGCGACAAAGAAGATTACGTGTTCAAGAGCCGCAAGGGTCTCGATCACGAGATCGTGGACGAGATCTCCTGGATGAAGGGTGAGCCCGACTGGATGCGCGCCCTTCGCCACAAGGCCCTGGACATTTTCTTTAGCAAGCCGACGCCCACCTGGGGCGGTGACCTGTCCAGGCTCGACTATAACGATATCTATTACTATATCAAGCCCGTGGAGCAGCAGGGTCGCACCTGGGACGAGGTGCCCGACAGCATCAAGGAGACCTTTGAGCGGCTGGGCATTCCCGAGGCCGAGCGCAAGTTCCTGGCCGGCGCCGGCGCGCAGTACGAGTCGGAGGCCGTCTACCACAGCCTGAAGGAAGAGTGGGGCAAGCAGGGCGTGGTCTTTGTGGACAGCGACACCGGGCTGCGCGAGTACGAAGACGTCTACCGCGAGCACTTTGGCACGGTGGTGCCGGCGGCCGACAACAAGTACGCTGCCCTGAACACCGCCACCTGGAGCGGCGGCAGCTTTGTCTACATTCCGCCTGGGGTCAAGGTAGAGATCCCCTTGCAGGCCTACTTCCGCATCAACGCCCAGAACATGGGGCAGTTCGAGCGGACGCTGATCATTGCCGACGAGGGCTCGCAGGTTCACTATATCGAGGGCTGCACGGCGCCCACCTACAGCACCGATTCGTTCCACTCGGGCGTCATCGAGATCATTGTCAAGAAGGGCGCCCGCGTGCGCTACACGACGATCCAGAACTGGAGCCACAACGTCTACAACCTGGTGACCCAGCGGGCCATGGCCCACGAGGACGCCGTCATGGAGTGGGTCGACGGCAACCTGGGCAGCCGCCTGACGATGAAGTATCCCTCGGTGTACATGGTCGGCCGCGGCGCCCGCGCCGAGATCCTGTCCATTGCCTTTGCCAACAAGGGGCAGCACCAGGACGCCGGCGGCAAGGCCATCCACGCCGCGCCCGACACCTCGTCGAGCATCACCAGCAAGTCCATCAGCAAGGGCGGCGGCCGGGCCGGCTACCGCGGCCTGGTCAAGGTCTACAAGGGCGCCCACGGCGTCAAGAGCAACGTCATCTGCGACGCGCTGATCCTGGACGACAAGTCGCGCTCCGACACCTACCCGGTCATGGAGATCGACGAGAACGACACCAGCATCAGCCACGAGGCCACGGTCAGCAAGGTGAGTGACGAGCAGCTCTTTTACCTCCAGAGCCGCGGCATTCCCGAGAGCCAGGCCATGTTCATGATCGTCAACGGTTTCATCGAGCCCATCGTCAAGGAGCTGCCCATGGAGTACGCCGTGGAGATGAACCGCTTGATCAAGTTGGAAATGGAAGGATCGGTTGGCTAAACGTGGACACGACAGCGACCCTGCAGCGAACAAGAAAACCGGCCTTGCCTGCCCGCGGCTTTCATCGCGAGGCCCTGGAGGCCCTGGCGGCGGAGCGGAACGAGCCCAACTGGCTCCTGGAGAAGCGCTACGAGGGCTGGGCCCACTATGAGCAGGCCGAGCCGCCCTTCTGGCGCCGCACCGAGCTCAAGCTCGACTGGGAGGAGCTGATCCCCTATGCCCCGGCCCAACGGCCGGTGGACGATCTCACCGCCCTGCCCCCCAAGCTGCACGCCGCCCTGGGCGTCTATGGCCGGCGCGCGGGCTTGATGGTCCAGCGCGATTCGGCCCGGGTCTATCGCGACCTGGGCGACGAGGCGCGGCGGCAGGGGGTCATCTGGACCGATCTGTCCACGGCGGCCCGCGAGCATCCCGAGATCGTGCAAGGACGCTTCATGGACGAGGCGGTGCCGGTCACGACCGACAAGTATACCGCGCTGCATGCCGCCTTCTGGAGCGGCGGCACGTTGCTGTACGTGCCCCGGGGCGTGACGGTGGAGCTGCCCTTCATCAGCGTGTTGTGGCAAGAGATGCCCCAATTGGCGTCCATGCCCCACACGCTCCTCGTGGCCGAGGAGGGCAGCAGCGTGACCCTCGTCTCCGAGCTGCTGTCCATGGGCTGCGATGCCTGCCCCGACACCTATCACGGGGGCGTGACCGAGCTGTACGTGGGGCCCGGCGCACGCGTCCGCTACATCAACACCCAGGACCTGGGCCGGCACATTTACGACCTGCGCCGGCAGACGGCCCTCCTGGACCGGGACAGCCGCCTCGAGTGGTTGACCGTCACCCTGGGCGGCAAGTTGAGCCGCTCGTCGCAGCACACCGTGTTGCGCGGCTCGGGCGCCGAGGCCAAGGTCACCGGCCTCTACCTGCCCGACGGCAAGCAGCACGTCGCCTTTGACACGCTCCAGGACCACGTGGCCACCAGTGGCACCAGCGATCTGCTCTACCAGGGCGCGCTCCTGGGCAGGTCGCGGGCGGTCTACGAGGGTACCATCCGCGCCTGGCCTGGCGCGCAAAAGACCAACGCCTACCAGTCCAACCGCAACCTGCTGCTCTCACCCAAGGCGCGGGCCGATTCGCTGCCCCAGCTCGAGATCGAGGCCAACGACCTGCGCTGCACCCACGGGGCGACGGTCAGCCAGGTGGACCAGGACCAGGTGTTTTACCTGCAAAGCCGGGGCATTCCCCGCATCGAGGCCGTGCGCCTCATCGTCGAGGGCTTTTTCCAGCCCACCCTGGACCGGCTGCCCGAAAGCCTGGAAGGGCTGCGGGACCGGCTCACGGGAGCAATTGCTGACAAGCTGTCCAGGTCGGCGTGACACTGAAGAGGAGCAAAGGAGAGAGGATGCTGAACGTCAAAGCCATTCGCGCCGATTTTCCCATCTTGCAGCGGCAGGTACACGGCAAGCGCCTGGTGTACCTGGACAACGCGGCCACGTCGCAAAAGCCAGAGGTCGTCATCCAGGCCATGGACGACTACTACCGGCGCTACAACGCCAACATCCACCGCGGCGTGCACACGCTGGCGGAAGAGGCCACCGAGGCCTACGAGGGCGCGCGGCGCAAGGTGGGGCGCTTTATCAATGCCTACAGCCCGCGGGAAGTGGTCTTTACCCGCAATACGACAGAGGCCATCAACCTGGTGGCCAACTCGTGGGGGCAAAGCACGCTGCGCGAGGGAGACGTCATAATCCTCAGCGTCATGGAGCACCACTCCAACCTCGTGCCCTGGCAGTTGTTGGCCCAGGCCACCGGGGCGCGCCTGGAGTTCATCGCCCTCGATCCCGAGGGCCGGCTGCTGCTGAACGGTTCGCTCCCCGAGGGGCCGGCGGACTGGGGCCAGCCCCTGGACCGCCTCCTGGACCGGTGGGGCGAGCGGGTCAAGCTGGTGGCCGTGAGCGGCATGTCCAACGTGCTGGGCACCATCAACCCCGTGGCCGAGATCGTCCGGCGGGCCCACGACGTGGGCGCCCTGCTGCTGGTGGACGGCGCGCAGAGCGTGCCACACCTGCCCGTGGACGTGCAGGCCATTGGCGCCGACTTCTTGGCGTTTTCCGGCCACAAGATGCTGGGCCCGACGGGCATCGGCGTCCTGTGGGGGCGCAAGGAGCTGTTGCAGGCCATGCCGCCCTTCCAGGGCGGCGGCGACATGATCAAGAGCGTGCACCTGCGCGAGAGCGAGTGGAACGACGTCCCCCACAAGTTCGAGGCCGGCACGCCCAACGTGGCCGACGCCATCGGCCTGGGAGCGGCGGTCGATTACCTGGCAGGGCTGGGCATGGACGACGTCCGCGCCCACGAGCAGTCCGTGGCCGCCTATGCCCTGAAGCGCCTGCCCGACGTGCCCGATCTGCACATCTATGGCCCGCCGGCCGGCGAGCGGGGAGGCGTCATCACCTTTAACCTCATCCGCGACGGGGAGCTGCTCATCCATCCCCACGACCTGGCCAGCATCCTGGATCGGGAGGGGGTTGCCATTCGCGCCGGGCATCACTGCGCGCAACCCCTCATGGATTACTTTGGCGTGCCCGCCACTGCGCGGGCCAGCGCCTACGTGTACAACACCGAAGACGAGGTGGACCGCCTGGTCGATGCCCTGTGCAAGGCGCGCGCGGTCTTTGGCCTGGAGTAGCCGCCATGGACTATCGATGGCTGCTCTTTGACGCCGACGGCACACTGTTCGACTACGATCGGGCCGAGCTGCAAGCGCTGCGCCTGACCTTTGAGGCCGCCGGGCATCCCTTCCGGCCGGCCTACGCCGAGGCCTACAGGCGGATCAATGCCGCCATCTGGCGTGAGTTCGAGCTGGGACAGATAACCCAGGACCTCTTGCGCACCAGGCGCTTTGCCCTGCTCTTTGAAAAAGCCGGGCTGGCCCTGGACGTGGACGAGTTCAGCCGGGCCTACCTGCGCAACCTGGCCCTGGGCACCGACCTGGTCGACGGAGCGGAAGAGACGCTCCGGGCGCTCCACGACCGCTTCGGCCTGGCGCTCATTACCAACGGCCTGGAGGACGTGCAGCGGCCCCGCCTCGAGCGGTCGACCATCGGCGGCTGCTTCGACGCCGTGGTAATCAGCGAAGAAGTGGGCGCGGCCAAGCCCGACCCGGCCATCTTTCAGGTGGCCCTGGCCAGGATGGGCCTACCCCGCCGCGACGAGGTGCTCATGGTGGGCGACAGCCTGACGTCGGACGTGGCCGGCGCGAACCGCGCGGGCATTGACGTCTGCTGGTTCAATCCCACCGGCCTGCCCCTGCCCCCCGGCCTGAAAGCCCGCTATCAGATCCGGAAGTTGGGCGAGCTGGTGGAGCTGCTGGACGGCCGGCGGGATGAGGATGCCGTGGAGGGAGGCGGATGACGGTACAGATCAAGAGAGCCTACGATCCACCGGCTGCCGGCGACGGTTACCGGGTCCTCGTCGACCACATCTGGCCCCGGGGCGTGAGCAAAGAGGCGGCCAGGATCGACGCCTGGCTGAAGGACCTGGCGCCCAGCGCCGAGCTTCGGACGTGGTTCGGACACGACGTGGAGCGCTGGGAGGAGTTCCAGGAGCGCTACTGGCAAGAGCTGGAGGAACGCGAGGCGGCCCTCGAGGAGCTGGCCCACAGGGCGAGCGACGGCCGCGTGACCCTCGTCTATGCTGCCCGGGACACCGAGCACAACAACGCCGTGGCCCTGCGCACCTACCTGGAACAGCGGATTGTTGGCTAGGATGGAGAAGATACTTGAGAGAGCACCTGGTTTTTGAGGCTCATTCGAGCTATGCCCTGGGGGTGTTGTTCACGCCCGGCGGCGAGACCATGATCTCGGCCGAATTGGACGGGTTGATCAAGCTCTGGGCGGTGCCGGGCTGGAAGCCCGTCGGCACGCTCCAGGGGCACAAAAACAGCGTCAATGCCCTGTCGCTTTCGCCCGACGGCAAGGTGTTGGCCAGCGGCTCGACCGATGCCACGGTCCGCCTCTGGTCGCTGCCCGAGGGAAGCCCGCTGCATACCCTGCACGACCGCAAAAAGACCGTCGCGGCCGTGCGCATCTCGCCCGATGGCTGCCGGGTGGCCGCCGGCTCCTACGGGGGCCGCGCTGTGGTGTGGACGTTGGACGGCAAGCAGGAGACGGCCATTGCCGCCAGCAAGAAGAACCTCTCGACGGTGACCTTTCTGGACGGGGGCGTGCTGGCCACCGGCGGGCTGGGGGGCCAGATTTTGCTCTGGGCGCTGCCCTCGGGCGAGCCCCTCATCGCGCTGCCCGGCCACGAGACCGCCGTCCTGGCCCTGCGGGCGCTTGATGGCGGCCGCACCCTTGCGTCGCTGGGTTACGAGGGCGTCGCCAGGTTCTGGGACACCAAGGGCTGGGACGAGGTGCGCAACCTGAAGTTAACGTCCGGGCCCGGGCCGGCGGGCGCGCCGGCCGTGCGGGGCATGGCCTTTGCGCCCGACGAAAAGACCGTGGCCGTGGCCCTGGAGGGCGTGGTCCAGCTCTGGTCGATCGAGGAGGCCCGCCTGGTGGAGGAGCTTCCGGTCAGCACCAGGGCGGTGAACGGCATGGCCTTTTCACCCGACGGCCGCTGGCTGGCCGCCGGCGCCGCCGACGGCAAGATCCGCATCTGGGAGAATAGCTAGACCTGGTTGGATTGGAGAACGATGGAACAAGGGACGAACGGACCAAGAGGAATAAGTGAGGGCAGGGAGGTGGCGACCCTCGCCGGGGGCTGCTTCTGGTGCCTGGAGGCCGTGTACGAACAACTGCGCGGCGTGGAAAAGGTGGAATCGGGCTATGCCGGCGGGCACGTGCCGGACCCCACCTATCGCCAGGTGACGACCGGCAAGACGGGGCACGCCGAGGTGGTGCAGCTCACCTACGACCCCGCCATCGTCAGCTTCCGGGAGCTGCTGGAGGTGTTTTTTACCATCCACGATCCCACGACGCTGAACCGCCAGGGCGCCGACGTGGGGACCCAGTACCGCTCGGCCATCTTTTACCACGACGAGGACCAGAAGCAAGTGGCCGAAGAGGTGATCCGCGAGATGGAGGCCGCCGCCATCTGGGACGATCCCATCGTCACCGAGGTGAGCCCCCTGGACGCGTTCCACAAGGCGGAGGACTATCACCAGGAATACTATCGCAACAATACCTACCAGCCCTACTGCCAGGTGGTCATCGCGCCCAAGGTGAGCAAATTCCGCCAGAAGTACCTGGCCAACCTGAAGCCGTCCTTTGCCGGGTAGGGGTGTGCGGCATGGAAATGGGACCGGAACGGGCCCGGGGGGAGAATGCCTGACGGCCAGGTGCAGTTCGTGGACCGGGACCTTGCCCGCCGCCTGGAGACGGCCTACGCCTGGCGCAGCGTGCGCTACGCGCGGACCATCGACCACCTGTGGCGGGAACAGAAGGTGGCCGTGGAGGCGGTGGGCGGGGGCTATGCCGTCTATGCCGGGCCGGCCTTTCCCGTCAATCGCGCCAGCGGGCTGGGGTTGAACGGGCCGGCCGGCGAGGACGACCTGGCGCGCATCGAGGAGTTTTACCGCTCTCGCTGCGCGGCGCCGCGGATCGACCTGTGCCCCGTGGCCGACGAGTCGCTCCTTGTCCTGTTGCGCGAGCGCGGCTACACCGTCGAGGGGTTCATGAGCGTCCTGTGGCGCCCGCTGCCTTTGACGCCGGACGAGTTCGCCCCCGTGCCCGGGGTTTCCGTGACCCGGGCCGGACGAGAAGAGGCCGAGCTGTGGCTGCGGACCGTGGGCGAGGGCTTTGAGGGAAAAGAGGCCCCGCCGGAGACGCGCAGCATCCTGGCCCCCAATTTCTACGGGGAGCGCGCCGAGCCGTTCCTGGCCTGGATCGACGGCCAGCCGGCGGGCGGGGGAGCGTTTGTCTCCCACGAGGGAGTCGCCGAGCTGTGCAGCGCCAGCACACGCCCGGCGTTTCGGCGCCGCGGCGTGCAGCTCGCCCTGCTGCGCGCCCGGCTGGAGGAAGCAGCCCGGGCGGGCAACGACGTGGCCATGGCGCACACCGCGCCCGGCTCGCCCTCGCAGCGGAACGTCGAGCGCGCCGGCTTTCGCCTGGCCTACACCCGGGCCCTGCTCGGCCTGCCGCGCTGAGAGGGCGGCACATCCACGTGCGTTCCGGCGCCAGGCGCGCGGAACGCGGGGAACGAGGAGCATGGACGATTTTTACCGAGAAGAGATCCTGGAACATTATACGAATCCTCACCACTACGGCAGGTTAGAGGATCCCGACATCAGCCACGAGGAGGAAAACCCCCTGTGTGGCGACCGGATCCGCTTTGACCTGGAGCTGGCGGACGACGGCAAGACCGTGGAGGACGTCCGTTTTTCGGCGGTGGGCTGTGCCATCAGCAAGGCCTCGGCCTCGATGCTCAGCGACCTTCTCATCGGCAAGACCCTGGACGAGATCCGGGAGCTGACCAAGGAGGACGTCATCGAGGAGCTGGGCATCGAGCTGGGCCCGGTCCGCTTGAAGTGCGCCCTGCTGCCCCTCAAGGTGGTCAAGGTCGGCGCCTATGGCCTGGAGGGCTGGCAGGGCGAGTCGGAGCCCGAGGACGAGTGGGCGACGGCCTGATCCGCATGGCTGGCCGGCCGCTGCTGGGCAGGCTGAGGGCCTGTCCGGCGTGACGGCCGGCGGCCCGCGAGGAGGCACTATGGCAGATGCCAGAAGGAGGAGAAATGGCGTACCGTAAGGTGGCCAGGGTGGGCGACATTCCCCCCGGCCAGATGTTGTTCCTCGACGTAGAAGACGAGGAGATCGTGCTGTGCAACGTCAACGGCGAGTTCTGGGCCGTGGCCAACGTCTGCAGCCACGACGGCGGGACCCTGAGCGAGGGCCTGCTCCTGGGCAACCAGATCGAATGCCCGCGCCACGGAGCGCGCTTTGACGTGCGATCGGGCGAGGTCAAGGCCCTGCCGGCGGTGGTGCCCATCCCCACCTACGACGTCAGGGTGGAGGGGGACGATATCCTGGTCGACGTGGAGTGACGAGGGAGGAGGAAACGGTGACGACAAAGGACGAGATCGTGCAGGCTCTGAAGAACGTCGAGGATCCCGAGATCGGGATGAACATCGTCGACCTGGGCCTGATCTATGGCGTGAACTGGGATGAAGAGGCGGGCGACGTGCAGGTCGACCTGACCCTGACCAGCCCCGGCTGTCCCCTGGGGCCCGAGATCATCCGCGACATCAAGCGCGAGCTTCGGACCTTTCGCGACGTCTATTCGGTCGACGTGGACCTGGTGTGGCAGCCGCTGTGGCATCCATCCATGATGAGCGACTATGCCAAGGACGAGCTGGGGTACGACGACGAGCTGGGATTGGGCATCGGCTATTGACACCAGTGAAAGGAGCAAGATGACTCAAGTCTACGATCCCTTTGGCGCGCGAACGAGCCTCGACACGGCGTACGGCCCGGTGGGCATGGTGCGCCTTGGCCGGCTGGCCGAGCTGGGCATGCAGGGCATCGACCGGCTGCCATTCTCCATCCGCGTCTGGCTGGAGGGGCTGCTGCGGGAGGTGAACGGCCGCGAGATCACCGAGGCCCACGTGGAGAGCCTGGTGGGCTGGCGGGCGGACGACCCCGGCAAGCACGAGCTGCCCTTCAAGCCCGCCCGGGTGGTGCTCCAGGATTTCACCGGGGTGCCGGTGGTCGTCGATCTGGCCGCCATGCGCTCGGCCATGGAAAGACTGGGCGGCGACCCGGACCGCATCAACCCCCGGGTGCCCGTCGACCTGGTCATCGACCACTCGGTGCAGGTCGACATGTTTGGCAGCAGGGCTGCCCTCTATTTCAACGCCGAGCGCGAGTTCGAGCGCAACCGCGAGCGTTACGAGTTCCTTCATTGGGCACAGCGCGCCTTTGATCGATTTCGCGTGGTGCCGCCCGCCACGGGCATCGTCCACCAGGTCAACCTGGAGTACCTGGCGACCGTCGTCGCCCGGCGCCAGGAGCCGGACGGCCGCTGGATGGCCTTTCCCGACACGTTGGTCGGCACCGATTCCCACACGACCATGATCAACAGCCTGGGCGTCGTCGGCTGGGGCGTGGGCGGCATCGAGGCCGAGGCGGCCATGCTCGGCGAGCCCATCACCATGATGCCCCCGGAAGTCGTGGGCTTTTACCTCGAGGGCGAGCTGCCCGAGGGGGCCACGGCCACCGACCTGGTCCTCGTCGTGACCCAGATGCTGCGCGAGCGGGGGGTCGTGGGCAAGTTTGTCGAGTTCTACGGCCCCGGCGTAGGCCGCCTGAGCCTGCCCGACCGGGCCACCATCGCCAACATGGCGCCCGAGTATGGCGCCACCATCGGCTATTTCCCCGTGGACGACGAGACGCTGCGCTACCTGCGCAACACCGGCCGCCCTCCCGATCTGGTGGACCTGGTGGAGCGCTATACCAGGGCCCAGGGGCTGTTCCGCAGCGACGACGGCCCGCTGCCTTCCTACTCGGACGGCCTCCACCTGGACCTGGACACCGTGGAGCCGAGCCTGGCCGGCCCCAAGCGCCCCCAGGACCGCATCCCCCTCTCTGAGGTCAAGAGGACCTTTCGGGCTGCCCTGAAGGCGCCCGTGGAGCGGCGGGGCTATGCGCTGCGCGAGGAGGCCGTGCGCCGCACGGCGACGCTGGCGGCCTCCAACGGAGACCGGGACGTGACCCTGGGCCACGGCGCGGTGGTCATTGCCGCTATCACGAGCTGCACCAACACGTCCAACCCCACGGTCATGATCGGCGCGGGGCTGCTGGCCAAGAAGGCGGTGGAGCGCGGGCTCCAGGTGCCGCCCTACGTCAAGACCAGCCTGGCCCCCGGCTCGACCGTCGTGACCCGCTACCTGGACGCGGCCGGGCTGACGCCCTATCTCGACCGCCTGGGCTTTAACCTGGTGGGCTATGGCTGCACCACCTGCATCGGCAACAGCGGCCCCCTGCCCGAGAACGTGGCCCGCGCCGTGGAGGAGGGCGACCTCGTGGCCGCGGCGGTGCTGTCGGGTAACCGCAACTTTGAGGGGCGCATCAATCCCCACGTCCAGGCCAACTTTTTGGCGTCGCCGCCCCTGGTGGTGGCCTATGCCCTGGCCGGCTCTGTGGACGTGGACCTGGCCGACGAGCCCCTGGGCAAGGGGAGCGACGGCGAGGCGGTCTACCTCAAGGACATCTGGCCCAGCCAGGCCGAGATCCAGCAGGCGGTGGCCGCGGCCCTGGACCCGCAGATGTTCAAGGAGCAGTACGCCAACGTCTACACCGGCAACGAGACGTGGAATGCCATCTCGGCCGGCGAGGCGGGCGAGCAAAGCCTGTATGGCTGGGACCCGGAGTCGACCTATATCCAGGAGCCGCCCTACTTTGAGGGGCTGGGCCTCGACGTGCCTCCGCTGGACGACGTCCGCGGGGCGCGGGTGCTGGCCCTGCTGGGCGATTCGGTGACCACCGACCACATCTCGCCCGCGGGCAGCATCGCCGTGGACAGCCCGGCGGGCGGCTACCTGCTCGAGCGGGGGGTCGAGCGGCGGGACTTTAACTCCTACGGCTCGCGGCGCGGCAACCACGAGGTCATGGTGCGCGGCACGCTGGCCAATATCCGCCTCAAGAACCTGTTGGTGCCCGGCACCGAGGGTGGGGTCACGGCCCACCTGCCCGACGGCGAGGTCATGCCCATCTATGACGCCGCCATGCGCTACCAGGAAGAAGGCGTGCCCCTGGTGATCATCGGCGGGCGCCAGTACGGCACGGGCAGCTCTCGCGACTGGGCGGCCAAGGGCGTGCAGCTCCAGGGGGTGCGGGCCGTCCTGGCCGAGAGCTACGAGCGCATCCACCGCAGCAACCTCATCGGCATGGGCGTCCTGCCCCTCCAGTTCCGCGAGGGCGAAGGCGCCCGGGCCCTGGGTCTCACCGGGCACGAGGTATTCGACATAACGGGCATTCGCGACGGCCTGGCGCCCGGAAAAGTCGTGTCGGTCGTCGCCCGGCGCGAGGAAGGGGGCGAGATCCAGTTCCAGGCGGTGGCCCGGCTGGACACCCCCGTGGAGGTCGAGTACTATCGCAACGGCGGCATCCTGCAGACCATCCTGCGGCGGATGGCGCGCCGGGAAGAGGCGCTGTAGCCGCTGCGCTGACGAATCGCTAGCCGCCCAGCTCCTCGGCGCGGGCGGCCATGAGGGCCCTCAGCCTGGCCGAGTCCTTGGGGTAGGTGAGGTAGAACAGGCTGAAGAGCAGGGCGCACAGCACCCAGGGGACCGGGATGGTCCAGATCATGGCCGGGGTAAAGCCGATGCGGTCGGCCAGGCCCCCGGCGACGAGGGCCACCAGGGCGGCGAAACCGCTCTCGATCATGGTCACCATGGCAAAGGCCGATGCCCGCAGCTCGGGCGGCGTGACGCCCTGCATCATGGGCTCCTTGGAGCCCTTGCCCGCCCAACTGATGCACAGGGCGGTGCAGAAGCAGAGGGCGATGAGGGCGCCCAGGGGCCAATCCTCCGTGCCGGTAAAGAGCAGGTAGGTCAGCGGGATGCCGATGACCACCGAGATCTGGCCCACGGCCGCGCGGCCATAGCGCGGGCTGCGTCCCTCGGCCCAGTCGCCCAGAAAGCCGCCCAGGACGTTGCTGAGGGCCGTGCCCACGACGATCCCGGCAAAGACCAGGGTGGCCGTCTGTTCCACCATGCCCCGCTCGCGCACCAGCCAGGTGATGAAATACAGGCCCATGACCACCCACGGCATAGAGCCCGCCAGTCCCTGGGCGATGGCCACGCGGATGGTGGGAATGGCCAGCACGCGGGGCAGGTCCGAGGCCTTGACCGAGTATTGGGCCGCGTGCTCGGCGGTGATCCGGCCGGCCAGCTCGGGCTCGGCGGCGCCACGCACGGGCTCGTCCACCAGCAGCCAGACCAGCAGCCCCGACACCACGGAAAAGCTGCCCAGGGCGATGAACCCCCAGCGCCAGAGGGTGGGCGATGCCAGGAACCCCAGGCCCACGGTGCCGATGACGATGCCCAGGACGCCGATGGCTTCCAGGATGCCCAGGGCTCGCCCTCGCTGCCGGGGCGGGAAGGTGTCGGACATGAGCGCGAACGTGGCGGGCATCAGGCAGCCAAGGCCCAGGCCCGAGATGGCGCGCACGACGAGCAACTGCCCAAAGTTCTGCGTCAGCCCGCAAAAGACCGTCCAGATGCCCCACAGCCCCGTGCCGATGACAATGATGGTCTTGCGCGAGATGCGATCGGCGGCAAAGCCCCAGAAGGGCGCCGACAGGGCCTGGAGCAGGCTGCGGATGGTGCCGATGAGCCCCAGGTTGGTGTAGCTCAGGCCCCAGAGCGTCTGGAGGGTGGGGAACAGCACCGACATGGACTGGGCCTCTCCCTGGTCGATGAAATAGCCAAAGGCCAGGGCCAGCAGTGTGCGCCACCGGCGCGGCTTGCGGCCCACGACTGCGCGCTCCAGCGACGGTGGGGCAGCCACGGCTTGCGTCGGATCCATAACGCTCTCCTTCGAATCGGGTGTTCCCTGCCTGCTTGGTGGCCCGGTCCGGGTCGACTTGAAATGTACTACGAAACCGGCACTTCGTCAAGTTGGGCTTGTTTCGTCATCCCATTTACAAGTTGCATCCTATTCCACCTGTGGTACAATCTCCCTGCCGGTCGCAGCCGCCTCGCTCCCCTGGAGCCCGACAGCCCGGCGGGCCCAGCATGAGTGGTGACGATTCATCGTTGATTGAAGGCAAGGAGAGAAACCCATGCGATTCCTGGTAGTGGCCGTTCTGCTGATGGCCTTCGTGCCCCTGCCCGCCACGGGCCAGGGGAGGGTTCCCGCTGCCCAGGTTTACGAGACCACCCTCACCATCGACACCTATCCCTACGCCGGCTTCCTGGAGACCCGCCATTCGGACGCGTACAACATCGATTATCCCTGGCTGGACCGCCCGGCCTACGAGGCTTCGAACCCGCAGCCCGCGCCCCAGGACTATACCGGCGTCGTCCTCGAGAACGATTGGCTGCGCCTGACCTTTCTGCCCGAGCTGGGCGGCCGGTTGTATGGCATCACCGACAAGACGACCGGCGAGGAGCTGCTCTACCAGAACCCCGTCATCAAGCCGACCCCCTGGGGGCCCGATAAGGAGCCGGACACGCAGCTCTGGTGGCTGGCCGCCGGCGGCGTGGAGTGGTGCCTGCCCGTGGACGAGCACGGCTTCGAGTGGGCCGTGCCCTGGGGCTACGAGACCGAGGTCACGGCGGAGGGGGCGCGCATCACGCTCTGGGACAGCAAGGCCGGCGACCGCATCCGCGCCGAGATCACGGTCTTTTTGCCGGCGGATCAGGCGGCCTTTCAGCTCAAGCCCTGGCTGGTGAACCCCACCCCCTCGCCCGTGACGTTCAAGTTCTGGCACAATGCCATGCTGGCCCCCGGAGCCCCCAATACCGTGGGACCCGACCTGCGCTTTGTCCTGCCCATCGACCAGGTGACGGTCCATAGCTCGGGCAATTTCAATGCCGGCGATGTCCTGAGCTGGCCGGAGCACGGCGGCGTGGACTATTCCCGGCTGGGCAACTGGGACAAGTGGCTGGGCTTCTTTGCCCGCCCCGGCGCGGCCGAGGACTGGACCGGCGTCTATGACGACGCCCTGGGCCGCGGCCTGGCCCGGGTGTTCCCCGGCCAGGGCATCCGCGGCGTCAAGGGCTTTGCCTTTGGCTGGGCCTCGCCCATCGACTCGAACCTGTGGACGGACGATGGCAGCACCTACGTGGAGCTCCACGGCGGGCCGTCGCCCACGTTCTGGGACAGCATCACCCTGGAACAAAACCAGACCCTGGGCTGGACCGAGACCTGGCTGCCGCTGCGCGACCTGCCGGCCCTTAGCTGGGCCAATGAGAAGATGGCCATCGGGCTGCAAGCCGAGGATGGCGTGCTGCATCTGGGC
Organism: Anaerolineae bacterium; assembly: GCA_034428935.1. GTDB lineage: Bacteria > Chloroflexota > Anaerolineae > JAAYZQ01 > JAAYZQ01 > JAAYZQ01. The sequence goes on along the minus strand of DAOUHB010000058.1, from coordinate 30,880 downwards.
CTCGTCTCGTCCGGGCAGCGCACGGCCACGGTGCAGATCTGGCGGAAGGCCGATTGCACGCTCCTGTGGGAAGAAGAGGAGATGGACCTGCCGCCGGGCGTCGCGACGTTGCGCGACGTCCCCGGGCTGGGGGCAGGGCCGGAGGAGTTGCTGGTCGGCGCCTTTAGCGGCGACGAGTTCCTGGCCGCCACAGACGACCAGGTTTGCTGGCCGCCCCGCTCCAGCGTGGAGCGGCTCCCGCCAGAGAGCGGCCCCAGCTTCTGGGTGCATTGGAGCGGCACCGACATGGGGGGCGGCATCGCCGGCTATGACGTCCAGGTGCGCGACGGCGACGTCGACGCGCCGTGGGTCGACTGGCAGGTGAACACCACGCTCATCACCGGCCAGTTCCGGGGTTGGCCGGGCCACACCTATACCTTTCGCAGCCGGGCGCGCGATGCAGCGGGCAACGTCGAAGACTGGCCGGCCGGCCCCTGGGAGGACACCTTTACCACGGTGATTCAGCTCCCGGAGCGCCTGTTCTTGCCCCTGGTGCTGAGATGACCCGGATCCACCCCCTCCCCGGCCCTCCCCCGATGCGAGGGAGGGAGGAAAACCGGGGGGCATGAAAGTAGCACAACAGAGCACAAAATCACTCCCCTCTCCCGCGCCGGGAGGGGGGCAGGGGGATAGGTAAAATGACAGATCAACCCATCGTCATAGTTTCGGGGCTGCCCAGGTCGGGCACCTCGATGATGATGAAAATGCTGCAGGCCGGTGGGCTGCCGGTGCTGACGGACAACATGCGGACGGCCGACGAGGACAATCCACGCGGCTACTTCGAGTTCGAGCGGGTGAAGCAGATCGAGGAGGACCGGGAGTGGCTGCCCGAGGCCCGGGGCAAGGCGGTCAAGATGATCTCGGCTCTCTTGAAGCACCTGCCCCCTGAGTATCGGTACCGGGTCATCTTTATGCAGCGCCACATGAACGAGATCCTGGCTTCGCAGCGCCAGATGCTCGTGCGTCGCGGCGAGGACACGGAGCGCATCGACGACGCCGAGATGGCGCGCCTCTTTGCGCGCCATTTGTCACAGATAGAGTCGTGGCTGGCCAGCCAGCCGGCCATGGACGTGCTCTACGTCCATTATAGCGACGTGCTGGCCGACCCGGCCGCCCAGGCGGCGCGGGTCAACGCCTTCCTGGGCGGCCGCCTGGACGAGAAGAAGATGGCTCAGGTGGTCGATCCGGAGCTGCACCGCCAGAAGGCGTAAACCCCGGCCCTACCCCTCGTCCATGTAGGGATAGCGATAGTCCGTCGGCGGGCAAAAGTTCTCCTTGATGGTGCGCGCCGTCACCCAGCGCTCCAGGTTCAGGGCGCTGCCTGCCTTGTCGTTGGTACCCGAGGCGCGGCTGCCGCCAAAGGGCTGGAGCCCCACCACGGCGCCCGTGGGCTTGTCGTTGATGTAAAAGTTGCCCGCGGCGTGGCGCAGGGCCTGGACTGCCTGGTGGGCAGCCCGCCGGTCCTGGGCAAACACCGCACCGGTGAGAGCATAGGGCGACGTGGTGTCCACAAGGTGCAGCGCCCGCTCCCACTCGTTTTCGGGGTAGACGTACACTGTCAGCACCGGGCCAAAGATCTCTTCTTCCATGAGGCGGTGGTGCGGGTTCTCGGTCTGGACGACGGTGGGCTGTATGAAATAGCCCACGCTGTCGTCGTACTCGCCGCCGGCCAGGATGCGGGTCTCGGACGACGAACGCGCCAACTCGACATAGTCCACGATCCGTTTGTAGGCTTCGGCGTCGATGACGGCCCCCATAAAGTTGCTGAAATCGGCCACGTCGCCCACCTTGACCGTCTCCAGCTCGGCCACGAGCCCATCGCGGACCTCGGGCCACAGGTTGTCGGGGATGTAGGCCCGGCTGGCCGCCGAGCACTTCTGGCCCTGGTACTCGAAGGCGCCGCGCAGCAGGGCGGTGACCAGCGCCGGGACGTCGGCGGAGGTGTGGGCCAGGACAAAGTCCTTGCCCCCCGTCTCGCCCACCAGCCGCGGGTAGGAGCGGTAGTGGCCGATGTTGCTCCCCACCGTCTGCCAGATGCGGTGGAAGGTGCCCGTGCTCCCTGTAAAGTGCACGCCGGCCAGGTCCGTATGGGTGAGCAGTGGCTCGCCCACGGTTCCGCCGTCGCCCGGCAAGAAGTTGATGACCCCGGGCGGCAGGCCCGCGGCCTGCATCAGGCGCATGAGGTGGTAGCCGCTGTAAACCGCCGACGAGGCCGGCTTCCAGACGACCGTATTGCCCATCATGGCCGGGGCGCTGGGCAGGTTGGCGGCAATGCTCGCAAAGTTAAAGGGGCTGATGGCAAAAACAAAGCCCTCCAGGGGGCGTTGTTCGGTCATATTCCAGACGCTGGGCACATTGGCGGGCTGGGGCTGCATGATCTCCATCATGTAGTAGGGATTGTAGCGCCAGTAGTCGGCCAGCTCGGCCACGGCGTCGATCTCGGACTGGTGGGCGGTCTTGCTCAGGTCCAGCATGGCCGCGGCATTGATCTCGGAGCGGCGGCGGCAGGTCAGGATGTCGGCGGCCTTCAGAAAGAGCGCGGCCCGCGCCTCCCACGGCATGCGGCTCCAGTCCTCCCACGCCTCGCGGGCCGCCGCCACGGCGCGCTCGACCTCGGCGGGGCCGGCCTTGTGATAGGTGGCCAGGACGTGGCCGTGGTCGTGGGGCATCACCGCCTGGCCGACGTTGCCCGTGCGCACCTCTTCCCCGCCGATGACGAGCGGGATCTCGATCTGCTGGGACGACATTTCGCGCAGGACGTTCTTGAGCTGGGCACGTTCGGACGTGCCGGGGGCATAGTCAAAGACCGGCTCGTTGTGCGGAACCGGCACCTGATAGATGGCATTGGACATGTTTGCTCTCCTTTCCGGCCGTAGCCGTTTGGACGAAAATTCAAGAAAAAGGGACGCCGCTAACGGCGTCCCCCTTGCTCTCCACGTGTGCGGCGCTCCTTCGCCTGGCTGCCTGGCACAGGGCCGCCGTGTCTGGATCCTAGCGCCGGGCGCGCCGGAAGCGCTCCGCGACGTCTTCCCAGTTGATGATGTTGAAAAAGTTCTTGACGTATTCCGGACGCTTGTTCTGATACTTCAAGTAGTAGGCGTGCTCCCACACATCGAGGACGAGCAGGGGTACCACGCCCCACTGGGTCAGGTTCTGGTGCTTTTCGGCCTGGAGGACAACCAGGCTGTCGTCGTTGGGCCGGTAGGCGAGGATCCCCCAGCCGCTGCCTTCGACGGCGTTGGCCGCCGCCTGAAAGTGGGCCTTGAAGGCCTCGAATCCGCCAAAAGAGCGGTCAATGGCCTGGGCCAGCTCGCCGCTGGGCGCCGGTGTGGTGCGGTCGGCGGCGGTCATGTTGGTCCAGAAGATGCTGTGCAGCAGGTGCCCCGCGCCGTGGAACGCGGCCTCGCGGGACCAATGTTTTACCAGGGCAAAGTCCCCCGAGTTGCGGGCCTCGGCCAGCTTTTCCTCGGCGGTGTTCAATCCTTTAACGTAGCCCAGGTGATGGATGTCGTGATGCAGCCGCATGGTCTGTTCGTCGATGTAGGGCTCCAGGGCATCGTAGGGATAAGGGAGCGGTGGAAGTTCGTGCGCCATTTCTATCCTCCTTAGATGGTTCGTTGATTTCCGCTGTGCCCGGCAGTTCCCCCGGGCACGACTGCATTATACCCTCCGGGGGTTAATTTGTCAAGTTAAAAGTATATTAATTACGAAAAGGTCGTCCTTGTGCTGCCACTGTCGCCATGCCGTCACACTGCTGTCACAGCCGGCGTGCAATCTAGTTCCGGGGCAGCTTGACGGCCGGGACAACATCTGCTAAGATCGAAGGGAAGAACCGAGCCGTGGAGGAACCGTTGGCTGCCCGAATCCTGGTCGTCGACGACGAGCCACCCATCGTCGACGTGTTGGTCTATAATCTGCAGCGGGCCAACTATGAGGTCGTCGTCGCCCGCGACGGAGAAGAGGCCCTGGCCGCTGCCCGCCGCGAAAAGCCCGACCTCATTGTCCTGGACTTGATGCTGCCCCGCCTGGACGGGCTGGAGGTGTGCCGTGCCCTGCGCCGCGAGCAGGACGTGCCGATCATCATGCTCACCGCCCGCGACTCGGAGGTGGACCGGGTGGTGGGCCTGGAGCTGGGAGCCGACGATTACGTGGTCAAACCCTTTAGCGTTCGAGAGTTGATGGCCCGGATCAAGAGCGTGCTGCGCCGGACGATGGGCCACGCGCCCGCGCCCAACGGCGCTGCCCTGCGCGCCGGCCCGCTGGCCGTTGATCCCGCCAGCCGCGAGGCGCGTTGGGACGGCGCTCTCCTGGACCTCACCACCCTGGAGTTCGACCTGCTCCTCACCCTGGTGCGCCACGCCGGCCAGGTGTTGAGCCGCGAGCAACTCCTGCAGCAGGTGTGGGGCTATGACTATTTCGGCGACCTGCGCGCCGTGGATGCCGCCGTCAAGCGACTCCGCTCCAAGTTGCGGGCCGCCGCGCCCCAGGCCGAGGCCGTCGAGACGGTGCGCGGCGTGGGCTACAAGCTGGTGGTCTGGCCGACGTGATGGGCATTCGCGCGCGCCTGACCTTTAGCTATCTGGCCGTCATTGTCGTGGCCATGGGCTTCTCGGGCCTCCTTCTCCTCTCCCTCCTGGAGGACTATTTTCTGGAGGCCATGGAGGATAGCCTGGCCGCCCAGGCGCGCATCACCGCCCAGGCCTTGGTCCCCGGCGCCATGGCGGGCGATCCCCAGGACGGCGTGCCGCCCTCGGCCTTTAATGCCGTGCAGCAGCGCCTGGAGAGCAACCTGGCCCTGGAGGCGCAGAACGTCGCGCCGCCGCCTGCCGGAGCGACCGGAAGCACCTTCGACCTGGCTTACCTGGCCGATGCCTCCCTGCAGCTCAGCTCGCAGCTCGACACGCGCATCCGCCTCCTCGACGAGCGAGGCACCGTCCTCGTCGACTCGGCGGGCAGGCAGCAGGGAGCCGGCCTGGCCGCCGACCCCCTGGTGGCCGAGGCCCTGGCCGGCCGGTTCGCCAGCCACGTCGAGCAGACCGGCCCCGATCCGGCCATGTACGTCGCGCAGCCCGTCCTGGCACAGGGCCGGCTGGTGGGCGCCGTGTATCTAAGCCAGCCCCTGCGCGACGCGGTGGCCGTCGTGCGCGACCTGCGCCAGCTCTGGCTGGCTTCCACGGCCGTGGCCCTCGGCCTGTCCGCCGTCGTGGGCCTGCTCCTTTCGGGGGCCATCGCCGGCCCCCTGCGCCGCCTGACGGCCGCGGCCGGCGCCGTGGCCCGGGGCGAGCTGGAGCAGCAGGTGCCGGTCAGCTCGCGCGACGAGCTGGGCCGCCTCAGCCGGGCGTTTAACGACATGACCGCCCAACTGCGCGCCGCGCGCCAGATGCAGACCGACTTTGTGGCCAACGTCTCCCACGAGCTGCGCACGCCCCTCACCGCCGTCAAGGGCACCGTCGAGACCTTGCGCGACGGCGCCGTGGACGACCCGGCGGTGCGCGATTCCTTCCTGGAGACGGTCGAGAACGAGACTGACCGCCTCGTCCGCCTGGTCAACGACCTGTTGATCCTCTCTCGCGCCGACTCCGATGCCCTGGACCTGCGCCGCCGGCGCCTGGACGTGGCCCACCTGGCGCGGACCACCGCGGCGCGGCTGGAGCCCCGGGCCGCCGCCCGCGGACTGGTCCTGGCCGTGGAGGCCGAGCCGGGCTTGCCGCCGGCCCTGGCCGACGCCGATCGTATCGAGCAGGTGCTGGTCAACCTCCTGGACAATGCCTATAAGTATTCCCGGGCCCCGGGGCGGATCGACGTCCTCGTCGGTCGGGCCGATTCCGCCGGCCACATCCGCGTCCAGGTTCGCGACGAGGGGATCGGCATTCCCGCCGCCGACCTGTCTCGCATCGGCGAGCGCTTTTACCGCGCCGACCGCGCCCGCTCCCGGGGGGAGGGTGGCAGTGGCCTGGGCCTGGCCATCGCCCGCGCCCTGGTGGAAGCCCACGGCGGCCGGCTGTGGCTGGAGAGCCAGGAGGGCCGCGGCACGGTGGCGGCCTTTACCCTTCCGGCAGCCTGATCCCCCTACGCCCGCCGGGCCTGTCCCCCCTTGCGCCGGCCTGTTTGTCCACCTCCCGCTCCCGCTTCGCCCCGGGATTATCATCCCTCTGTCACAAAGCTGCCCCATTGACCCGCTAGACTGGGGCCACAGCAGTACGAAATCCATACAGCATGAGGGAGGACAAACGTGAAAGACAAAGCCATGACCATCGTCAGCGTGGCTCTGCTCCTGGCCCTGGGGTTTTCGGCCTGGACCCAGGCCCATCCGGCGGTCCCGGCCGCCGCCCAGGGGACGGCAGGGACTACATCCGAGACGCGGCGCATCACCGTCAGTGGCGAGGCTGATGTGCGCGTCGTGCCCGACGAGGTGATCGTCACCGTGGGCATCGAGACCTGGAACAAGAACATGCAGATCGCCCGCACCCAGAACGACGAGATCGTGAAGAGGGTCCTGGCCCTGGCGGACGAGCTGGGGATCGCCGGCCAGCACGTGCAGACCGATTACGTCAGCATCGAGCCCCGCTACCGGAACGGCTACTACGAAGATCGCGATTTCATCGGCTATTTCGTGCACAAGAACATTGTCGTCACGCTGCGCGACCTGACCCAGTTCGAGGATCTGCTGGCGGGGGCGCTGGACGCCGGCGCCAACTATATCCACGGTATCGAGTTTCGCACCACCGAGCTGCGCCAGCATCGCGACCAGGCCCGCGCCCTGGCCATTGAGGCAGCCAGGGAAAAGGCGGAGGCCATGGCCGGCGAGCTGGGCCAGCAGGTGGGACAGCCGCTCCTCATCCAGGAGCAGCAGTCCGGTTGGTGGTCGGGCTACAATTCCTGGTGGGGTTCTCGCTTTGGCGGCAGCATGACCCAGAACGTCATCCAGGAGACGGGCGGCGTGTCGGTCCTGGCCGACAGCAGCGTGGCGCCCGGCCAGATCGCCGTTAACGCCCGCGTGGCAGTCACGTTCGAGATCACGAACTAGAGAATCCTCCCCGCGCGCCTTTGCGCTGCGGGGAGGGTGCGTCCGGGCCTGCTCTAGCCCATCGCCGCGACGATCGCCTCGGCCATCTCCCGTGTGCCGACAGCCGAGGGATCGTCGCGCCTTGTCTTGAGGTCAAATGTGACGCTCCGGCCCTCGCCGATGACGGCCCGCACGGCCTCTTCGACGCGGGCGGCGGCCTGGGTCTCGCCCAGGTGGCGCAGCATCATGGCCCCGCTGAGGATGGTCGCCGTGGGGTTGACCTTGTTCTGTCCCGTGTACTTGGGCGCCGAGCCGTGCACCGGCTCAAAGACGGCAATCTCCTGGCCATAGTTGGCCCCCGGCGCTACCCCCAGCCCGCCGACCAGTCCCGAGCACAGGTCGCTGATGATGTCGCCGAACAGGTTCGGGCAGACCAGCACGTCGTACTCCTGGGGGCGCTGCACCAACTGCATGGCCATGTTGTCCACGATGCGGTCGTTGAACTCGATCTCGGGGTATTGCTCGGCCACCTCGTAGGCCACCCGCAAGAAGAGCCCGTCGGTGGCCTTCAGGATGTTGGCCTTGTGCACGGCCGTCACCAGCCGCCGGCCATAAGTCCTGGCGAACTCGAAGGCGAAACGTACGATTCGCTCCGTGCCCCGCCGGGTGATGATGCGGATCGATTCGGCCGCCTCGCCGGGGATGACGTCGTGCTCGATGCCGGCGTACAGGTCCTCGGTGTTCTCGCGCACGATGACCAGGTCAAGGCCCTCGTGGCAGACGGGGATGCCCACCATGCTCCGCGCCGGGCGCACGTTGGCGTACAGGTCCAGCGCCTTGCGGATGGCAACGTTGACGCTGCGAAAGCCCGTCCCGAGGGGCGTGGTGATGGGCCCCTTGAGGGCTACCCGGTTGGCCCGGATCGAGTCAAGGACGTGCTCGGGCAGGGGGGTGCCGTAGCGGTCCATGACGTCGGCGCCCGCGTCCTGCACGTCCCACTCGAGCTGAACCCCCGTGGCCTCCAGGACGAGGCGCGTGGCGTCCACCAGTTCCGGTCCGGTCCCGTCGCCGGGGATGAGGGTGATTCGGTAAGCCATGTTGGTTTTGCTCCTTATCTGGTCTCCTGGTTCTGTGGCCAACGAGGCCGTGCTGTCCGGCGCGTCCGTGCCAGGCGGTCAGGCCGCCGGCCAGAAGCGCGGCGGGATCTGCAGGGCCGCGGGGCAAACTGCCGGCTGCCCGGCGACGAGGTGCGCCTCGGGCAGGGCTTCGACCTGGGACTCTCGCTCGTCGAGCTTGCTCCATGCCAGGTCGCGGGGCCCGGCATAGTACGCCCTGGGGCGGATGAGGCGGTTGTTCTTCTGCTGCTCCAGCATGTGGGCCGTCCAGCCGGCAATGCGGGCCACGGCAAACATGGGAATGAACAGGTCTACGGGGATGTCCAGGGCATACAGCAGCGGCGCCGTGTAAAAGTCGACGTTGGTAAAGATGCGCCGCTCCTTGAAATACGGATGGGCCAGGACCCGCTGCTCCAGGCGCTCGGCGATGTCGAACCAGCGGGTGTTGCCCGTGCCCTGCGCCGCATCGTGGGCCAGGTCGTGGAGGATGATCGCCCGGGGATCTTCGGCCTTGTAGACGCGGTGCCCGAAGCCAAAGAGGCGTTCCTTGCGGGCCATCTTGTTCTCGAACCAGGCGTCGACGTTCTCGACGCTGCCGATCTCCAGGAGCTCTTCCATGGACGCCTGGCTGGCGCCGCCGTGCAAGGGGCCCTTCAGGGTTCCCAGGGCCGTGACGACGGCCGAGTAGACGTCGCCCAACGTACTGGCGGTGACCCGCGCCGAGAACGTGGAGGCGTTCATGCCGTGGTCGGCCAGCAGGACGAAATACTTTTCCAGGGCCGAGGCCGCCCGCGGGTCGGGCTCCTCGCCGGTCATCATGTAGAGAAAGTTGGCGGCGTGCGCCAGGTCGGCGCGGGGCTCGATGGGTGGCCGCCCGCGGCGCAGCCGGTCGAAGGAGGCGACGATGGTCGGCAGCTTGGCCGTCAGGCTCACGGCGCGGCACAGCGACGAGCCCCCCGACTCCTCGTGGACGCACGCCCGGTCGAACATGGATAGGGTGGAGGCCACGGTGCGCAGTGCCTCCATGGGCGTGGCCTGCTCGGGCAGCGAGTGCATGATGCCCCACACCATCCGGGGCAGCGCCCGGTTGCTGCGCAGCCAGTCGGACAGCATGGCCAGCTCGTTGGTGGCCGGCAGGCGCTGATACCACAGCAGAAACGCTGTCTCTTCGTACGACGCCCTGGCGGCAATGTCGTTGATGTCATAGCCGCAATAGGACAACCGTCCTGCCTCGCCGTCGATGGCGCTCAGGTGGGTCTCGGTGAAAACGACTCCTTCCAGTCCTCGCTTGATCTCCACGTTGGGCTGATCCATTCTTAACTCCTTTGTAGGTCTTAGAAGCCAAAGCTCGACAGAGCCTTCTGGGCAATGTATTCGCCGATGGCCAGCGATGCCGTGGCCGCCGGTGATGGGGCGTTCAAGACGTGGATGGCGTGGGGCGCCTCCAGGAAACGAAAATCGTCCAGCAGGTTGCCCTTGTTGTCCATTGCCTGGGCGCGGATGCCCACGCCCCCGGGGGCCACGTCCTGGACGCGCACCTCCGGCACCAGCACCTGCAGGGCCTTGACAAAGGCGCGCTTGTTGTACGAGCGCCACATCTCGGCCAGGCCCATCTTCCAATACTTGGCCGCCATGGCCCAGAAGCCGGGAAAGGTCACCAGCCCGGCGACGTATTTCGGGCTGATGTCGCTCTTGGCATAGCCCTCCCGGGCAAAGGCCAGGACGGCGTTGGGGCCCGCTTCCACCGATCCGTCGATCTTTTTCGTGAAGTGAACGCCCAGAAACGGAAACCGCGGGTCGGGCACGGGATAGACGAGGCCCCGCACCAGCCTGCTGCTCTCGGGCGCCAGCTTATAGTACTCGCCCCGGAAGCCCACGATGCGCACGCCCTCGGTGCTGCCCGTCATGCTTGCCACCAGGTCGCTCTGCAGCCCGGCGCAGTTGATCAGCGCCCTGGCCTGCACCTCGCCCTGGTCCGTCTCGACGACCAGGCCGCCGTCGCGCTCCTGGATGCCCGTGACCTCGGTGTTGAAGCGGATGGTTGCCCCTGCCCCCTGGACCAGCTCGGCGTACTTGGCTGTCACGGCGAGATAGTCCACGATGCCCGTGCGGGGCGACCAGAGGCCGGCCACGCCCCGGGCGTGGGGCTCATAGTCCGCGATCTCGCCGGCCGACAGCCGCACCAGGCCCGGCACGCCGTTGGCCACACCCCGCCGGTACAGCTCATCCAGGCGAGGCACCTCTGCTTCGCTGGTGGCCACCACCACCTTGCCGCACAGCTCGTGGGGCAGGTCGTGCTCCTGGCAGAACTCGATCATGCACCGGGCGCCTTCCACGGCCATCTTGGCCTTCAGGCTGCCGGGCTTGTAATAGAGGCCGGCGTGGATCACGCCGCTGTTGTTTCCCGTCTGGTGGGCGGCGACGCGTCCCTCTTTTTCCAGGATGATGAGCTTGAGATCTGGCTGCAAGCGGGTCAGGGCCAGGGCCGAGGCCAGGCCCACGACGCCCGCGCCGACGATGGCGAGGTCGAATTTGGAATCGGTCACGACGCCTCCTCCTTACTGCCTGATTTTTCAAGGAATCATTTGGTATATTATAGAGGAAATGCAGCGCTGCATCTGTAGATTGTACCACAATTCCGGCCGGGGGAGAAACCGGCCCGGTCCCCGATTCGCCTGCCCCTGCCCTGGGCATTGGGAATTTTGACACAACACAGTCTAATGTTACAATAGCTGTTGGTAGATCATTTGCCCCATCCGGGCGTAGTGGCTCGTGGAGCCTGGGAGGTGCTCGCTATGGTTGAAGGTGAAACGGCGGATCCGTCCGCCGTTGCGGTTTCTGAAGGCGAAAAGAAAAAGAAAGCCAGGCCGCGCGGCCAGGTGACCGTCTTTGGCACCTGGTGCAAGGGCTGCGGCATCTGCATCGAGTTCTGTCCCCAGGGCGTCCTCAAGGCCAACGGCCAGGGACGCCCCGTGGTGGCCCGGCCCGAGGCCTGCACCGCCTGTCACTGGTGCGACAGCCACTGCCCCGACATGGCCATCGTCGTTCGCCGCCTGGAACCCGACGAGGTCGAAGAGCTGGAAGAGCTGGCCCGGTTGGCCGAAGAAGGCGCCTTGCCGGCCGGAGGTGACCTATGAGCGTGCAATTACTCCAGGGCAACAATGCCTGCGCTGCCGGCGCCCTGGCCGTCGGCTGCCGCTTTTTCGCGGGCTATCCCATCACCCCGTCGTCCGAGATAGCCGAGACGATGGCCCGGGAGCTGCCCCGGCTGGGCGGCAAGTTCATCCAGATGGAGGACGAGATCGCCAGCATCGCGGCGGTCATCGGCGCGTCGGTGGGCGGGCTCAAGGCCATGACCGCCACCAGCGGCCCCGGCTTCTCGCTGATGCAGGAGAACATCGGCTATGCCATCGTCGCCGAGGTGCCGTGCGTCATCGTCAACGTCATGCGCGCCGGTCCCAGCACCGGCCTGCCCACCAGCCCCTCCCAGGGCGACGTGATGCAGGCCCGCTGGGGCACCCACGGCGACCATCCCATCATCGCCCTGGCTCCCGCCTCGGTGCAGGAGGCCTTTGAGCTGACCGTCCGCGCCTTTAACCTGGCGGAAAAGTATCGCATCCCCACCCTGGTGCTCATGGACGAGGTGGTGGGCCACATGCGGGAAAAGGTCGTCCTACCCGAGCTGCGGCCCCAGGACATTGTCAACCGCGAGATGCCCACCGTGCCGTCGGAATGGTACGAGCCCTTTGGCAACCCGCCCTCCGACGTGCCGCCCCTGGCCCCCTTTGGCGAGGGCTACCGTTACCACATCACCGGCTTGCTCCACGATGCGCGGGGTTTTCCCACCAACCGCCTGGACGAGATCCAGCCGTGGGTGGAGCGGCTCTTTCGCAAGATCGACCGCAACCGCGACGACATCTGTAGCTGGGAAGAGGACCGTACCGAAGACGCGCCCCGCATCCTGGTGGTCTCGTATGGCTCGACGGCCCGGGCCGCCAAGCAGGCCATCAAGGTGGCCCGCGCTCGCTACGGCCGCAAGGTGGCCCTCTTCCGCCCGAAGACCTTGTGGCCCTTTCCCGAGGAGGCCCTGGAAAAGGCGGCCGAGAACGTCCAGCGCATCATCGTCGCCGAGATGAACCTGGGCCAGGTGGCCCTCGAGGTGGAGCGCATCGCCGGCCGCGCCAAGGTGGTGCGCGTCGGCCGGGCCGACGGCCAGATGGTCACGCCCGAGCAGATCCTCGACGCCATGCGGGCTCCCCAGTCCCAGGTAACGCCGCGGCCCGCCGCGGCCCGGCTTCAGCCCCAGCCGCAGGCGGCTCCCGCCGGGCGGGCGGGGACGGAGCAAAGGACCGGTTAAAACCATGAAGCGACACGATCACGGAGCGTACGAATACCTGCGCCACAACAAAAAGTTCCCGCACCTGTGGTGCGCGGGCTGCGGCATCGGCATCGTCATGGGCAGTCTGCTGCGCGCGGTGCAAAAGCTGGAGCTGGAGCAGGACGACGTGGCCCTCGTCTCGGGCATTGGCTGCACGGGGCGCATGCCCGTCTACATGGATTTCAACACCATGCACACCACCCACGGCCGGGCCCTGGCCTTTGCCACGGGCCTGAAGCTGGCCCGCCCGGAGATGGAGGTGATTGTCATCATGGGCGATGGCGATGCCCTGGCCATCGGCGGCAACCACTTTATCCACGCCGCGCGGCGCAACATCGACCTGACGGCCATCGTCGTCAACAACAACATCTATGGCATGACGGGCGGCCAGTCGTCGCCCACCACGCCCCTGGATGCCCGCTCGGCCACGGCCCCCTACGGCCACATCGAGCCGCCCTTCCCCATCTGTGACCTGGCCATGGCCGCCGGCGCCTCTTTTGTCGCCCGCGGCACGGTCTATCACGTCACCGAGCTGGACCGGCTCATCGAGCGGGCCATCGAAAAGACGGGCTTTTCCCTGGTCGAGGCCGTCAGCTATTGCCACACCACCTTCGGCCGGGCCAACAACATGAAGTCGCCCGTGGCAATGATGCGCCAGTTGAAAGAGAACAGCATCACCCTCCAGGCGGCGCAAAAGCAGGACGGTGACGACGGCGACCCGGCCCGCATCGTTCGCGGCATCTTTCGCGACGAGGACCGGCCCGAATTTACCGAGCTGTACGATCAGGTCATCGAGCTGGCCAACGGCCCGCTGCCGACGCGCAAGCGCAAGGTGCGCCGGGGCTGGAACTGAGCGAGATTGATTGAGGGAGGCCACGTGGAGACACTGCGACGCGAAGCCAGGCGCGAGCTTACGGACCGCTACGAGATCGTGCTGGCGGGCGAGGGCGGGCAGGGCATGATCCTGGCGGGGGTCATCCTGGCCGAAGCGGCTGCCGTCTATGACGGGCTGAATGCCGTGCAGACCCAGAGCTATGGGCCCGAGGCGCGGGGCGGCGCGAGCCGCTCGGAAGTGGTCATCGCCCGGGGCGAGATCGACTATCCCAAGGTCATGGCCGCCGACTTCTTGCTGTGCATGAGCCAGGAAGCGTGCGACAAGTTCTACAGCCAGGTCAAGGAGGACGCCTGGATCGTCGTCGATTCCAGCAACGTCAGCCGCGTGCCAAGCCTGCGCGCCCTGGGCGTGCCCATTTCGGACGTGGCCGAAGCGGCCACCGGCCGGCGCATCACGGCCAGCATCGTCAGCCTGGGGCTCATCGGCGGCTTGACGGGGCTGGTCAGTCGCGAGGCCCTGGAAAAGGCGGTCGTGGACCGCGTTCCGGCCGGTAGCGAGGAGATGAACCTCCAGGCCCTGTCCGCCGGCTTTGCCCAGGCGGAGCGGCTCCTGGGGACGGCCGAGTAACGGCTCAGGAGTCGCCGGGGATCTCGAACTCCAGGCAGGCGCCGGCCTCGCGCACCGGGTGCCCGTTGTAAACGCGCAATCTGCGGGCATCCAGGTCGAACAGCGCCGTGCAAAAGGTGGCATTGTTGTCGGGCGCCGTCGCCGTGCGATAGATGGGGTAGGGCGCCCCGGCCTCGTCGCCCAGGATACGCAGCGCCCCGGCCTCGTCGCCCAGGATACGCAGCACCCCCGCCGCGTCGCGGGGCGGCTCGGCGGCCAGGATCGCCTGGCCCCGCGCCAGCCGCCCGGCGCTCGATTCGCTCACCCAGTCCTCTACCCGGCCCAGCTCCAGGTAGTGGTTGGTGTGCAAGTAGCCGCCCTCGACCTCATGCAGGGCATAGCTGCGCGGCGCCACCTCCACGTGCACCACGCGGCGCTCGCGGACCGAGGCCAGGTTGTAGCCAAAGCCCGACGACCGGCCGGGCAGCGTCACCCGCCGCACGGCGTCGTCCAGCGATTCGGCCTCCAGCAGCGAGCGCGCGGCAAAGCAGCGCCCCAGGCCCGCCCCCACCTCCTTCGGAAAGAGGGCGTTGATGGCGAAACAGATGCCGGCCTCGTTAAAGCCAAAGGCGCTGCCGAACAGGGCGCCGGGATAGGACAGGACGGTAAAGGCCGGCCCGCCCGTGACCTGGCCGTGAACCAGGTACAGCCCCTCGCCAAAGAAGGGCATGCCGTCTTCGTTGTGGCCCAGCAGGGCGGAATCGGCGGTCAGCACGGCAACGTCGGTGCAGCGCCTGCCCTGGACCTCCACCGCGGGCTGGAACTCGCCCCACAGGTTGCCCAGGAACACCTCCTCGAAGGGACGCACCGCTCCCTCCGCCGTGCCCGCCACCTCCTCCACGTAGCCGGGGAAGTGGGCCTGGTGCAGCTCCAGAAAGTGGCGGTACTGGGCCCGGCCCTCCGCCGTCTCCAGGTAGGGCAGCAGGTCGTGCCGCAGCGGGCCAAACTGGTTCATGGTCCTCTCGATCTCGGCCGCAAAGCGCCGGCCGGTGGCGAGGCCCACCTCGTAATACGAACCGTGGACGTGGAATTCGGGCAGTGTTCTCATCGCTTTCCCTACCTTTCTTGCCGGGGATTATACCCGACCTGGCGTGGCCCGTCAAAGGGCTGCCCCGGCACGCCGGCAGCCCGCCAGGGGAACGCCAGCACCTTGCCGGCCCGTGGCCCACGCTTTGCCAGATCGTCCCCGACGTGCTAGAATGGATCGGGAGAGGAATGATGGATAGCCAAGAGCTGCAGGAGCGTGTCGTTGCCTGGCTGGCCGCGCAGGAGGTGCCCGCCTACCTGGTGGGCGGCTGCGTGCGCGACCGGGTCCTGGGCCGGCCGACCTACGACCTGGACGTGGCGGTGGCGGGCGATGGACTGCGCGTGGCCCGCCACCTGGCCAACGCCCTGGGCGGCGACTATTACGCCCTGGACGCGGAGCGGAGCACCGGCCGCGCCATCCTCTACCACGACGATGGCCGCCTGGTCGTGGACGTGGCCCGCTTCCGCGGCGAGCCGCCCCTGGCCCTGGAGGATGACCTGGCCGGGCGGGATTTCACCGTCAACGCCATGGCCATCGACGTGCGCGACCCGGGGACCATCGTCGACCAGCACGGCGGCCTGGCCGACCTGGCTGCCCGGGTGCTGAGGCCGGTCGGCGAGGACAGCATCCGCGACGATCCCGTCCGCGCGCTGCGGGCCGCGCGCCTGGCTGCCGGGCTGGGCTTCCGCCTGGCCCCCGAGACCAGGGCCCTCATGGCCCGCGACGGGCAGGCCGTGGCGCAGGTCTCGCAAGAGCGCGTGCGCGACGAGCTGATCCGCCTGCTGGCCGCGCCCCGGGCCACCCCCTGGCTGGCGCTCCTGGACGAACTGGGCCTGCTGTCGGCCATCCTTCCCGAGCTGGAGCCCCTGCGCGGCCTGCCCCAGTCGCTGCCCCACCGCATCGACGCCCTGGCCCACACCCTGGCAACCGTGGAGGCCATGGAGGGTATCGCGGCCCAGTTGCGCTGGCAGGTGGCCGCGCCCGACGACCGGGGACCCATGCCCTGGGACAAGGGCCCCCTGCCGGAGCTACAGCCCTTTGCCCCTCGCCTCTTGGCTCACCTTGACGGCGGCGGCCGCCCCCGCCTGGTGCTCCTGAAGATGGCCCTCCTCCTCCACGACACGGGCAAGGCGGCCACCTGGAGCCAGGAGGACGGGCGCATCCGCTTTATCGATCACCAGAGCGTCAGCGCGCGCCTGGCGGGCGAGGCCATGCGCCGGCTGCGCTTTAACCGGCCCGAGGTGCGGCTGGTGCAGACCATCGTGCGGCAGCACATGCGTCCCCCGCTCCTGGCGGAGCAATCGAGCGTCTCGGGCCGGGCGGTCTACCGCTTCTTCCGCGACACCGAGGAGGCCGGCGTCGACGTGCTGCTCCACGCCCTGGCCGACCACGCGGCCATCTACCCGCCCGGCATCGAGGACGAGCGCTGGCCGCGGCTGGTGGGGTTGGTGGCGCGCATGCTGGCCGAGTTCTGGGATCGCCCGGTCCGGGCGGCGGCCCCCAAGCCCCTCATCAGTGGGCACGACCTGATCCGCGAGCTTGGCCTCGAGCCCGGGCCCCGGGTCGGCGAGCTGCTGGAGGCCGTGCGCGAGGCCCAGGCCGACGGCCAGGTGCACACTCGCGAAGAGGCGCTGGCCCTGGCCCGGCAGTTGCTCGCACCTGCCCAACGGGGCGACCGCAAGGGTTCGCCCCTACATTCGGGGTAGGGGCAGGTCTCGCACCTGCCCAACGGGGCGACCGCAAGGGTTCGCCCCTACGTGGTGCGGCCCAGGAGCGAGGCCGCCATCTCGCGCAGGTTCTCCTGGGCGGCCAGGGCCCGGCCCTCTGTCTTGCACTCGTCCAGGCTGGCCAGGGCCTGGGCGTGGTAGCCGCGGGCCATCTCTTCGGCGTACTGGCGGGCGCCGGCCCTATCCAGGATGGTCAGGGCCGCCTCGATGTCCCTGGCGCCCAGGGGCGCGGGCTGGCGATAGATGTCGAGCAACTGCCGGGCGGGCAGGCGTTCGTCCGGGTGGTTCAGGACGTACACCACGGGCAGCGTCTTTTTCTTGTCGCGGATGTCGGTGGCCGTCGACTTGCCGGTGTGTTTCTCGTCGCCCCAGATGCCCAGGACGTCGTCCTGGATCTGGAACGCCAGGCCGAGGTTTTCGCCAAAGCGGTAGTAGCGCGCTGCCAAGACCGGGTCATCGCTGGCCACCAGCACGCCCATCTGGGCGGCCGTGGCGAGCAGCGTGGCTGTCTTGCGCCGGATCATGGCCAGGTACTGGTCTCGATCCACGTCCAGCCGCTCCTCGAAGGACATGTCAAAATGCTGGCCCTCGCACAGCAGCAGGCAGGCCCGGTCCAGGGCCTGGCCCACGGCCTGGTAGCGCGCCAGCGACACGCCGCGGTCCACCAGGCGATGCAGGGTCTGCCTGGCGAGGACAAAGAGCCCGTCGCCGGCATTGATGGCCTGCGCCGCACCCCAGAGGTCCCACACCGCGCGACGACCCCGCCGGTAGTGACTGCCATCCTCGATGTCGTCGTGCACCAGCGAAAAGTTGTGGACCAGCTCCACGGCCGCGGCAGCCGGCACCGCCTGCTCCACGTCGCCGCCGGCCGCTTCGCAGCAGAGGAGACATAATACTGGCCGCAGCCGCTTGCCGCCCTGCGACTTGACGGGCTTGAGGTCCGAGTCGACCCAACCCATGTGATACTGCATCATGCCGTAATAGTCGGACAGGCTGTAGTGCGAAGCGCGAACCATCTCTTGCAGCTCGCCCTCGACGAGGGGCAGGAGGCGGGCAAAGGCTTCTTCGAGGCTCATGGCTGGCTCCTTTTGACGATGCTCCTTTGTCTGTCTCTGTCTCTGGCTATCTCACCGGGGCTCGCAGGGGCGCAGTGCCGGCGTGCCCTTGAGGCTCGCGACGTCGGGCAGGCCCAGGCTAAAGAGGATGATACGCAGCTCGTCGGCCACCTCGCCGGCCAGCTCGGCCACGGCCTGGGCCGAGACGTTGGCGGCCTTGAGGAATGGCCCGGCCAGGCCGCCCAGGTCGGCGCCCAGGGCCAAGACCTTGGCCAGATCCAGGCCGGTGCGCAGGCCTCCACTGGCGATGAGGGGCACGTCGGGCAGCGCCTCCCGAACGTCGACCACGGCCCGGGCGGTGGGGATGCCCCAATCGGCAAAGCGGGCGCACAGCCGGCGGCGGCGCTCGGTGGGCGCCCGGTACATCTCCACCTGGCTCCAGGACGTGCCCCCCGCGCCCGCGACGTCGACGGCCGCCACCCCGGCGTCGGCCAGCCGGCGGGCAACTCCTGCCGAGATGCCCCAGCCTACCTCCTTGGCCACCACCGGCACGTCCAGGGAGCGGCACACGGCGGCGATGCGGTCCAGCAGGCCTGCCCAGTTGGTGTCGCCCTCGGCCTGGAGCGCCTCTTGCAGGGGGTTCAGGTGCAGGATGAGGGCGTCGGCCTCGACCAGGTCGACGGCGCGCCGGCAATCGTCCACGGTCACGCCCGTGTTGAGCTGCACGGCGCCCAGGTTGGCAAAGAGCAGGACGTCGGGCGCCAGGTGCCGGACGCGAAAGGTGTCGGCCAGGTGGGGCGCTTCCAGGGCTGCCCGCAGCGAACCGAGGCCCATGGCAATCCCCGCGGCTTGCGCCCCCTCGGCCAGGTGGAGGTTGATCCGCTGCGCTTCGGACGTCCCGCCCGTCATGGACGAGATGAGGAGGGGCAGGCGTAGCTGCTTTCCCAGGAAGGCCGTCCCCAGCTCCACCCGGGCCAGGTCCAGCTCGGGCAGGGCGTTGTGCACAAAGCAATACCGCTCAAGGCCCGTGGTCACCTGGGGAAAGGAGACGTCCTTCTCGAGGTTGATGTGCAGGTGCTCCGCTTTTCGTTCTTCCAGCATTGTTCTCCCGTAACTCATCGTCCGCTCGAGTGTTCTATGTCCTGGAAGCCAATGGCACGATCTTACCAGGGGACACACGGAATGTCAAGCGAGTTGACATGTCGCACCAGACCTGGTAGAATATCCAATCTGTAACGGCGGCAAATGAACGCCGGAGCTTAACTCCAGGAGGAAAAAGCATGGACGCCTTTGAACGAGTAAAAGCCATCATCGTCGAGCAACTGGGTGTGGACCCCGAAAAAGTAACCCGCGAAGCACGTTTCCGCGAGGACCTGGATGCCGATTCCCTGGACCTCGTGGAGTTGATCATGGCCTTCGAGGACGAGTTCGGCGGCGAGATCTCGGACGAAGAGGCCCAGCAGATCAAGACCGTCGGCCAGGCCGCCGACTATTTGCAGGAACGATTGCCCTAGGGCGCCCGGCCCCTTCTTTGCCAGGGCGAAAAGGCACCGGGAATCGAGGCTTCGGTTTCCGGTGCCTTTTCGCGTTGCCCCTCGCAGATCTTTCCAGGACAAAGCGAGGTAACGAGCGCAAGGAGTGTGGCCCGGCCGGCTCG
Organism: Anaerolineae bacterium; assembly: GCA_034428935.1. Classification (GTDB taxonomy): domain Bacteria; phylum Chloroflexota; class Anaerolineae; order JAAYZQ01; family JAAYZQ01; genus JAAYZQ01. The sequence goes on along the minus strand of DAOUHB010000058.1, from coordinate 11,375 downwards.
GGCCCCCTCGACGAAACGGAGAGACGAGCATGATCAACGTGGATCCGCGGCTCTGCTGCGCCTGCGGTGGCTGCGTGAGCGTCTGCCCTGTGGACGCCCTGAACCTGGCCGAGACGCGGCTCATCGTCGGCGATGAGTGCATCGACTGCGGTACCTGCCTGGCCGCCTGCCCGGTGGGTGCCCTCTCCCCCGAGCATTCTTCACCCAGGCTTTCTTCAGACGGGGCGGCCCCTGCCTCCCCGGACCTTCTGGCCGGGGCCCGGGCATCCCTGGCGCCTCGCTACGACCTGGTGGTGGCCGGCGCGGGGCCGGCGGGCTCGACGGCTGCCTGGCAGGCGGCACGCCTGGGACTCTCGGTCCTTCTGCTGGAAAAGCGCCAGGAGATCGGCTCGCCGGTGCGCTGCGCCGAGGGCGTGGCCCACGAGCCCCTGGCCGCATTCCTGGAGCCCGACACGGCCTGGATCGCGGCCCGCGTGACCCGGGCCCGGATCGTGGCCCGGGCCGGCGGCCGGGAGGTTCAATGCTGGCAGGGCGAGGGCGGGCTGGGCTACGTCCTGGAGCGGCGCGTCTTTGACCGCGCCCTGGCCGAGCAGGCGGCCCGGGCGGGCGCCCGGGTGCGGGTCAAGGCGCCGGTAACGGGCCTGCTGTGCCGCGACGGGCAGGTGTGCGGCGTGGTGGCCCGCATCGACGGCCAGGCGGTCGAAATCGAGGCGGGCGTCGTGCTGGCCGCCGACGGTGTCGAGTCGCGCGTCGGCGCCTGGGCCGGGCTGGACACGCAATTGCCCCTGGACGACACCATGGCCTGCGCCCAATACCTGCTGTCGGGCATCGACTGGGACCCGTCATGCCTGGGCTATTGGATCGACGACGACCTGACCCCCGGAGGCTATGCCTGGGTCTTTCCCAAGGGGGAGGGGCGGGCCAACGTGGGGCTCGGCCTGCAGGCCGGCCTCTCCCGCGACACTGCCCTCGCCTGTCTCCAACGTTTCATCGAGCGGGAGCGCGCCCTGTCGGCGGGCAGCCCGGTGACCCTCGTCGCCGGCAACGTGCCCGTGGGGCTGCCCTGCCGGACGCTGGTCACCGGCGGCTTGATGCTGGCCGGCGACGCCGCCCGCCAGGTGGACCCGCTGACGGGTGGCGGCATCCTGAACGCCATGGTCGCCGGGCGGCTGGCCGCCGAGAACGCGGCCCGGGCCCTGGCCTCCGGCCCGGCCACGGCGGCGGCCCTTGCGCCCTACCAGGAGCAGGCCGGACGGCACATCGGCCACGGCCTGGCGCGCAACTATCGCCTGCGGCAGCGCTTTCCCGTGGGCCAGCGGGCCGATCGCAACTTTGTGCGTCTCTTTGCCGTGGCCGCCGGGGGCAAATAGCCTGCCCGACCTGCGCGGGCTGTTGGTCCGCCGGGTGGACCGGCCCTTTGCCTGGCGAGGCTGCTGCGCTGGACAAAAGGGCAAGATCGGGGGTATACTGCCTGCCATGGGAGCAGATCCAGCAGAGGCGGAGGGTGCCGTGCAAGCCATCAGCGCCGTCGTCCTGGCGGGCGGCGAGAGCCGCCGCCTGGGCCAGGACAAGTGCATGCTCCTTGTCGAGGGACAGTCGCTCCTGGATCGCACCCTGGGCCTCCTGGCCTCCCTGGCCGGCGATCTCGTCGTCGTGAGCAACGATCCACGCCGGACCGTTGACCTGCCCTTTCCCGTCCGCCTGGTACCCGACCGGCAGCCGGGGGTGGGCGCCCTCATGGGCCTCTACAGCGGGCTTCACGCGGCGCGGCACGACCGGGCCGTGGCCGTCGCCTGTGACATGCCCTTCCTCAGCCTTCCTCTGCTGCGCCACATGGTCAGCCTGTCGGTGGATTACGACGTCGTCCTGCCGCGCCTGGGCGACCTGGTCGAGCCGCTGCACGCCGTCTACGGCAAGGGCTGCCTGGGCCCTATGGAGCGCCAGCTCTCCCGCGGACGCCGCCGGATTGTCTCCTTTTTCGACGACGTTCGCGTCTGCTACGTGGAGCAGGCCGAGGTCGACCGCTACGACCCCCGGAACCTTTCCTTCCTGAACGTCAACACCCCCGACGACTGGCAGCGTGTCCAGGCCCTGCTGCGTCAGCCCGAGTAATCGTAGGCGCTGCCCCCGATAAACTCCCGCAGGTGCGACGTGGCGGGGATGGCCTCCTCGTCCCGGGGCTCGATGGGATGCACCGCCGCCAGGAGCGAGGCCACGCGCTCCGCGCGCTCCTGGGCATCGGTGCGCAGCGGATCGTCCCTGTACTCGACGGCCCAGCGGGCAAAACTGTCCAGCAGCCGGCGGCGCATGACCGGCAGCTCGTAGGGCACCGCGCCATTGACGATATAGTCGGTGTTGTTGGCATAGGGGATGATGTTGCGCATCTCGCTGGTGCGGACGTAATGCCAGTGCTCCAGCGTGCGCTGCGGATCGTAGGCCCGAAAGCTGGCGTCGCGCACCATGCGCCGCATGAGGCGCAGGTCGGTCCAGCGGATCATGCGCCCATCGGGGCCCTTGGTCTGGAGCAGGGTCTCGATGTACAGCCGGAACTTGGTCTCCGGCGGCAGGTCCTCGGTCATGGCCGGATACAGGCCGTGGAGGCTGTCGATGAGGAGAATGTCGCCGGGCCCGATGCGCATGGGCGTGACCTCCAGGTGGCGCTTGCCCGTCTTGAAGTCATAGTAGGGCATGCGCACCTCCTCGCCGGCAATGAGCCGCTGCAGGTGCTCGTTGATGAGCGCCAGGTCCAGGGCCTGGGGCGTCTCGAAATCATAGTCTCCGAACTCGTCCCTGGGGTGCAGCTCCAGGTCAAAGAAATAATTGTCCACGTGAAAGGCGACCAGCCGCAGCCCCATCTCCGCCAGGCGCTGCCCGAGCTTGATCGTCGTCGTGGTCTTGCCCGACGAGGACGGGCCGGCGATGATGGCCAGGCGCACCTCTTCGCGGCGGTCCTCGATCAACTGCGCCGCGGTGTTGACGTCCTCGTCGTAGCAGCGGTCCGATTCACCCACGACGTCGGCAAACTCGCCGGCCGCGATGCGGGCGTTCAACTGCTCCACCGTGTACAGGTCGTGGTCCACCGACCAGCGCAGCACTTCGTAGATCTTGCGCCACGGAATATTCCCCGATTCCCGGTAGCCGCGGCCGGCCTTCTCGCGGCGCTGCCTGGCGCGCTCCTCGCGGTACAGGATGTAGGCCTTGGCCACCCGGGCGTGGCCGTTCTCGATGAGGACCTTTTCGACAATGTCCTGGATCTCTTCGACGGTGGGGTGCCGGTGGCGGGGCGTCACCTCCTCCAGGATGTCTACCACCTGGCGGGTCAGCCCCTCTGCGGTCTCGCGGTCCCGGCCGCCCACGGCCACGGCGGCCCGGTAGATGGCGTTGGTGATCCGCTCGGGGTTAAAGGGAACCACCGCCCCTGTTCGCTTGATAATGTGGGTGATCGTCCTGCTCATGGGTCCTTGCTCCTGGTGACCAGTTCGCCGCTGGCGGCGGGCTTGCCGGGCAGCGGCGCCCTCCAGAAAACAAAAGGGGAGCAGAATAGCAGAACGCTTTCCACTCCCCCACGGTAAGGTGGAGATGGCGGGAATCGAACCCGCGTCCAGAGAACTCGAACAGGAACATCTACAAGCTTAGTTGACCATTTGGTTCTCGCCAGAGCAACCGCCGATCAACAGGCTGCGGCCCTGGCCAGCCGATGCAGGGCGCGTGAACTCCCCGCCTCTGATCCCACGTATCGGCGTCTCGTGGGAGGGCACCCCCGGTTTTCTGTCGCCCGCCGGTCTCTCCCCCGGGGGAGGGAAAGGGCGGACGTGACCGTCAAGCGGTCATGCTATCGCGTTTGCCGTTTACGCGGCGAGCGCGAGAGCGGGTTGAGTGCGCTGTTTGGCACTTGATTGTTTGCCCATTTTTAACGCGGCACGGGCGCCTCGGCTTGCAGTCCCAGCCCAGCCTTCCCTGTCGAAGCCATTTCATCCCCAGGCCGGTCTACGATGGTAATTCTACCACACAAGCCTGAAAAAATCAAGATTGTGATTAATCCTCGATCAAGATCTTGAACCGGGCCAGGAGCGCGCCCAGGCGTTGCTCCAGCTCGGCCCGGGAGCAGTTCGTCTCGTAGAAAAAGCGCCACCTGGGAGGCCGTGGGTCCCATTGAAAGTAGCTGCACATGCCATACTCGCGCATCTGCGCCTGGACGGCCGTCGCCGCGGCGATGTCGCCCTCGCCGTGCAGCGTGTAGCATCGGCTGTAGCCCGTTCCCCAGGAAGCCATGTTTCCTCCCTGAAACAGCCTGGTGGCTGCTCTGTATCCATCATAACCCAGGTTGACGCCCCTGTCAAGGCGCGGCCCGCGCCGCCCGGGAAATCTGAATATCGCTCGGGTTTGTCCCGCTCGCTCCCGCCAGATCGCCAGATCTGGCGGTTCTGGCGATCCAAGCCGAGCAAGTGAGCAGAATCAGGGGTTCGCCCCGCCGGGCTCTCCATCCGTCCCGATTTCGCGATCCGGTACCGCCGTGGTAAAATAACAGAATATGAAAACGAGATCTGGAAAAATAAGGCGTCTGATCGTCGTTCACTACTCGGAGATCGGCCTCAAGGGCAGGAACCGGCCCTTTTTCGAGAGGCATCTCCAGGAGAATATCCGCCGGCGGCTGGCGGGGCTGGAGGGCATCGCCGTGCGCTGGCAGCACGGCCGCTTCCTGGTGTCGTTGCCCGGCGACGCCGTCGTCGACGAGGCGCTGGCCCGGCTGCAAACGGTGCCGGGCATTGCCTACGCCGCCCCCGCCTTTGGCCTGGAGCGCGACCTGGAGGCCCTGAAGGCGGCCGTGGTCGACGCCCTGCCCGGGCGGCCGGTGGGCTCGTTCCGCGTCCAGGCCCGCCGCGGCGACAAGGGCTTTCCCCTCACCTCGCCGCAGATCAATGCCGAGCTGGGAGCGCACGTCCGGGCGGCCACGGGCTGGCCCGTGGACCTGTCGAACCCCGACCTGGTCATATGGGTCGAGGTGTTGCAGCAGATGTTTGTCTTTTATTTCGAGCGCGCGGCCGGCGTAGGCGGGCTGCCCGTGGGCGCCAGTGGCACCGTCGGCCTGCTCCTCAGCGGCGGCATCGACTCGCCGGTGGCCGGCTACTATGCCCTGAAGCGCGGCTGCCGCACGGTGCCGGTCCATTTCCACAGCGGGCCCTTTGGCGATTGGCTTGGCTCCGAGTTCAAGATTCGCCAGTTGGTGACCCGCCTCCAGGACTATGGGCTGTCGCCGAGCTATTACGTGGTGCCCATCGGCGAGATTCAGCGCGAGATGGTGGTCGAAGCGCCGGCGCCGCCCCGCATCCTGCTCTACCGCCGGCTGATGTTTCGCGTGGCCCAGGACCTGACGCTGCGGGAAGGGGGGCTGGCGCTGGTGACGGGCGAGAACCTGGGCCAGGTGGCGTCACAAACCCTGGAGAGCCTGGGCGCGGTGCAGGCCGTGACCACGCTGCCGGTGCTGCGGCCCCTCATCGGCCTGGACAAACAAGAGATCGTCAACCTGGCGCAGGCCATCGGCACGTACGAGCTGTCCATCCAGTCCAGCGACGACTGCTGCCAGTTCCTGGTGCCCCGCCAGGTGGTCACCCGGCCCAGCGTGGCCGAGCTCGACGACGCTGAGGCCGGCCTCGACGTGGAAGGCATGGTGGCGCGGGCCCTGGCTGCGGCCCGCCTGGAGACCGTGGAGGCCGGTTCCTGAGGCCTCAGCGCCGCCGCATCCAGGCCGGCAGGTGGGCGCGCAGGCGCTCGACCAGGGCGACGGCCTCTTCGGGCTCCAGCGCCAGGATCCCCCGCTTTTCCTTGTCCAGCAGTGCCAGTTGCTGTTCCTCAAACGGCACGCCCGGGGGGCAGGGCACCACGTGCTAGTGGACGTGGGCGTTGGCCTGCTGGCTGCCCAACGACAGGACATAGATCCGCTCGGGCTTGAGGGCCAGGCGCGCCGCCTCGGCCACAGCGTGGACCACCCGCTGCAGGGCCAGGTACTGCTGCAGCGTAAAATCGCCGCTCACCTGCTCCCGGTGGGCCACCGGCGCCACCAGCACGTGGCCGTAGACGGTGGGGTAGCGATCCAGGAAGGCAATGGTTTCGCCGTCGCGCCACAGGACGTGCTCCTGGCCGCCCGCCTCCTGGGGGTCTTCAGCAGCCCCGCGCACCAGGCGGCAGATGAAACAGCCCCGGTCGACCTCCCGACGATAGGCCTGCCCGTCAAAGGCAACCCGGGCCGGCTCGGCGAGGATGTCCGCGGCCCGCAGCGCCGCGGCCACGGCCTGGCGGTCGGCCTCCACGTTGCGCCGCAGCCGTCCCTGGCGGTCGGTCTCGAAGCCACGATAGTCCAGGACCACCAGGCGCAGGCCATTGGCCCGGGCCCACGTGCGCCGCCGCTCGTCGTACAGGCGACGCTGGTGCCCCCGCGACACGCCGCTGATGGACATGGCCTCGTCCATGATGGGCACCGGGTTGCTGTGCTGCTTTTCCCAGTACTCGACGATGAGCTTGTGCCGCGGAAAGTAGCCGTCTACGGGCAACGGGCGCCGTTTCCCGTCCTGTCCGGGATCGCCCAGCAGGGTCGGGAAGCGGTGTTGCCAGCGATAGTCGGGCTCGGCCAGCACCTCGGCCACGAGGTCAAGGATGTATCTTTCGTCGCTGTCCTTGCGTGGTACCATTGCTCATCCGACTTGATCAGGCGGAGGTGCAGGGGCGAGGGCTTTTTCGCCGGCCGGCTGGCCGCGGCGGGCAAGCCGCCGCGTGAGCACCATCAGGAGCAGGGACATCCCGGCTGCCAGGACGACGAGCAGGACCACAAAGCCCGTCGTCCCCACCGCTGCCAGTTGCCCGGATATGCCCGAAGCCTCGGGTATGGCGGTGCCGAGCTGCAGGAATGCCATACCGATGCTGACCGTGTTCCAGGCGGCGTGCATGGCGACGGCGGCGACGTACAGCCCCAGGGCCGGCCCCCAGCGGCGCCGGACGAGGATCTGCTGCCAGGCGAGGCCCATGAGCGCCCCGGCCGTGCAGTGGAGGAGGGTGGCCCCCACCCGCAGCACGATGACGGGCGCCCACGACGGCAGGCTGCCCATGGTGTTAAAGAGCCCCTCGACCATGGCGAACCCCGCGCCGCCGGCGAGCCCCCACAGCATGGCCTGCCGCTCGTCGGGCAGCCGGTAGGACATGAGCGCCACGCCCACGCCCTTGGCCAGTTCCTCCACGAGGGGCACGAACACGGCGGTGATGAGAAGGGCGGCCATCACGAGCCCGGGCGAGAGCACCAGGGGCAGCAGGGCCTCGGGATCCTGGAGCCACGTGCTGTCCATCGCATCCATCGGCAGTTCGGCCAGCGATTCCAGCATTTCCGCTCCGCCGGGCTGCATCATGGGGCCCACGACGAGGAGGACCACGAGCCCAAAGAGAAAGACGCCCTCGACGAGAAAGGCGAGGGGCGTGGCCAGGAAGGCGCCGCTGGAAAGCTGCAATGTCGCGTCGCGCCAGCGCCCCGCGCCCCCCAGGCCGCGGGCGACGAGGGCCAGGATGACCAACGGTGGGACCAGGGACGCGACGACGTGGAACGGTGGAAAGAGCAGCGAGGGCATCAGCCCCAGCTCCAGGACTGCCTGCCCGCCCGCTACGGCCAGGATAAAGGCCGCGACCAGGACCCAGGGGCTCTTTGGCCGGAAGGTCGAAGACGGCCGTCCCTGCATGGCCTGCCAGGCGGCCCAGGCCAGGGGCAAGCCCAGCCCGGCCGTCAGGGCCAGGAGAGCGACGCTGACGGTCGTGCCGGCCAGCCGCTCGCCGGGAGGCGATAGGAGTGCGAGCAGCAGGCCGATGAGGGCGCCGGCGAGCCCCAGCACCACGATGCCCAGGGCGGCGATGAGCACCACCACGCGCCAGGCGCCGAGGAGACGCGGCTCACCGGGGGCCTGGCTTTGGGGCGCGGGAACTTCGGGAGAGTTCGCAACGTCATCTATGAAAGGTGTCGAGGGTGCCATGATCCGTACCTTTGCGTGTTCGTGGACATCATATCGGGACTGTATCATACTTTGTAGCTTTTGTCCAATGCATTCTTGGGACAGCGGTACTATTGACACCGACTGCCTTTGATGATACAGTTGACCCGAGGGGAGAAGGAACTACTGTTGGAACAAAAAGGCTTCGAGCAACAACAGGCCCTGGATCGAGCCGACGAAGACAAGGTCATTCCCTGGGCCGAAGGCAATGGCCTGTGGGGTGCCCTGACGCGTCTGGCCTCCGATCTCATCGGCGCCGATCTCGTCGCTTTTTTCGTAGACAATCCCTACGCGAATGATACAGCCCAGGGCCTCGCCGTCCGGGTCGGGCGGCAGCCGTTCGAGGTCGGGCCCGTGCTGGACGCCCTGGTCCAGGACGGCTTTCTGGACGTGGTCGAGATGGGCGGTTTGCGGGTCTACCTGCTGACCGAGGAGTCCCATCGCCGCCAGACGTTGCAGCAGTACGCCACGTGGCTTCGGGAAGGCTTTCACTGGGCGCGCCTGGCGCTGGAGCGCTAAGTATACCCCATATTGATATCGGGAGAGACGCGAGGATGACCGTTCCCACCCTGGACCTGGCGCCGTCCGGTCCCCAGGTTTCGCGCCTGGCCCTCGGGCTGTGGCGCGTGGCAAGCTGGGGACTGTCGGACGCCGAGGTGCTGGACCTGGTTCACGGTAGCATCGACCTGGGCATCACCACCTTTGACCACGCCGACATCTATGGCGATTATGCCGCCGAGGAGCTCTTTGGCCGCGCCCTGGCCCTGGAGCCCTCGCTGCGCCATCGCCTGCAGCTCGTGACCAAGTGCGGCATCAAGGTTGTGTCGGACCGGCGCCCGGCCCACCGGCTCAAGCACTATGACACCAGCCGCGAGCACATTATCGCGTCGGCTGAAAACTCGTTGCGGCTGCTGAACACCGATCACCTCGACCTGCTGCTTATCCACCGCCCCGACCCCCTCCTCGACGCCGACGAGGTGGCCGAGGCCTTTCAGGCGCTCCGGGTGGCGGGCAAGGTCCTCCATTTCGGCGTCTCGAATTTCACACCGTGGCAGTTCGATTTGCTGGCCTCGCGCCTCCCCATGCCCCTGGTCACCAACCAGGTGGAGCTGTCCCTGTTGAACATGAAAGTCCTGGGCGACGGGACCGTCGATCAGTGCCAGCGCCTGGGCATCTCGCCCATGGCCTGGTCCGCGCTGGCCGGTGGGCGCCTGTTCCGCGACGAAGACGCGCAGTCGCTCCGCGTGCGCCGCGCCCTGGACGAGGTGGGCCGGGAGCTGGGCGGCGCACAGGCCGGCCAGGTGGCCCTGGCCTGGGTCCTGCGCCATCCCGCCCGCATCGTCCCGCTGCTGGGCAGCGGCAAGCTCGAGCGCATCCGTAGCGCGGCGGCGGCCGCCGGCCTGCACCTCTCTCGCGAGCAATGGTTCGCCCTGTGGACAGCCTCGGCGGGCCAGGAGGTGCCCTGACGTGAAGTTGAGCAAGGGGCTGTCGATTCTGTGGCAACGTCTGACCAGGCAGGGGGTGCGGACCACGGCCTGGTGGGCTGCCGATCACCTGGTCCGCATCTTTCGCGGCGCTCCCATCCGGCGGGTGAGCGAGATTGTGCCCGGGCTTCACCTGGGTGGCCAGTATCGCCGCTATGGCTGGCCTCGCCTGAAGGGCCGGGGCATCACGGCCGTGGTCAACATGCGCATCGAATGGGATGATCGCGCCCTGGGCATTGCCCCGGAGCGCTATTTGTACCTGCCCACCGTGGACGACAAAGCACCCTCCCTGGAACACTTGCGGCGGGGCAGCGAATTTATCGCCGAGGAGCTCGAGCGCGGCGGAGGCGTGTACGTCCATTGCGGCTCGGGCATCGGACGGGCTGCGACCCTGGTCGCCGCCTACCTGGTGACCTGTGGGCGGTCACCTGAAGAGGCGTGGGCCGAGATCCGGCGGGTGCGCCCCTTTGTCCGTCCATCGTCGGTTCAGATTGAGCAGTTGGAGGCTTTTGCCCGGGGGGGGTGACGAGGAGGTTTCGATGCCCCTGGTCGTCGTCGTTGAGGCGCGGCAGCGCCTGGGATCTGCCCTGGAAGAGATCTTTTTGCAGCATGATGGCATCGAGGCCGTCATTCCGCGCACCACGGGCACGGTCTATATCAAACCCAACGCCGTTCACTTTGCGCCCCACACGCACACCGACCCGGCCGTCCTGGAAGCCCTCCTTGCCTACCTGTGCGATCACGGCTATCGCCGCCTGGCGGTCATGGAGAGCGGCTCGGGCGGCAACTTCTCACGGCTGGTCTACCACGCCACCGGCTACGACCGCATCTGTGCCTACTATGGCGCCGAGCCCGTCTACCTGGACGAGGGTCCGGCCGTCGCCGTCGATCTGCGGGACGGGTCGCAGGCGCGCATCTCCCGGCGCCTGTATCGCCAGGTGGTGTGCCGCAACGGCGCCCCGGGGCAGAGCTTTTACCTGAACCTGCCCAAGCTCAAAACGCACTCCATGTCGGCCGTGTCGCTGGGCGTCAAGAACCAGCAGGCCTTTCCCGTTGGCGCCGACCGCGTTGCCCACCACGACCAGGCCACGCTGCACCGCCGCCTGGCGGCGCTCTATGCCCTGACCCGCCCCGATTTCACCATCGTCGATGGGCTGGTGGCCACGGCCCACGGCCACCTGCCTCCCAGGGCGCTGCACAGCGAGTGCCTGGTGCCCATGGGCCTCCTGCTCGGCGGGCGGGATACGGTGGCCGTCGACGTGGTCGGAGCGCGCATCCTGGGCTACGGCCTCGACGAGGTACATCACCTGCGCCTGTGCGCCGAGTGGGGGTTGGGCGAGGGCGACCTGGAGCGCATCACCGTGCGCGGCCTCCCCCTGGATCGTTTCGTCGCCCGCGTGCCCCACACCCTCCTGAAACGCTTTCACCCCGACGTTCGCTGGGTGGTCGGCCGGCAGCGGGCCTGCGTGGAGGGCTGCCGCGGCAACTCGGAGTGCATCCAGGAGTTTCTGTACAACGAGCACGGTGGCCACGGCGGCTGGACGCTGGTTTGCGGCGCGGGCTTTGAGCCCGAGGACCTGGAGGATTTGCCCGGCGATATCCTCATCGTCGGGCCTTGTGCCTGCCAGGAGGTGGGTGATCTGCTGCGCCAGCGCTATTCCGACCGGCGCGTCTACACCGTCCCCGAGCACAATGACCTGATGTCCAACACCCGCCAGCAGGCACGCCTCATGGGCATCAACCCTTTGCGCCTGCTTCCCATGCCCTCCGCCCTCTCGGCGCTCATCCTCGCCCAGGCCCGGCTCCACGGCCTCCAGGTGCCGGTGCCGCCGCCCTGGGGCTAGCGCCTGTCGCACGAACTCTGCTT
>DAOUHB010000057.1:0-25541 GCA_034428935.1 Anaerolineae bacterium | reverse complement strand
CTACAAACCCAACCAGCTCGTAGTGCGCCATTCATCGCGCGGTCACGGCGCTGAAGCGCCCACAAAACCAACCCGCTCGTTGTGCACCATTCATCGCGCGGTCACGGCGCGCTTCAGCGCCGTGACCGCGCGATGAAGGGTGCACAACGAGCGGGTTGGGTTTGTGGGCGCTTCAGCGCCGTGACCGTGCGATGAATGGCGCACAACGAGCTGGTTGGGTTTGTGGTCGCTTCAGCGCCGTGACCGCGCGATGAATGGCGCACTACGAGCGGGTTGGGTTTGTAGTGGGTGCTTCAGCGCCGTGACCGCGTGATGAATGGCGCACAACGAGCGGGTTGGGTTTGTAGTGGGCGCTTCAGCGCCGTGACCGCGCGATGAATGGCGCACAACGAGCGGGTTGGGTTTGTAGTGGGTGCTTCAGCGCCGTGACCGCGCGATGAATGGCGCACAACGAGCGGGTTGGGTTTGTAGTGGGCGCTTCAGCGCCGTGACCGCGCGATGAATGGCGCACAACGAGCGGGTTGGGTTTGTAGTGGGCGCTTCAGCGCCGTGACCGCGCGATGAATCGCGCACTACGAACGGTTGGGAGTGGGGGGTCCGGCCCCAGAGAGAGAGGAGCGAGGCATGAGCTACGATACGCGGCACGTGTCGCCCGTCTGGAGTCGCATCACCGACATTGTCGTGGAACGGGGGGAGGGCGCCTACCTGTACGACGTCCACGGCCGGCGCTACCTGGACTTTACCTGCGGCATCGCCGTGACCAACACCGGGCACTGCCATCCGCGAGTCGTGGAGGCCATCCGCGAGCAGGCGGGCAGGATCATCCACGCCCAGGTCAACATTCTCTACCACGAGCCTCTCTTGCGCCTGGTGGAAGCGCTGCGCGAAGTGGTGCCTTCCCACCTGGACAGTTTCTTCTTTTCCAACTCCGGGGCCGAGGCGCTTGAAGGGGCGGTCAAGCTGGCCCGCCACGCCACGGGCCGGCCCAACGTCGTCGTCTTCCAGGGCTCGTTCCACGGCCGGACCAACCTGACCATGGCCATGACCACGTCCCGGACGGTCTACCGGCAGAACTACCAGCCCCTGGCGGCCGGAGTGTTCGTGGCACCCTATCCCTACGCCTATCGCTACGGCTGGGACGCCGAGGAGACCAGCGCCTGGTGCCTGAAAGAGCTGCGGCACCTCCTGGCGAGCCAGACGGCCCCCGGCGAGACGGCCGCCATCGTCGTCGAGCCGGTGTTGGGCGAGGGGGGATACGTCGTGCCTCCGGTTTCCTTCCTGCGGGGCCTGCGCGACGTGTGCGACGAGCACGGCATCCTCCTCGTGGCCGACGAGGTCCAGACGGGCTTTGGGCGCACGGGCAGGTTTTTCGCCGTGGAGCACTTTCAGATCCGGCCCGACATCATGACCATGGCCAAGGGACTCGCTTCGGGCCTGCCCCTTTCGGGCGTGGCTGCTCCCCGGGCGCTGATGGAGAGCTGGATCCCGGGCACCCACGGCGGCACCTACGGCGGCAATGCCGTGGCCTGCGCGGCGGCCGAGGCCACCGTCCGGGTGCTCCAGGAGGAGGGGCTGGTGGAGAATGCGGCGCGCCTGGGCGAGGTTCTCCTGGCCGGCCTGCGCGGCATCCAGGCGCGCTGCCCGCTCCTGGGCGACGTGCGTGGCCTGGGGCTGATGGCCGGCGCCGAGTTCACCCTGCCCGACGGGTCGCCGGCCACGGCCCTGGTCAAGGAGGTCGTCGCCCGCTGCCTGGAGCAGGACCTCTTGCTCCTGACGTGCGGCACCTACGGCAACGTGATCCGCTGGATCCCGCCCCTCGTCGTCACCCGCGAGCAGATCGAAATTGCTCTGGACATCTTTGACCAGGCCGTGACCGCCAGCGCTTGATCAAGGGAGACGCCGCCGGTTCGCAGCCGGCGGCGTGACATAAATACCTGGAGCGCAACTGCCGCTACAGCGGCACGAAATACGACTTGCACGCCCTGTCGATCATCTCGGTCGACAGCGTGGGCGGTACGTTCTTGTAGCGCGCCATGTCCAGGATCTCGTCCAGCAGGTCGCGGGCGTGGCACGCCCGCAGGGGATTGCCGGGCTTGATATAGTACTCGTGGAGCAGGTAGGCCAGGCCTGATTCGTCAAAGGGCACGTTGCGCCGGGCGCATTCCCGGCGCATGATCTCGCGAAACTGGTCAAAGGTCGGGTCGCCGACGGGGATCTTGTGGCGGATGCGCCGCAGGAAGGCCTCGTCCACCAGGTCGCGCGGCTCCAGGTTCGTGGAAAAGACGATGAGGACCTCGAAAGGCACCTCGATCTTTTGCCCCGTGTGCAGGGTCAGGTAGTCGTAGCGCTTTTCCAGGGGCACCACCCAGCGGTTCAACAGGTCGCGGGGGCGCACCAACTGCCGCCCGAAGTCGTCGATGAGAAACATGCCGCCGTTGGACTTCATCTGAAAGGGGGCCTCGTAGTACTTGGAGACGTCGTCCCACACCAGGTCCAGCGTTTCCAGGGTCAGCTCGCCGCCGGTGGTGATCACCGGGCGCTTGATGCGCACCCAGCGGCGGTCGTAGCGCGGCCGGCCCGAGTTGCGCGACGGGGCCTCGGGTAGGGGGCGGTGGTTGACCTCGTCAAAGACCTTGATGACCATCCCGCCCACCTCGATGGCGTAGGGGATGTACATCTCGTTGCCCAGGATCATGGCTCCGATGCTTTCGGCCATCACCGTCTTGCCGTTGCCCGGGGCGCCATAGAGAAAGATCGAGCGCCCGGAGTTGATGGCCGGTCCGAGCATCTCCATCATGTCTTCGCTCACCACCAGGTGCGAGAGGGCCTGGCGTATTTCGCGCTCGTGGATGGAATCGGTGAGCATGGGCTGGCGCCGGAGGGCCATGTTATAGTCGGCGAGGGTTACAGGGGCGGGGCCCACGTACTGGCCCCGGTCCAGCACCTCGCGCGCGCGGGCAATGCCCTTGGCAGTGATGCTGTACTGGTAGGCCGAGCGGCCAATGCCCCCGGCGCCCTTGACCTCGCAGAACTGGTCGCGCTTCAGGAACTCCAGAACGTGCTCGATCACTCCGTTAAAGGGCAGGCGCACCTCTTCCGCCACGTCTCCGCCCGTCACGTACCCCCGGAAGTAGAGGACCTTGATGACCAGGTCCGCCAGAAACCCGAGGCTCAGGCCCGTGGCCTGGATGGATCCGGGTTCTTGCGGGACAAAGGCGTCAACAGCAGAGGAATTTTCCGCGGTCATGACAGTGCCTCCGTGATCTGGCTCAACAGGTCCTGAACGACAAAGGGCTTGACCAGGTAGCCCTCGAAGAGGTGGGCAAACGCTTCGGCCTGGCTCGGGTCTTCCATCTGGTGCTTGGCGCTGACGATGAGGACGGGAATGTGCTGCAGCGTCTCGTCGCCCTTGACCGTCTGTAGCACCAGCCAGCCGCTCATGTCGCCCATCATCAGGTCCAGGAGGACGAGATCGGCTCCCAGCTCCTGGAGCTTGCGTACCCCCTCCTGTCCGCCGAGGGCGGCGATGGGCTCATAGCCGCCACGCCGGACGATCAGGCTGAGCAACTCGATCATGTCGGGATCGTCCTCGATGATCATGATTCGACGCTTGCCGGTCCTGGCTTCTTCTGTCCTGTCCGCTCCCATGTCCGCGTCTCCTTCGCGCCTCCTGACTGGCGGGGCACTGCCTGGCGGGCCCGCCCCCTCACCCGCGGGCCCGTGGCCTCGAGTATAACACAGGCTCCGCATGGAGGCAATTCCTGATCCCTGTGTTTTCTACCGGCATCTGTGGAGAGGCCCGCCCGGGCGTGCCACTGTCGCCCGTCAACTTGTCAAATACTGCGGGGTAGGGTATAATACCAAATGGTTTCGGGGCGTAGCGCAGATCGGCTAGCGCGCACGGTTCGGGTCCGTGAGGTCGGAGGTTCAAATCCTCTCGCCCCGACTGTTACCAAGCACAGTCCGCACGTCAGGCAGGATGGCCGTCCGTGGCCTCTCGTTCAAGAAGACGAGAGCCGCACGGATGGCCGTTTTGTTTGTTCACCCCCGTAGCAGCCCCTCTTGCCCTCGGCGCCCGACGCCCGCCCCTCTGAAAGACGGCCAGGCCGGACCAGATTGACCACGGCGACGGCCGCATAGCCCGACGCGACCCCAATCTTGCCAATTTCCTCGTCTTGCGCTATGCTACCGTGCAATCCGATCTCCCTAATCCCTCTCCATCGCACCCGACCTGTATAACGACGCTTTCCAATCCCGACCGCAACCTGCGCCTGATCTCGGTGCCTACAATGCCGCACATCGAAGCTCATCATCGTAGACGAGGTGGTCATGAAAATGGTTGCCAAGCGGCTCTATCTATTGCTGGTGCTCGCCGGCGCCCTGGCGGTGGCCACCGCCGGAGTGGCTGCCGAGCCAACGCGGATCCACACCGTCTTCCTGCCTGTGGTCCGCTCCTCCCCGGGGCAGGCGGCCTCGAGCCCGCGCAAGGGCGTTGGCGTCGAGGTCGGTGCCGCTGTAGCCCAGGACATTCGGGACATCGGCGCTGCGTGGTGGCACAACTGGTACGTATCGCCTGACCCCATCGACGTCCCCGGCTTTGTGCCGACGGTTGGAATCCCGGAGTACATCGGCCGGCCGGCGACACCGGAAGCCGGCTGGCTACTTACCTTCAACGAGCCAAACGGGCCGCGAGACGAGGGCGGCTCTGACGTCGCGCCTCAAGAGGCGGCGGCCCTGTGGCCCGAGATCATGGCCGCCTACCCGGCCCACGATCTCCTGGCCCCGACGATGCGCACGCAGACGGCCTACGGCTACCTCGACTGGCGCCAGTGGCTCGACCGCTGGTGGGCTGCGCTGTCGCCCGCGGGAAGGTCTCGCGTCGCCGGCCTGAGCCTGAACTGCTATGCCGAAACGGCCGACTGCCAGGCCGTCGTCGCCGCCGTTCGCCAGTGGGGCCAGGAGCGAGGTGTGACCGGACCGGTGGTCCTCAAGGAGTTCTTTGACCCCGAGCTCGTGCCCTGGCTGGAGGCGCAGAACGTGTACTATGCCTGGTTTCTGGCCCGCGTGCCCGATGGCATCACGCCCACCAGCGTCTGGGGTCGGCCCCTGTTCGATGAGGACGGCCTGACCCCGTGGGGGCATGCCTACCGCAAGCTCCCGTAGTAGACCAGGTAGCCTGTCGCTTCTTTTCCTGGCGGCTGGCCGTGCAGGCCCGGCTTGCCAGGCGTTGAAACGCCTGGCTTATACCGAAAACCCGTTGAAACGGGTTCACACCGCACTGACCCCGAACGCGTTTTAACGCGTTTCTGGTCTCAGACGCCGGTTTCAACCGGCGGCGCAGCGGATGCCTGAGCAGTTACACAAGATTAATGTAACATTAATTGACAAGTCGCTTCGAACTCGGTACAATGTGCGGACCACCTTATCCTCCCTTCCCTGCAACGTCGCGTCCGAACCGGGCTGTGGACGCCCCTCATATCAGCGGATGTCTGGCCGTCATTTACCCATGGAAAGGACGTGATCCATGAAGTACCGGCTGTTTGTGTCACTCCTCCTTGCGGTCTCGCTGTTGCCCCTCGGCGTCGCGCCTGTTGTGGCGCACGAGCCGGCAGTGGGAGCGCAGGGCCAATCCGGCACCGTCCCGGCGCCTGCCGCGGCCCAAGAGCCCTTTGCCCCCGCCGCCGACCCCGTCCTGGGCGCGCAGGAGGTGGTGGTGTTGCGGGTCTATTTCCAGGACTACACGGCGACTACACGCTACACGCGCGCCGAGGTGGAGGGCATGTTCGACCAGCTCAATGCCTTGTGGCAGAACATCGCTTACGGCGCCATGAGCATCAGCTACCAGGTTTCGGATCTGTTCCAGTTGCCCGACAATCGCAGCGCCTACGTCGACGACGGCGGCACGGTGGACACCTGTGCCGAGGACTCGAGCGGCGACCTGTCGTGCGGGGCCAAGTTCACCAAGGTCCTGAACGATGCCATTGCCAACTCGCCCGCCGGCCTGGACTGGACCGACGTCCAGGCGGTGATGGTGGTCATGGCCGAGACGAGCCCCACGCAGTTCCACAGGGGGCAGGGTGCCGGCTCGTGTAACCTGCCCATGGGCCCGGGTGGCGACGTCGCCAACGTGGGATGCGCCATCTTTTCCGAGAACCCAACCGAGACCGACCTGCAAGTCTGGGGACGTTGGGCCCACGAGATCGGCCACGCTTTTCAGCAGGCCGGGCCGGCCCATCCAAGCAACTACAACAGCGAGTTCGAGCTGCTGGACAGCAACTACCCGGGGCAGAGTGGCGTGTACGAAAAGCAGGATGACGTCGCCTTTCCCGGTTGGCTGCCCGTGACCAAGTACCAGACCTTTACCCCGGTCTGTAGCGTCGGCCCCAGCCCTTGCGTGGGCGTCGGCGGCGGCACGGCATTGCTGTGGGCAATGGAGTACGATCCCGCCGGCAAGCCCAACGCCCAGGCGGCCAAGGCGTACATCACCGACAATCTGTACTATCTCATCAGTGTGCGGCGGCGGGTCAACGGCGATGAGCTAAACGGCGGCTTCCAGGGAGGGCCCCCCGGCAGCAACGGCATCCCCGACGAGGGCGTGCTCATCGAGCGCGTAGAAGATGGGGCAAGCCAGGTGGTGACCGTCATGGGCAACCCGACGCGCAACGATCTGTGGCACCAGGGCGACATGTATTCCAGCCTGGCGGATGGCATCCAGATCGGGGTCGCCTTGATGGTGGACGACGACAACTACGAGGTGCGCGTCTCTTACGATCAGGAGGCATCCATGCAGCCTGACGTGATGATCTATCCCTGGACGTCGCCGCCAGGCAATACGTGGGAGACGACCGATATCTGGATCGACAGCCCCGTGAATGGCTACAACGCGTATCGCTACGGCACCTGGAACGCCCTGGACGGCAACCCCGTGCCGCGCGGCAACGGCGACGACCCGGCCATCGGCCTGGTGAACCGCCTCTATGCCCGGGTGCGCAACGTTGGTGGCGCGCCGGCCAGTAACGTAGTCGTCAACTTCGAGATCACCGATCCCCCCGGCCTGGGCATCGCCGGCGCCAGCGGATGGGTCAACCTTGGCACGGTGACGCCGGCCGAGTTCCCCGACCTGGCAAACATCGACCCGGGCGAGTTCGTGGACGTCTTTATCGAGTGGACCCCCGACATAGCGCCGCCCGAGGGCGGGCTGGAGGGCGAGAGCTTTGCCTTCCATACCTGCCTGCGCGTGACCATCGATCCCGTGGCGGGCGAGACGGTGCTGGGCAACCAGGACGGCGACATGGAGCAGGAGAACATCTTTTACTTTGCCGTGCCCGAGGCCGGGGGCGCCGGCGCGGTGTACGACGCCATCATTCACCTGCGCAACGACGACTTTGCGGAGCCGCGCTTCTTTATCCTCGACTGGGAGACGAACCTGCCCGACTGGTTTGACGTGAACATCAACGACGGCGATCTGGGCCTGGAGCTGGGCCCCGGCGAGCTGCGCGACATTCCCATCACCATCACGGCAAATGCCCCCATCACTGCGGTCGAGGCAATCGTGGGCGCGGTGGAGGTGCGCGCGTCCTGGCAGGACCTGTTGGTAAGCGACCTGGATCCGGCGGACCAGCACCCCGTCTTCGAGGAGCTGGGCGGCGTCGTGGTCCAGGCGGCCCTCCAGCAAGAGACCAAGCTAAACTGCCTGGTACGCGAGACCGACCAGGGACAGGTCTTTGTGCGCTGCCAGCTCGACGGGACCGATCCTTACTATGACCCGCAGAACCCGTTCGCCATCCTGATCCAGGCAATGGGACGCGGCCCGGGAGGGCAGCGGTTCTTCTTGCCGGATATCTTCTTGCTGCTGCGCGTGGACGAGAACGGCACTGCCGAGGGCACGCTGCAGCTGCCGCCGGTTCACGACGTGGTCGAGGTGGTTGGGCTCTTTGCCGGCACCGACGTGCTGACCAGTGCGGCCAGCGGCTATCGAGCACTGGAGCCCCAGATGCTCTACCTGCCTCTGGTGATGCGCGAGGCAACGCCGTAGGTGGTGCGCGTGGGAGAGACCCGCGCCCGCGGGTCTCTCCCACTCTGCCACGAACCTAGGCCAGGACTTCTTTCGCCCGTTTGTTCTGCTGCCCGCGCGCGTGCCTGTCCAGGATGCGCTTGCGGAGGCGCAGGCTGAGGGGGGTCACTTCCAGCAGCTCGTCCTCGTTCAGATACTCGATGCACTTGTCCAGGCTCATGTCCTGGGGCGTGGTCAGCCGGACCTCGATGTCCTGGATCGAGTTGCGCATGTTGGTCAGGTGCTTGGCCTTGCAGACGTTGATGCCCAGGTCGCCCGGCCGCTGATGCTCGCCGACGACCATGCCTTCGTACACCTCGGTCCCCGGGCCAATGAACAGCGACCCTCGCTCCTCGGCGTTTTTCAGGCCAAACGTGGTCGTCACCCCGGGCTCCCAGGCCACCAGGGACCCACGAGAGCGCCCGTTGATGGGCCCGGCAAAGGGGCTGTACCCGGCAAAGAGGCTGTTGATGATGCCCATGCCGTGGGTGGCGGTCAGGAATTGGTAGCGAAAGCCCAATAGACCGCGGATGGGCACGCGATAGACCATTGTCACGGTGCCGTTGGACGAATCGGCCATGTGGACCATCTCGCCCCGCCGCTTGCCGAGCATCTCTACCACGGCCCCCACAGTGTCCGGCGGTGTCTGGACGTGGACCTCTTCGTAGGGCTCCAGGGTCTCGCCATCGCGCTCTTGCAGAATCACCGTGGGGCGCGACACCTGGAACTCGTAGCCCTCGCGGCGCATGGTCTCGATGAGGATCGCCAGGTGCAGCTCGCCGCGGCCCGAGACGACGAACGTGTCCGCCTGGTCCGTGTCCTCCACCTGCAAGGCCACGTTGTGCCGCAGCTCCTCGTACAGGCGCTCCCGGAGCCGGCGCGAGGTGCCCCAGCGCCCCTCCCGGCCGGCCAGGGGCGAGGTATTTACCCCGAAGCTCATGCGCACCGTGGGCTTTTCCACCTTGATGACGGGCAGCGCCACCGGGAACTCGGGGTCTGCCAGGGTCTCGCCGATGGCCGTCTCCTCCAACCCGGCAATGGCCACGATGTCGCCCGCCTCGGCCGACGCCACGTCCACACGCTGCAGCCCGTCGTGCACGTACAGGTAGCGGGCGCTTTCCGGGAGCTGCCGGCCGTCTCGTGTCAGGCGGACGATGGGCTGCCCGGCGCGGACCCGGCCGGCGGACACCCGGCCGACGGCCGTCAGACCCCGATAATTGTCATAATCCAGCGTGGTGACCAGGATCTGGAGTGGCGCGTCGGCGTCTACGATGGGGCAGGGGATCTGGCGCAAGATTGTGTCGAACAGGGGCTTCAGATCCGGGCCGAGCTCAGGCGTCAGGCCAGCCTGGCCCGTCGTCGCCACGGCATAGATCACCGGAAAGTCGGCCTGCTCGTCGGTGGCCCCCAGCTCGATAAAGAGGTCAAAGGTCTGGTTGAGGGCCCGGTTGAGGTCCGCGTTCTTGCGGTCCAGCTTGTTGATGACCACGACGGCGCGATGGCCCATCTCCAGCGCCTTCCACAGCACGAATCGCGTCTGCGGCATGGGGCCTTCGGCGGCGTCCACCAGGAGCAGGACGCCGTCCACCATGTTCAGGACCCGTTCCACCTCGCCGCCAAAGTCGGCGTGGCCCGGCGTGTCCACGATATTGATCTTGACCTGCTGGTCGCGCTCGGCATCATAGATGCTGATGGCCGTGTTCTTGGCCAGGATGGTGATACCGCGCTCCCGTTCCAGGTCGTTCGAGTCCAGCACGCGCTCGGCCACCTGCTGGTTGCTGCGAAAGACGTGGGCCTGCTTGAGCAGGCTGTCCACGAGCGTTGTTTTGCCATGGTCTACGTGCGCGATGATGGCAATATTGCGCACGTCTGTTCGTTCGACGAGCATTCCTACGACATCCCTTCTACCGGGCAGCGTTCATTTCCCTGCGTGCCGCAAGGCAGCACAGTATAGTGCGCATGGGCTGTGCGGTCAACTTATGGGCGTGTGATGGCGTGCCTGGGAGCGCGCCAAGCGGCCCACCGCCCGGCTTGCGCCCCTGCGCGCCCGGTGCTATAATGCGTGCCAGGAGAGCCCAATGTTCAAACAGGGGTTTGGCACCCTTCGTACACGGCTGTTGATCTCGTTCGTGCTCATCGCGCTGCTGCCCGTGGCCAGCGCCGCGGTCGGCTCCATCGCCGTGGGCGTCTACAACGGGCGCAAGCAGACGCTGGAGCGCCTGGAGTCGGTGGCCATCGCCAAGGAGCTGGCCATCCACCAATGGCTGGACTCGCTGCACCAGGAGCTGGCCATCGTCTCGACCTCCGACTGCGCCTACGAGCGGATGTGGGTGGTGTTGGACCTGGCGCAGGACGAGTTGTACTATGACTTTTACAACAAGGCGGTCCGCAACCGCCTGCGCGCCTTCGCGGGCCAGTCGTCGATGCTGGACGAGCTGCTGCTGATGGATACCCTGGGCCAGGTGGTGCTGGACTCGGACGCGACGGGCGAGGGCGGCGACGTCAGGTCGGCGGAATACTACCGCCAGGGGCTCAACGGCCGCTTTGCCACGCTGCCCTTTGGCGAGGGAGCCGGGCCGCCGCAGGTGACGGTGGCCCTGCCCGTCATGAGCGGCACCGGCGAGGTGGCCGGCGTCATCGCCGGGCGGGCACGTGTCGATACCCTCGTCTCGCTCCTGGACGACACCACCGGCCTGGGCGAGAGCGGCCGGGCCTACCTGTTGGGCGGCGGGATGGACCTGCTGGCCGGCTCACCGCCGCAAGGGGGCGTCACGTCCGGCGCCCGGGCGGCCCTGGCAAGCCAGTCCCACGGATCGGCCTCCTACACGGGCCTGGGCGGCAGGCCGGTCATTGGCGTCTATCGTTGGCTGCCCGACGTGGAGGCCATGCTCTTTGTGGAGCAGGACCAGTCGGATGCGCTGGGCGTCATCCTGACCACGTTGGGTATCAACCTGGTGGCGGCATTGACCGGACTGGCGCTGGCCGTGGTCCTGTCGCTGGCCATCATGCGGGGCATCACCCGGCCGCTGGAGAACCTGGCCGAGACGGCCACCTCCATCGCCGCCGGCGACCTGGAGCGCCATGCCCGCATCGACCGCCAGGACGAGATCGGCCAGTTGGCGCGGGCCTTTAACAGCATGACCGACCAGCTCCGCGAGCTCATCGCCGGCCTGGAGCGGCGCGTGGCCGACCGCACCCAGGAGCTGCAGCGGCTGGCGCTGCGCCTGGAGACGAGCGCCCAGGTGAGCCGCGAGGTGACCTCCATCCTGGCCATCGATACCCTCCTGGCCAAGGTGACCGAGCTCATCGCCAGCGCCTTTGACTACTATGCCGCGCACATCTACCTGGTGGACCACGAATCCAACCAGCTCGTGTTCCGGGCCAGCAGCGCCTCCCCGCCCCACGAGCTGGTGCTGGACCTGGCCTCCGACAGCCTCAACAGCGAAGTGGTGCGCACCAACCAGGCCTTCCTGGCGAACGACGTGCACCGCGAGCCCCTTTTCCGTCCCGATCCCCACTTTCCCGACTGCCGCGCCGAGCTGGTCATCCCTTTGCGCTTTGGCAAGCGCATTGTCGGCACCCTGGACCTGCTCAGCGCCAGCGCCCACGCCTTCCGGCCCGAGGACGTGGTCGTCGCCCAGAGCCTGGGCGACCAGATCGCCGTGGCCATCGAGAACGCGCGCCTCTACGAGCGCAGCCAGGAGCTGGCCGTCGTCGAAGAGCGGAACCGCCTGGCCCGCGAGGTGCACGACGCCATGAACCAGTCCCTCTACTCGATCATTCTCTTTGCCGGGGCGGCGCAAAAGGAGGCGGAAAAGGCGAACCAGGCCTCCATCCGCCGCCACCTGACCCGGGTGGAGAACATGGCCCAGCAGGCTCTGAAAGAGATGCGGCTGATGGTCTACGAGCTGCGCCCCCAGGAGCTGGAGGAGAAGGGGCTGGCCGGCGCCCTGCAGCAGCGCCTCGACGCCGTGGAGGCCAGTGCCGGGCTGGACGCCGAGCTGCGGGTGGAGGGCGACTTTTCTCTGTCGCCGCGCACCGAAGAGGTGCTGTACCGCATCGTCCAGGAGGCGCTGAACAACGCCCTCAAGCACGCCTCCGCCGCGATGGTCAGGGTGGCTGTGGACGCCATCGACGGCCACCTGGAGGTCAGCGTGACGGACGACGGCGTGGGGTTCGACCCCGGGGCCGAGACTGCCGGGCTGGGCCTGGCCACCATGCGCGAGCGCGCCGCGGCCCTCGGGGCCTGCCTGGAGGTCCGCTCGGCGCCGGGCCGCGGCACCTCGGTCCGCCTGGCGGTCCCCCTGCCGGCGGCCCAACCGTCCGCCGGCGGCCCCCATGGACTGTAGGGGCCGGGCTTGCCCCTGCCCCGGGCTCGCCCCTGCCCGGGCCGCGGGGGAATCTGGAGAACGGAAAGGAGCAGCAGCCAGGACGACATGGCAGATCAAGGCCCGATTCGGGTTCTCGTCGTAGACGATCACGTCGTGGTGCGCGAGGGGTTGAGCGCCCTCATCGACTCGTGGCCCGAGATGTCGGTGGTGGGCGAAGCTTCCGACGGGCTGGAGGCAGTGGAAAAGGCCGCCCTCCTGGCCCCCGACGTCGTGCTCATGGACCTGGTGATGCCCCGCATGGGCGGGGTGCAAGCCATCGCCCAGATCGTGCAGCAGAATCCCGGCGCCCGGGTGCTGGTCCTCAGCAGCTTTTCCGAAGACGAGCAGGTGAGCCGGGCCATCCAGGCCGGGGCCCTGGGCTACCTGCTCAAAGAGTCGTCGTCCAGCGACCTGGTCCAGGCCATCTTTGACGTCTACCAGGGCAAGCTCGCCATGCACCCCACCATTACCCGGCAGGTGGTCCGCCGCCTGGGCCGGCCGGACGACGGCCACCTGGCCGAGAGCCTCCTCACGCCCCGCGAGGTGGAGGTCCTCAGGCTGGTGGCCCAGGGCCTGTCGAACAAGGGCATCGCCGACGCGCTTTGCCTCAGCGAGTGGACCGTGAACAAGCACGTGAGCAGCGTGCTGGCCAAGCTGCGCCTGGAAAATCGCACCCAGGCCGCCCTGTATGCCCTCCGCGCAGGGCTGGCCGAGCTGACCTGACCCCAATATGGCTAATTCCTGCCATAGAAGATAACAGATCCCGGGGATGCGGCCCGCCGTTCCCCGTGATAAAATGATCGGGCCGCGATGCGGCGGCCTTGCTATGGGGTGCGACAAAGGGGGGCACTGCTTATGCACGACAGCCGGCTCCACATCCTGCCTGAAGGGTCGGTGTCCGAGATTGAGAAGACGGCCTATCGCCTGCTCGACGAGGTCGGCATTGTCCTGGACCATGCCCGCGCCGTGGAAATGTTGCACGGCCTGGGCTGCCGGGTGGATGCCGGCCGCGTTTTTATTCCTCCTGACGTCGTGGGCCGGGGGCTGGAGAGGGTCGTGCCCTACCGCACCCTCTACGATTTCGACGGCTCGCCCGCCTGCACCCTGGGCGACGGGCAGGTCCGCTTTCACAGCGGCGGCGGCGTGCCCTTTATTCTCGACCTGGAGACGGGCGAGCGGCGCCGGCCCACCCTGGACGACGTGGCCCGGGCCACGCGCCTCCTCGATGCCCTGCCCAACATCGACCTGATCATCCCCCTGGTGGGGCCCCACGACGTGCCGCCCGAGCTGCTGACCGTGGCGTCCACCGACGTGCTGCTGCGCCACACCCGCAAGCCCACCTGGTCGGCGCCCATCGACAAGGCCGAGCACGTGCCCTTTGTGGTCGAGATGGCGGCTGCCTGCTGCGGAGGCATGGACGCCTTCCGGGCGCGGCCGCCCATGTGCCTCTGCGCCTCGCCGGTGAGCCCGCTGATCTTTACCCGCGACGTGGCCGGCGCCATCCTGGCCATCGCCGAGCTGGGCGCGCCCTTCCTGTCGCTGCCCGCTCCGTCGCTGGGCGCAACGGGCCCCGTGACCCTGGCCGGCAGCATGGCCCAACAGCACGCCGAGATCCTCGCCAGCCTGGTCATTGTCGGGGCGGCCCGGC
Source organism: Anaerolineae bacterium (assembly GCA_034428935.1). Classification (GTDB taxonomy): domain Bacteria; phylum Chloroflexota; class Anaerolineae; order JAAYZQ01; family JAAYZQ01; genus JAAYZQ01. The sequence continues at coordinate 11,470 of DAOUHB010000057.1, read as the reverse complement.
CGGGCACGCCGGTCATGTACTGCTCGCGCATCAGCGCCATCGATCCCCACACGGCGGTCTCGATCTGGGGCGGTCCCGAGGTGGGGCTGTCCAGCGGCATCGCCGCCCAGTTGGCCCATCGCCTGGGGCTGCCCTGCGACAGCTATGGCTTTTGCACCAGCGCCTTGCGCCTCGACGCCCAGTTCGGTTACGAGCGGCTGGCCAACGCCCTGGTGGCGGCCCTGGGCGGCGTGGACATCCTGTCGGGGGTGGGCAGCACGGAGAATGTCATGACCGCCGGCCTCGAGATTGCCGTCGTGGACGACGAGCTGGCGGGCCTGATCCGTCGCGTTCATGCCGGCGTGGAGGTGAACGACACGACGCTGGCCTACGACGTCATGGCGGAGGTCATCCGGGGCGACGGGGCCTACGTGGGCGCGCTGCACACCGCCCGGCAGATGCGCAAGGGCGCCCTGTGGGTCCCGGGGATCAGCGCCCGCGGCGCCCAGGCACCGGCGGTCGTGGAGGCGGCGCGCGCCAGGGCGCGAGAGATATTGGCCCGCCACCAGGCGGAGCCCCTTTCCGAGGACTCAAGGCGGCATCTGGACGAGATCACGGCCCGCGCCCGGCGCGAGCTGTCCGGGGCCTGAGGCGCGGCGGCGCCGTTTGTGGTTGGCGCTTCAGCGCGTTGGGGAGACCCGGGTGCGACGGCTCCGCGCTGCGCATGACGAGGGCATAAGGAGTGTACACTGGTGTACCAGAAGAATCGCTTGCTGCTGCCGTTTCTGACTGACGAGGACCTGGACCGCATCGAAGCCACGGCCCATCGCCTGCTGGCCGAGGTGGGCATCGAGCTGCAACACGCCCGGGCACAGGAGATGCTCCACGGGATGGGCTGCCAGGTATCCGGGGGCCGGACGCTCATCCCCGGCGACGTGGTGCGCTGGGCGCTGGACAACGTCACCCCCGGCGTCGAGTTTCCGCGCCCCGACGGCCGCCCGGGATTCACCCTGGGCGACGGCCGGGTTCGTTTTCACAACGGGGGCGGCCAGCCCTTTATCCTCGACCTGCACACGGGCCAGCGGCGCCTGGCCACCCTGCAGGACGTGGCCGACAGCACCCGCCTCCTGGACGCCCTACCCAACGTCGATCAGATCACGCCCCTGGTGGGCCCCCAGGACGTGCCCCCCGACATGATCTTTGTCGAGGCGACGGCGGCCATGCTGCGCAACACCGATAAGCCGGTGTCGGCCTCGGCCGTGGACCGGCCTGACGACGTGCCCTACCTGGTAGAGATGGCCGCCGCCCGCTGTGGCGGCCGGGAGGCGCTGCGGGCGCGTCCCAGCATGCAGGTCAGCGTCTCGCCGGTCAGCCCTTTGCGCTTCACGGCCGACGTGGCAGGGGCCATCCTGGCCGTGGCCGAATCGGGCCTGCCCTTTCACTCGCTGCCTGCCCCGTCGCTGGGTGCCACCGGCCCGGTCACCCTGGCCGGCTGCCTGGCCCAACAGCACGCCGAGGTCCTGGCCAGCCTGGTGCTGGCCGCCGCGGCGCGGCCCGGCGTGCCGGTGGTCTACTGCTCGCGCATCGGCCCCATCGACCCCCGCACGGCCACCTCGGCCTGGGGCGGGCCGGAGGTGGGCATTTCGGGGGCCTGCGCCGCCCAGTTGGCCCACCGGCTGGGATTGCCCTGCGATAGCTACGGCCTGGCGACCAGCTCGCCAACCGTGGACGCCCAGCACGCCTACGAGCGTCTGTCCAACGCCCTGGTGCCGGCCCTGGCTGGCGTGGACCTGCTGTCGGGGATGGGCATGGCCGGCAACCTGGCGGGCGGCTACGAGATTGCCGTCATCGACGACGAGCTGGTGAGCCTCATCAAGCATATCGTGGCCGGCGTGGAGGTGAACGACACAACGCTGGCCTACGACGTTATGCGTGAAGTCATCCCGGCCGGCGGTGCCTTTGTCGGCGCGCTGCACACCGCCCGCCAGATGCGCAAGGGCGCCCTATGGATCCCCGCCATCAGTGCCCGTGGCGCCGATGCACCCGCCGTCATGGAGCGGGCCCGCGCCAGGGCCCGGGAGATCCTGGGCCACCCCCACACCAAGGCGCTGCCGGAGGATGTGGATCGGCACCTGGACGAGATTCTGAAACGGGCTCGCCGCGAATTGATGGGCAGCTGATGGCTGCCCCACCACAGGAGAAAGGGGGATGACATAAATCAATAGGGCCCTCGAAAGAGGTTGTCGGACGTGGCCGGAATGCACATGAAATAGGAGGAGTTGAAGTGAAAAAGATCCTGTTGCTGTCAAGCCTGCTCATCGTTATTAGCCTGGTGCTCGCTGCCTGTGGGGCTACTTCAGAACCGCAAGTGATCGAAAAGACCGTCGTCGAAACCGTTGTCGTCGAGCAAACGGTCAAAGAGACGGTCATCGTGGAAGGCACTCCGCAGATCGTGGAAAAGGTTGTGACCGAGGTCGTCGAGTCGGTGGTCACTGCCACGCCCGCTCCGTCTGAGGAGCCCAAGATCCTGCGGGTGCGGCTTTATGGGGATATTCAGAACCTGGATCCCGCTTTCCAGATCTCGGAAAATGATACGGTGGTAGCCAACGCCGTGATGGATGGCCTGGTCCGCTACTGCCCGAACTCTTACGAACTCTGCAACGAACTGGCCGAAGAGATCGAACAGTCGGAAGATGGCCTGCAGATCCGCTTCAAGCTGCGCGAGGGCGTCATGTGGCAAAACGGCTATGGAGAGCTAACCACAGAGGACGTCAAGTACTCGTACGAACGCTTCATCGACCCCGAGCTGGACGCTGCATACGCGGACGACTGGGCCACGCTGGATCACGTCGAGATCATCGACAAGTACAACGGCATCATTCACCTCAAGGAGCCCTTTGCCCCCTTGTGGAGTTCGACTTTGCCCGTTGGCAGCGGAACCATCCTCTGCAAAAAGTGGGTGGAGGACATTGGTATGGAAGCCTTTGCCACCCACATCATCGGCACCGGCCCCTATATGTTCGATCAGTGGAAGCCCCAGCAGATGGTCATCCTCAAAAAGAACCCCGACTATTGGAAAGAGGAACCGTACTTTGACGAAATCCACCTGATCCCCATCGAAGACGACAAGGCCGCCGAAGTGGCGCTGGAAGCCGGCGATCTGGACTTTGGCCTGATCAGCATTGCTTCTATCGACCGATTTCAGAGCGATTCCAACTTTGAAGTCATCGCAGTGCCCACGCTGCGCTACTACTGGCTCGCGTTGAACGTCCAGCACCCCAAACTTCAGGACCCCAACGTGCGTTGGGCCGTGATCTATGGCATCGACGTGCCGAGCATTTTGCAGGCGGCGTACATGGGCAATGCTGAGCGGGCGTGCGCTCTGATCCCCCGTGGTTTGATCGGCTACTGGGAAGAGGCGCCCTGTTACGAACGCGACGTGGAAAAAGCTAAAGAGTACCTGGCTGCGGCCGGGCTCGAATCTCTGGACCTGCGCCTCGACCTGCAGGATACCACCGAAGATCGGATCTGGGCCGAGATCATCCAACAGAACCTGGCTGAGGTGAACATTAATGTAACCCTCAACCCTATGGATTCCAGCACCTACTGGACCGCAACTTTTGGCGACCAAGCGGTAGAAAATAACGAACTCTTGGTCAGCAGCTATTCCATGCAGCCCGATCCTGCTTGGGCCACCATGTGGTTCACCTGCGACCAGGTGGGCGTGTGGAATTCGCAGGGCTGGTGCGATGAGGAATTCGACCGGCTGCACTACGAGGCCATGGTGACACTGGATCCTGAAGAGCGGGCCGAGATGTACATCGAGATGCAAAAGATCTGGGACGAAGCGGCGCAGACGGTTTGGGTCACCAACGGCACCCGGGCCTTTGCCTACCGGCCTGGCCTCTTGCCTGCGACCACCCCCAACGGTAAACCGCAACCCGAGTTTTTCGCGGCGACGGACTAGCACTTTTGCCTGTAGCGGCACTATAGATGGGGCCTTGGGGCCCGCCGATTGAGGCGGGCCCCAGGAAGCCCTGATCGGCCGCGAAAGGAGGCATTCCACGATGCGAACCTATCTCGTCAAGCGGCTGTTGATGACCATCCTGGTATTGGTGTTGGTGACGGTTTATCTCACCTTGCTGATCCACATTGTCCCCGGTGATCCGGCCAAGGCGGTCTTGGGACCCCGGTCCAACCCTGATCTGATCGCCAAGGTGCGGGCCGCCATGGATTTGGACAAACCGGTGTGGGAGCAGCTCGGCCTGGCCCTTTGGCGGCTGGCGCGCCTGGATATGGGAACGGACGTTTTTACCGGGAGAGCGGTCCAAGAACTGGTAGGCGCGGCTTTGCCCCATACGCTGATCCTGGCCTGGACCAGCCTGGCCCTGGCCGCTTTCATCGGCATCCCCCTGGGGGTGTATTCGTCGACCCATCCCGATTCCTGGCTGGATCGGGTGACGGCTCTCCTCTCCATCTCGTTCATCACCGTCCCATCCTATGTCGGCGGTTTGTTTCTTCTTTTGATCTTTGCGGTGCAACTCAAGATCATGCCGGCCATAGGTTTGGGCAGGGAAGGCGATGTTATGGACTATATCAAGCACCTGATCCTGCCAGCCACGGCGCTGGCCATTACCTGGGTCGGGTACCTGGCCCGGCTGGTACGGGCCAGCATGCTCGAAGTGCTCAACCAGACCTACGTCCGAGCGGCCATGGCTGCCGGGATTTCGCGGAGCCAGGTCTTTTACAAATATGCCCTCAAAAACGCCATCATCCCGACCGTGGCTATCTTGGGCATCGGCGTCGGCAACCTGATGGCCGGAGCGGTCTTTGTCGAATTGATCTTTACGCGGCCCGGTATGGGCAGCTTGATTTACAGTGCCATTCAGGCGCGCAACTATCCCGTAGTTCGGGCGAGTGTCTTGGTCGTCGCCGTGCTCTTTGTCGCGGCCAACCTGCTCGCGGACTTGATATACACGTACCTGGATCCGCGGATCCAGCTTGGCAAGGTGCGGGGTTGAGATGCAATACCAAGAAAGAGTCAGCCGGCCCTACCAACGGATCCTCAATCGAATCCCCATCCTGGGGGACGTTCTCCAGCGCCCGCTGGGAGTCCTGGGCTTTGTCATCGTCCTGGGCTTTATGCTGATGGTCATTTTTGCGCCCCTGTTGACCTCCTATGGGTTTGCCGAACAGAACATCCCCAGTATGTTGCAGGGTCCTTCAAAGGCCCATTGGCTGGGGACCGATCACCTGGGCCGGGATTTGTGGTCGCGCATCGTCCACGGATCGCGCATCGCCCTCAGTGTGGCCCTGCCGTCCGTGGCAATCGCCCTCACCACCGGGGTGATCGTGGGCCTGGTGGCGGGGTATGTGGGGGGCATCGTGGACGACATCACCCTCGTCATCCTGGACTCTCTGCAGGCCTTTCCCGCAGTGATCCTGGCCCTGACCATCCTGGCCCTGCTGGGCCCGTCGCTGGCCAATGTCATCATCGTCATCGGTCTGGCCTGGACACCCGGCTATGCCCGCATCGCCCGAGCCCAGGTGCTGACCGCCAAGCAGAATCAATACATCGAGGTCGAGCGCTCGCTGGGCGCCAGCCAGACCCGGATCCTCGGTATCCACATTTTGCCCAACATCCTGGCCCCGCTGTTGATCCTGGCGGCGATGGACCTGCCGGTGGTGATCACCTTCGAGGCCGGCCTTTCCTTCCTGGGGCTCGGGGTTCGACCACCGACGCCGTCCTGGGGCGTGGTGCTGTCCGACGGATTCAATTTCATCCGCCAGTCGCCCTGGCCCATCACCTGGGCGGGGCTGACCCTGATCATCACCACCCTTGGCTTTACGCTGTTTGGCGAGACCCTGCGCGATGTACTCGACCCAGCCCTGTCGGGAACGCGAGGTGCATGATGGGGACTCCTCTCCTTCAGGTACATAACCTCAAAGTCAAGTATCACACCCGCGAGGGGATCCTGACGGCTATCCGCGATGCGAGTTTTGAGATCAATCAGCGAGAGATCGTCGGCGTCGTGGGTGAATCGGGCTGCGGAAAAAGCACCGTCGCCTCGGCCGTCATGCGCTTGCTGCCGCCCAACGGGCAGATCAGCGCCGGGCAGATCCTCCTCAATGGCAGGGATCTGGTGGGGCTCAGCCAGGAGGAAATGCGCAAGCTACGGGGCAAGGACATGGCGATGGTCTTTCAGGATGCCATGACCAGCCTGAACCCCGTTTTTCGCATCGACCAGCAGATGATCGACGCCCAACGGGCTCACCTTCCCTCGGCGAGGGAGGGCGCGGAGAAGGATCTGAGGCAGCGAGCCGTGGAGATGCTGGACCGGGTCGGGATCCCCGATGCCGCCCAGCGCATCCGGGAACATCCCCACCAGTTTTCGGGCGGCATGCGCCAGCGGATCATGATCGCGATGGCGCTGCTTTCGAATCCCACTTTGATGGTGGCTGATGAGCCGACCTCGGCCCTGGACGTGACCCTGGAGGCGCAGATCCTGGACCTGATCTGCGGCTTGCGGGACGAGTTCGGCATGGCGCTTCTGTACATCACCCACGACCTGGGCGTCATCGCCCAGATCTGCGACCGGGTCATTGTCATGTATGCCGGCAATATCGTCGAGTCCGGTGACGTGTTCCGCATCTTTGACGACCCCAAGCACCCCTACACCCGGGCACTCCTGCGGTCGCACCCATCCCACAGCCAACGGGAGCGCCGCCTGCGTACCATTTCAGGCCGGGTGCCGAGCCTGCGCGACCTGCCGGTGGGCTGCAAGTTTGCCCCCCGTTGCGAGTGGGTCCAGGCCATCTGTCACAGCGTCGAGCCTGACTATTGCCAGGTGGGCAGCCAACGGGTGTTGTGCCACGTGTATTCATCCTGTTGCCAAGAGCCCGTGTCGCCGGCCGCTTGTGAATCAGAGCCGGAGCCGATTCCGGTGCCTGAGACGGTCACTGGCAGAGAGCGCACTGATCAGCAGCTCATCCAAACCCAGGATCTGACCAAGCATTTTGGGGATAATGTGGGATTCTTGGGCCAGATCCTGGGCCAAAAGCTCGGCGTGGTCCAGGCCGTGAACGATGTGAATCTAAGCATCCGGCGCGGCGAAACGCTGGGCCTCGTCGGCGAGTCGGGATCGGGCAAGACCACGCTGGGCCGGACCCTTTTGCGGCTGATCGAACCCACCGATGGCCGGATCGCCGTCCTGGGCCAGGACATCAGCGAGTTGCCGCAAAAAAAGCTCCGCCCGATGCGGGCGCACATGCAGATGATCTTTCAGGACCCGACCTCCAGCCTGAGCCCCAGGATGAAGGTGTCCTCCCTTCTGCTGGAACCCTTTCGCATCCACGGCCAAACGGTGGACGAGGGAAAAGTCGACGAATTGCTGGCCATGGTGGGCCTTTCGTCGGAGCAGGCCGACAAGTACCCCAATCAGCTTTCAGGGGGGCAGGCGCGCCGGGTGGGCATCGCACGGGCCCTTACCCTCCATCCCGAAATCTTGGTGGCCGACGAGCCGACGGCCGGCCTGGACGTTTCGGTCGCCGCCGGCATCCTGAACTTGCTGAAGGATCTCCGGGAGAAACTGGACCTGACCTACATCATCATTACGCACAACCTGAACGTTTTGGGCTTTATCGCAGACCGGGTGGCGGTTATGTATCTAGGCCGTATCGTCGAGTTGGCCGGCACCGAGGAGCTGTTTTCCCAGCCCAAGCACCCTTACACCGAAGCCTTGATGTCGGCGGTTTCGGTGCCCGATCCCAGGCTGCGGTCCGAGCGGCGGCAAATCGTCCTCAAGGGGGAAATCCCGAGTCCACGCAACCCTCCCCCGGGTTGCCCTTTCCACCCGCGGTGCCGGTATGCGGAAGAGCGGTGCGCGAAGGAGCGACCCCTTTTGAGCGCGCTGCCCGGTACGGACCACCTGACCGCCTGCCACTTTCCCGAACGGGTTTCAAAGGGGCAGCCCAAAATCCAAAGCAAGGGAGCATGATGAAAAACGTATGCGAGTATCCCCACGCAGTACGCAAAATCGACAACACCTGGATCACTCTGTCCGATCGCTGCAAGCTGGCGACTAGCATCTGGTTGCCCGAACACGCCGAGAACGAACCGGTGCCGGCCATTCTGGAATATCTGCCCTATCGCAAGGACGACGGCCGGGCCGTGCGCGATTCGACCTATCACCCCTATTTCGCCGGTCACGGCTATGCCTCCATCCGCGTCGATATGCGGGGCACGGGCGCCTCTGACGGGAACCTTCTGGGTGAATATCTGCCCCAGGAACAGGACGACGCCCTGGAGGTGTTGGACTGGATCGCAGACCAGCCTTGGTGCAACGGGGTAGCTGGCATCATTGGCATATCCTGGGGTGGATTCAACGGATTGCAGATCGCGGCGCGGCGACCGCCCCAGCTCAAAGCCATCATCACCGTCGCCTCGACGGACGACCGCTACGCCGACGATGTGCACTATCGCGGCGGTTGCGTGCTCGCCTCCGACATGCTCGAGTGGGCCTCGCGGATGTTTGCTTGGAATGGGTTGCCCCCCGATCCCCGGCTGGTAGGGAATCGCTGGCGGGAGATGTGGCTCAACCGGTTGGAGAACACTCCCCCCTATGTCGAGGCCTGGATGAGCCACCAGACACGGAATGCCTTCTGGAAGCAGGGCTCGGTGTGCGAGGAGTATGCGGCCATCGAGTGCGCCGTGTATGCGATCGGCGGCTGGGGCGATGCCTATACCAATGCCGTGCCGCGGCTCCTTCAGGGGTTGCCTGGCCCGCGAAAGGGTCTCATCGGGCCGTGGTCCCACGGCTATCCCCACATCGGTATCCCCGGCCCGACCATCGGCTTTCTCCAGGAATGTCTACGATGGTGGGATTACTGGCTCAAGGGGATCGACACCGGCATCATGGACGAGCCCATGATGCGCTTCTGGATCCAGGACAGCCTGCCTCCGGCGCCGTTCTACGCCGAGCGGCCCGGGCGCTGGGGCGCCGAATCGACCTGGCCCTCGCACAACGTTCAGATGCGACCGTACTGGCTGAACGAGGATGGGCTGGGTAGCGCTCCGGCAGCCGAAACGCAGATCGCTTACCGCGGGTCGCAGTTCGCGGGCTCGGAGGCCGGCATCTGGTGCCCCTATGGCGACCCGGTCGATTTTCCGCCGGACCAGCGCGCCGAAGACGGCCTGTCGATCACCTTTGACTCGGCGCCTTTGGACGAGGCGATGGAGATCGTGGGCTTTCCCGATGTGGCGCTGACGGTGGCGGCCGACCGGCCAAATGCCCTGATCGCCGTGCGGCTTTGCGACGTGGCCCCCGATGGGTCGTCGCTCCTGGTGAGCCGGGGGATGCTCAACCTGACTCACCGCGATGGCCACGAGCACCCCCAAGCGCTGGAGCCGGGCCGATTCTACCCGATCACCGTGCGACTGGACGTGATCGCCCACCGGATCCCGGCGGGCCACCGCTGGCGCGTCGCCGTGTCGCCCACTTATTGGCCCATGGCCTGGCCCTCGCCCGAACCGGTCACCCTGAACCTACTCACCGGGGCGGGGAGCCAGCTCCGCTTGCCCGTGCGCCCGCCCCGGGAAGAGGATGCCGAATTGCCGTCCTTTGACCCACCCGAGCAATCCCAGCCGATTCCGGTTGAGATCCTCAGCACCAGCCCGCGCAGGCGGCTGATCACCCGCGACGTGGGCGCGAGAACGTTAGAGATCCGCGATTTCCTGGGCGACGGCCGCAAGCGGTTGATCGAGACCAACCTGGAGATCTATGGTCGCAACGAGGACACGTACACCCTGGTCGAAGGCCAGCCTCTTTCGGCTCGCATTCGCTGCGACCGTATCACGGGGCTGCGGCGCGATGACTGGCACGTGCACACCGAGACGTCTAGCACCATGTCCGCCGACGCCGACACATTCTACATCACCAATGTGCTCGATGCCTACGAAGGCAACACCCGAGTCTTTACCAGGACCTGGCATATTCAGATCCCCCGCCATCTGGTGTGATCTGAGAGAAAACCATGACAACACGAGGCGCCTCGACCCAGTCGGTCCACGGCTTGCACCACATCGATTGCGAAACGCGGGCCATCGAACGTCCTCTCGTCCTGAATACGGCCTTTGCCTTTCACCCCCGCTGCCCGCGGGCCGTGGAGCGCTGCCGGCACGAAATGCCGGTCTTGCGCGCCCTGCAGGGAGGCGAGCATTGGGCGGCCTGCCATTTGGCGCCGGGGGGGGCTCTCGTCGCTGGTGTGAGCCTCAGCTGCTGTGTCGCAAGGGCCGACTTGGCACCTGCCAGCGAGCTTGTCGTCCGGTCGCCGGCCGCCGCCGGCCTCGGCCCAACGTTGACAGTCTCGGCGTTTCGCAGTATACTGAAAGCGAGCACGGTGGGTTTGTCAACAGGGGAGAGCAGGCGTGAAGGCGATAGACCAGGAACTCCTGGATGAAACGGTTCGGCGCATTGTGGCTGCCCTGGAGCCGAGAACGATCTATCTCTACGGCTCGCACGCCTACGGGCAGCCGCATCACGACAGCGATGTCGATCTCTTGGTCGTTGTCAACGACTCGGATCTGCCTCCTCATCGTAGGGCGGTGGCGGCATATCGCGCTTTGCGAGGGCTGTTCATGCCAGCAGACGTCAAGGTGGTGACCCGGGCCGAGTTTGAACGCCGAGCACTGTGGAGCAGTTCCGTTGAGAGATCTGTGCTGGACAAGGGCCAGGTGCTGTATGAATCCGCTGCTTGAAGAGGCAAGAGCCTGGCTGCGCAAAGCAAGAAGCGACCTGCTTTCTGCACGAATTCTCGTCGAGCACAGTCCTCTGGTTCTGGGCCCGGCTGCCTTCCATTGTCAGCAGGCTGCTGAGAAGACGCTCAAGGCTTTCCTGATCTCGCGGTCCGTGCCGTTTGAGCGAGTGCACAGCCTTGTCTACCTGGTGGATTTGTGCAAGGTCCAGGATCCTGCATTTGCCTCTCTGCGTGAAACAACAGAGAGCCTGGCCCCTTACGCCGTCGAAATCCGTTACCCTGGAGATGCTCCCGATATCTCCTTGGACGAAGCGCGAAAGGCAGTTGCGGACGCGGAGGAAGTATGGATGTTTGTCCTCGCCCGCTTGCCGTCTGCACTGCAGTCCGAAATACCAGGTGAAGAGCAATAGGCCTTGGTTGTCATAAGCAACGACTCACATCTTGCCTGATATTGTCGCTGTTACAGCCCCTTGATCATGATCAAGCAGGGATTGCTCTCATCCCACAACTCGGGTAGTACCTCCAGCGGCCGGAAGCCCATGGCCTCGTAAAAGCGCCGCGTCCGCGCATAATTCGGGTCGGGATGCGACGCCGCCAGGGTCTTGACCTGGACATACTCCACGCCCAGGTCGCGAAGGTATGCCTCGGCCCTGGCCAGTAGCGCCCGGCCCATGCCCCGGCCGTGCCACTCTGGCCGCACGCCCAGGACGTACAACTCGGCAGCCTGCGGAAAGTG
>DAOUHB010000056.1:0-2015 GCA_034428935.1 Anaerolineae bacterium | reverse complement strand
CAGGGCGGACTCGGCCCGCTCCAGGGCCACCTGGGCCTCTTGTGCCTGTGCTTCAAAGAAGGCGGCGTCCGCTTCGCCCTGGCCGTAGAGTGCGCTGCCCCGCACGACCAGCGTATCGGCCCAGACGTTGGCGATCCCCGCCGCGTCCTCCGGAGAGCGGGACGTGACCGTCAGGATCACGAGGCTCGGATCGCCCTCTGACGTGGCTGCCACCATCCTTCGCAAGGTTGTCAGCGTCCACTTCTCGATGCCGCTCGCCGGCGACGGGCTGTAGGCCTCCACGACGGCCTGCAAGACGCCGTCGGAGGTCGCCAGCGTGGGGAACGCCTTGTAGGCCGGCACACCCAGTTGCGTCTCGAACCGCTCGTCGAACTGCATCTGGTACCGGGGCGCGGTGATAATGACCACGCTTCTGGCCTCGTACGTCGCGGGCTGCAGCGAGGTAAAGACAAAGGCCGCGGCCGCGGCAAGGGCGGCCAGCCCCACAATCCAGTACCAGTACTTGAGCAGGACCTCTATGTACGCTCGCAGATCGATCTCTTCTTCCATAGCGACTCCATTGTATCAAACATCGGGCACCGGGGCAAGATCCGTTACCCTGCGTATCCCCACCCCCGCAGCTTTTCCTGGACCTCTTCCATCCTTTGCTCAACAGCAGCGACCGAGACCGCTGTCGCTGCAAACTTTCACCTGGCCCACCGAAGGGAAAGCTGCCGACTCTGCTCTAATCGTCCCTCATTATTGTAGGGTTGCGACCTGCTCCGCAATCCAGGGATAGGTCCGTGCGATCCCCTCGGTGAGGCCCGTCCTGGCCATCCATCCCAGGGAGCGGATGCGATCCTTGGCAAAGTTCCGCGCGTGCACGCCGACGGGGCCGTCGACGTACTCGATTTCGATGGCTTTGCCCGACACATCGATCACCGTCTGCACCAGCTCGGCCACGGTCACGTACTCGTCGCCGCCGATGTTCACCGCCCCCTCCAGGTCGGACTGGGTCAGGCGGTAGATGCCGTCGACCAGGTCGTCGACGTAGGTATAATTGCGGATGGCCGAGCCGTCGCCCCAGACGGGGATCGTGCCGCCGTCGGCTGCCTCGGCCACCTTGCGGCAGATGGCGGCAGGCGCCTTTTCCCTGCCGCCGCACCAGGTTCCTTCCGGGCCGTAGCAGTTCTCGAAGCGGGCGATGCGAACTTCTATGTCATAATGGCGCGCGTAGGCCTGGGCCATGCGCTCGGCATAGAGCTTTTCCCAGCCGTACTCGTTGTCGGGGTTGGCCGGCACGGCGTCCGCCTCGGTCAGAGCCTTTTCGCCCGGCTGCATGTCGCGGTACACGCATACGGAAGAGGAGAAGAAGTAACGGGGCACACCCATTCGCGCCGCGGTGTCAATCATGTGAATGTTGATCAACGCACTGTTGTGCATGATCTCACACTCCGCACTGTGGATAAAGCCCATGCCACCCATATCGGCTGCCAGTTGGTAAACCTCATCGAACGTACTGCCATTCACTGATAGCGCATCCCGGCAGCCATGTGGCTCACGCAGGTCCACCAGTAGAAACTCGTCGGCCTGGGTTGGCGCAAACTCGGGCGCCTTGATATCCACCCCCCGTATCCAGTATCCTTCTCGCTTTAGCCTCTTGATCAGGTGCCCGCCGATAAAACCGGCGGCGCCGCATACCAATGCTTTCTTCACTAAATGCCCTCTAAATGCTTGATTATGCAGTGCATGCCCCCGCGGTGTTCCTCGTCCCTTGGGCAGATGTGTTGGACTCCGGGCGTGAGGGCAAGACGCGCTAGCCCGCGTACCCCCACCCCCGCAACTTCTCCTGGACCTCTTCCATCTCTTCCTCCGCCAGGCCGGGCTCGGCGGGGCCTTCTTTGTACACGCTCTCCGGGCTGGTGCGCACCGGGCGCGCCAGGGGCGACGACGCCTGGAAGGCCTCCTGCAACACGCGGCCGTCCATCTCTTCGGGAACGGCCACGTCCAGGGCGTGCAGGATCGTGGGCGCCACG
>DAOUHB010000055.1:0-12107 GCA_034428935.1 Anaerolineae bacterium | reverse complement strand
CAGCCGCGCGGCGATGTCGGGCGTCAGCGCCCCATCCAGCATGCGCCAGACCCAGTTGGGCGGGCCCAGGGTGCTGGGCGTGTTCATCCGCGATTCGTGCCCCAGGCGCAGCAGGTCCTGGGTGGTGGTCATGGCCGTGTTGCCCACCGAGGCCCACCCCAGGCGGATGAGGTCCCAGGCAATATCCGAGGCGTCGGTGGCCATGTACTGGCGGGCGTAATCCCGCTCGCCTTCCGTGGACGTCTCGCGGTACCAGCCCACGACCGTGTCGTTGTCGTGGGTGCCGGTGTACACCACCCAGGCCGGCGACTCGTAATTGTGGGGCAGGAAGGGGTCCTCGGGGCCGGCGGCAAAGGCGAACTGGAGGACCTTCATGCCCGGGTAGCCAAACTCTTGCTGGAGGGCGTCGACGCCGGCGCGCGACTCCTCGTCAAAATCGCCCAGGTCCTCGGCGATGATGGCCACGTCGCCGATGGCCCTGGTCACCGTGCGAAAGATGTCGGGCCCGGGGCCGTACAGCCAGCGGCCCTTGATGGCCGTCTTCTCGCCGGCCGGCACCTCCCAGTAGTTGTAAAAGCCCCGGAAGTGGTCGATGCGCACCACGTCGGCCTGGGTAAAGGCCATCTGGAAGCGCGCCACCCACCAGGCATAGCCCTGCTCGGCCATGACGTCCCAGCGGTAGAGGGGATGGCCCCACAACTGGCCCGTCTCGCTGAAATAGTCGGGCGGCACGCCCGACTGGACGGTGGGCCGCAGCTCCTTGTCAAAGTGAAAGAGGCCGGGGTTGGCCCACACGTCGGCGCTGTCCAGCGCCACGAAAATGGGAATGTCGCCGATGACGCGCACGCCGAGCCCGTTGGCGTACTCCTTGAGGGCCAGCCACTGCTCGAAAAAGATCCACTGCAAGTACTTTTGCTTTTCGATCTCGCCCACCAGCTCGCCCCGCCAGCGCTCCAGCGCGCCGGGCTCGCGGGCCGCGGCACCCTTCTCCCACTCGTGCCAGGGCCGCAGCCCGTGGGCCTGCTTCAGCGCCATGAACAGGGAAACGTCGTCCAGCCAGGCGGCCTGGTCGTCGCAGAAACAGCGAAAGGCGTCCCACTGCCCTTCCGGGGCCCCCGCCCGAAAGTTGGCAAAGGCCCGGTCCAGGAGCACCGTCTTGTAGTCGATGACCGGACCAAAGTCCACCCGCTCCCGGGCAAAGTCGGGCGCGTCCGCCAGGTCCGAAGGGTGCAGGTGCCCGGCCTGCAGCAGCTTGTCGGGGCTGATGAGCATCGGGTTGCCGGCAAAGGCCGACAGCCCCTGATAGGGCGAGTCGCCGTACCCCGTGGGGCTGAGGGGCAGCACCTGCCAGTAGCTCTGCCCTGCCGAGACGAGGAAATCCATGAAACGATAGGCCGGTTCCCCCAGGTCGCCGATGCCGTAAGGGCCGGGAAAGGACGTCGGATGCATCAAGATGCCACTGCCGCGCGGGAATTTGGACATCACTACCTCCAGGTTCAGGATCAGCGCCGTCGGAGAAGTACATTATACCAGCCTTTGGCCCGGCGCGCACGTTCGGTTGAATCACTGACAAGATGAGCAGATGAAAGCACTGACGCTCCATCAGCGCCTTCAGTGCCCTCAGTGATTCAGTGATTCTCCCACCCCCACGTCCTTGACCGGCCCATCGCGGCACACGAGCCAGCCGCCGCGGGAGCAGGTGCCGCACACGCCAAAGCCGCAGCGCATGGCACGCTCGTAGCTCAACTGGGCGGGCAGCCGGCAGGTGGTCGACAGCCGGTCCAGGGCTTCGAGCATGGCCTCGGGGCCGCAGGCGTACAGCGCCCGGTAGTCGCCGGCCTCCACGAGGTCGCGGACGGCGCCGGTGGCCAGGCCCTGCCGGCCCAGGGAGCCGTCGTCGGTGGTCACGTGGACCTCGACGCCCAGGGCGGCAAAGCGGTCGCGGAAGATGACGTCTTCGGCGGTGCGCGCCCCGATGACGGCGTCGACCTGCCAGCCCTGTTCCAGGGCCCGCTCGGCCAGGAAGTGCATGGGCGCCACGCCATAGCCGCCGGCCACCAGGAGGAGTCGGCCGCCGGGGGCGCCGTCCCCGGGCAGGGTGAAGGGTCGGCCCAGGGGGCCGCGGACCCAGAGGCGGTCGCCGGCAGCCAGGCGGTTGACCTCCGCGCTAAAGGGCCCGACGTCCGCCACGGTGAGGGTCACCGGCCGGGCACGGGCCAGGCTAAAGGGCCGCTCGTCCACGCCCGGCAGCCAGGCCATGACGAACTGCCCCGGCTCGGCTTCCAGGTGCCGATCGAGCACCAGGGTGTGAATCCTGGCGTTTTCGGCGACGACCTCGACGACGCGGGAGGCGAGGGGCAGGCTGCCCTTCATCGGTGGGCCACCCCGCGCATCTCGGCCAGCGAGCCGTAGCCCAGCTCGTCGACGAGGGCCGCCAGCTCGTGGCAGATCCGGGTAAAGACCGCGGGCCCCTCGTCATAGACGGCCGAGCCGACGCCCACGGCCGTGGCACCGGCCATGATCATCTCGGCCGCGTCGCGGCCGCTGCTCACGCCGCCCATGCCCACGATGGGCAGGTCCACCGCCTCGTAAATCTGCCACACGCAGCGCACGGCCAGGGGCCGGATAGCGGGGCCCGATAGGCCGCCGGTGCGGTTGGCCAGGATGGGCCGCGCGGCGTGAACGTCGATGACCATGCCGGTCAGGGTGTTGATGGCGCTGATGCCGTCGGCGCCGTTGGCCGCCACGGCCCGCGCCACCGCCGCCACGTCGGCCACGTTGGGCGACAGCTTGACCAGGACGGGCATGCGCCCCGCCACAGCCTCGCACACGGCGGCCGTCACCTCGCCGGCCGCGCCCGGATCGGCGGCAAAGGGCGTGCCGAACTCGTCGTGGACGTTGGGGCAAGAGATGTTGACCTCCAGGAGGTCGGGCCCGGCTTCGGCCAGGCGGCCGGCCACGCGCCCAAAATTCTCGACGGTGTCGGCAAAGACGCTGCCCACCAGGGCGGCGCCCAGGGGCCGGAGCATGGCCTTTGCGCGGCGCAGCTCTTCGATTTCGACCTCGACGCCGGGGTTGGCCAGGCCCACGGCATTGATGAGACCGTGTCCCCAGGCCAGGACCGTGGGATTGCGGTGCCCGGCCCGCGGCTCCAGGCTGCACGACTTGGCGGTGACGGCGCCCGCCCCTGCCCGCGCCACGCGGGCCAGGAGCTCGGCCTCGGTCCCCAGGATGCCGCTGGCCAGGATGAGGGGGGTGGGCAGCGCCACCCCGCAGAGGTCGACGCCCAGCTCCGGCACGGCTAGCCGCCCCACAAGAAGGCCGCCACCTCGTCGCGGCGTCCGGCGTCAATGCGGCCGGCGGCCACCAACTCTTCGAGGATCTGGCGCAGGCCCAGGACGGCGTGCAGCCGGTAGCCGGCCGCGGCCAGCTCCTGGCGCCCGCCCTGCTCGCGGTCGATGAGCACCACCACGTCCTGCACCTCCAGCCCGGCCGCTTGCAGGGGCTCGATGGCCGCCAGCTTGCTGCCGCCCGTGGTCACCAGGTCGTCCAGGACCACGGCTCGGTCGCCCCGCCGGAACTGGCCTTCCACCTGGCGGGCGGTGCCGTAGGCCTTGGCCTCCTTACGCGGGTAGACGAGGGGCAGGTCCAGCTCCATGGCGACGGCCGTGCCGATGGGCAGGGCCGCGTAGGGGATGGCGGCCAGGCAGACGTCGGCCCCGGCCAGGCCCCGGTCGCTCACCAGGCGGGCATAGGCCTGTGCCACGCGACGCAGCACGGCGGGATGCGAGGCCAGGAGGCGCAGGTCCATGTAAATGGGCGACGCTTGCCCCGATGCCAGGGTGAACCGGCCGAATTGCACGGCGCCGATGTCGAACAGCGCCAGCGACAGGCCGTCGCCAGGTGTGGCCGCGGGCGCCGCACGGGCCGCCACCTCGATGCGCCCCGCCTCAATGCGGTCCCGCAGGCCCAGGGCTGCCTGCCGCGGATCGGGGGCATAGAGCACCTCCCGCGACGAGTTGATCACCAGCCCGAGGCCGTCGGCCCGCAGGCCGGCTGCCAGCGCCGCCGCCAGGTCGCCCCCCTGGGCGCCGATGCCGGGAAGCAAGATCCAGGCCTCGGGCGCCAGGGCGCGCACCCTGGCCAGGGCCTGGGGATAGGTGGCGCCGACGACGAGGCCGGTGCCCCAGGCGGCCCCCTTCTCGGCCACGATCTCGAACAGGGGCCGGCCCTGGCATGGCAGGGTCTGGAGGTCGGTGGCGCCCGGGTTGGAGGTGTGGCACAGGACAAAGACGCCGCGCCCGGCGTGGGCGGTAAAAGGCGCCACCGAATCGCCGCCCAGGTAGGGGCTGACGGTCAGGGCGTCGGCGCCCCAGGTCTGGAAGGCGGCGCGGGCATAGGCCTCGGCCGTGGAGCCGATGTCGCCCCGCTTGGCGTCGAGGATGACGGGCACGTTGGCCACCTCGTGGACGTAGGCCACGGTGCGCCGCAGGTCTTCCAGGCCCTCCGGGCCGGCCACTTCGTAAAAGGCCGAGTTGGGCTTGTAGGCGCACACCAGGTCGCGGGTGGCGTCGACGATGCGCCGGTTAAAGTCAAAGAGGGTTTCGCCGGCCGGCAGCCGGTCCAGGCGCGTGTCCAGCCCGACGCACAGCAGGCTGCCATTGCGCTGCGCCGCATCGGCCAGCCACTGATAGAAATCCATGGCCCTATCCTTTCAAGCAAGGTGGTAGGCAGATTGTAAAACAGCGCCGCCGATTTGTCAACCGGCGCCTACCTGGTCAGGTCGGTGCTGTCCAGGTAGATGGTAAAGGGGCCGTCGTTGTGGATCTCGACCAGCATCACGGCGCCGAACTCGCCCATCTCCACCCGGGGCACGCCGTTCTGGCGCAGGCGCCCGGCAAAATACTCCACCAGGGGCTCGGCCACGTCGGGCGGGGCGGCATAGACAAAGCTGGGGCGCCGGCCCTTGCGGCAGTCGGCATAGAGCGTGAACTGCGAGATGACCAGCGCCTCGCCCCCCACGTCGAGGAGCGACAGGTTGGTCTTGCCCTCCGCATCGGAAAAGATGCGCAGGTTGGTAATCTTGTCGGCCAGGCGGTCCGCGTCGGCCTGCCCGTCGCCGTGGCCGGCGCCGAGGAGGATGACCATGCCAGCGCCGATCTCGCCCAGCGTCCTGCCCTCCACCGATACGCGCCCCTGGCTTACCCGTTGAATGATAGCCCTCATGTTTGCCGGCCCTCCTGCCGTGACTGGAATGGGCCCATTCTACCACAGGGAGCAGTGCGGGGCAACTGCCCCCCGCTTTCTTGGTGGCGACAACGAGTTGTCCGTGAAAGGGGTCGGGGACTGCACGTGAGCTGTCAACGAATGAAGAACGAATAAACGAATTCTGCCGTTCCCTCATTCGTTTGTTCGTTTCCAATTCGTTGACAACGTGCCGGCGCAACAAAAGGCCCGGCCCCGACGCCCCCGGCTGGGGGCGCGCGGCCGGGCTCACAGGCTGCGACAGTGAGCGCTTATTGGGCAGCCGGCGGCGCGTCGCGCTCGACGCGAACGGTGCATCCTGTCAACAGGGCGCCGAGGCCTGTGATGGCCGAAAAGACGGGCATGTAGACGCCCAGCACGACGCCGGCGGCCACGCCCAGGGGCAGCGGCAGGTCGACGAGGATGCGTCCCTTGCGCTCGACCGTGATGCGCCTGACGGTGGCCTCGTGGATCAGGTCGTTGACGGTCTTAACCAGGTCGCGGCCCGCGACCTGTATCTCTTCGATCACGGGGCCCTGCTCCTGGGTCCCCTCCGCCTCGATTGGTTCTTGCTCACTCATGGTTTTCGTCTCCTTCCGGGATCTGACGGGGCGGGCTGCGCCGCGCCCCTTGCATACAATACGCCGGAGCGGGCGCCGGGTTGCAGCCGGTCGAGCCCGCGCCTGTGGAAAGCGTCGCTGGAGGCGCCGGTGGAATTTGGCGGGAGCGGCAGGAGTGTGGTATACTCGAACGGCCACGCCCACCTGGGCATCGAGGAGGAGAGAACGCATGAGCCTTGGCAAGCTGGTCGAGCAGGAAAGCGGGCAGGTTTTTCCCCTGGGCTTTGAGGTGGTCACCATCGGCCGCCACGAGGACAACACCGTGGTCGTGCCAGACCCGAACGTCTCGCGGCACCACGCCGAGATCGCGGTCCACGGCGGTCGCTGGGCCATTCGCGACCTGGACAGCGCCAACGGCACATTCGTCAACGGGCGGCCCATCCAGGAACCCCACGTGCTGCGCCACGGCGACCTGATCCGCATCGGCCAGAGCCAATTCCTGCTCGAGTTTCCGGCGGCAGCCGCCCGCCACGACACGCTGGTGGAGGCCGCCACGATGCCCCTCAGGCCGCGGCGCAGTCCCTGGCTGGCCGTCATCGCGGTTCTGGGGCTCCTGGCCCTGGCCGCCGGCGCCTTCCTGCTGTGGCCCAGGCTCCAGGGAGAGGAGGAGCAGGCGACGCCCCCGCCGGCCGCAACCGACGTGGCGGTGGGCGGTGCGACGACCCTGCCCTCGCCCGCCGCGGAGTCGACCCTGCCTGCCCCGGGCGAGACCGCCCTGCCGACCGTGGCCCCGCCCTCGCCCGAGCCTACCCTGCCCCCGGCGCCGTCAGCGGAAGCCAGCGACACACCGGGCGTGTTGCCCACCATCGGCGTCTTTCGCGCCAACCCGCCCATTATCGACAGGGGCCGGTGCACGCGCCTGGAGTGGGGGCTCATCGAGAACGCCAACCGCGTGCTGCTCAGCGACATTGGCCGGGTGGGCACCTCGGGCAAGATCGACGTCTGCCCCGGCGAGTCCAAGGCCTACCGGCTGGAGGCCACGGGCGCCGGCGGAACCACCGAAGAGAGCATCCAGGTCACGGTGCAAGAGCCCAGGGGCTCGATTATCGAATACCTGCGCGTCGTGCCCAGCATCATCGCCCCCGGCGGCTGCGCCCAGCTCGAATGGGGCAAGGTCGAGAACGCCACCGAGGCCATCATCGAGCCGGGCATCGGCGGGGTGGGCACGCCGGGCAGCATGGAGGTCTGCCCGGCCGAGACGACGGTGTACGAGCTGACGGCCACCAGCCCGGAGGGAACGCACACCGCCCGCGCCAGCCTCATCGTCTCCAGCGACACGTCCCAGAAGCCGGTGATCGCCTTCTTCTCGGCGCGGCCGGCGAGCATCGAGGCCGGCGAGTGCGTGACCCTCGCGTGGGGCAAGGTGGATTACGCCGCCGAGGTGACCATCGACAACGGCATCGGCGGGGTGGCGACGCCCGGCGAAGCCGAGCTCTGCCCGGGTGCCAGGACGACGTACCGGATGACCGCCATCGGGCCCGGGGGGACGACGGAAGCCGAGGCGGTGGTGGACGTCTCGCCGGTGGGGCTGGCCGAGCTGGCCGACCTGGTCGTGGAGTCCATCCTGTTCGAGCCCAACCCCTGCTTTCGCGTGGGCAAGTGCGAGGTGCGGGTCACGGTGCGCAACGACGGGCCGGTGGACGCCGGGGCGTTTGTCCTGCGCTGGGCACCCGAGGGGGCCGAGGCCGTGCCGGTGGAGTGGGACGTGCCGGGGCTGGCCGGCGGCAAGGCGATGGAGTTGACCTACACGTGGCTACCCGGCGCCACTCACGAGGCCTGGCCGACCACGGCCACGGTCGATGTCTACGGCCAGGTGGACGAGATCGAAGAGGGCGAGGGCAACACCCTCACGCAAGAGATCGCGGTGCTGGAGCCGTAGCCACCCGCTACGAGCGCGGCGGGCGGCCGGGCAGCAACGCCCCCGCCCGCCGGATGATGTCGCGGGTCTCGCCCACGCCCAGGGCCCAGGCGATGAGAAAGAAGGTACCGCCGCCCAGGGCGGCAGCGGCCACAAGGTAGGCCACCAGGAGCAGCAATCCCCCGGCCGTGGCCTGCTCCTGCGCCAGGGCAGCAAAGCCCAGGAGCACAGCCGCGGCAGCCAGCCCGGCCACGGCCATCTTGACGGCAAAGGGCGCCAGCGCTTGCAGGCGAAAGGCCGGCACGCGCCGCTGGAAGAGCAGCAGCAGGCTGAGGACCTTGACTCCCTTGGCCAGGGCAGCCGCCAGGGCAATCCCGGCCAGCCCCATGCCGGGCGACAGCACCGCGATGAGCGCCACGTTCAGGGCAAAGGTCGTGGCGTCGGCCAGGACCGGCGTCAGCGTATCCTGCCGCGCGAAAAAGAACTGGATGACGACTACCTCCAGCACAAAGGGCAACAGCGCCAGGCCGTAGAACAGGAGCGGTCCGGCCGTCAGCGCCGTGGACGCCGCCGTGAAGGCGCCCCGCTCCAGCAGCAGCCGCACAAACGGCTCGCGCAGCACCATCAGCCCGATGGCCACGGGCAAGAAAAGCAGGATCAGTGCCCGCAGCGCGCCCGAGAGGGTCGCGCTCAGCCCTGCCGCATCCTTGCGGGCAGCCATCTCGGCGGAGAAGGGCAACAGGACCAGGCCCAGGGTGTAGGGCAGGATGGTCGTCAGGGTTTCGGCGATCTTGCGCGAATAGGCGAGGGCCGCCACGCCGCCCACGCCCTGGCGGCTGGCGAAGGCATTCTCCACCAGCGGGCCGACGAACAGCGACAGGAAGAGGGCCGCCAGGAGGGGCGCCGCCAGGCGACCCACGGTGCGCACCGGCTCGAAAGCCAGGTCCAGGCTGGGCCGGAGGCCGGCCACGTGACGGCGCAGCCCCAGGGCCTCGATGGCCAGTTTGCCCAGGGCGCCCAGGGCCATGCCGGCGGCAGCCGCCGGCACGCCGCCCACCAGGAGCAGGAAGGCGATGGGCCCCAGGCGAAAGGACGCCTCGCCCAGGGCGGGCAGCACGAACTGCTTGCGGGCGTGGAGCGCCGCCGTGGTGAGGGTCGAAAGGCCCAGCAGGAGCAGCGCGGGCATGACGATGCGGGCCAGGCGGATTGTCAAGGACCGCTGTTCGGGGCCAAAGCCGGGCGCCGCCAGGCCCACGAGGGGCCCGGCCAGGGCCATCCCGGCAGCCGTCGCCACAGCCAGGAGGAGCAGGAGCACCGTGCCGCTCACCGCCAGGAGCCGCAGCCCGTCTCTCTCCGACGCCTGGCGGGTGCGCAGGAAGGTGGGCAGGAAGGCCGGCTTGACGACTTCGCGAAGGACGATGTAGGCGCTGAAGGGCAGGCTGTAGGCCACCAGGTAGGCATCTGCTTCCATGCCGGTGCCAAAGAAATAGCCCAGGAGCACCTTTTCCAGAAAGCCCAGGCCCTTGACCAGCAGGGCGATGGCCGTCACCACGGTGGTCGCTTGTAGGATGCTCCGGGTGGTGGGGCTCAGGGCCGGAGCTCGGGGCTGGGGCGCCGGCCCCGGGCGCTCATCGCTCATCGGCCGCACACGCCTCGCGGATGGCCCGCGCCAGCTCTCGCGCGCGCCAGGGAGCGTCGCCCACGTAGCTGCCCGCGTCCAGAAGCTCGCGGATGCGGGGCGCAGGCAGGTGGGCCAGCATCCGCGGGTCGGCGGCCAGGAGGTCGGGCAGCGGATTGGCGCCCGCCGGGTCGCGCTGCACGGCCTCCCAGGCAGCCATGCTGTGCTGCCGGATCCGCTCGTGCATCTCCTGGCGGTCGGCCCCGGCCTTGACCAGCTCCATCAGCACCCGTTCCGTGGCGGCAAACGTCCCGTACCGCTCCAGGTTGCGCGCCAGGCCTTCCTCGCGGATGACCATGCCCGCGATGATGCGCCGGGCACGCCCCAGCAGCTCGTCGACGATGAGGAAGGCCTGGGGCAGGATCAGCCGCCGGTTGGCGGAATCGTCCAGGGTGCGCTCCAGCAACGAGTGGGCGGCATTGTCCCAGGCCACGCCGGGGAGGGTGCGCACCAGGCGCGCCAGGCTGTCCATGGCCTCGGCGCTCTCCGGGTTGCGCTTGAAGGCCATGGCCGACGAGCCCACCTGGCGGCTGCCAAAGGGCTCGCTCCACTCGCCAAAGGGCTGCGCCTGGAGGATGCGGAGGTCGAAGGCGAACTTGTAGAGGGATCCGGCGATGCCCGCCAGCGCATTCACCACCAGCCAGTCCTGCTTGCGGGGATAAGTCTGCGTGGCCACGGGGAAGGACGGCAGGCCAAGGCGCTCCATCACCGCCGCCTCCAGGGCCGCCGCCGGCCCCGCTTCGGCCGTCGAGGCGGTGGGCAGCCCGGCCAGGAGCTGCGTATAGGAGGCCGACGTGCCCGTGGCCCCTTTGAGTCCCTTGCCCCGCAGCCCGCGCCGCACCCGGCGCAGCTCCTCCAGGTCCAGGAAAAGGTCGAGGCCATATTGGGCCAGGCGGTAGCCGGTGGTCGTCGGCTCGGCCGGCTGCAGGTGGGTGTAGCCCATGCACGCCTGCCCGGCGCCTGCCTCGATGCGGCCGGCAAGCTCCAGGAGGAGCGCCCGCAGCCGGTCCAGGAGCAGGTCGAGGCCCGCGGCCATGCACAAGGCATCGGCGTTGTCCTTGACGTCCATGCTCGTCGCGCCCAGGTGGATGATGCCGCCGCCCACAGGACACTGCTCGGCAAAGGCCCGGATTTCGGACACGACGTCGTGCTTGATCTCGGCCTCGATCTGGAGCGAGCGTTCCAGGTTCACCTCGTCGGCGTGGGCCCTCAGATCGGCCGCCTGGGCAAGGGTCACCAGGCCCATCTCGGCCTGGGCCTCGGCCAGCGCCACCCAGACGCGCCGCCATAGGCGCCGCTGGTGCACCTGGCTCCAGATCCGTCTCATCTCGTCGGAGCCGTAGCGCCAGGTGAGGGGCGAAAGATAGGTGTCAAAGCCAGCCATGGCGGTCCTCCTCGCTAAGGATGGAAGGGCAGCGACGTCCGCATCCCTTCCGCCGGGCAGTGCCCGTCAGATCGAATGCTCCCCTGCCTGCCCGTACAGGTCCGCCCGCCGGTCCGCCAGGAAGGGAAAGAGGCTGCGGGCCTTGTCCACCTCGTCCAGGTCCAGGGTGGCGAACAACAGGTCCGGCTCCATGGTGCCCTCGACCAGGAGGTTGCCCCACGGATCGGACACGGCCGAGTATCCGCCATAGGTCGTGCCCTCCGGGTCCGGGTCCACGCCCGAGCGGTTGCAGCCGGCCAGGAAGAACTGGTTCTCGACGGCCCGCGCCCGCAAAAAGAGGCGCCAGTGCTCCACGCGCTTGACCGGCCACTCGGCGGGAATGATGACCAGGCGGGTGCCGGCCGTGGCGAAACAGCGAAAGGCCTCGGGAAAGCGCAGATCGTAGCAGATGGCCAGCGCCGTGCGGCCCCAGGGCAGGTCAAAGACAGGCAGCTCCCTGCCGGGCGTCATGTGCTCCACCTCGCCCATGGGTGCCCAGAGGTGGACCTTGCGATAGGCACCCGCCAGCTCGCCCTCGGGGCTGAACATCGCCGCCGTGTTGTAGGGCAGGCCGTCTGGATTGGACTCCAGCGAGGTGCCCACCAGGTAGAGCCCATGCTCCCGGGCCATTTCGGCCATGAGGGCAAAGGGGCCCTCGTCCAGGGCGGCGGCAACCTCGCCGGCATGGGCCAGGTCATATCCCGCGAACCAGAGCTCGGGCAGGACGGCCAACTGGGCGCCGGCGTCCGCCGCCCGGGCAACCAGGCTGCGGGCCATTTCCTCGTTCTGTTTTGGCTGGCCCAGGGCCACGTTCATCTGGGTCAGGGCGATCTTGAGCTCCATGGGTTCCTCCTTCCACGGTCAGGTCGCGGCCAGGCAGGCAGCGCCGACCATTATAGCATGAATGCTGCGAATCGCGAAACCGGCCCACCACAGGACCCGGCGCTCCTCGACGGTCTTGAGCCAGACTTGTCACCGGCCGCCGAACGTGATACAATATACGTCATAGTGGCCGGGGCTCCCCGGACGCGCCGCGGGTGGCAGGTCGACCGCGGGACGGCATGGCCGGTGACCCCGGAGCGGGTGCCTTGCGTCAGCCGGGAGGGGGAGAATGGAGATGATGGTAGAGCGCCAGATCCGTCGCCGTGGCGTGACGGATCAAGACGTGCTGGACGCCATGGAGCGTGTACCCCGCCACGAGTTCGTGCCATCCCAGTATCGCCCGCAGGCTTACGCCGACCATCCCCTCCCCATCGGCTTCGGGCAGACCATCTCCCAGCCCTA